>CAZJZD010000008.1:0-128669 GCA_964550405.1 uncultured Hydrogenophaga sp. | reverse complement strand
GCACCTACCGCGTCGACAGCGACGCCACGCACTCGCCGATGTTCCACCAGTGCGAAGGCCTGTGGATTGGCGAGAACGTGAGCTTCAAAGACCTCAAGGTCGTCTTCACCGATTTCTGTCGCACCTTCTTCGAGAGCGACGATCTGGTGCTGCGCTTCCGTCCCAGCTTCTTCCCGTTCACCGAACCCAGCGCCGAGATCGACATCCAGTTCCAGAGCGGCCCATTGGCCGGTCGCTGGCTGGAGGTGGCCGGTTCCGGTCAGGTGCACCCGAACGTGGTGCGCAACATGGGCCTGGATCCCGAGCGCTACATCGGTTTTGCGTTCGGCATGGGGCCGGACCGTCTGACCATGCTGCGTTATGGCGTGAACGACCTGCGCCTGTTCTTCGACGGCGACATTCGCTTCCTGTCGCAGTTCAGGTGACCCCCCGCGACGCTTCGCGTCACCCCCCAGGGGGCAACACCTGCAGCCCGGCAAAGCCGGTTCTGCGGTGTTCTGGACGAAAGCCCTTGTTCTGCACACGTACTGAGTGATTTCATGCAATTCCCCGAATCCTGGCTGCGTGCCTTCTGCAATCCGCCCCTGACCAGCCAGCAGCTGGCCGACACCCTGACCATGGCCGGTCTGGAGGTGGAGGAACTGCGTCCCTTCGCGCCTGCCTTCACCGGCGTGGTGGTGGGCCAGATCCTGAGCGCCGAACAACACCCCAATGCAGACCGCCTGCGCGTGTGCCAGGTGGACGTGGGGCAGGGCGCCCCGCTGAACATCGTCTGCGGCGCACCCAATGCCCGCGCCGGCATCAAGGTGCCCTGCGCCACCGTCGGGGCTTTGCTGCCGCCGGGTGAAGACGGCAAGCCGTTTGCGATCAAGCTCGGCAAGCTGCGCGGCGTCGAAAGCCAGGGCATGTTGTGCTCGGCCAAGGAGCTGCAAATCTCGGAAGAGAGCAACGGCCTGCTGGAGCTGGGTGACGACGCCGTCGTCGGCCGCAACATCCGTGAGCAGCTGGGTCTGGATGACATGCTGTTCACGCTCAAGCTCACGCCCAATCTGGCGCACTGCCTGAGCGTGTACGGCATCGCGCGCGAGGTGTCCGCGCTGACCGACACGCCGCTGGTGCAGCCCGAATTCCCCAAGGTCGCGGTGCAGGTGCAAGACCGGTTGCCGGTGGACGTGCAGGCCCGTGACCTGTGCGGCCGTTTCAGTGGCCGTGTGGTTCGCGGTGTGAACACCAAGGCCGAGACGCCGGCCTGGATGGTCGAGCGCCTGGCGCGCTGCGGCCAGCGCAGCATTTCGCCGCTGGTGGACATCTCCAACTATGTGATGTTCGAGCTGGGTCGGCCGTCGCACATCTTCGATCTCGACAAGATCCACGGGGGTCTGCAGGTGCGCTGGGGCCGCGAGGGCGAACAGCTCAAGCTGCTCAACGGCAACACGATCACGGTCGACGCCGAAGTCGGCGTGATCGCCGACGACCAGCAGGTCGAGTCGCTGGCCGGCATCATGGGCGGTGACGCCACCGCCGTGTCCGACGACACCCAGAACATCTTCATCGAAGCCGCCTTCTGGTGGCCCAAGGCCATTGCCGGCCGCTCGCGCCGCTACAACTTCAGCACCGACGCCGGTCACCGTTTCGAGCGCGGTGTGGACCCGTCGACGACGGTCGAGCACGTCGAGCGCATCACGCAGCTGGTGCTGGACATCTGCGGCGGCCAGGCCGGACCGCTCGACGACCAGACTTTGGCGCTGCCCGAGGGCATACCGGTCACCTTGCGCGTGGCTCGAGCGGTCAAGGTCATCGGCATGCCTGTCACGCAAGACCAGTGCGCCGGCGCGCTGCGGCGCCTGGGGCTGGACGTGACCGAAGGCGACGGCACGGTCACGGTTGCGCCGCCGGCCTTCCGTTTTGATCTCCAGATCGAGGAAGACCTCATCGAAGAGGTGGCACGCGTGATCGGTTACGAACAGCTGCCGACCAACCCGCCGCTGGCACCCATCACGGCCAAGCTGCGTGCGGAATCCAAGCGTGGGCCATTCGCCGTGCGCCGCCAGTTGGCGCAGCTGGGCTACCAGGAAACCATCAACTTCAGCTTCGTGGAAGAGCGTTGGGAGCGCGAGCTGGCGGGCAACACCGACCCGATCAAGCTGCTGAACCCGATCGCCAGCCAGATGAGCGTGATGCGCTCGTCGCTGCTGGGTAGCCTGATCGCGGTGCTCAAGTTCAACCTCGACCGCAAGGCCCAGCGCGTTCGCCTGTTCGAGCTGGGGCGTGTGTTCCGCAAGGACGCGTCGGTGCCGGACAGCGATACCAGCGTGGCCGGTTTCGACCAGCCGATGCGTGTGGCCGGTCTGGCCTATGGCGGCGTGGACAGCCTGCAATGGGGCAGTGCCGAGCGCAATGTCGACTTCTTTGATGTCAAAGGTGATGTGCAGGCGTTGCTCGCGCCTTTGCAAGCCACCTTCCAGCCCGGCGAACATTCCGCCATGCACCCGGGCCGTTGCGCCAGCGTCTGGCTGGGCGCGCGCTGTATCGGCCATGTGGGTGAACTGCACCCGAAATGGCGCCAGGGCTACGAACTGGCCCAGGCGCCAGTGATGTTCGAACTGGCGCTGGACGCCGTGCTGCGGCGCGACGTACCGGTGTTCCAGTCCGTCAGCCGTCACCAGCCGGTGGAGCGTGACATTGCGGTCGTGGTCAAGGAGTCGGTGACGCATGCGGCCGTGATGGACGCGATCCGCGCACCGAGCAGCGTGTTGCTGCGCGATGCCGTGCTGTTCGACGTCTATCGCCCGAAGAAGGCTGCCGATGGCCCGGTCGCAGGGGGCCTTGCTGCCGATGAAAAGAGCCTGGCGGTGCGCCTGACCCTCAACCGCGACGACGCTACACTGACCGACGACGAGATCGAGGCGGTGGTCAAGGATGTGGTGGCCTCACTGAGCGACCGCGTGTCGGCGCGTCTGCGCTGACGATCTGCCGATAAAGAAACCTGGAGCACAAGACATGGAACTCGCGGTCGAAAGTCTCGAAACCCCGGCCTTGACCAAAGCACAGTTGGCCGAACTCCTGTTCGACCAGATCGGGCTGAACAAGCGGGAATCGAAGGACATGATCGATGCCTTCTTCGACCTGATCACCGACAGTCTGGTCAATGGGACCGACGTGAAGATTTCGGGCTTCGGCAACTTCCAGATCCGGACCAAGGCACCGCGCCCGGGTCGAAATCCGCGCACGGGTGAACCCGTGGCGATCGAGGCTCGGCGGGTGGTGACATTTCATGCGAGCCCCAAGCTCAAGGAGCAGGTGCAGGCAGCGGCGACTGGCGCCTGAGCAGTATTTTTCCGGAAGGCCCGGAGACCTCTGGTCTCCGGGCCTTCCTGTTTCTCCAGGGCGGGGCTTGCAGATGCCGGCTTGTGACGCAGTCGGTGCTATTTGCAACACATGAGCGACATTTTTTTCCTCATCTGCACACGGGGTTCCGTGTTAGAGTAAATTTCAAGGTTCTGCCCGTACTCCCTTGATTTTCATGGAAAAATCGCTTCCGCCGATCCCCGCAAAGCGCTACTTCACCATTGGGGAAGTCGGCGAGCTGTGCGGCGTGAAGCCCCATGTGCTGCGTTACTGGGAGCAGGAGTTCACCCAACTGCGGCCGATGAAGCGTCGCGGCAACCGTCGTTACTACCAGCACCACGAAGTGCTGATGATCCGGCGCATTCGGGAGCTGCTGTACGACCAAGGTTTCACGATCAGTGGCGCGCGCAACAAGTTGCAGGAGATGGTTCAAGTGGAGCGGGACCGTCTCCGTCCGGAACACGGCGATGCCGATGTGTCTGACGTGACGATGGAGGACGTCGAAGCTGTCGCGCTCCAAGTGCCCGAACCCGTCGACATGGATGCCCAGTTGCTCCTGGGGGTCCGCCGCGAACTGATGGAAATTCGTGATCTGCTGGGTATGCAGATCTGAGAGGTGTGATTTGCACGCTATAATGCAAGGCTTGTCGGCGTGTAGCGCAGCCTGGTAGCGCACTTGCATGGGGTGCAAGGGGTCGCGAGTTCGAATCCCGCCACGCCGACCAATAAAATCAACGGGTTAGCTCAGAAATGGGCTAACCCGTTTTTCTTTGTGTCGCTCCGGGGGTAAACCGGGGGGTAAACCGCCGTTGCGCAGGCCGTTGTGATGACGGCTTCACGAAGAGCCCATGCCGTCACAACAGGTTTTTGGTCCTCACGCGGCTGGGTATGTGCGCGAACGTTGTGGTCATGCAACGCCTGCCGCCTTAGGTTTAGCGCAAGCCAAAAAAGCATGGTTCTACGGTGGGCCAACGTTTCCCTCCGCAGTATCGCTGCTTGCTCCGGCTACGAGCAGCCATCAACCCGGCAATTTGACCGGGGAGCAGGAGCCTCTGGCTAAGACAGCTTGCCCAGTGATCGCTTCATCCAGGCCGACATTGGTCTGTCGGTGGAGAGGAGTTGTTCGATGGAAGCCCGAGTCTGTCCGGCCTGCTGACAAGCGCATGCTGCCTCGATGGCTATACGGTGGGCGTCTTGAACATCCAGGCCAGTGAGTTCGTAGCCGTGGCCCATCGACATCCAGTGCAAAGAGGCCAGCGCACATTGCATGGCGAAGTCTGGCTGGGTCTTGAGGTGGTCGCGTGCGGCTCGGTTCAGGGTCTTGGGGTCGCACGGTGAGGCCCAAGCAAGGCGCGTTGCTTGCTCGAACAGATTCAGGGTTTTGGCGGTGGCGAACCACTTGCCGGGCTCGCCTGGTGTGGATGCGATCAGGTGGTCCAGCAGCCTGTCCTTGGCCAGTTCGGGGTACTTTTTGGCCAGGGCCCGGAAGGTGGCGAGGTGCGTGTTGGCCTGATTGGCGAGCAGCGCGAACTGGTTGAAGGCTTCGGCACGGCGACCGGCCTTGAGCAGTTCTTCTTCGGCGAAGCGGGCGATGAGGGTGTCGCTGGTGGTGCTACCTGCCCGTTCACGCAGGTAGGTGATGGCTTCGTCGATCTGCCCTCTGGCTGCCAGCACTTTGGCGCCCCAGACCAGGTAGGGCCAGATCGGGTGCGGGTCCATGTCCAGCAGTTCCAGGATCTGATCGTGCCGTTCGGCCTTGAACAGGGCGCTGTAGCAGAGGGTGGCGCCGGAGAAGAAGGCGTAGGTGCCACGCTTGCGCTCTCGCAGGACATTTTTCAGGGTCGGCAGGAGCTGGTCTGCCCAGGCGGAGGCCAGTTCCTTTGTGGCGCACAGATCGCCCCAGTGGTCACCGAGGGACTCGATGTAGGGGGGATCGTCTTCCTGGATGGCATCAAACAGGCGGTCGAGCCATTTCTTGCGAACGAGGGCGCTCACGGGCGCTTGGCTGATCAGGGGCGCCAGTTCCTGGACCGAGGCGTAGGTGGCATTGCCCAGGGCGCCCGACGAGCTGTCGATCTGGCAGAGCGCAGGGGAAAGCCTCTCGAGCAGCAGCACGGCACCTTCGGCGGCAGAGGCGGTGTCGTGACGGGCGACGGCGCGGATCTCGGTCAGGGCTTCGTTGATGCGGCCTATGGCCAGCTGAGTGCCTTTCCAGCCAAACGCGCCCCGGCGAAACCGGGTACGGAAGGCCCAGGCAGTGGTTTCGGTTCTGGAGACGGTGGTCATGGCACAAGGAGATGGTTTTGATGAATTGTCTTCGGTGGTGTTGGGTGTCACCGTTGACGAGTATCGATTCTGAAACAGCGTCCCGGCGTACCGCCGTCGGGCTCTGCGGGCTTCGCCCCGCGCCCCTGCAGGTCGCGGCCATGCGGCTCCGATCCCTGACGCCTCCGGCCGTTGGTGGGCCCCCGGCCTGCGCGCTGCGCTTGCCTGTTTCGCTCAGGCATGTGTGGTGGGGCTGGCTTGCTGATCCCTTCATCCTTGCACACCGTTCTCGCCGTCAAGGTCTGCGCGCCCTGTGGGCGCTGGCGGCCTTGCGGCCGTCTTCGAACCTGTGACCGCTGCGCTGCGGCGTGCCGGTTCCGGTCTCGGGCAATCCCGCCCGATCACCGGAGTTGGTCATGCAGCACGATCTGTTCTCTTCCCTGGATTCCCTCCTGTCGGTGCCCGCTGGTTCGGGCGGCTTGCTCATCCGTGATGTGACAGGGCAGTACCGGCCGGCCGAGGCCGACGAGGTGCTGCTGGCCGCGCAGCGGCTGCTGGCGGCCCAGGTGCGCGGCAGCGACCTGATGGACTCGCCTGCGGTGGTCAAGGACTTCCTGCGCTCGCGCCTAGGGCATCTGCCGCACGAGGTGTTTGCGGTGATGCACCTGAGTTCGCAGAACCGCGTGCTGGACTACGTCGAGATGTTCCGGGGCACGGTGAGTCAGACCTCGGTCTACCCACGAGAGATCGTGCGCGATGCTCTTCTGCGCAACAGCAGTGCCCTGGTCCTGGTGCACAACCACCCCAGTGGCGAAGCGCGTCCGTCGCGAGCCGACGAACATCTGACGCAGACGATCAAGCAGGCCACGGCTCTGGTCGATGTGCGGGTGCTGGACCACTTCATCGTGGCAGGTGAGGTGGTCTGCTCCATGGCAGAAATCGGCCTCGTTTGAGCCAGGGGGCTTCGCCCCCTTTTTTCTTCGTTGAAGTGCGCGCTGCGCGCGTGCATCGAAGATGCGTTTGACCAGGCCGGCACAGCCGGCGGTATGGTGTCGCGGCCCTTGCCCGTGCCCTGGGATCGCGGGCTCTGCTTCCTTGCCGCTGCGCGACAACGAAGCCCGCTTGACGAACTGCCGACCGGGCCGCTCCCGCCGCTGTGCTGTGGTCCCGTCCCGTCCGGCAGATCGTCCCCCCGGTCACCCGCCATGCCCGAAGCCGGGCCGCTGGGCATCCGGACAGCCAACAACCGAAACCCGGAATTGATCACATCGGCTCGAACGCCGCGCCAGTCGCTGCGCTTGGTGTCACGGCGTCCGCAGAGCCGCCGCTGCTCATTTCACCCGGTCGCCTGCGCTGCGCTGGTCGCCCGAAGAGGCTGGGGCAGCGCGTGCGCCAATGGGCCCACCGTCATCCCCCCACGGCGCCCCCATCCACAGGTGAGGGGGACTTGTGGGGGGATCTTTCAGCGGTGGGCCAGGTGACTGGCTCACTGTTTCGTGCTGCAAGGGGAATGCCCATCCCCCACCCCTTCCCGAGGGAAGGGGCCATGCCCACCCCCCGCCCGCCCGTGGGCGGGAGCGAGGGAGTCCGAGCGAGAGGATCGGTTTTGAGGAGCCCGGGTCGGGGTCCGGCTGGTCGCTCTTGCAAGGAGATCCACCATGGCCAATGTTCAAGTCATCCAGCGCCACGCGCACCTGGCCGGTGCTGTCAAGCTCGAATTCGTCAACGGGCGCGAGAGCCGGCTCGCCAAGGCAACGCTGACCGCCATCAGCAACCAGTACCGCGGCAGCGGTGAAGACCGCGAGGAACGCGCGGTCGCTGTTCAGTGGACCCTCTGGGGCAAGCAGGCCGAACACGCCGCCGAGTACCTGGGCAAAGGTTCGCACGTCAACGTGGTGGGCCGCCTGCACAACACCCAGTACCAGGACGGTGACGGCCGAGAGGTCTACGGCATGGCGTTCACCGTCGAGGACATCGACTACCTCGACAGCAAGGCCGAGAGCGAAGCCCGCCGCAGCCGCGGCGCGCAGGAACCGCAGAGCCCACAGCCGGTAGCCGCCTGAAGCACACCACCGGGCGCCAGCCGCCCGGTCTCCATCCCATTCATTCATTCCGAACCAGGAGCCCACCATGATCTCCACTGCCCATTCCCCCCGCCTGGCCGCCCGCTTTGGCCAGAACACCTTCGTCATCCGCAGCGAGACCCCGCTGGCAGAAGAGCAGATGCGCCGGGCCGCCCCGTCCATCTTTGCCGAAGGCAAACACGGCAGCCGTTCCGAACGCTACACCTACATCCCAACCATCGACGTGCTGCGCGGCTTGCGCCAGGAAGGCTTTGAACCCTTCATGGTGGCCCAGAGCAAAAGCCGCATCGAAGGCAAGACCGAGTTCACCAAGCACATGATCCGCATGCGCCACGCAGGACAAGTGAACACCCGTCCCGAGGCCAACGAGATCATCCTGATCAACAGCCACGACGGCGCCAGCAGTTACCAGATGCTCGCGGGCGTGTTCCGCTTCGTCTGTTGCAACGGTCTGGTGGTGGGCGATGTGTCCAACGACATCCGCATCCCGCACAAGGGCAACATCCGGGATGACGTGATCGAGGGCGCTTTTCGCGTTCTGGAGGACTTCGAGACCGTGGACGCGTCCACCGAGGGCATGAAGGCCCTGACACTGCAGCCCGAGGAGCAGCGGGCGTTTGCCACGGCCGCCCTGGCGCTGCGCTATGGCGAACGAGGGGAGGGCGATCCACCCGCACCGGTGACCGCCGATCAGCTGATCGAAGCACGCCGGCCGGAAGACTTCGGTGCCAGCCTGTGGACCACGTTCCAGCGTGTGCAGGAGAACGCCATGAAGGGCGGCCAGCCGGGCCTAGGCGCCAAGGGCCGGCGCCTGCACACCCGCCCGGTGGCGAGCATTGACAGCAGCGTGAGCCTGAACCGGGCGCTGTGGGTGCTGGCCGAAGAGATGCGCAAGCTCAAGGCCTGATCAAGCCCAGCGCCACACCGCCCCATAGGCGGGCGGTGTGGTTCACCAGAAATTTCGAAACGCGCTCGCCGGCTACCGCCGGCTCGCACGATCCCGGTCGCGGCTTCTCACCGAAGCCACAACCAGGCGGCCATCGCCCAGCTGATGGCCGAAGCAAGCACCGCCGTCGCGGCATGCAGCAGCCACCCTTCCCAGGGGCGTGCACCCTTGCGGGCCATGGCCGCCGCCTCCCGCAGCGGCAGCGTCACCTGCTGCAGAGTCGGGCCGATTTCGTTGCGGAACACCACCCGCGCCGCTTCCGCCATGGCCCGGGTCTGTGTGTCCACAGTCCCCCGGGCCATTTCGTCGGCGCGGCGGGCGATGTGCTTGACCGCCTGCACCTTTGCGTTTTCGGTGAGCTCATCCATGCGTCTTGAGTACGCCTCGACTTTTTCTGCCAGGTCGGTGCTGGTTCGCAGCAACTCCAAGCGACTCGCGTCCAGTTGGGGTGCCAGGGTCTCGACCCGATCAAGCAAGGCACCCAGGTCGCCGATGGCCACGGCCATCAGCTCTTCGCGGGCTGTGACCAGGTCGCTCACTTCACCTGCCGTCCCAGCGGCACCACGTTGTTGGCGGTGTTCTCTCCCAGTCCGAGTGCCGCAAAGCAGGCATCCAGCTCGGGCACCACGCCAAGGGCCAGCCGCCGCGTGGCCAGCTTCTGGGCCAGAGTGAGCTTTTCTGCGGTGTCGCTGGCCTTGACGATCAAGGCCTTGTAGTCGGTCTCGTCTCGGGCCAAGGCGGTGAGGTCGGCGCCACTGCCCCGGATCCGTCCATAGACCTCGTTGGCGCTCAGGTGACAGGCGGCGTTCTCTGTGGCAATGGGTTTTGCCTTGAGGAAGGCCCGCACCAGGTCGAAGTGCGCAGGGACATCAGCGGCGCTGTTCACCATGTTGAACACCAGCCGCACCTTGGACGGTGGCACCCCCAGCCGCGCCAGCTCGACCAGCGTGGCGATGGTGTCCTGCTGCTGTTTGAGGGCCGGCACGCTCGGAACCACAAAGACGTCGAAGTCTTCCTGGCTGCCTCGGTACTTCTGCATCAGGTCGAGCAATTCCTCCACGTTGCTGGCCCCGATGTCCACCACCGCGTTGTCGATGGTCTGCAGGTATTCCTGCAGTGCCCCGAACTGCCGGCCGCGCATCGCCTGACCTTCACCCTCGCCAGCATTCAGGCTCTCGACGGAAATCAGTTCCGCACCTTCGATCCGGGGCAGCAACAGGTGGCGAGCGACGGTGGTCTTGCCTACGTTGCCAGAGAAATTGATGACGGCGATCTTCATGGTGGGTCCTTCGCGTTGAGCCTGGCGCGGGCCAGGGGGTTGGTGATCCGGCTGCTGGCGAACGCCTCGGCGATCTCTTTTCCGCTGCGCGCATCGGTCTCGATGGCGTCTTCGAGTGCTGGCGATGACACGGTGGTCGATTCAGGCGCTGCGGTAGACGGCATGGGTGCAGGTTCCGTAAGTTCATTCCCAGACCGCAGCCCTGAGTCCACCGCAGGCATAACACCCCGGCTCGTGGCAGCTCTGGCCACTTCGCGCTGGACCGTGGCGTTGCTCACATGCACACCCACCGCGGCCAAAGCCATGCGAATCGCCTCGAAGGTGTAGCCCTGTGCGCGAAGCTCACGCATTTCTTGCGCGAATTGCCTCGCCTTGCGAGAGCTTCTGCCGGGCGGATCGGTCGGAATCAGCTTCATCGTGCGGTTTCTGTTCAGTGGCTGTTCTGCAGGTGTTCAGGCGTTGACCGCAAGTTGGTCGCGAAATGGTCAGTTCATGCGGTGTCTGTTCACTGGCTGATCACTTGCTGTTTTGTTTGTGCAATCGCTGTGCAAGGGTGGCAGCGGTGTGGCCATCTTCAACCCGCCAACGGCCTTTTCACGCGCTGGATTCGAGACCAAATCCAGCCGCTCCAGAGCGTCGATTCAGCCCAATACTGGGTTCATGGTGAGTGCAGAGATAGGCGGCTTGCCGCCGATTTCACAAGCGCTCCGCGCCCCTCCATTCGTCGGTCCATGAACACCCCAACACATGACTTCGTCACGGTTGAAATGCGCGGCTTGAAGGCTGCGCTGGTGGCTCGTGCGCAGGCGCAACGGGTCAGCGTGTCCGAGCTGGTGCGCAGCGCTGTGGCGCGCGAACTGGGTCTTTCGGTGGCGGGTGAGCCCGGTTGCGGGGAGCTGCCCCCCAAGGCTGGGCGAACCGCCAGCGTCAAGTTGTCCATCCGCATGACGGCCGACGAGGCTTCACAAATGGTTGCCGGCGCCCAAGCCGCAGGCCTGTCACGCGGTGCATACCTGGCTGGGCTGGTGGCCAACGTGCCCGTGCTGTCTGACGGTGGCGGCAGGGCTGAACACATCGCGGCGCTCAGGGTCTCCAGCGCCGAGCTGGCCACCCTCAGCCGAGACATCCACCGCCTCACCGTGCTGCTGCGCCAGGCCAACGTAGAGCCCGCCAGGGCCTACCGCGAGATGCTGGACACGCTGGCGGGCGACGTGCGCCGCCACCTGGAGCTGGCCGCCCGTGCCTTGGCCGACCTGCAACCGCGCAGCCGGGGCGCAGGGTCAACCACGTCCCCCACCAAGTAGTGAAAGGAGTTCGACATGGCTATCCCGGACAACCTGGACGGCATCCTGATCACCTGGGGCGATCGACTGTTCTACCCCGGCAACCGCGTCGTGAAGGTGCAGCCTTCTCCCCGGTTGAGTGGGGACGCGGCACGGCAACGCGCATCCGTCATCCGCCAGCGCATTGCGGCCACGGTGGTGCGGCGTGCGCCGCAGGTCATGGTGAAAGTGACTGGGGGAGGGCGCGGCCTGCGGGCCATTGCCGCCCACTTTCGCTACATCAGCAAGAACGGCCGACTGGAGATTGAGGACCAGCGCGGCGAAATCATGCGCGGCAAGGACGTTCTGCATGACCTGGCCGAAGAGTGGCGATTCAGCGGCTCATACATACCCGACGGGGCAGAGCCGAGCCACCGGCGGGAGGCCTTCAACATCATGCTGTCGATGCCACGCGGAACCGACCCGCTAGCCGTGCAGCGTGCAGCCCGGGAATTCGCTCAAGTCGAGCTGAAGGACCACAAATATGTGATGGTGCTGCACGACCACCAGGCCAACCCGCATGTTCACATCAGCGTGCGAGCCGAGTCGATGCTGGGAAAGCGCCTCAACCCACGCAAGGCTGATCTACACCGCTGGCGCGAGACCTTTGCCGAGAAGTTGCGCGGGCATGGTGTGGACGCTGAGGCGACCCGGCAAGCGACGCGTGGGCGCAACCGCAAACACGACGACCTTTGGCGCATCAAGGCTCGGCAGGAAGGGAGACTGCTCACCACCCGTACGGGTGGCAAAAGCAGCTCGCAGGCCCGCACCACGCGTTCTGAGGCAGCTAAAGCATGGGTCCACGTTGGCGACGCGCTGGCGAGGTCCGGTGATTTTGATGACCGGGAACTGGCTAGATCCATCGCCGAATACACCAGGGAGATGTTTTCGATCCAGGAGCCGTACTTCTTAAAGAAAGCGCCAGACCTCACGCATCAGCAGATAAGCCCCGCGACTGGACGCAATCGTTAAGTCATAGGTGGACGGATCAACTCTGCTGATCCCGCTTGATTTCCTAGGAAACATCAAAGCGATACTGGGTTATCAATTTGATTAGTGTGATATCCTCATTCTCATGCGGATCAATTGGCCGCGTCGTATGAATGGGCTGAGAGCCCGTGAAAGGGTCTCTTGGCACAACCTCTTGAAGCTTCGCAAACCCAGCGCGAAAGGCTCGCGTTCTTGGAGCTGCGTGCGTTCTTCACGGGTGAGCTGAGGCGATCTGACATCGAGTCCCGCTTCGGCATCAAGCCAGCGGCTTCATCCCGCGACCTAGCCCTCTACCGGGAGATCGCTCCCGACAATCTGGAATACGACTCTGCCTCTCGCTGCTACCGGCCTGCAGGTTCGTTCCGGCCTGTCTTTGAGTTCAATCCGGATCGAGTGCTCGCCTGGCTACTTCAGGGTTTCGGGGACGGCCTCGATTTGGGACTGAAACCGGCGGCTCCATGCGAGGGGCCTGGCCAGCTCACCCGTCCCGATCTCAAGGTGTTGGGCTCCATCACTCGGAGCATGTGCGCCAGGCGGCCGATTCGCGTCAACTACCTATCGCTTTCATCCGGCTCAACGCGCCGCGAGATCGTTCCTTGCGCTCTTGCCGACAATGGACTGCGATGGCATGTCCGGGCCTTCGACCGCGAACGCCAGCGCTTCGGTGATTTCGTGCTCACCCGCATCTCCAAGGTCCAGGAGATCGACGAGATTGCAGACGAGGCCGAACTGCTTGCGGCCGACGAGCAATGGGCCAGGATGGTCGAGATGGAGCTGGCTCCGCATCCGGGCATCCAGCACCCCAAGGCCATCGAAGCCGATTACGCCATGGAGAATGGTTGCCTGCGGATCAAGGCCAGGGCTGCGCTCGCTGGCTATGTCCTGAGGCGATGGAATGTGGATGCCAGCCCGGATCACCGGCTCGATCCGGCTGCGCACCAACTGTGGCTGCGCAATACGCAGACGCTTTACGGGGTCGAGAGCGCCGCTCTGGCTCCCGGCTATGGGGAGGTTCGGCAATCGGCCGCAAAGGCCTGATGCCGAGGGAAGGAAAGCATGAAACTTGAAGAGATCTCCAAAGGAGCGCTGATCTCTGGCATCGAGCCAGGCAAGGTCGCTCGCATCGTCGGGGTCGATCCGTTGGGCGACAACGCCATGACAGTCGTCTATAGGACCGAAGATGGCAGGCTCGGGGAGCGCGTGCTTTTCCGCTCAAACGAAGCGGACCTGGCCATCGCCACGGCAGGCCGCCCATGGAGCTTCGACGCCGATGGCGAGGGCTTCAAACTGGCCGCGGAAGCCATCCGGATCAATCTGGCCCACCTGTTCGATCCGATGATGGCGGTCCACACTTCGAATGTGGAGCCGCTGCCCCATCAGATCACTGCGGTCTACGAATCGATGCTGCCCAGGCAGCCGCTTCGCTTTGTGCTCGCCGACGATCCAGGGGCCGGTAAGACCATCATGGCTGGCCTCTTGATCCGCGAGCTGCTCATGCGAGCCGATGCGGCACGCGTGCTGATTGTTTCTCCTGGCAGCCTGGTCGAGCAGTGGCAGGACGAGCTTTATGAAAAGTTCGGGCTCTCGTTCACGCTCTTCTCCCGGGAGCTGGTGGACCAGAGCCGCACGGGCAATCCCTTCGACGATCAAGATCTGCTGGTTGCCCGCCTTGACCAGCTCTCCCGCAGCGAAGAGCTCCAGGAGAAGTTGAAGCTCAGCCGCTTCGACCTGGTGGTGGTGGACGAAGCCCACAAGCTCTCCGCCACTTGGTTTGGCACCAAGATCAACGAGACCAAGCGATTCAAGCTCGGCCAGCTCCTGGGCTCGATCTCGCGCCACTTCCTGCTGATGACGGCCACGCCGCACAACGGCAAGGAGGAGGACTTCCAGCTCTTCCTCTCGTTGCTGGACTCGGATCGCTTCTATGGCAAGTTCCGCGATGGGGCCCACAAGGTCGATGTCTCGGACCTGATGCGGCGGATGGTCAAGGAAGACCTGCTCAAGTTCGATGGCACCCGGCTCTTCCCAGAGCGCATCGCCTACACCGCCAACTACAAGCTCTCCGAAGCAGAGGCCGAGCTCTACAACTCGGTGACGGCCTATGTGAAGGAGGAGATGAACCGGGCCGACAATCTCGATGGCAAGCGCAAGGGGACCGTGGGCTTCGCCTTGACCGCATTGCAGCGCCGGCTCGCATCGAGCCCCGAGGCCATCTACCAATCCTTGAAGCGTCGCCGTGAAAAGCTCAAGCGCCGCATCGAAGAGGAAAAGATTAAGCAGCGCGGCGGCAAAGTGGCCGCTTCCGAGACCTACGCAGAGAAGGCATCCGAAGACATTTGGGACTCCGCTGAAGACATGGCGCCGGATGACTACGAGGAGTTCGAAGAGGAGGTCGTGGACCAGGCCACAGCCGCCCAGACCATCTCCGAGCTTGAAGCCGAGGTCTTCACCCTGGAGCACTTGGAGAAGCGGGCCAAGGCCTTGGTTGCCTCGGGACAGGACCGCAAGTGGGAGGAGCTCCGCGAGATCCTGCAAAACACCCCGGAGATGCGCGGCCCGGATGGATTGCAGCGCAAGCTCATCATCTTCACCGAGCACCGCGACACGCTCAACTACCTAGCCGACCGGATTCGCGGGCTGCTGGGTAAGCATGAAGCCGTGAACATGATCCACGGCGGCGTGCACCGCGAGGATCGGCGCAAGGTTCAGGAGCTCTTCCGTAACGACAAGGACACCCGGGTCCTGCTGGCCACAGACGCGGCCGGCGAAGGCGTGAACCTGCAAAACGCCAACCTGATGGTCAACTACGACCTGCCCTGGAACCCCAACCGTCTGGAGCAGCGCTTCGGCCGCATCCACCGCATCGGCCAGACGCAGATTTGCCACCTCTGGAACATGGTGGCCAACGAGACCCGCGAAGGCGATGTCTTCCAGAAGCTCTTCGAGAAGATCGAGATCGAGCGCAAGGCCCTGGGCGGCCGGGTCTTCGACATCCTCGGCGAAGTCTTCGACGGGGTGAGCCTGCGCGATCTGCTCATCGAGGCGATCCGCTATGGCGAGGATCCCGCCCGCAAGAAGCACTTGCAGGAGGTGGTCCAAGGTGCCTTGGACACCAACAAGCTCCGCGAGATCATCAGCCGCAACGCCCTGGCCGAGGAGGTCATGGACGAGCGCAGGCTCTTCGCCTTGAAGGAGGAGATGGAGAAGGCCGAGGCCCGAAAGCTCCAGCCCTACTTCATCCGGGCCTTCTTCTCGCAGGCATTCGACCGGCTTGGCGGCGACCTCAAGCCCCGGGGCTTCGGCCGCTTCGAGATCACCCATGTCCCGGCCTTGATCCGCGAGCGGGACCGCCAGATCCAGGGGCGCGATCGGCGCAACATGAATCCGGTCACGCCCAAATACGAGCGGGTCTGTTTTGAGAAGAGCCGCATCCGCGTGGACGACAAGCCAGGCGAAGCTCAGGCCAGCCTGCTGCACCCGGCGCACCCGCTCATGCAGTCGGTGGTGGATCTCACCATCGAGCAGCACCGAGCCAAGCTGAAGCAAGGCTCCGTCCTGCTGGATCCCAACGACGAAGGCGTCGAGCCCAAGCTGATGCTCATGCTCGACCACTCCGTCAAGGAGGGCGGGGAATCTGGCGTGGTTGTATCGCGCAGGCTCCAGTTTGTGACCATCGACCAAGCAGGCCGGATCGAGAACGCCGGCTGGGCTCCCCACCTGGACCTGACCCCGCTCGATGAGGTTCAGTCGAAGATGGTGGCCGACCAGCTCGACGCCCCATGGATCAAGAAGGACTTGGAGCAAGTCGCCCTCGCGCACGCCTCCGAAAAGCTCGTCCCCGAGCATTTCGAAGAGGTGAAATCCCGTCGCGAGCGGCAAGTGGACAAGAACCTCGTGGCCATCCGCGAGCGCCTGGTCAAGGAGATCGACTATTGGTCCGATCGCCACGACAAGCTACGCACCGATCTGCAAGCCGGCAAGGATGTCCGGCTGACTTTGGAGAATGTCCGCAGGACCATCGACGAGCTCACCGTCCGCCTGGAGAACCGCAGCAAGCAGCTCGAAGCCATGAGGCATGTGGTCTCCGCCATGCCGGTGGTGGTCGGCGGCGCATTGGTGATTCCTGCGGGCCTGCTGGCCCAGCGCAACGGCGAGCCGCAGGGACAAACCTGGACGGCCGACGCCGACGCCCGCGCCCGCGTCGAGCGTGTGGCCATGGAAGCCGTGCGCAAGGCCGAGGAAGCCTTGGGCCATCAGGTGATCGATGTCTCCGCCGAGAAGTGCGGCTGGGATCTGACGGCCGTGGTGCCTGTTGCCGATGGCAAGCTGCCCCAAGCCCGCCACATCGAGGTCAAAGGCCGGGCCAAGGGCCAATCGACCATCACAGTCACCCGCAATGAGATCCTCTATGGGCTCAACCAGTCTGAGAAGTTCATCTTGGCGGTGGTGATCGTCGATGGCGACAGCCACGAGGGCCCGCATTACATCCGCAATCCCTTCACGCAGGAGCCGGACTGGGCCGTCACCAGCATCAATTTGGATCTTGACGCCTTGCTGGAGCGGGCCACCTCGTCGGAGGGCTCACTGTGAGCACCAAGCCAAAGGCTCAAAAGCCGCTTTGGTCTCACTGCAACGAGTGCGGCCAGGAGACCCTTCACAAGGTCGTGAAGCTGATCCGGAAGTCGCGTGACTACGACGACGATCAATACTCGGTCAGCGTGGGGAGCAACTGGCGCATCCTGCAGTGCTGCGGGTGCCAAGAAGTGTCGATGAGCCGGACCGACTGGTGCTCTGAAGACGACCCGCACGATCCGGCGGTCCCAACCTATTTCCCGCCACGGGTTTCGCGGCGCAAGCCTGATTGGCTGGTCAGGGGCGATGCGCCCAGCTACCAAGGGTTGCTCGATGAGGTCTACACAGCTCTGCATGCTGACAGCCGAAGGCTGGCGATGATGGGTGCTCGTGCAGTGATCGATAAGGCGATAGCAAAGCTGGTGGGAGACCAAGGCACATTCACTCAGGGCGTTGATGCCCTGGAGAAAGCAGGCCTCATCGGGCAGTTGGACAAGCCCTTGATCGTTGCAGCCTTCGATGCTGGCTCCGCTTCAATGCATCGCGGCCACCAGCCCACTCCGTACTCTCTCAGCACTGTCATTGACATTGTGGAGCGTGTGGTCCACGCAGAAGTGCTTGCCGAGAAGGCCAAGGAATTGGCTGCTGCAACGCCTCCGCGTCCGCCCCGTTTGCCGCGAACAACGAAGCAGAAAAATACGCAAAAGAAGGGCGAAAAATGACCGCTATCAAAACTCCCAAAAAACTTATCGAAGTGGCGCTGCCGCTCGACGCTATCAATGAAGCTGCAGCTGAGGAAAAGCAACCTTTCACCAGGAAGCATCCTCGATCGATGCACATATGGTGGGCCAGGCGCCCATTTGCCGCAGCCAGAGCAATCATCTTTTCTCAGCTAGTAAATGATCCAGGATATGAGCGTGAACTTGGCCGTGGGGTCAATAAGCAACAAGCTGCAATAGAGCGTGCGCGCCTTTTCTCAATTATCGAGAGACTTGCGCGTTGGGAAAACTCAAACAACCAATCTTTGCTCAGAGAGGCTCACGAAGAAATCACCAAGAGCTGGAAGGAAACCTGTCACTTAAACAGGAATCATCCCAAGGCCAGTTCTTTGTTCAACCCGGAACGCCTTCCTGCATTTCACGATCCATTTGCCGGCGGCGGAGCCCTTCCAGTTGAAGCCTTGCGATTGGGATTGGAAAGTCATGGAAGTGACTTGAATCCGGTTCCCGTGACCTTGAATAAGGCAATGATTGAGATACCTGGTCTATTCAGAGATCGGCCAGCTGTATCAAACACGGTTCGCAAGGAGAAAATGCTTCTTGACGAGCCGGAAAATGGCATTAAGGGATTGCGAGCTGACATTTTGTATTATGGTGACTGGGTTGCCCGCGAGGCGGAAAAGCGAATTGGAGCTTTATATCCCGCAGCGCACATCACGAGGTCTGATTGCGTTGACAGACCTGATCTGGTTCCGTATATCGGAACTGAGGCAAACGTGATTGCCTATTTGTGGGCCCGAACAGTTCAGAGTCCGAACCCCGCCTACTCTAGCGTCAAAGTGCCCTTGGTTTCGACATTTGTGCTCTCATCAAAAGCCGGCAAGGAGTATTACATTGAGCCATTGATCGAGGGCGCGAACTATAAATTTGCCGTTAGGACGGGAGCGATACCGGATCATGCGAGGGAGGGGACCTCGGCCGGAAAACGCAAGGCTTTCAAATGTCTTCTTTCCGGCGTGCCGATTAGTTACGAATATGTGCGCGCCGAAGCGAAGGCTGGAAGGCTTGGTCAGCGATTGATAGCTGTGATTGCCGAAGGTCGCAGAGGAAAACTATATCTGAATCCTTCGCCAGAATTTGAAGAGGCGGCCAGCGTAGGTGAGCCAGACTGGCGCCCAAATTCCGAGATGCCGACCAAGCATCGTAATTTTCAACCTCCCGTCTACGGCATGAATAATGTTGGTGATCTTTTCACCAATCGTCAGCTTGTCGCACTAAACACGATTTCGGGTCTTGTCTCTGTGTGTGCCGAGAAGGTCTATGCGGACGCAATTGCGGCAGGCTTTGCTGATGATGCCGTAACGCTAGATCAGTTAGGATCTGGAGCAAAGGCATATTCGCAAGCAATTGCTGTCTATCTCGGAATGGCGACATCTCGATGGACGGACTTATGCAATGCGCTATGCAATTGGAACAACACAAATCAGAACGTTAGGGCACTGTTTTCTAGGCAGGCGATCCCTATGGTCTGGGATTTTGTTGAATTGACACCGTTCTCATCCATGGGTTCATGGTTCTCATCCGTTGAAAGCATAGCCAACGCTTTTGAGAACATTCCCTTGGGCGCCCGTGGGTATGCGGTTCAGGCCGATGCGCAGACGCAGACTATTTCGCAAGACAAGATCATTTCAACGGACCCGCCTTACTACGACAACATCAACTACGCTGATTTGTCCGACTTCTTTTATGTTTGGCTTCGCAAATCTTTGAGGAATGTTTATCCGGACTTGTACTCAACCTTGGCTGTTCCCAAGGCAGATGAGTTGGTTGCATCCCCCACGCGACATGGAGGAAAAGAGTCGGCGGAGCTGTTCTTCCTAAATGGAATGAAAGCGGCTTTGCACAATCTGGCGGAAAGTTCTCATCCGGCATTTCCTGTAACTATTTACTATGCCTTTAAGCAATCGGAAACCGAAGATGGTGTTGGGACTTCAAATACTGGGTGGGAAACATTCTTGCAGGCGGTTGTGGACGCTGGCTTTTCTATCACAGGAACTTGGCCGCTGAGGACAGAAAGGGCCGAACGCTCGGTGAGTTTAGGGTCCAACGCCTTGGCATCTAGCATAGTTTTGGTTTGTCGACGCCGAGATAAAGATGCATTGTCCGTTAGTCGTCGAGAGTTCATACGCGAACTGAACTCGGTTTTGCCCGATGCCTTGGATGAGATGACATTGGGAGGCGTGAACTCGCCCGTAGAGGCGGTTGATCTGTCACAGGCCATCATTGGTCCTGGCATGGCTGTTTTTAGTCGATATTCGGCTGTCATTGAGGCAGATGGAAAGACGATGCCCGTTCGCGTCGCCCTTCATTTGATTAATAGATACCTGACTCAAGACGACTTCGACAGTGACTCGCAGTTCTGCCTGAATTGGTTTGAGTCGAGGGGGTGGGGCGTTGGGAAATATGGTGACGCGGATGTCTTGGCGAGAGCCAAGGGCACGAGTGTTGATACCCTCGAGGAAGCTGGTGTTGTCGAGAGTGGCAAAGGTATCGTTCGCTTACTCAAGTGGGATGAAATGCCCTCAGATTGGGATCCAGACAAAGACCAACGAATTCCTGTGTGGGAAGCTTTGCATCAATTGCTTAGGGCGTTAAAGACGGAGAGCTCCACAAGAGCTGGACATTTGATGTCCAGAATTCCAACCATGTCTGAATCGATTCGATCAATGGGTTATCGGCTCTACACGCTTTGTGAACGCAAGGGCTGGACGGAAGAGGCCAAGGCCTACAACGAATTGGTCGGATCGTGGTCTGAAATTGAAGAGGCAGCAGCAGCGGTTGGTTCAGTAGGCTCGCAAAAGAATCTGGACATTTAAGGGAGAGGAAAAGATGGCACTGAAGCCTTGGCGTGAGATCGCCGTTCCGCATGAAGATGTCCTGAGGGGCACCTTTCAACAGGCTGAGTTCGCAGCCGACATTTCGAAGGTCCACCAAGGGATCGCCACGCCTGAATACCAGGACGCCGAGCTCTTCTTCCAGCGGACCTTCATCACCGAAGGCATGCGACTGCTGCTCGACTCCGTGGTCAAGCGCATCGCAGGCAAGGGTGGCGATCCTGTTGTGCAGTTGCAGACGGCCTTCGGGGGCGGCAAGACCCACACGCTGCTGTCGGTCTACCACCTGGCCAAGGGCGAGAAGCCTTCGTCGAAGCTGCAAGGCATCAGCAAGATCCTCGATGACGCAGGGATCGCAGAGTTGCCCAAAGCCAAGATCGCCGTGCTCGATGGAGTCGAGCTGTTGGACCTGGCCAGCAAGCCGCGCAGCTACGGCAAGGTCAAGGTGAAGACCGCCTGGGGTGAGCTGGCCTGGCAGCTTGGCGGTGAGGACGCCTTCGCCAAGATCAAGGAGGCCGACGCCGATGGCACTGCCCCCGGCAAGAGCGTGCTGGCTGAAATCCTCACCAAGGCCGCTCCTTGCATCGTGCTCATGGACGAGCTGGTCCGGTATGTGTCGCAGTTCGAGGAGGGCAAAGCCCTGTCTGGCGGTACCTACGACACCCAGCTCTCCTTCATCCAGTCGCTGACCGAGGCCATCAAGGGCGTGCCCAACGCCATCCTGTTGGCCTCGCTGCCGTATTCAGACCGGGAAGCGGGCAGCCAACAGGGTGTGAAGGCTCTTCGGGCCTTGGAGCACTACTTCGGCCGCGTGCAGGCTCTTTGGAAGCCCGTGGCCACCGAAGAAGCCTTCGAGATCGTTCGACGCCGGCTCTTCACCAATGTCAGCGACAAGCTTGCCGCCGAGGATGTCTGCCGGGCCTATGCCGATTTCTACGCGGCCAACTCGGGGGACTTCCCGCCGGAGACCCAGGAGTCGGGCTACTTGGAGCGTTTGAAGCACGCCTATCCGATCCATCCCGAAGTCTTCGACCGCCTTTACGAGGACTGGTCTTCGCTGGACAACTTCCAGCGCACGCGCGGCGTCTTGAAGCTCATGGCCAAGGTGATCCATCGCCTTTGGACCTCCGGCAACAACGATCTGATGATCCAGCCGGGCTCGCTCCCGCTGTTCGACTCGGACACGCGCAACGAAGCGATCTACTACCTGCCGCAGGGCTGGGATCCGGTGCTGGAGCGCGACATCGATGGCGAGCGCTCGGCCACCACAGAGATCGACAACACCAAGCCCTTGTTCGGAGCGATCCACGCCTGCCGGCGCATCGCCCGCACTGTCTTCTTGGGGTCGGCTCCGGATGCTGGAATCGTCGGCGGCTCCAAGCACCATCGAGGCCTGGAGCTTGAACGCCTGCTGCTGGGCAGCGCGCAGCCTGGCCAGGTGATCGGGCACTACAAGGATGGCGTCCGAGCCTTGGTGGACCGGCTGCAATACATCAACAGCGCAGACAACCGCTACTGGTTCGACACCCGCCCCAACCTGCGCCGCGAGATGGAGGACCGGAAGCGCCGCTTCGATCTGCGCGAGGATGTCTATCCGTTCATCAAGGACAAGTTGCGATTCGCGAGCGGGGTCTTCGGAGGCATCCATGTCTTCACGCCTTCGGCCGATGTGCCCGACGACTGGCAGCTTCGCCTGGTGGTGCTCCCGCCCGAAGCCTCGTTCAGCCGCTCAGCCCAATCGGCGGCGATCGATGCTGCAGCCGCCATCTTGAAGAGCAGGGGCGACCAGCCTCGCCAGAAGCAGAACCGCTTGATCTTCCTGGCTCCCGACGCGGACTCGATATCGCGCCTCAAGGACCAGGTGACTTCGGTCCTGGCATGGAAGTCCATCGTTGACGATGTGAAGGAGGGCCGGCTCAACCTCGATGTGCATCAGACCAAGCTGGCAGGCCACAGCCACGACCAGGCGGCCGAGGCTCTGGGCCGGATGGTGCGCGAGACCTACAAGTGGCTGCTGGCCCCCTTGCAGGAGGCCAAGCCTGGCAAGGGCATCGGCGAGATCCAATGGGATCACTTCCAGATCAGCCCGGCGGCCGTCAACCGCACCGAGGAGATCGAGAAGGTCTTGCGTGAGCATGAGCTGCTCATCGCCGAGTGGGCTCCGATCCACCTGGCCAAGATGCTCCAAGCTTGGTTCTGGAAGGACGATCAACCGGCGACCTCAGCCGTCGAGGCCTGGCAGAAGACCTGCTGCTACCTCTACTTGCCCAGGCTGAAGGACGACAACACGCTGAGGGCGACCATCGCCGCAGGAGTGGCATCGCGAGACTTCTTCGGCATTGCCTATGGCGTCGAAGATGGCCGTTACCAGGGCTTCCACTTCGGAGAGGCCACAACGCCCATCTTCGACGATGCGCTGCTGCTCATCGACCCCAAGGCAGCCTCCGCATTCGCAGATCTGCTCGCACAGGAGAAGGCCGAGCGCGAGGCCAAGGCCAAGGGCGAAGGCAAGGACAAAGAGGTCCCGGGAGGCGGCGCTGGCGGAAGCTCTGGAGGGGCCGGAGGCGGCAGCGCTGGCGGCTCCGGTGACTCCGGTGGCAGTGGTGGCTCCGGCAGTGCCGGTGGCGGCTCTTCGGGTGGCGGCAAGCCAGCAGTCAAGAAGACGGTCTTCTTCGGCCAGGTTGAGCTCGATCCGGTCAAGGCCAAGCTCCAGTTCTCCGATGTCGCCGAAGAGGTGCTCATGCTCTTCACATCCAAGCCAGGTGTGAAGGTCAAGGTGAGCCTGGAGATCCAGGCCGAGGCTTCATCGGGCTTCGACGAATCGACACAGCGGGCCGCCCGTGAGAACTGCAATCAATTGAAGTTCAAGAACCACGGATTCGACGAGTAAGGGCAATCAGCAAACAACATTTAGGAGGAAGGCTATGAAGCTGGTCAAAGCGCGAGTTCAGAACTACCGATCGGTCGAAGACAGCGGCGAGTTCGAGATAGGAGACATGACTTGCCTAGTGGGCAAGAACGAAGCGGGCAAGACGGCGATCTTGAGTGCGCTTCGTGCGTTGCGGCCGTCCAAAGCTGACACCTTCAAGATCGACGAAACCATCGACTATCCGCGCCGCTTCTCCACCCGTTTTGATGAGCGGCATCCTGATGGCGAGGCCGAGGTCGTTCGAACATGGTGGAAGCTCGATGACGCCGACATTGCTGCAATTGAGCAGCGATTCGGTCCTGGCGTCCTCAAGAGCGATAGCTTTCAGGTTCACTTTGGATTCCGTTACGACGAGGACAAGCGGACATGGGAGATCGAAATCGACGATGCGAAGTGCTTGGAGCACTTGACCAGTAAGCATGCGCTCGATGCCACCGAGCGCAATGTGCTCCATGGGGTCGCCAATGGGCCTGCTGCGGACAAAGCGCTTTCAGCTTTGGCTGAGCGTTCGCCTAAGCAGGAGGCCTTGCTGCAAGAGATCAAGAAGTGCAGGGGATCCAAGTTCATATTGGGTGTGATCGATCTGCTGGCTGCGCGGCAGCCTCGGTTCTTCTTCACATCCCACTTCGAGCGCATGTCCGGGATGGTGTCGCTCAACCAGCTCCAGCAGGATAGGCAGAACGGCAAGGTCAGCATCGGCGACAAAATCTTCCTCTCGTTTCTGGAATATGCCGGGACGACCCTGGAAGAGTTGATTGCAGCCGACCGCAGAGAGGCTCTGAAAGCGAAGTGCGAGGCGGCTAGCAACGAGATCACCGAGGAGATCTTCCAGTTTTGGAGCCAGAACAATGCATTGGAGGTGGTCATCGAGATCGACTCAGGCAAGCCCAGCGATCCCGCTCCATTCAACTCGGGGATCGTTGCGGACATCCGCATTCGCAACACTAACCACAAGGCAACCCTGCCGCTGTCCGAGCGCAGCGCTGGCTTTGTTTGGTTTTTTTCTTTCTTGGCCCAGTTCAAGCAGCTCAAGAAGACTGAAAGCAATGCAATCATCCTTTTAGACGAGCCTGGCCTGACGCTTCATGGCAAGGCGCAGGGCGACTTGCTGCGATACATCGTCGAGCGGCTGCTGCCTGACCATCAAGTGATCTTCACGACCCATTCGCCGTTCATGGTTCCGATGGACCGCTTGAACGATGTGCGGATCGTCGAGGATGTCATCCACTACAACCCGAAGACGGGGCGACCTGACCTCAAGGGGACCAAGATCCATTCGGATGTCTTGGAGGTCAGCGACGACACGCTCTTCCCGCTTCAAGGCGCGCTGGGCTACGAGGTGACGCAGTCGATGTTCATCGGCGCGCACACCTGGTTGGTCGAGGGCCCATCAGACATCCTCTACCTGCAAACGCTCTCGCAGGCTCTGCGAAAGCGCGGGCGCGAGGGAATCGATCGGCGGTGGACGCTCTGCCCATCTGGCGGGATCGACAAAATCGCCCCATTCGTCAGGTTGTTCGGTGGTAACCACATTGACATCGCCGTGCTCTCCGATGTGGCCAACTCAGACAAGAAGAAGATCGAGGCGGTCAGGAAGGAGCAGATCCTCAAGGCCGGCCGCTTCTTCACCGCCGCCGATTTTGTGGGCCAGCAAGAGGCGGATGTCGAGGATCTCTTCGACCCAGAGCTGTTTGCTGAAATTCTCAATGGCGCCTACAAGCCGCCAGCGGACAAGAAGGTTACCAAGGATTCCTTGCTTGCGGCATCCGAGACGGAGCGCATCGTCAAGAGAGCAGAGGCTTTGTTCAAGTTGATGCCGCCTGAGGTCGCGGAGTTCGATCACTTCGGTCCTGCAAGGTGGCTGCTCGACAACCCGCAGGTTCTCGATAGCGACTCGCCAGCCGTTCAGACGACCCTTGAGAAGGCTGAGAAGGTCTTTGCTGCCTTCAACGCATTGTTGTCTTGATCCGAGAAGGGGCGTCGATGCCGAATATCCGGACCTTGGACATGCAGCTCGTGGACCAGCTCTTCGAGATGAACGGCGGCTATGTGCTCGACTTCTCGGATCGGACGATGGCGATTTTCTTCGCCGAGGAGCTCAATGTCGATATTGATGATCCCGCCTACCAGGACAACGGGACTTCCAAGGCCAAGAGGCTTCGCTGCTACCTGAATAAGGTGGACCTAGCTACCGCGGTCAAGACGCTTCAAGCCCTTTGGGAGTACCGCGAGGCAAGGCGCAAGGACCGGGGCCGCGAGGAATGGGTCAGCAATGCGGAGGGCCGATTACTCGCTCTCTTGAACAAGATGCAGGGCAAGCCCGGCCAAGAAGCCACGCAAGGCGGGCAGCCAAAGCCTGCGTTCGAGCGGCCAAAGATTTTGGCCTTGACGCAGCGGCTGATCGATCTATCGGACCTGGAGCCGCAGCTCCGAGGCTATGCCTTCGAGGCCTGGTTGACCGATGCATTCAACGCCTTCGGATTGGCGGCTCGCGAGCCCTTTCGCATCCGTGGGGAGCAGATCGACGGGAGCTTCCAGCTCCATGGCGAAACGTACCTGGTGGAGGCCAAGTGGCATGCAGCTCAGATAGGTGCGGCGGACCTACACGCCTTCCACGGGAAACTGGAGCAAAAGGCTGTCTGGGCCCGAGGTCTTTTCATCAGCAATAGTGGATTCACGCCCGATGGACTGGTGGCCTTCGGCAGAGGAAAGCGGGTGATTTGCATGGACGGGTTGGACTTGTTCGAGACGCTCAACCGCGAACTGCCTTTGGATCAGGTTCTTGCTCGCAAAGTTCGTCGTGCTGCAGAAACAGGGCAGCCATTTGAACGAGTGCGCGATCTGTTTGGTACTTGAGAGAGCGCTTGTCGAGCGTCAGTGTGGTCTCGACATTCCTCTTAGTTTGAAACCTTGTGCAGAAGTCCGAGAGATCCGGTGATCGGGCGCTTCTTCGGAAGCGCGGGAGGCGACCCATTTGCCGGGTGCCAGGTCCAAGACTGAGGTGGCTGTAAGTCATCATCTGGCACTGTCTGACCCAACACCACCATGTTTTCAATTGGAACACGCGATATGTGCAGTGCAAATGGAGCACTTCCTGTATCAGTGAGAATGGCATTTGCCACGGGGAATGTTGAGGAAAGGTTGTATCGAAGGCCCTTTCTGAACGTGCGACCCTGCCTCACCAGGTAGTTCACAAGCTGTTCTTCAAATGCATTCTCAATAGGCAACCAATGTTGCGTGACCGGCATCAGAGACAGTTCCGAGATGACGGGGACTCCTGTCTCAGCGACGCTAAACGTAGCGATGATCACCATGTGCATGTGATCGCAGGTACCCCAGAGCGCAAGCTCCGTCGCGAAGCGTCTGCCAAGCCGGCGGTAGAGCTGGTGATCGAGTGCGAAAGCTTGGTCGGGAACATGTTTCACCACGGCTTTGAAGCCATAGCGTGCAGGCACGATCTCCTTTATTTCACCGATCAGCAGCATCAAACTCTGTGGCTTGCCGGGTGCTGAGAGGGCTTGCAACCATTGCGCTGATCGTCTGGCATTGATCGCGTCGCGTTGGTCAAGAAAGAACGTTTCTGGGATGTAAAGGCGCGACCTAAGCAAGTCGCCTCGCGCGAACATGTCCTCAGAGGCCGACAGCAGTTGCCTGCACACCTTGCCCCAGGTGCGCTTGCCCGCAAATCCGGGATGCCACTTCGTCAGTTCTGCCTGGTCCCACAGGTAGTGGAGCAGGCCGCGGAGGGAGAGCTTGGTGCCGTCGGTGCAGACACCTTCACTTTCGCCGCCTGCCGGTGGCATTTGTGAGCGACCGGGCAACTTGGTCAAAGAAAAGCCCAGGCGCAAGTTGGTCTGGCCGGTTGCGGGGTCTTCGGCAATTGCTGTGCCCAGTACCTGTCCGAGGCCAGTGAATTCGGCCGGTGGCTCGTAGGACGGACAGTCGCAGGCATGGCGACAGCCGGTGTCCGGCATGCGTTTGACGATGTAGCCCCCGTGCGACCCCGCCAGCCGCGCCACATACATCTCGACGCCTTCTGGGGTGCACAGGCAGCGTGGTCGCTGACGGTCGGCGTGGGCACTGGCGATGGCCTCTGCGAACCCGAGGGATGTGACCTCGAAGCGCCTGCCCCCGATCTCGTAGACCGTGCCAGGCGTTGAAACGCCATCGGTCGAAACTTCCACGGTGGTGGTCTCAACGAGCGGGCGCCGGCGTGGACCGGTCGCGCGAGCGTTGCCTTTCGGGCGTTGGCACTCCGACGGTCCGCTGCGAGGGCGCCGCCTTGTCGTAGATCTTGACTTTGGGTGCTTGGCCGTTTCGGATGCGCTGGGCCAGCTTTTCTGTAGCCGCCACCATGATGGCTTCCCGCCGCTTCTCAGGCACGCGATTGGCCACGAGGATGGCTTCGATCGCAACGAGCACGGCTTTTCGGCCGCTGCTACCATGGCCAGTGGGTTTGTCTGCGGCGGCTGCACCATGGGTTGAGCTTGTATCGCGCGTGGGTTCGATACGGTTGATCTGGCGCGAGTCGCGCTCCACCTTGAGGCGTTCCAGGTCGGCTGGGTTGGGTTCGTAGCCGAGCGTCTTCACGCCGCGTGCGGCGGCTTCCAGCCACACCAGCCGTTTGAAGTCTTCGCTGCCGCTGATTCGCAGGGATTGCCAGTTGCGGGCCTCGGCCACATCGACCATTGAGCGGGCGATGGAGGGGCTGTTGGTGTCGGTGGCCAGCCGGAAGGTGGATTCGGTGAAGGCCACGCGCGAGGTGTCACCGCGGAACCGGTATTCCGTGAGGCCGATACTGACGTCACCCACGGTGACCGGCGCGCGCTTGATGATGTAGCGATCATTCAGCGACGCCTCCAGCCGGGCAACGAGGGCTTCACGTTCGGCCTGAGCGTCCATACGGGCCGTTGTCTGCAGCGATGAGGGGTCGGGCGTTTCGGCGCTTTTTTCATTGGCGGGAGGCGGGATGACGTTCGAGTCTGCCTTTCGGCGGGCGGTTTCTGGTTGGGCGTCCCGTGTTGGCTCGCGTTGCCACGGACCATCGAGCTTGTGAACGAACGACTTCTGTCCCCTTGCATCGAGGACGACAAAGCGGTTCGCGCCCAGTTGGTCGGCTTTGGCCACCATGTCCTGGTAGCGGTCGCTGCGGTAGGTGAGGTCGGCAAAAGGGTCGCGCAGCTCAAACCGTTCACCAGGCTCCGGTTCTGGCGTCTGGAAGGTTCGGATGGCGATCCGTGCCCGATCAGCGGGTTCAACCGTGCCGCCCAGGGACGCATTGGCATCCGATGCGGATCGACTCGCGCGTTGGGCTGGCGCAGATTTCTCGTCCATGGGTTTCTCCTTGATCGGTGGTTGCACAGGGCAGGGTCAGGGCTGCGGAGGCGCAGACGCCTGAGGGGACAACGGGAGAACCCGATAGACCTCAATCTCGACGCGGCGGTTGAGGTTTCTGCCTCGCGCGCTGCGGTTGTCGGCCAGGTGGTCGCCGCTGGGCTGGTGCGTGGTGCGAATCCGGGAGGGCTCCACCCCGGACGCGACCAGATAGTCGCGGACCGCATGGGCTCTGGCCTGCGCGATGCGGCTTTCTGCAGATGAGTCGCTGGTGCCGTCTGTGCGACCCCTGAGGACCACCAACGGGGCGGATTTGGCTTCTTCCACCAAGGCCGCTGCTTCTTCCGAAGGAATCGACACCCGGGTGCTGTTGAAGCCGAAATGGACGATGCGCACGCTGTTGGCCACCGACTTCTCCTGAATCGATGCCATCAGTTGCTGCCGTGCGGCCATGTGCGCCAGGGTGGCTGCCGTGGTTTCTGCCAAGCGGCTGGATTCGGTGGCCAGGATTCGGGTGTTCTGGAGGTCGTTCTTGCAGACCTGCAGCTCGATGGCTGTTTGGGAGTTGACGGGGCGCTTCTGCGATTCGTCCACGGTGGGCGGCTTGGGAGGCGAGCTGCAGGCCGTAAGCAGAATGAACAATGGTGCGGTGAAGGCGATGTAGGCGCGCATGGTGGTGCTCCAGGTGTCAGGTGATGTCGGCGCGTTCGATTTCGTTGGGCTTGGTGACCAGCGCACCGTCCTGGTCAGGCAGGGGTTCGATCGCGCCGCCAGGCGCGCCCTCGCCAGGCTTCGGACCCACGAGAAAGTTCAGGACGGACTCAGCGACGTCCTCGGCCGGACCTTCTTGCAGGGCCGGCAGCTGGTCTATGTCGTAGGCCAGTTGCTCAACGTCCAGGCCATCGCCCGGTCCAAGCTCGTCGTCGGCATAGCGCCAACGCTGCTGCACTTTCGCGAGGTGAAGGTCGGTGTTCATCCGGGGCACAACCGGGGCAGGCAAGAGGCGAGGCCGAAACACCTTGTCTCGGTGGTAGCGGATCTTTTCGCCCAGGATCGGTTTGCAGTTCTCGCAGATCACCACCAGCCGTTCGGAGCCCAGCTCCTTGAACTCCTGAGGCAGGAGCAGGGATCTGCGCTGCTCGCTCTCGTTGCGGCTGACCGAGCTGTGGCCGTGCCCGCTGAAGGAGCGACTGCGTCCACGGGTGGTGACCCGTTCCGTGAAGTGACCCAACATGGCGCTGTACTCGTCGGCGTCGCGCTGTTCCCGCGGGGCGAAGAGGATCTGCAGGCCGTGGTTGGTGGCGAAGGTGCGGGCTTCCTTGTCTCCGTAGACCGCGTCCAGCTGCGACATGGCCTGCACCACCGTGAGCAGGCGCAGGTTGTAGCCGGCCAGGAAGGCGGCAGAGTGGGTGATGACCCCCACACGGCCCATGGCGGTGAACTCGTCGTTGACCAGCAGGCACTGGTACTTGAGTGATTGGTCGTGCTCCGGCAGGTGCTGCGTGTTGAGGCTGACGAGCTGGGAGAAGAACAGGGTGAGCAGCGGCCGGGCATTGGCCAGCCGGTGCGGCGGAATACGCACATAGACCGACATGCGTCGGCGCCGCAAGTCTTCAAGCCGAAAGTCGTCGGCGCTGGTGGCCGCGTCAACCACGGTATCGGCGAATATCGTCAAAGGCGCGTGGAAGGTGGCCACGACGCTCGCCAGGGTGTTCTCTGAATTGCCCAGCAGGCGCTGCAAGGCGTCGGTGCATTCGTCTGACAACGGCTTGCCGGACTTGGCGCGCTGTGTGATCAGTTGGTTCAAGTGGTCCTTCAGCGGTTGGCCTTGTCCGGACGACTGGCGGAGCATTTCGCCGACAGTGCGCGGCAGCTCCGGTGTTTCGAGCAGCAGCAAACCCAAGCCAAGGAAGAGATTGCGGGCCTGATCGTTGAAAAAGGCCTCGGACGAGGTGCCGCTGCCATCGTTCGGGAAAAACACCTGCCCGATGCCCAGCAGGTCACCCACGCGGTGCAGGGGACTGGTACGGACAGCAGTGAGCGGATTCCAGCGGTGACTGCGGGCTTCTTCGTCGAATGGGGAAAAGGCGAAGACCGCCTGGCCGTGGGCAGCGCGGTAGCCTGCCGTGATGGCATGGTTCTCACCCTTGATGTCGAGCACGACCACGGAGTCAGGCCAATTGAGCAGGTTCGGGATCACCACACCCACACCCTTGCCGCTGCGGGTGGGGGCGGAGAGCATGATGGACAGCTGGCCGGGCAGGGCCAGGAACTGGCCACGGAAGCGGCCGATCAGAACGCTCGGGGTGTTGTTGTTCTGGTCGGTCAGCAAGAGTCCGGCGCGCTTGACTTCAGAGGTTGAGGCGAAGCGGGCATCGCCATGCAAGGCCCGGCGCGGGCGGCTGGCGACGTACAAGGCGCCTGGGAAAGCGATCAGCGTGGCAAAGCCGGCCATGCCAATGGCCGTGAACAAACGCTGCCGAAGCACCGGCACATCGGCATAGAGCTGCCAGTAGTCAAGGATGCTGTTCCAGCTCGCAAGCCTGGGGTTTGCCTTGCTGAAGACCAGGAAGAGCACGGCCGACAGGTACCGCGCAGCCATCACCAATGCAGCGAAGCCGATCACTGTGAACAAGACGACCGCCACTTTGCGCGCGGTCGGCCACGATGCCATGGGCAACGTCAGAACGGTGCTCATGTCGGCGCCCCGTCGAACAGACTGGCTTGCGCATCGGGTGCGCCCCCCAGGCTGTTGTCGTCGATGGCAAAACGCTTACGGCGCGGTTCGTAGGCGATCTCGGAAATAAAGCGACCCCGTTCGTCGCGACCGAACTGCACGATGACATCGATCACGATGCCCAGAAGGCCCTTGATTTCGTCCAGACGCAGACCGCCACCGGCACCGCTCTCGCGGATCATGAGCGACATCTGCTCCAGCGCCAGGGCACAACTGCCCGCGTGCACGCTGGTGATGCTGCCGGGGTGGCCGGAAGCCGCCAAGCGGATGAAGGAGAAGCACTCCTCACCGCGCAACTCGGCCAGGAAAATGCGGTCGGGCTTCATGCGCAGGCAGGCTTCCAGCAACGACTTGGCCGTGACGCGCGCCGTGCCCTGAGCGTCCTTGCTGTAGTACAGGTGCACCACGTTCGGGTGGTTGGGCAGGGTGAGTTCGGCCGTGTCCTGGATGGTGATCAGGCGCTCGTGGTGCGGGACTTCCTCGACCAGACCTTTCATGAAGGTGGTCTTGCCCGAACCGGTCTTGCCGCTGACCACAATGGTCTGGTGCTTCTGCACAGCAAGCCGCAGAAACTCCGCATAACGACCGGCTGCTTTCAACGCAAGCAGTTGCCTTTCAAAAGGCTGAAGGCCGTCGTCATCGGCACCCGTTTCAGCGCGTTCATCGATTCGGTTGAACAGGCCATCGTGCTCGAAGTCATCCAAGCGCTTGATCAGCTCCGATGGTTTTCGAACCGTGATCGACACCGTTCCGCGCGTCACGGCCGGTGGAATGACGAACTGGATGCGCTCCCCACTGGGCAGTGTGGCCGACAGCAGCGGCCGTTCCTGGTTGATCTGCTGGTCACAGTAGGTGGCCACGGCCGTGGCCAGCGACAGGCAACGCTCTTGCGTCATGTTGGGCGCGTCCACCTGTTGCCAGCCCTGCACGGTCTCCACCTGGAGCACGCCGGGGCGGTTCACGCAGACTTCCAGTACGCCCGGTGCATCCAGCTGCCCGCGCAGCGGGCGCAGGAACTCGACCACCGAGGTGGCGTCGCCGCACCAGCCGTCCGGTTGGGCGTCATCGGTGAAGGGCAGGGCGTTCATCGCTCGACCGGCTGCAGGGCGTAGACCGACGAGAAGTCCACGTCGCGGGCCACGTAGATGCCCACAATGCCGCCTTGGTTCTGGTAGATCAGTGGCGGGATACTGATGGTGCTGTCCAGCACCTTCTCCGCCAGCTTGCTGGTGTTCTCGGTGGTGGAGGGCAAGACGATGGTGTCCGCTTCACGGTCCCGCATCTGGTTCTGGATCACCAGCTTGACCGAGTCGTCAATCAGGGAGAGCAGCATGGCGGCGCCGATGCGGTCCCCCCACCGGTTGTCCACATGGCCGTCGATGCCCGACTCGCCCAGTTGCCCCGTGCCCGGCGACTCAACATCCACCGTGACGCCGTGCGGAGTGCGGATGCGGGTCCACAGCACCGGTATGCGAACCGTGCCGGGCCGTACCGAGGCAACGCGGTACTCCCCGTCCAGGTGCGATCCGCGCTCGATCAGCAGCACCCGGCCGTTGTCGCTGTACACGTCGCGCTGCACCTGGCAGCCGACCAGGCCCGAGGTGGCGCTGATGACCCGGGTTTTGAGCGCACAGGTGAAGGCCGTGCCCTTGGGCAGGGTCAGGCTGCGGTCACCCAGCGTGGTGGCCTTGACCCGGGGTGTGGCCGAGCCCTTCAACTCGCCGTCGAACAGACCGGCCGACCCAGAGCGCAGGTTCGACCCAATATCAGGTGAGGACGTCGGCTCGGTGGCTGAAGCACCGAGACCTGCCTGCAAGGCGCTGCCCTGGGTCAGGTTGTCCAGTAGCCCTTGTAACCGGCGCTGGTAGTCCTGCAGTTGCTTGGCGGTGGATGCGGCCGGATCGTTGGGCACCTGCGAGGCGTCGCTGTTTGCGCTAGCTGCACCACCTGGCCGGGATGACACCACCAGTACCGGTGCATCGTTCGGTGAGGGGGCTTTGGGTCCGGACGGTGTGGCCGTGCCAGCGTTTCGCAGCCCGATGGGGTCGGCCGCTTCTGCAGGCGTTGGAATCAACGCAGGCACACGGGGAGTAGCTGGCTGGGTCATGTCCAGCTGCCGGGTGCCAGCGCCAGCTGCCGACGGGCGGTCTCTCAGCAGCGACTTGTCTTTGTCTGCATCGCTGTTGTGGTCGATGAAGCGGTACAGGTACAGGCCGCTCATGCCCGCGACCATGGTCACCACCAGGCCAATGACCGAAATGTTCTTCCAGGACAGATTGAGTGGCTGTCGCCGGGCCACGTTGGGAATGCCCGCTTCACCCGGCAGGGGGCTGATGGTGTTGCCGCTGTCCTGCAGCGATGGATCATCGTTTGGCGCCGACGAGCCTTGAGATCGTTCAGTCATGGCTGTGCTCCCTTGCTTGAGGCCGATTCAGACGAATCGGACTTCAGGACCCGCTTAACACCCGGCACCGTGGTGGAGCCTGTGGCCGGCGATCCCTCCAGATCAAAGGCTTCGTTCCAGATGCCCACCACGGCCGACCCCGCCCGCAGCATCAGGCGGCGGCTGACACGGTCCACCACCAGGGTGTCGTCTTCCATGCGGGCGTTGACCAAGGTTTCGCTGCCGTCACCGAGCACATGGAAGACGGCGGGTACCTCGCGGTTGCCGGGGAACCTCAAATAGGTGAACCGTCCGTCGTCGTAGATCAGGGTGGGGACGATGTCCGCCGAGTCGGCGCCTTCTGCCAATGCGTACTGGGTGTTGACCACACTGGGTTTTGCCGCCAGGCGCTCCGCCACGATCTGCTGGGCCGTGGGCAGGGGCGGAATCGGCGGCAGGCTCGCCAGTGCCGCCAGTTCGCTCTCCGCCCGACTGGGCGAGGGTGCTGTGGGTTTGGGGGATCGGATAGCCAGGCGATAGACCGGCGTCTGACGCTCACCGTCCGAGAGGACCACGAAGCGCAGCGTGTGTGAGCGGCGGTCGGTGATGACCGCCAGGTTGTTGGGCGCATCGGCGGCGCTTTTGGCCTTGACGTACAGGTGGCGTCCGCCCGGTTGGGCGGCTACGCACCAGGCAGCATCGGGTTTGCTGCAATCACCGCCCTGGCCGACAGCCACTTCTGTGATGACTTCGCCCTTGTCGAATTCGACCAGTGTCACCATGCCGCGCTTGACCGGGACGGTAACCACCGCGTTGGCGTCGTAGACCACCTCGCGCAGGCGCGGATCGGGTTTTTCGCTGGGCTGAGCCGCAGAAGCCGGCATGAGTGGCATGGACAACGACACCAGCGCCAAGGGAAGAACAAGCACGTTCATGGCTTCGCTCCAGTGGTCGGGGTGTTGATCTCGGGGTCGGAGCGATAGGCCGTGACCACGAAGCCGAACGGGTTCTCCAGCCTGTCAGCCTCTCTGGCCAGCACCTTGGGCTGGTACTGGTAGACCACGCTGGCCACGTGCCGGGTGGTCACATCGGGCAGGTTGCGGTCGGTCATGCGCACGACTTTGTCGTAGGTGACGGTGGCGTCGCTCTGGTTGCCGCTGCGCCCCGATGCGCGCAGCCGCACGCCGACGATGTTGATGCGCCACTCTTCGGTGGAGCCCACCTTCTTCTGCAGTGCGCCGTCGCCTTCGAACTGCCGGTTGTATTCCGAGAATACGGCGGGCACCGCCATGCGGGCCACCTGGTCAAAGTCCCGCTGCAGAAACATCCAGCTGTAGGCCTCGCGTGAACGCACGAAGGTGGCCAGGTTGTGCTTGTCCAGCGCCTCCATGGCGGGAATGGTTTCTTCGCTCAGGCGCTGCTGGATGGTCGTTTCGCCGGTGACCCGGTCCACCACGATGGGGATTTCCACCACCTTGCGCAGCGGCCCCTGGACGAAAACGGCGGCGATCCCGATCAGGCCAATCGCGAGACCGGCAGCAGCGGCCGCCCAGGCCCGGCGCTCGGAGCGCTCCAGCATCAGGGCACGGTCGATTTCCCAGTCCCGATTGGCCTGCAGCGACGGAATTTCGGGCGCAGGAGGTCGCGTTTTGGGCTGTTTCGGCCATGCGGCGGCCTCACCTGACAACAGGATGGCACTCATGGGGGACTCCGGTGAAGTGGTGGTTACGGCAGGAAGTCGGAGACCTTGCCGGTCCGGCCCAGCATCTGGTACTGGCGTTCGCGCTCACGAGACCGGGCAATGCGCTCCTCGCTGTCGGCCATGCCTTGCAGCATCTGGATTTGCGAAGACTCATGCGCCAGCAGGGCGTTCTCAGCGCCGATGCGGGCCTGAATCTCCTGCACCGACTTCTGGTCGGTGGTGGCGTTGATCTGTGTCATCAGCGACTGGATCTGCTCCAGCCGCTGGGCAGCCGACTTCATGGCGTCCTGCAGCAAGCCTTTCTGCTGGTACGGCTGTGCCAGGTTGGCCTGGCATTCGGTGCGCGCTTCACCGCTGCGGTCCATGCAGTTGTAGAGCATCCCGACATCGCGCAGCACCTTGGCCGTGGCATTGAGGCCGCTGTAACCCGAGGTGTTGATGGCGTTGAGGTAGGTGTAGGCCTCGGCCGGGATGTAGTTCTTGAGCAGCGGGTTGTTGAACACGTCGCCCAGGTTGCGCATGCCATTGATGCTCTCGATCTGGGTCTGCAGCTGTCGGATCTGCTGGATCTGGTTGTTGATCTGGGTGATGTCGTTGATCACCTGCTGCACTGCCTGGAACAGGTTGGCGACATCGATCACAGGGATGCCGGTGGCGCGCGCGTGGCTGGCGCCCAAAGTAATCAACACGGCGGCGGCGACCTTGAGACGAAACGGCTTCATGGTGTGCTCCTTGGCAAGTGGAAGTTCAAGACCGGCCGCGCAGAGCGGCGAGTCGGTATGCCGCTGACCGTGCGGCTCCGTAGCCCCTACGGGCCATGTTTCCGGCGTAACGACCCGTGGCCGCTGCGGCGGCGCCCGCCGTGGCAGCCGCACCAGCGCCTGAGCGGATCACGCCCCCGGCACCTGTACCGATGGCGGCTGATCGGGCTGAGGAGGCAGAGCGCAGGCCCGAAACCATCATGGCGTTCTGGATCATCTGCACGCCTTGTTGAATGGCGGCGCCACCGGTCAGGGCCGACGCGAGGCTGGGCGCCTGGAAGCAGAGGATGGCCATGAGGATCATGAGCACGCAGTAGCGGGTGGCTTCACCCAGCACGTTGAAGGTGCTGCCGAGGAAGCCTCCTCCGTCGTTGATGGCCTTGAACATGGCGGCGCCCATGTAGGCGCTCAGGCCCAGTGCAAAGAAGGCGAACCACGTCAGCACCACCGCGTTCAACACCATGGACAACCAACTGTCGAAGAAACGTGCCGTGGGGCGCCAGGCCAGGCACAGGATGAACAGTGGCCCGATAGCGATCACGAAGGTCAGGAACAGCTTGGCCAGCGTGACGACGAAGAGGGCGATACACAGAAAGAAGACGGTGCCGATGGAGAAGATGCCGCCGGCCAGCAGCAGATCCAGCCGGAGCAAGCTGGCTTCTTTCATGATGTCGGCCACCTGCGCGCTGGCGTCATCGTTGAACTTGTCGAGCAGGGCGTAGGGCGAGCTGATGGTGCTGGGGTCGACGCCAGAAGGCAGAAAGGTGCTTGCCACGCCCATGGCCAGGGCGTTGGCGGTGTCGGCCACGTTGCTGATGTAGAAGCCGGACTGCAGTGCGAAGGCCAGTACGAGCCCGATCTTGAACACCTTCCAGACGAAGGTGGGCACGGTCTCCTGTACTTCGTTTCGCAGCACGGCCCAGCCATACAGGGCGACCCACACCGTCATGGCTGACAGTGCGATCGGCGTGATCGCCGACATGAGCGAGGACACAACACCGAGCACATAGGTGCTCAGAATCGCATCGAAGTTGGAACCGACCCAGGCGAACATGACATCGCTCCCCTATTGAAAGGCCGGGTAGGGCAGGTTGGTCGGGGGCGGCGCGAAGACCTTGACGCACTTGCTGCCCAGATCGGGAAACTGGCACTGCAACCACTGGCCGCCAGCCTTCACCACCCAGATGCGCGAGAGTTTGGTGGTGCCGTAGCTGGACGGCCTGCAGGTACCCTCGCGCGCATAGACCTCTGTGCACTCCATCAATCCGGTGCGGGTTTCCACCATGTGCCATGGGCCTGCGTGGCACCCCGCTTGAGCCAGGCATGGCTTGGTCTTGCGGATGGGGCCCGAGCTGGGGAGAGGTGCCAGCTCAACCAGTCGTTCACCGGCGTTTGAGGCGCGCACCGCTTCGTTGCCTTTGACGAATTGGGCACTGGCGTTCGCACCGAAAACGGCAAACGTCAACGCGACGAGCAAGGTGTGAGATCGGTTCATGTCGCTCTCCTGGAGTTGCGGGATTTGCGATCCTGAACCTCGCGCAGCAGCACGGGAAGCCACTGCAACGGATCGTTACCGTGTTGTTCACGAACGGTGTCCAGCAGGGCGACGTTGTCGGTGGTGGCCGACAGCACGGTCACTAAGTCCTGCAAGTTGCTGAGGTCCAGCTCGCAGATGGCGCTGCTGTGCCCCTGCTTGACCAGAAAGCGCCGCCCGCCCTGCGCACCCAGGCTGCGCACGATGCCGAACTCGGCTTCACTGAGCCCGAAGCCTTCGACGTATTCCTCGCGCACGGCTTCCGGGTTGGCCAGGAAGATCTTGGTGACGCTCTGTTCCACCATGGTGCGGCCGATGGGGTGGCGCAGCACGTCGGACGGGCTCTGGGTGTCGAAGATGCCCAGACCGTTCTGCTTGCGAATCGTCTTCTGCTTCTGTTTGGCGAAGTCGCTGAAGATTTCGTGGTCCAGCGCCTTCCAGAACTCCGAGATCACGTAGATCAGTCGCTCCCCGTTGACCAGCTCTTCCATCACCTGAAGCAGGTAGAGCATGACCGGCGTTCGCACCTCGGGCAGGTCGAGAAACTCGGTTGTGTCGAAGGCGATCACCGAGGCGGACTGCAGGTCCGTGAGTTGGTCGTTGGCTTGGTCAAACACCCATCCCAAGGCGCCGCCCTCGCACCAGCGACCCAGGCGCTCGTACAGACTGTTCTCGCCAGACTTTGGGAGGTTCTGGCGAATGGTCGAGAAGCGGCGTAAGGAGGTCGGCATCATCGCAACCGTCTTCACGGCGTCGGCGATGGCGCGCTCGTCTGCTGGCAACAATGGCAGGGCGGGGGTGGCGATACAGATGCGGATCAACTGTTCCCAGAACTGGATGCGGGCCGGCGTGGGGTCGCGTTGCAATGGGTTCAGGTGTGTGGGCTTGCCCGCTTCAAGCGTGAAGTACCGACCGTTCATGGCCCGGATGGCAATCTCACAACCCCGATCCAGATCGAACAGCACCAGCCTAGGTGCCGGGTCCCACTTTCGCGTCAGCGTCAGCAAGAACATCTCCAGCGTGGTTTTACCGACCCCAGTGGATCCGATGATGATGGTGTTGCCGGGCAGCTTCTTGTCGGCTGAGTCTTCGCCCTCCGGACTGCTGTGCAGGTTCAGATAGAACGGCTGGCCGGACGGGGTGCGCAGCAGAGCCAGCGCTTCGCCCCATGGGTTGCCGTCCCGCTTGCCGCGGGCGAAGTTGTGCCCGCTGGCAAGGGCCGCGAAGGCGCGGGAAGACAGTTTGGCATCGCGCGGACGCCATTGCCAGTTGCCAGGCAGTTGGGCGAACCATGCGGCGTCGGCCACCAGGTCTACGGGCGACATCTGCAGGCTCGACGACTCACCCACGGCGCCGATGGCCTGCGCCGCACGCCTGCCTGCGTCGGCCAGGCTGTCCTCGCCCGGATTGCCGAAGACCACCAGGCTGTAGTGGTACTCACCCATGCAGAACTGACCATCGCCCAGCTCGTTCAGCGCGTCGTCCATGTCCGCGATCTGGCTGGCCACCACGTCGTCGCTGGCAATCAGCTGATCGCGCTGCAGTTCCAGGGCGCGGGTCGCCTCGCGGCGCGGCAGGATCGAGAAGCTCTGGGTCTCGATGAACTCGCCGTCTTCGTACAGCAGGGCATTGAGGATGCCCGGTTCAACGGCGTCGGCGTATTCCTTGATGTCCACCAGGGCCGCGCAGCGGCGCTGATCACCATTTCGCAACTCCAGCTTGTCGCCTCCAAACGAAAGGCGGGTTGAGGGCAGGGTGCGGTGCAGCGGTCCAGTCGTGAAAGGTACGGGTTTCCAGTACCCGTTGACCAAGTAGCCCAGAAACTCGGCGACTTCCGAATAGAGGCGCCCCCGCTGTTCACGTAAGCCGAGCAGTTGCGGGCCAAACCCCCGCAGTACCCGGTGCACGAACGCGGTGCGCTCTTCCATCACCCGCAGCGCTTCAGCATGCGCTTCAGCGATGGCGGTCTTGGACCGCTGCGGCGACTGCAACGCTCGGCTGATGCGGGAGGTGGTGGGCCTGTAGACCAAGGTCAGGTAAAGCTCGTTGCTCATCATCGCCCGCTGGTTCAGGTGCGCCTGGTAGGCCCGGGACAGGTCTTTGGCAAACCCGTCTTCAGCTGGGTCGGTCAACGCATCCTGAATCTTGCGGTGCAGCCGGTGGGTCCAGATGGCCCACTGGCCACCGGAGAGATTGCGCAGCAGGCTACAAAGCGCTTCGTGCCGTTCCGTAACCAGGTAGTCGTCGGCGCACTCGAATGCCACGCCGTCGAGGCGCCACACCCGCAGGAAATCGCCACCACGGGTGATCACATCGTGGTCGCTCACCAGTGACGAGAAGGGCACGAACCTGGTCAAGGGGTTTTCTGCCAGAGCCTGCGACCAGTGACGAGGCTGAGGACCACCCATCACAGGGCGTCGCTTCGCGCGGCTTGAGCCCTTGCCCAATTGGTCAAAGATGCCAGACATCGGACGCTCCCCGGAACAGGGTGGGTGAGTAGCTGCGCGCGCGCCAGAACCGTCGGTTGCGGTCGTGCAGACGCAGCTTGAGTGCAATGAAGATTTGCCGAAATCGCTGGTCATCCCGAGAGGTCACCCAGCGCATCCAGAAGAGGGTGGGGACGAAGGACATCAACACCCCAAGCGCAATCCACCAGCTCACCAGAATGCCGCCCCACATCATCAGCAGCATCCCGCTGCCGAAGAGCACCACCAGCGGCACCAGCGGAATGCCCAGCTTCATGGCCGGGCGGGTTGCGCCCTTGTAGATGGTTTCCGCTTGCATGGTGGGTGCCTGCTGAGGTCAGCTGACGATGTAGCTGGCAAAAGCCGCTGCGCCACCGACCAGGGTCCCACCGATCAGGATGTTGGCCACATCCGCCAGCCGGGCACCCTGAAAGATCATCTTGAAGCCGGCCCAAATGATCGCAATCGTCACCACGGCCACAGAGATCGTCACCAGGATGGCGTTGACGTTGGTGACGGTTGTGTTCACCTTGTCGAAGCCTTGCCCCCAGACCTGGGGAGGCAGCAACATCAACAGGCTGAGGGCGCGGACCTGGCCTTGAGAAAGTTTCGGGCGATTCATGATGGCTCCTTGGATGACGGGTTGGAACGAGGACGAGGCAGTGAGCGGGCGGCGGCGACAACCTTCTGCACGTAGCCATGGCGGAAGCCGGTCGAGAAGTTGCCGCTGTAGTAGCAGGAGAGGGCTTTGCGCAGGGCGAACTGCTCGGTGTCAGCGCGACTGTGGGTCGGGCCTGATCGGTCGAAACATTCCGTCAACACGGACTGCATGGCCGACAGGTTCTGGCAGGGATCGAAGGCACTGCTGGTGTCCAACCCCAGACGCGCAAAGTTGCCCACGTTGATCTGCCCAAGGCCAACGCTGAAGTTGCGCCCTTTGGTGAGCAACTGGTTGGCGGTGGCCAGTGCTTCATCCCGGTTGTTGGGCTGGCGGCGCAAAGCTCCACCCACGACGCCGATGGCCCACGGGTTGAAGGCGCTTTCGACAGAGACGAGCGCCTGAGCCGTGGAAAGATGGACTTGTGGTGCACAGGCCAGGACCATTGCTGCGAAGGTGGAGGCTTCCATGGCGCTGACCTCAAGGACGAGAGCGAAGCCAGGTGGCCCGGTCGTCGACGTACTGTGTGTCCCAAGTGCCGAGCTGGGACTTTGCGACCGGACTGAAATCAGTCACTGTGTCGCCACCCATGTCCCACCAAGTGCGCGTGAACTGCTTTCCGTCGATGGTGACCGTGATCGCACCGGTGTAGTCACAGGTGTAAATCGGACCGCTTTCGGTCTCGTGCACCCGGGTGTACTGGGGCGGGCAGTTGCCCGGTGCACGGGCCCACGCGTGCCTGGTCGAACTGCCAGCGCCGGACATCCCACAAGTGGGGAACGCCTTACCCCGGGCCAGATCCCGAAGCACCTGCCGAATCGGTGGCACACATTGAGGGATCGACTTCCAGCTGGGCGCTGCGAAGCACAACAACACCAGACAACCGTCCACTGCATGCGCGGCCGTGGGGGAGAGAAGGCTCAGCGAAAGCACCGAAGCAGACGCCACCGCCGAGCCGAACGTCCGGTCGGTGCCCGCTGCTCGCGTCGTTCCGGGGCGCAAGGGAAATCGCCGATTACTTGAAAGGATGAAGTCCACCAGACACCTCACAGTTCCCGCATCCGCTGGAGGTGAAGGTCACTTCATCTCGCTGGGTGCTGTGAGGTCAATGTAGGACTGAGCGGAGCCTGTTCCGCTGCTGGATTTGGGCTGATTTCCAGCGGATTCGTGATTTGCAGAACACTGGGCCCACGAGGCAACCCCAAAAAAGAACGCCCGGCGCGAGGGCCGGGCAAATCAAAGTCGCTGTCACACGACTTTTCAGGGAGGAGGGCAGGCTGTTCAGGCCGACCCGGGAGCATTATTGATCCACGCAGTTCCAAACGTCTATGAAAAACTGCATCCTGTGGCTGTAGGTTGGAGTTCGTTTGGGGTTTGGAGTTACCCCATCGCCAGTCGGTAAAGCGTGAGTGGACATTCGGCAAAATGCGCAGATGGATCTACAAAACGAACAAGAGCATGAGGGGGCCAGTTTTGAGGCTTACTTCCGCGATCCTGCTTCAGCCGCAGATTCGCCATTAGCCTGGGCAGTCAGTCAGAGGTCGGCCGTACTGGATGCTTTGCGGGGGCTGTTCAGCGGCCCACCTGCGGTGGTGCACCTGCGGGTGTGGTGCTTCATGGAGTTGGTCAGCGTGCCGCATGGCCGGATTTCCCGTGAGGACCTCAACCAGCTGTTCCATCTGCTGCTGCCGCAGGCACTGGACAACGTCCTCAAGCGCTTCCGCGATGTGGGGCTGCTGGTATGGGATGCCACCTCGCAAGACTACAGCCTCTCGATTCTGGCGCGACAGGTTCACGGGTTGCTCGCTCCCCTGACGCAAGCCACAGGTGACGATGATGACTTGGCTCCTTTGCTGGCGCAGGTGGCCGGTGCTCAAGCACTTGGTCTGGCAGACCCGAGCCAGTTACGGCACCTGCACGCGCAGCTGGCTAGGCTGCACGACGACTTCGCCGAGGCAATCACCAGTGGTTCCGAAGCGCGGTTACGTCAGGCCCAGCCGCGCTTCGAGCGAGCCCTGTCTTTGGTCGACAAGGCCGGTCACGCGCTGACAGCGCTCATTCGCACCGAGACCGATGACCCTCGCCTCGAAAAGGAGGCCCGCGCTCTGGGGTACGCACAAGCGCGCCTGCTCTCGATGGCCAGCCAGTTCACGCGAGCGATGCAGCAGGCCGATCGACAGCGCGTGACGCTAGGGAGTGCAGGCGTGACCAGTTCAGACGTACGAATGTGGCTGCAAAGTCAGGATGCGCTGCATGCCCTTCTGGCTGATGCCCTTTCAACAGGCGTGGCGCCCGTGTTCATCAGCCAGCACGATCTGCTGGACGTGGCTGAAGGCGAGTTTGAGCGAGACAGACCTGACCCCCAACGGACGACGGGTTTGCCTCCGCCCAATGAGGCAAGCAGCGGCCAGCTGGAGGTGCCCAGCATGCCGCCTGAGTTGGGCGGACTCATCGCACAACTGGCTCAGTGGAGCAGTGAGCAGGCCACCTCAGCTAAGACTGAAATGCCGCTGGATGAGATTGTTCTTGGCGGGCGCTTTGCGCAAGCCGCGTATCGCATGCAGTTGCTGCCCTTGTTGGGTGATGTACAGGCCCAGACGCTGAAAGGCCAGACTGGCGAGTTGGCCCGCTCAGGATGGCACGCCGTTCTCAGCACCTCCGTCAAGTTGCAGGATGACCCGCATGTGCTGGCCATGAGCGATGGCCATCTCGTATTGGCTGAGGTCGCAGACCCTATCGCGGGTGCGCAGCGTAAACCCGAACCCCAGGATGACCATGAACACCCCTGATGAAGCCGCCTTGTTGGCGGCAGAACTGCTGGCACGCCGCTGGTTGCCCCGACAGCACCCTAAGGTCAAGCGCGCTCTTGTGGACGCTGACCTGTGGCAAGCCGTGCAAGACCGTCTGGCCCAAGTGGGTCTGCGGCTTGTGGACAACATCCACGCGGACAACGTCACCGCTGCGATGGTGCGCACCGTCGAACACGCGGTCTTTGGTGAGGCGGCACTCAACAGCCACAACAACATCGACTTGCCGCGCGATGCGGTGTCCCTGTTGGTGGTGCTTTGGTCGCTGATCGTTCTGCCCAAGAGAGAGCGCCAAGCTGCTCGCGATGCGAGCGCTGAGGGCGACCTGCAGGACGAGATGTTCAGCGCCGAGCGCCCCATGCCCCGCGCAGAGTCCGTCAGTCCATTGGTTTCATACAAGGCACTGTTGGCCGACTTTGGCGTGCAGCTGGGCAAGAAGACGCGATTGGACGGCAACCTGAGGCGCCTGGAGAACCATGGATTCATCGTCCGAAAGGGGGAGGACATTGGCGAAGGCCCTTTGCTAGACCTGCTGCTTGATTACGACGTGCTCGCGCCTCGCATACTCGATGGCACGTTGAGCGAAGTTCTGGCTCGCACACGTGCGCAAAAGGATGCCAAGGCTGCCGATGACACGGCCATCGACGCATCCGACGCAGCCACGACCGCAGAAGAAAAACACATAGGCGAGGGCAACTGAAGACATGTTCCATCTCCAAAGCCTTGAACTGCTGCATTGGGACTTCTGCCAACGCCTGACCCTGCCCTTGGATGGTTCGATCATCACGGTTGCTGGCCCAAACGGCTCAGGTAAGACCACGCTGTTGGATGCCATGCGCACCTTGTTGGGTCTGGATTGTTCGGGTGGGCGCAGCTACAAAACCTACGCACGCCACGCCAACGCCGACTCCGCCTGGCTGCGCGCTACCGTGGACAACCGAGCCCACGGCCGGCAAAGCTCCAGTCGCCCTTTTGCCCGCTGCCTTCTCTACAGTGACCAGGTAACGCTGGCCTGCCGAATCGAGCGCAACGGCGGCGACTGGCAACGGCGCTATCACATGGCGGATGGAGACATCTCCATCGAGGCACTGACCCAAGTCCCTGAAAAAGACTGGCTGGGCATCGAAAACTGGCGCAAACGCCTGGAAGGCGCTGGGCTGTCTCGCGCCATCGCCCGTGTGTTGGCGCTGGAACAAGGTCAAACAGATCGCTTGTGCGAATACTCGCCCAAGGAGCTCCTGCGTCTGGTCTTTGATGTTTTCGGAGACCAGGAGGTTCTGGACCGCTACGAAGAGGCCCGACGACACCAAAAAGAAGTGGCCGAAGAGATGGAGATGGCCAAGCGCGAGCTGGGTCATGGGGAGACCCAACTGGCCCAGCTTGAGGCGCGCGTTAACCTATACCGCCAATACCAGAACAAGTTGCGGGAGAAGGAACGGCTCTGGACCGAAGTTATTCCCGTTCTCGCGTGGAGCGAGGAACGCCTGGACGTGGCCAGCAAGCTTCGCGAGCTTCACCGGCAGCGTGTCCACCATGCCACCACACTGCGACAACAAGCAACAGATCGGGCGCGGCTGTTGGAACTGTCAAGGCTTAAAGAAGAGGCCAAGACAGAAGCGCTGCAGCTGGGCGAAGCCAGAGCAAGCGCACAAGCAGCCCTGCAGGAGGCGAGCGCCAACGAGCGCCCCGTTGAGCTGTTGGTCAAACATGCCAACGAATTGCTGGAACTGGCCAAGGTTGAAGGGGATGCGGAGCAGTTGACGTCTCGGCTTCAGACGTTGCAGGCGGAGAAGTCACGACTCGACGGCCGCTGGCACGAGGTGAAGTCTGACCGCGATCGGGCACAGGCCTCGCTCGACCAGCTGCAAGGCCAGCGGCAAGCGCCACCACCTGAGGATGTGTCGCGCTTTCTGCGCGTGCTTCGACAAGCGGATATCGCCCACCATGTGCTGGCCGATGTGATCGAAATCACCGACCCGCAGTGGCGTGATGCGGCTGAAGGGGTTCTGCGCAGCTCGCGCTGGGTTGTGGTGCTGAAAGATGCGGGTGACGAAGTCAAAGCAATGGAGCTGGCTGAGCGTGAGCGATACCGGCACTATGTGGTGGCCCAGGCTGCGGAGGCGCCCAAATCTCCAGACCCGGCGAGCCTGCTGGCGGTGCTGCGATTTGCAGATACCGCGCCGACATGGCTATTGCGTCAGCTCGAACAGATTCTGCGTGTGGCCAACCCAGCTGAGGGGACGAAAAGGGGTGGTGAATGGATCACGCCCAAAGCATTTTGGCGCGATAGCCGAGGCGGGCGCAGTGTCTGGGTCGACCCGAGCCAGCACCAGTTTGGCGCAGCAGCCGTGGCGGCACGACGCGAGTCCATCGAGAAGCGTTTGGCGGACATCGACAAGCAATTGGGCCAAGTGGCGAAAGACCAGGCAACCAAAACGCGTCAGCTAAAGGCAGCCGAAGATGCAGCCAAGGGCGTCAGCGCCGCTTCTGAGTTGGTCCGTCGCAGCGATGAGTTTGAACAGGCGCGTCAGCAACTGCCACACCTGGTACAGGCGCGTAAGTCTGCCGCACATCGCTGGCAGACGCTGGATACTGAGCACGGAGCAGCGAATAAGCGGGAATCGGCTCTGGAAGCCGATTACAAGCGCGTCCAGAACGCGCTGGAGGAAAGTGAACGGAACGCACGGCGGTACGTGGGCGAGTGGGAAGAAAAACGCTCTGCACTGCGTCAGCGCTCCAGTGAATCCGCTACAGCAAAGAAAAATTTTCCTGCCCGATGGCTTCGAAAGGAAGCGCTTGAGGCGCTGCGCAAGACCTACCAAAACGCCACTCAGGCGCGGTTGCGCGGCGAAGCCGTGGAGAAGGATTTGACAGAAGGCACCTGGGAAACAGATCCCACCGTCGAGGAAAAGCACACCTTGATGGCCGCCACCGTCGAAGGGCAGAAGCAGGTACTGGCGCAGCGTGAAGCAAGCAACAACAGCGCCAGCGTTGCAGTGAGCAACGCTCGCGAGCGTTACATAGACGTGTTGCGGTCCACAGTGCGTCGCTACAGAAAAAACATCGTCGAACTGGGGCAGTTGGCTGGCGTTGAGGTCAGCGCCGATCTTCCGCACCTAGACAATGACGACACCGTACTCCGCCAAGCCGAACTCAAAGTCAACTTCAACTTCGACGGCAAGGGCCAGATCGGTCTGAACGACGGAGAGGCCTCGGGCGGACAGCAGGTCATCAAGTCGCTCATCCTGTTGGTCGGCCTGCTCAAGGATGAGGAAACGCCGGGCGGCTTCGTGTTCATCGACGAACCATTCGCTCACCTCGACGTGAGGAACATTCAGTTGGTGGGCCACTTCCTGAAGTCCACCCGCGCGCAATACGTCTTGACCACACCGATCACCCACAACGTAGAGGTGTTCGAGCCAGCAGATGTGACTCTGGTGACCTCCAAAAAGCCAGCAGGTGCACGCTGGGCACCTCCGATTGGCGTGCTGAAGCGACGCGCTGCGCAACCGTGAGGGGTTCACCAATGGAGTGGGTGGATGTCCAGATACGACGTGGTGTGCGTGAGCGTTCCGCCGCTAAAACAACGCCCTCCGAATTGGGGCTACTGCCGGTTGAGCAACGTGAGCTACTCACCCTCTGGGTACGCAAGGACAACGCATCCCGTGGACGCGATTCGCTCCTGAAGGAGGGTGGTCAGCATCGCATCGAGCTTTCCGAAGCCCTGTGCGATTGGCTGTTGCGCGAGGGGTGGATCAACCGGAAAGAAAAGCTCATAGGCGGTCACTGGCAATGGGATGCATTGACCTGGCGGGACCTTCACACATTGAAGCAACTGCTTGGTGTGGGTAGTAGAACCCAGCGCAATGAAAGTCGGGCCTTGTTGTTGGAGGATTTGCGGCAGTGGCTTAGTGGACTTGAAGCTACTGATCTGCCTTCACAACACAGAGGTTTGCTCGACGACTTGACCCACGCACTATCCAGTTTGGAACAGGACGCCGCGCAGCGAGTCGAGGTGCTGGAAGCGCGTGATCGTTGGATCAGGGCTTTATATAGCTGGTGCCTAGACGAGCGACAAGGAACGCGCCGCGACTTCGCGTTGCATGCCGGCGAACACACCAAGTCCATTGGCGCTGGTGACTGGAAATGGCTGGAAGAGCACTTCGATCTGGAGCGTTACGGAGTGAGCCACTTCACTCCAATGATGTGGGTAGCGGGGCAGGGTAAGTTGCATTGGGACGAGCGCACCGTCGACCTGAATGCGGTGAGTTTTCTGGCGCTGCCATTGGATGATGTTCTGCGGGTGAAAGCAGTCACCGCTACCCCAGCGCATTGGTGGCTCATCGAGAACCGCACCAGCTTCGAACGACAGGCGCAGCAGCTGGCTGACGGTGTCCTGCTTGCGTGGATGCCCGGGAGGCCTTCTACCGCATGGCTTGCGGCCATTGAGCACCTCGCGCAATTCGCACCTGCACCCTTGCGGGTCAGTGCAGACGCCGATCCCGCGGGCGTGGACATGGCTTGGGGTATGGGCCGGGTCTGGGAGCGCCTAGGCTTACCGTGGGAGCCATTTCATATGGGGATCGATGTACTAAATGCAGCACAACAGCCGTGGACCTTGAACGCTCACGACAAAGCGTTGATCACGCGGCTGTTGGAGTCGCCGGATCTACCGAAAGCGCTGCACCAGCTCTGCTCGGCCATGCTTCAAGATGGGTTCAAAGCGGAGCAGGAGGGGTGGTTGTAGGGCCTGGGCAACGCTTGGTGTCTGCTTGCCAGCAATCGAGTGGCTCCTGTGCAGCGATAGCGGCCATTCAATTCAGCTCGACGACCTCACGGAATCCGGCGCACAGCGGTCATTGCCCATCGCTTTTCAAATGAAAAAGGCATCGCAAGCGATGCCTTCGGACTGCACGGAGCGAATGCAACGAACTTTGTCAGAGCGCAGCGACCAGTTCCGGCACGGCTGCGAACAGATCGGCTTCCACGCCGTAGTCGGCCACGGAGAAGATCGGGGCCTCGGGATCCTTGTTGATCGCCACGATCACCTTGGAGTCCTTCATGCCCGCCAGGTGCTGGATGGCACCGGAGATGCCGGCAGCGATGTACAGCTGCGGCGCGACGATCTTGCCGGTCTGGCCGACCTGCAGGTCGTTGGGCGCGTAGCCGGCATCCACCGCAGCGCGGCTGGCACCGATGGCCGCACCCAGCTTGTCGGCCAGCGGGGTCATCACTTCGTTGAACTTCTCGCTGCTGCCCAGCGCGCGGCCACCGGAAACGATGATCTTGGCCGCCGTCAGTTCGGGCCGGTCGCTCTTGGCGATCTCGCTGCCCACGTAGGCGCTCTTGCCGTTGCCGCTGGCCGCAGCCACGGTTTCCACGGCGGCCGATCCGCCCTGCCCTGCGGCGTCAAAGCCGGTGGTGCGCACGGTGATCACCTTGGTGGCGTCCTGGCTCTGCACGGTGGCAATGGCGTTACCGGCGTAGATGGGGCGCTCGAAGGTGTCGGCGCTGATGACCTTGGTGATGTCGCTGATCTGGGCGACATCGAGCTTGGCGGCCACGCGCGGGGCCACGTTCTTGCCGCTGGCGGTGGCAGGGAAGAGGATGTGGCTGTAGCCAGAAGCGATGGCCAGCACCTGGGCGGCCACGTTTTCGGCCAGACCGTGGGCAAAGCCCTCGGCGTCGGCGTGGATCACTTTGGCCACGCCAGCGATCTGGGCTGCGGCAGCCGCGGCAGCGCCGGCGTTGTGGCCGGCCACCAGCACGTGCACTTCACCGCCGCAGGCAGCGGCGGCAGTGACGGTGTTGAGCGTGGCGCCCTTGATGGAAGCGTTGTCGTGTTCGGCAATGACGAGTGCGGTCATGACGTGAATTCCTTGATCAGTGTTGGGGGCGCGGCGGTCAGATCACCTTGGCTTCGTTCTTGAGCTTGTCGACCAGGGCGGCGACATCGGGCACCTTCACACCCGCGCCGCGCTTGGCCGGCTCGGCCACCTTCAGGGTCTTCAGGCGCGGGCTCACGTCCACGCCCAGGTCCTCGGGCTTGACGGTCTCCAGCGGCTTCTTCTTGGCCTTCATGATGTTGGGCAGCGTCACGTAGCGCGGCTCGTTCAGGCGCAGGTCGGTGGTCACCACGGCGGGCAGCGTCACTTCCAGCGTCTCCAGGCCGCCGTCGACTTCGCGGGTCACCTTGGCCTTGTCACCGGCGACTTCCACCTTGGAAGCGAAGGTGGCCTGCGGCAGGTCGGCCAGGGCGGCGAGCATCTGGCCGGTCTGGTTGGCGTCGTCGTCGATGGCCTGCTTGCCCAGGATCACCAGGCCCGGCTGCTCCTTGTCCACCAGGGCCTTGAGCAGCTTGGCCACGGCCAGGGGCTGCAGTTCGACATCGGTCTCGACCAGGATGGCGCGATCGGCACCAATGGCCATGGCCGTCCGCAGCGTTTCCTGGCACTGGGCCACACCGCAGGAGACAGCGATCACCTCGGTGGCGGCACCCTTCTCCTTCAGGCGCACCGCCTCTTCGACCGCAATCTCGTCGAACGGGTTCATGCTCATCTTGACGTTGGCAATGTCCACGCCCGTGCCGTCATTCTTGACTCGCACCTTGACGTTGTAGTCCACCACGCGCTTGACGGGGACGATGACTTTCATTTCATTACTCCTGTTAAATCTGCTGGTGGATACTGGATGTCAAACCCCATCGCACAGCCAAGTCTTGACGAATCAGCCTACGCCGACTCGACCAGTTCATCGTTGTTGGCATGTATTGCGGCCACTGCACCGCGAATGCCAGTTGCCCTCGCATGCGCGCGTCATGCAAGCGGGCACTCGCTTGTGAGCCTCAAGAGATAGTGGGACAGGCAGCCTGCGGACGTATGCCATCAGCCAGGAAGCGGATGAATACCTCTGCCACCTGATCGCCAGTGAGTGTGCCGTCAGCGTGGTACCACTGCGAAATAGAACTGATCGCCCCCATGAACCAAAAAACCGCGAGCCTTGCGTCACAAGGCGCAATGGAACCGTCCCGAATGCCCTCTTCTATGATGTTGCGAAGCTGGAGGTCAAACTTTCTCCGGCGTGCGGTGATCTTTTTACGATCCGCTGGCGTCATGGCGGAAAAGTCGTGCAGGATCGCGGGAGCTCCCATCTGATCTGTCAGGTGCGAAATGTAATTCCGCATGAACGCGGTGATCCGTCCGTACCCAGTGGACTCTGATGCGATCGCGTCTTTCAAGACCTGATCGCCAATTTTCATCGCCAGCTCATGGCACTCATAAATGAGTTCCTGCTTGCTCTTGAAATAGTAGTAGAGGGCAGGCTTGGTAACGTTGAGTGCGTTGGCAATTTCGTCGAGCGAGACGTTTTGTGACCCATGGCGCCCAAAGGCTTTAGACGCTTCAGCAATCACTGCCTGCCGCTTGAGTTCGTACTGCTCATCCGCACCACTGACAGCGTTGTTCCACCTCGCCCCTTTGGTGGCGCGCTTGGTCGCTGAACGCACCCGTGGCTTGGGTTCCGCTTCGATGGATTGGCTCATAAGGTTAGAGATCGCGCTTTGCTAAGGGGAGACAGTGGTTAGTCAAACATGATATCCAATGACCTCGGGCAGCCGCCTTCGGCGGCTTGCCCAGACACTCACTCAGCCAAAATCTGGCGCGCAATAATCAGCTTCTGAATGTGGCTGGTACCTTCGTAAATTTTGGTCACACGAACATCTCGGTAATAGCGCTCCACCGGAAAGTCCGAAACGTAGCCGTAGCCACCATGGACTTGAATCGCTGCAGAGCAGACCTTCTCTGCCATCTCACTGGCATACAGCTTGGCGATCGAAGCCTCTTTGTCTGAAGGAAGCCCCGCATCTCGCCGGCGAGCGGCATAGATCATGTACTGTCGAGCCACCTCAACCTGCATCGCCATGTCGGCCAGATCAAAGCTGACTGCCTGGAGTGCTGAGATCGGCTTGCCGTAGGCTTCCCGATCTTTGGCGTAACGAATGGCAGCCTCGAGCGCAGCGCGCGCGACACCGATCGCCAGGGCGGCAATCGCGATGCGCCCGTCTGACAATAGCGACAGGGCCTTTGCATATCCTCGCCCTTCTTCTCCCACCAGATTGCCGACTGGAACGCGCAGGTTGTCCAGCTGAATCTGGGCAGTATGCGCGGTGTGCTGTCCGAGCTTGTTCTCGATACGAAGCACCTGATAGCCCGGATCTTTGGGATCAACAATGAACAGGCTGAATCTATTCCGAGACCCAGGCTCCCCCGTGGCCGCCACGACAAAGGCGAAACCCGCTTCGCTGCCATTCGAGATCCATTGCTTGCTCCCATTGATCACGTAGTGTTGGCCATCGCGCTTGGCGGAGGTTCGGATGGAGGCAGTGTCAGAACCAGCATGAGGTTCCGACAGAAGAAATGCACCGATGTTCTTAGCCGAGGCCAGCCCGGGCAGGTGCTGAGCCTTCTGCTCCTCTGTGCCGAAATTGCACAAGACATGCGCTGACGAGTTGTGCACGTGCATCATGGTGGCAAAGCCACCATCGGCGACAGCGAACTCCTCGATGGCCAAGCAATACTCCACGAAAGAAAGTCCCGCACCTCCATGTGTTTGAGGGGCCAGCATGCCCATGAACCCCAATTCGGCCACGGACTGAATTTCGGCATGAGGCCACTCGCCGCTTTGGTCACGTTGCGCCGCTGTGACGGCCACGACCTCCTCCGCTACGCGGCGGGCCGACTCCCGAATCATGACCTCTTGTTCGCTGAGGAAAGCGTTGGAAACACTGCTCATCTGATGTCCTTGGGGTTAACTTTTCTGTGTCAAAAAATGCAGCTCAACCGAGCCAGCGCTTGCGACGCCGGTAGTGCTTCATGTCCCGGAAGCTCTTGCGCTCTCCCTCCACTGTCAAGCCGAGGTAGAACTCGCGAACGTCCTCATTGCTCTTGAGTTGGCTAGAAGGCCCCTCCAGCACAATGCGGCCGCTCTCCATCACATAGCCGTAATCTGCGAGTTCAAGCGCGACGCGGGTGTTCTGCTCGACGATCAGCAAAGTCAGCCCGCTGGCTTTCAAGTCGGAAAGAAGTCCGTAAACCTCCTCCACCATAAGGGGAGCCAATCCGAGCGATGGCTCATCGATCATCACCAGCTTGGGTTGGGACATCAATGCGCGACCAATCACCAGCAGTTGCTGCTCTCCTCCCGACAAATAACCTGCGGTTCGGTCGCGCAGGGCGGCCAAGCGCCTGATGCGGGAATAGACCTCGTCTAGCCTATCCTTGGCCTCTCGCCCGTTACCCATGTGCCCACCGACCACCAAGTTCTGCTCGACCGTCATGTGGCGCAGGACCTTGCGCCCCTCCATCACGTGCACAAGGCCCTGCCTCACCACATCTACCGGGTTCCTCCCTGTGATGTTGGTACCGTCGAACGTGATCGAGCCTGCGGTGACTCGACCATCTTCGGTGCGAATGAGGTTTGAAATGGCTTTGAGCGTCGTGCTCTTACCCGCTCCGTTGGCACCGAGCAGGGTAACGCACTTGCCCTTTGGTACATGCGCTGTAATGCCCTTCACAGCCAGAATCACTTCGCTGTAAAGAACCTCAACGTTATTTAGCTCAAGCACAGGCAACTCCAATGTTTGTCAATCCAGGCCCACAGCCGCAGGCCTGGATATGCGGTCAATTACCACTTGTTCACGTTCGGAACGGGAGCGTTTTGTTCGACCAGCTTGTATTTCCCTTTTTCAATCGTTCCGATGTTCACCGCCAACCCAGAAGTTGGGAACGGAGCCTCGTTGCTGAACTTGATGTTGGGCAGTACACCAAATGTCCGCTCGCTTGGGATAGGATTAGTTTGCAACGCAGTGCGGATATCCGCGCCCGTCACTCCGGCAGGGCCCTTGACCTTCACCACCTGCTCCACCGCACGTACAGTGAGCAGGGACATGGCCAGTCCCATCATGCAAGGCGAGGTGAAGTTGGCCTGCGTCTTGTACTGGTTGCGAAGTTTCTCGAAAAAGGCTCGCGCAGTGGTCAGGTCTTCCGTCGCAATGGCCATGCCATAGACTTCAAAACTGCCCTCCATCTGGTTGAGGTCGCCCAAGGCCTTGCCCGACGAGAGCAATCCGTTGTGCGCGCTGACCACAATAGGGATGTTGCCCTTTCCAAGGCTTTGCAAGGCACGACGAGTTGCCACCACCGATGCTGTGTTGTTGAAGACCTGAATCACCGTCGCCCCTTTGCGAAGCAGTCGATTCACTTGCTGCGTAAGGTCCGTCGGCTGTGCCTCGGTGTAGATCGTCTCCACCACCTCCAGGATCTGGGGGTTGTCCTTGGCAAATCGCTCCACACCCTTGTGAATGTCCACGTAAGCGGGAGAAACTTCCGAAGAGATCACCCCGACCTTCAGCGGACCACCCCCCATCTTCTTCTGATACCAAGCGTAAAAGCCGGCCGCTTCATGCGGGTAAGTCGCCCGTGCATTGAATACCCAGCTGCCATCCTTCCAAGCGAAGCCATAGCCAGCCGTGCCGAGCAGCAGGGGCACCTTGTCGTTGGGCAATCGCTGCTGCAGCGCATTGCTGTCTGGCCCGCCGAGGCCCCAGACGGCAATCGGGTTGAGCTCCGCCTTGATGCCTGGCCAGAGGGAAGCGACTTGGGCCACGTCGTAGCGTGCGTCATGCTCTTTGACTTTTAGGGTAACGCCAAGGGATTTGCCCACCTCATCATTCCACCAGTCGAGTACCCCGCGACGGCAGCCCGTGATGTCCTTCATTACGTCAGCGAATGGCCCAGTGAAATCAGCGATTCCAGCAATGTTGTATGTCGTCTGAGCGTAAGCGGTGCTTCCTCCACCCAGTATGGCCAATAAAGCCGCCGAGCCCAAAACATGGCGGACTCTTACCGAAACACTTATCTTTTGCTTAACCATTTGCTTGTCTCCTTGGTGATTACGCTGTTTAACCAAAGTCAACCACCCACCAGCGTGAAAAGGGGGTCGGGATACTGTTCATGCTCAGTAAGGGTAGGGCCACATTCGGTACGACCGCTTGGCAATATTCCAACGATGCATCAGGCCACGAGGCTCGAAAATCAGGAAGCCCGCGATAATGCCGCCGAGAAAGATATTCATGGCCGCGAACACCAGGTCTCCGCCTAGAAATGGAATGCGCTCGATCAGTGCAGGCCCCATGCTGGTGATAGATTCCTGAGCCATGCGAATGACGAAAACACCAATCAATGCACCAGTAATCGAGCCCATGCCGCCCACGATGATCATGGCAATAAACCAGATTGAATGAATCAGCGTGAACTGGTCAATCGCGACAAAGCGAACGTAGTATGCCCACAACCCTCCGCCAATACCTGCATAGAAGGCGCCCACCAAAAATGCCAGGGCTTTTGTCCTCACCACGTTGATGCCCATCATCCCTGAAGCCACATCATCGTCACGAACAGCGGCGAAAATGCGCCCATGTCGGCTCCGTGCAATACCGTATGCTCCCGCGATCATGACCATAGCGACCACGAGACACAGGTAATACACACCGATATCCGACTCAAACTTAAACCCAAACAGCTCAGCAGGCTCCAAGGTAATGCCATTTGAACCCCCCAGCCATTTTTGCGGAAGATTGAGCACAAAAAAGTGGAACAGGATTTGTGCAGCAATCGTGGTGAGTGCGAGGTAGAACCCTTTTATCCGGACAGCAGCAAGACCGAAAATGAGCCCAAAAAGTGCGGCGAACACCCCACCCGCGGGCAGGGCCAGCCAGAATGGAAGGTGCAATTTGCTGGCAAGCACAGCCGTCGAATACGCACCGACCCCCATGAAGGCGGCCTGGCCTATATTGACCTGCCCAGCCAAACCAGTATTGATTTGCAGACCAAGAACCACCACTGCCGTGATCAGCATCGATGTCATCACTGCCACCGATCGAACCTCGGCGACCATCGGCAGGGCAAACAGAGCCACAACAAATAACAACAGCGCAATTGCTTGATTTCGCGTACGGATAAGCGATTGATCCTGACGATAGGAGGTTGCAAAAATACCAGCGGGATCCATGATCAAACCCTTTCAATGGTTTTCCAACCGAACATACCGGTTGGACGAATCAAGAGCATCAGCAACATGATGATGAATGGAAATACAGAGCCAATTGCACCGCCAACCAGAGGATCAAGATAGGCCGATGCCAAACCTTGAATCACGCCCACAAGCACACCGGCGAGCAACAAACCTGCGAGAGATTCCAAGCCAGCGAGCAATGCCACAGGAAGCGCTGCCAATCCGATGTCGGAGCTCAGCATGTTGATGGAGCGGCCACTCAGGTGAACCATCGCACCCAGAGTGGAAAGCACAGAGCCGAGGATCCAGGCAAAGGCAATGGATCGCTGCACGGAGATACCCATTGACATCGCCACCTGATGGTCTTCGGCCACGGCGGTCATCGTCAAACCCGTACGCGTTTTGTTGAAAAACCACGAAAGTCCAAAGCCAATGGCAATCGTGAGCAACCCGCCATAGAACATCGAGCGAGAGATCAGGATGTCGCCAAAGATCAGCGGATCAATTGGAAAAACCATCGGAAAGGCGCGGACCTGTGGACCAAACAGGACCAAGACCACGCCACGAATTAGGATCAGAAGCCCGATGGTCACCATCACCATGGAAAAAACGGATTCACCGACAAGTCGCGCAAAGAAAATCCGCTCGATCATCAAGCCGAAGATGGCTGCGCTCACGAATGCCACTGGCAGGCCGATCCACAACGGCATTCCCATTTGAATCACTGTCCACCAGACCATGTACCCGCCGAAGACGACCAGTTCCCCCTGCGCGAAGTTGAACACCTTTGATGCCCGATAGATCACCACAAAACCCATGGCAATCAGTGCATACAAGAGGCCCGTCAACGCGCCATTGATGAGGTAATTCAGGAAATCAATCATCACCTTCTCCCATTTGAAATGCCGGCCTTGGTCGTCTGGTCGGCAGCCGTTACGTCGCGAATGAATACCTGCGCGGTGAACTGGCTGCGACGTCCATCCTGATAGGTCACCGGTATGTCCACAGTCACTTCAGACGCCCCGTTGTAAAGACCTTGAATCAGCGCCGAATACCTATCTTCCAGAAACTCTCGACGCAGCTTTCTCGATCGGGTCAACTCGCCCTCATCCGGGTCAAGCTCCTTTGGAAAGTTGGCGAAACGTCGGACTCGCGCGTGGGCCGGCAGGAACTGGTTTACCCGGGAGATTTCCCGGCTAAGGAGGTCGGCTACCTCTGGGCGCTGCGAGAGATCCGTGAAGGTCGAGAAGCCAATGCGCTTGTCTTCTGCCCAGCGAGACAGCACACCCATGTCGATGTTGATGAGTGCTGCAACAAAGTCGCGCCTTTCATCTCCGACAGTCATGATGTCTTTGATGAAAGGGCTGAAGCGAAGGCGGGTTTCAACAAACTGCGGCGGGAACGTCTGGCCATCGGCAAGACGCTTCAGATCGGACACACGCTCCAAAAACACAAGTTCGCCTCGATCCGTCTTGGTAACCGCATCTCCGGTTTGGTACCACCCGTCTTTGACCTTGGCTTCGACAGAGCCTTCGCGTCGGTAGTAGCCCAGAAACGAGCTCCCTCCCCTGACGCACAACTCCCCATCTGCTGTCAGCATCCACTCCAGTGGAGTTCCTGCCTCGGGGTGCGTCTGCATCCAGTGACCAACGGTTTCCAGGTCAAAACGGTCTCCCTGGTGGCTCGTCAACAGCCCGACCTCGGTCGAGCCATAGATGTTTCTCAAGGGAACGCCCATCGCATGGAACATGCGGAACACATCTGGTGCCATGGTGGCTCCTCCGCAGATGGCCACCTGCAATCGTGTCAGGCCAAGTTGGTCTCTCAACGGCCTAAGGACCAGCGCATTGGCGAGGGGCAGCAAGGCCCGACTCCACCACGACACGTGCTTGCCGTCCATACGCGCGACGTGCACAGCATGTCCAACCTTCAAACCCCACTCGTAAATGGCTCGCCGCACAGCGCCCGCGTCGAGCATGTGTGCCTGCACGGAAGACGCCATGCTTTCCCATTGGCGCGGGGCAAACGTCATGGCCTCGACCGCCAGCTCTCGAATGTTTTCAAGAACCTGCTCAGGGCCCTCAGGAAAGTTGACCACCATGGGCAGGCCGATTCCCAAGGCCAGACCCATGAATTGCTCCGTGGCCCATGCTGGGGCGATGTAGCTCAGGTACTGGGTGCCTGGCCTGGCCTTCGTGGCATTGATCAGGCGTTGGGCGTTGTCAACCAAGCTACGATGCGAAAGGATCACCCCCTTGGGTTTGCCCGTGGTGCCTGATGTGTACGAAAGCACCGCGATGTCGTCAGGACGGCCCTGATCAACGAGACGGTCGTACATCAGCTCATCCTTTTCGCCAAGGGACCGCCCCTCGCTCTGCAACTGATGAAACTTGCGCAAGATGGGGTCTCGGTACGACCACATGCCCGTGTCGTCCCAGTACACGATGTGCCGCAGGTTGGGAGTGGCCGTCTTCACCGCCAACCCTTTGTCCACCTGTTCCTGATCCTGAGCAAAGAGGCAGACGGCCTCACTGTCATCCAGCAGGTACTGCACTTCGTCTGCCGTGAGGTCCGGATACAGTGAGATCACCTTGCACCCGACTGCTTGTGCCGCGTATTCGGCCCAGTAATGCTGAGGCTCGTTCTCACCAATGATTGCGACCGTCTCTCCGCGTTGAATACCCAGTTGGTGAAGACCCAAGGCCAAGTCCATGACATTGCGCTGGACCTGTGAGAAGTCGTACTCGCGCCAGATACCACGCGTCTTGTGCCGCTGCGAAAGTCGCTGCGGTGAGCGTCTGGCGTGGTCACGTAGCAGTTGCGGCAGTGTTGCCATGCGAATGTTCATGCCACCCCCTCACCCAGATATGCTTTCAATACGGCAGGATCGGCCTGGATCTCCTTGGGTGTTCCCTCGGCAATCTTTCGGCCAAAGTCCAGCACAGCCACGCGATCCGCAAGGTCCATGACAACCCCCATATCGTGCTCGACCAGCACGATCGGGATGCGTTTGGCTTCTCTCACATCCAGAATGAACCTAGCCAGATCTTCCTTCTCCTCGGTATTCATTCCGGCCATTGGCTCGTCCATGAGAAGGATCTTGGGATCTTGAGCGAGAGCGCGCCCGAGGTCGACGCGCTTGCGAAGTCCATAACCCAGGCTGCCCACTGGGGAGTGCCGGATCGACTCGATTTCCAGGAACTCGATGATTTCCTCCACCGCTTCCCTGTGAGCCACCTCTTCGCGTACAGCGGGTCCGAAATGGCAAAAGGACTGGATCAGGTTGGTGCGCATATGCAAGTGGCGCCCCACCATCAGGTTCTCAATGACCGTCATGCCCGAGAAGATGTGGGTACCTTGAAACGTGCGGGCCAATCCGCGGGCGGCCACTTCGTGTGTGGCCATGCCTCTGATCGAGTGCTCGCCAAGACGGATTTCGCCTGCCTTGGGACGATAGAAGCCACTTAGGCAATTCATCAGCGACGACTTCCCTGCTCCGTTAGGACCGATCACGGCCAACAACTCGTCGTCGCGTACATCAATGGAGACATCGTTCAGGGCCACGATTCCCCCAAACTTCAAAAGCAGATGGCTTGCGGAAAGCACGATCTGAGCGTGCTTACCCTTTGGCAGATCACTCATTCTTTCCTCCGCGATCCATCAGTCGTCTTACTTGCATGGAAACCTCTTTTCATTCAGTCCCAGAATAGGTTCAGCTCTTTCTTGTGAGATGCTGACCGTCAGCGGGTCCCCGCGTCCAGGCTGATGGTGGTGGCGTTGAAGTAGGCGTTTTCGACGATGTGTTGAACCAGTGAGGCAAACTCCTGTGGTCGCCCCATCCGGTGGGGGAAGAGGATCGAGTTATCGATCAGCCCCTGAGAGACCTTGGGCGGCATGCCGGCGGACATGCCCGTCTCGAACAGGCCGGGCGCAATAGCGACGACACGAATCCCGTGCTGTGCCAGGTCACGGGATACTGGGAGAGTCATTCCCATCACCCCAGCCTTCGTTGCGCTGTAGGCTGCCTGACCCATCTGTCCCTGCCAAGCGGCTCCAGAAGAGGTGTTCACGATCACACCTCGCTCGCCGTCCTCGCTGGCGGTGTTTCGCGACATCGCAAGGCTCGCGTGGCGGATGACGTTAAACGTGCCCGTGAGGTTGACGGCAATAACCTGGTTCCAGAGCGAAAGGGGAAACAGTTCGCCTTTGCTCAAGGTTTTGCACGGCCCAAGAATGCCAGCACAGTTCACGGCCACCTGCAAAGAGCCAAAGGCCTGCACCGCAAAGTCGACGGCAGCTTTCACCTCAGCATCGTTGGACACGTCGACCCGTTGAATGCGAACGCTTGACCCTAGGGGCAGTACGTTGTTGACCAAGCGTTCTTCATCAACGTCCACTGCCATCACCTTCGCGCCCGCCGCTACCAGCGCCTGGCAGGTGGCCAGGCCCAGGCCCGATCCTGCTCCAGTGACGAGTGCCACTACGTTTTGAATGTTCATGTTGTCTCCTTGTTCGTACTAATTTCTGTGATTCAGCGGCCAAGAATCGTTATGCAGGCCACGGCTTCTTCAATCCCTTCCAGTCCCCCGCCGTTCTCGGCGAGCGCAAGCCGGGCACTTTCCACCTGGCGCTTCCCTGCCTCCCCTCGCAGTTGAGTGACCAGCTCGTGGATCTGTGCAAGCCCGGTCGCACCTACAGGGTGGCCCTTGGACTCCAGACCACCAGATGGGTTGATAGGAATCCGCCCTCCGATGCTTGTCTCACCGCGCTCCGCGATGACACCGCCCATGCCGAACTCGCAGAAGCCAAGGTTCTCGGACTGGATGATTTCGCCCATGGCGGTAGCGTCATGGACTTCGGCCACCGATATGTCTGCGGCTCCCACACCGGCCAATTCGTAGGCCTTGGTGGCCGCCAACGCTGTGCAGTGGGAGCGGTAGTCGGACTCATCGCGATCCGATCCGCTTTGCACCACCGAAGCGAGTACACGGATCGCTCGGCGTGCGTCCAAGTTGAGGCGTTTAAGGGCCTTGCCGGTGCACAAGATTGCGGCCGCGGCACCATCTGAGATTGGTGAACACATTGGCAAAGTCAGCGGATAGGTGATGGGTGGCGCCGCCAGGATCTCGTCGATGGTGTATGCCACTCGGTACTGGGAGAGCGGGTTATGAACCGAATGGTTGTGGTTCTTGGCCGCCACAGCCGCGAGCTGCCGCTGGGTCGTGCCGAATGTCCGCATATGCGAACGCGCGAAGGCGGCATATACGTCCATGAAGACGCTGTAGGGCTTGGGCGAGGTCGATCCTTCGGGTACGGTCACCTCCCTGCCCAGCTTCATCAGGGAATCTCGAATCTCTTGTGCACGGGAGATATCCCAAGCACTGTCAAACACGGAGAACATCCGCGCCTTGTCGGTAGAGAACATCTTCTCGGTTCCCACCGCGAGAGCGACGTCGCCCGCTCCGGACTTCAAGTGACTGCACGCCAGCGCAAACGCAGATGAGCCACTCGCGCAGGCGTTCTCGATGTTCACCACTGGAATCCGGCCAATACCCATGGCGCGCAAGGCAATCTGCCCGCGAATCATGTGCTGCCCTTCCATGTGTCCTTGAGAAGTGTTGCCAAAGAAGGCCGCTTCCAACTGCTCCTTCTGCATGGAGGCATCAGCAAGGGCTGCCTCCACCGCCTGCCTGGTAAGGGCTTTCATGTCAAGGTCGAGGTGTCGGCCAAACGGCGTCATGCCAACCCCAATCACGTAGATGTCATTCATGCTCAGATTCCTTATGGCTATTGAATGCTGGCGGAATAGCTCATACTTACCCGCCGTGCAATAGTTTTACTTTAGGGTAAAAGTCAAAAAAAGAGAGAGGGGTAAACCCTCATTGGGGCTACTTGAAAAGGTCTGGATCGACCAGAGGCAGGAAGCGCAAGCCCCGCGCCGTCTCTACATCACCCTCGTCGGTCACGCGATACAGACCGCGACTGGCGTTGTGGGGATGCTTCGCCGCCTCTCCCAAGGTGAGGACTGGTGCGAAACAGGCATCTGTGCCTTCCAGCTCTCTAGTCCAATGGCTGCTTGACCTCGACGCAAATGCCTCAGTCATTCGGGCTTTCAGTGCGGGCCACGATGCCCTGTTCATCTGCTGAGAGGGATCCACGTCCGACAGCCCCATCTTTTCAAGAAGAAGCGCATAGAACTGCGGCTCAATAGCGCCAACCGTGATGTAGCGACCGTCTGCACACCGATAGCGGTCATAGAACGGTGAGTCGTGAAAGACGCTGGCCACTGTCCCCTCTAGAACACCACCCTTGCGGAGAAGCTGAACCAAGGGCGCCAGAAGGGCCAGCACATCCACGATCGCTCCATCGACTACGCAACCCTTTCCTTCGCCACTTCTCGAGGCGAACAACCCGGCGACGACTCCCATCGTCAGGCCCAAGGCCCCCGCCGCGTCTCCCAAGACCGTGGGTGGCAATATTGGAGGATGCCCCGGCGTTTCGGTCAGCGACATCAGTCCGGTTAGGGCCACGTAGTTCATGTCATGGCCTGCGGCTTGGGCCAGCGGACCATCCTGCCCCCATCCCGTCATACGACCGTAGACGAGGCGGGGGTTCACCTTGGCGCAGTCTTGAGGCCCCAGACCCAGCCGCTCCATCACCCCTGGACGATTCCCTTCAATCAAGGCATCGCTTTGGGCAATCAAGTCGATTGCAGCCGCTTTGTCGTGTGGCGTCTTCAAGTTCAGAGTGACACGATGTTTACCGCGGTTGATCAAGCTATCGGTAGGCGGGGACATTTCTGCTGGCAGAGCACCTCGACCTGGGCGTGCGACCAGGGTCACGCTCGCGCCGAGCTGTACCAGATGAAAGCCCGCCAACGGGCCGGGGCCGATTCCTTCGAACTCTACTACCTTGACGCCTGTCAACGGTAGCTGACTGCTTTGACTAGATGACTTCATGGGCACTCCTCTTTTTTTACTCTATAGTAACTCGCTTTTACTATGAGTAAGGGAAACCACCAAGTTACTTACTCGATAGTCAAATGAAAGAATGTGAGGTCCCTATGCACGCCGAGAATGGAGAAGACATGTCAGAGTCAGTGGTGGTTACCGAAGTCCGGAATCGATCTCTTTGGATCCGCCTGAATCGCCCGGATGCAATGAACTCGCTCACCCCAGAAGTGCTCCAAGCCATCGAAAAGGGGCTGGACCAGGCGCTGGAGTGCACCGACGTCATGACCGTTGTTCTTACCGGTAACGGCCGCGCCTTCTCCGCTGGGGCCGACCTGAAGTACGTGCGAGGTCAACTGGGCGACAACGGCACGAGTGCCTTCCTCGCGGGTGTCTTGCACACGATGAACCGCCTGGACCGCTTCCCCAAGCCGGTCATTGCCTCGCTGAACGGCATTACCCTCGCGGGAGGGCTGGAGTTGGTGCTGTGCTGCGATCTGGTCATCGCTGCCAAAAGCGCAAAGATTGGCGATGCACACGCCAATTACGGTCTGCTTCCTGGAGGTGGTGGCTCGGTCCGTCTCCCCCGTGTGATTGGCCCGACGCGCGCCAAGTACCTTCTCTACACCGGGGAATTCGTTTCAGCCGAGGAGATGCGAGAAGCCGGGTTGGTGAATCAGGTCGTGGACGACTCGCAGCTCGACGCAGCGACCCAGAAGGTGGCCGACACCATTGCCACCAAGAGCCCTTTGGGCCTTCAGCGCATGAAGGCTCTGGTTGACGACGGGCTCGATCAATCAGAGGACACGGCACTTCGCTTGGAGCTGCTGGCGTCAGAAGTTCATGCTTTCAGCGCCGACCTTCAAGAGGGGCTGGAGGCCTTTCAGGGAAAACGTGCGCCGCGTTTCACCGGCAAGTGAACCAAAGTCCGAACCATGACCACGCCCCCATGCTCCAACCGATTCACAGCACTTCAGCGCATTCAGACACACGCTTACCGGAAGGCCCCAGCAATACGAGACATCTATGAGCGGGCGAACATGGCGCCGGCCGACTTATGCGGCGCCAGTGATCTTGCCCGTCTGCCCGTCACGACCAAAGACCAACTACTCGCCCTCCAAAGAGCACATCCCCCTTTTGGTGGGTTCCTGGCCGCGGACACACACGACATTCGACGCATCTTTGTGTCTCCAGGGCCGATCTATGAACCAGAGCTTTCAAGCGATGTCACCGGGCGTGGTTTCGCACAGGTTTTTAACCAAGCAGGCGTCGGCCTCGGCGATCGCGTGCTGAATACTTGGTCTTACCACCTTGTGCCCGCAGGTCTTTTGCTTGATCAAGGCATCGCATCTACCGGGGCCACGATCATCCCATGTGGTCCGGGCGGCGCTGAACAGCAAGCCCAACTGATTCTGGAGTTGGACATCACGTGTATTTGCGCGTCCACTAGCTTCTTCATCACCTTGATCGAGACCTTGGAACGCATGGGGTACCAGTTGCCTCGTGACTGGCGCGTCAAAAACGCCATGCTCGGTGGAGAGATGGGCAACTGGATGGATAAGCGACGCGATCTTGAGCAGCGCTATGCCATCAACACGTTCTCCGCCTATGCGACCGGTGACTTTGGACTCATCGGGTACGAAGAAGATGGACTTGAGGGCTATCGCATTCACCCTGAACGCCTGGTTCAGGTGTGCGACCCGGTATCGGGCGAGCCTTTGCCAGTCGGCAGCACAGGTGAGATCGTGGTCACGACACTGGAAAGCGGGTGGCCATTGGTTCGATTCGGCACAGGCGACGTCGCTCAGGCGTTGAGCCAGACAGAAGACGGCCTCGTTGATCGCATTGGTCTTCTGCAAGGCCGCGTCGGCCAGGGTATAAAAGTGCGCGAGGTTTTTGTCTATCCACGCAACATCGAAGACTTGCTGAGTCGAGTGCCGGAGATCAATCGTGCGCAGCTTGTCGTAGAGACCCTGGGCCACAGAGAGACCATGACATTGCGTGCAGAACTCAAACCAAAAGGGGCACCAGCCAACGTGGAAGCTAACCTAGTGGATGCCTTCAAACAAGTAACCCGGCTCAAGCTAGACAACATCGAATGGCTCGAGGTGGGCCAACTCGCTGAAGGAGATCCAACGCTTGTCGATCGGAAACACGCACAAGCTTGAAGCACCACAGGACCGGGATGTACAAGTATCAGTCGTTTGAGCGGCTCTAAAGCCTCGCTCAGCGTTGTTTGACGCTGGTCTTCTCACTCAATCGGATGTTCGCAACAGAGTCGCAAGCAGCCGGTTCCTGAGCTGACGACATAGTCTCCTTTCAGCCTACAGGAGTCCATACAGGCGTGCGATGCGGACGGCTGAACGCCGGTCTGGCGCCCCCAGCTTGGCATTGAGCCGCTGAAACCTGCAGTCGATGGTTTTGGCCTCCAAATTCATGGTTGCGCCGATGACCTTGCTGCTGTGGCCGGCTGCCTCGTGGCGCAGGAGCTGCATGTCGGCTTCCGTGAGATGAACCCCTTGGAGCAACTCTTTACGCATGGACTTTGCGATCCAGTGGTGCAGCTCCATGGCGAGCGCACGCGCCAGCACCCGAACTTGTGGGTAGTTCTCGCCGTCAAACCTGCCTGAGTCCGCTGATCCCAGACATAGGACGCCTACCCGGGATAGGCCAACGTGGCTGGGGGCAGGGGCAACCAAGGCAGTGGTGAAGCTGTGCTTCGCAGCTGCGCGGATGAAGGCGTGTTCTTCGGTTGATGAGCAGGCCAGGTCGCTGGAGCGGATTGGTTCTGCGTCGGTTGATGCGTACCGTAGCCAGGGATCGTGTTCGAACCTCCGTTGAGACGCGTAGTCCGCAGCCCACGATGGATCGCAAGCCCACAGGGATCGAAGGGAGGTTCGCGTTGCATCGTCTCGAAGGCAACTCAGGAAGACGCCGGCATCAGCACCAAGACCCTCCACGGCCTCGCGAAACAGGGTGATCACTTCTCCAGTGGACCCTGCCTCTGCGATCAGCGGAAGCAGCTGTAGAACGCGAATGTCGTTCATGGATGCATGCTCGCTCGACCGATATCCGCTGCCTTCAGCGATGGACTGCGAATGCTGCATGGCCTTCGCGAACCAGCTTGTTGAACAGCAGGCCATCTTCAAATCGAAGAGGCTCAACCGCGCACCAGTGGTCGAAGCTTTTCACGTCACCGAACATCATCGCCTGTACCAGCCGCATGCCTGCGCCTTGACGTTGGGTACGCTCCATCAACAGACCGTAGTTGGTGGCGCGCAGCAGGATGGTTACTGCGCCATCACCGGTGGCCAGCAACGTATCTCCCGGCGCTGCAATTGCAGTATTTCGGTTCCCAGTCAAAACGGAAGAATCAGCACGCTTTGCGACCAGAGCCGAGCGCTTGGCACCAAGAGGGCGAGCGAGCGCGTCGATGGGATCGATGCGGCGTTTGACCGATGGTCTGGTCAACACAGATGGTGCTGACGCCATCGCCATGGGAGTCTGAAATCTGTTCATCTCCGCCCCTGCAGATCGGGTTGACCGATAGGCCACGCGGTGTTGGCACCGAGTGACCCGCGCTTCAGGTCTCAATTGACCGGATAGAGGGGAGGGTAGACAAACGCGTCGCGCGATGTCAAAGGAAATCCGGCCAGGGCGACCAAATCTGCAGCAGGGTCAGTCGCGCTAAACGACGACTACCAAATGCACGCGGCTCGTCAAATCACTGCGGGTGCGTTGCTTTGGCTTAAAGCCTCCAGCAACAAAAACGCATCGTCGGCCTGATTCACGGGGATGAACAGGTGATCGTGGTGGAAGGCTGCAACCGCGTTGCAGGGGATGCCCGCTTTGGCCAAGGCCGATGAGATCATGGCCAGGAAGCCGATGGCTTCCAGCGATGAGTGCACGGTGAGCGTGATGAGTTTGGCCTCGAAGATGTAGGGCACTTTGGCCCGAACGGCTTGGGAGCGCTCCACGATGGCCGTCAGCCCTTCTGATTCCCTGAAGGTGCAGATGGGAGAGAAGTCAACAGGGAGGCAGTGATCCTGGAAGGTGCAGTAAACGTAAGTCTCTGGCCGAAGTTCAGGGGCCATCAATTTCTGCAGCCGAACTTGGTCTTTTTCTCCGCTCATCCGATGGCCTCCTGCGCACGGCAATGGTGTTGGCTTTCGACACTGATTATGGGCGGCTGGCGTTCGTCCGGCGCGTGCACAAGTGCGCAGTTGCACCGCCGAATGGGTCGGTTTAGCTGAATTGACGCGCGGCCAAAGTTCCTAAACCCCGGCGTTCAAGCGGGATCTGCTGCTACCGTCTGGCGCAGCCCGGAACAGTCCCCCGCCAACCACTGCTTTGGCCGCCGGGCATCAGACGGCAAAGCACAGTGAGAAGGAGTGTCCACATGGCACCGACTTCCGAAGTCCTCGCGGACGTGGCCGATCTTCGCGATCAATTGAGGCAGCAGGGCAGCCCCTACAGCGAATTGTTCAAGCTGCGTCCTGCGCGTGTGCTGCTCGATATAGCGTTCGATTGGGTGCTGATTCTGGGCGCAGTCGCCGCTGTCGTTTGGATCGATGCCGTGCTTGCGCCGTTGTCGGTCCTGGTGATCTCCAATCGGCAAAGGGCACTGGGCAACATTCTGCACGACGCGGGTCACCGGAACATCTGGAGAGAAAAAGGTCGGAACGATCTTGTCGCCCGTGCACTGGTGGCGCCACTGCTGTTTGCCAGCCTCTCCCGATATCGGGAAACACATTTCCAGCACCACTTGGCGTTGGGCCGCAAGCAAGGTGACCCCGACCTGATACCGGGGCAGGAAGATCTGCCATTGCTTTGGGTGGTCAGTTTCACCAGGTGCTTGCTCTCATGGCCTACCTGGCTAGGCTCACTGGGCGGGCATCTGTTCGTGAAGGAGGTCAGCTCGCGGAGCAAAGCCTTCATCTTGGCATGGTGGGTAGGCCTCGTCGGTGTCCTGACTCTGTTGGGTGGTGGCGATTTTGCGTTGGCATTTGTGTTGCTGTGGCTAGTTGCGCGGGCGACGTTCTTTCATTGCATCACCACCTTTCGCGAGATGTGCGATCACTTCGGACTGCAGCCGGGTGGGGTGTTTGGCTTTACCCGCGACATGGTCTGTCACGGCCCTTGGCGCTGGGCCATTCACCCGCGCAACAACGGCTACCACCTCACACACCATCTGTTGCCAGCGGTTCCGTACTACCGACTTCCGGAAGCTCACACACTGCTGTGTCAGTTGCCCATGTTCGAGGATCGATCACACATCTGTCGCGCCTACTTCCGTACCGCGAATGCAGTGACAACTGAGTGGCAGAGCAGGGCGCCGACGTGATGGATCGCGTTCTGAGCAGCGTCCAGATCGCGGCGTTGTTGGTGTCAGCCAGCTACGGCATCGGCTTCTTGTTCGGCTCTGGGGAGCTGGCCCTGACCCACGGGATGGCAGGAAGCATCTACGGCATTGCCACTGGGCTCGGCATGCTCGCACTTGCACTGGTGGCAAAGCCTTTGTGGAAGTCTGGTTTGTCAGTGTGGGACTTGTTTGGGCGGGCCTACGGCGCACAACTGCGCAGCTTGGTAGCGGCGCTGTCTCTGGTCTGGATGGCAGGTGTGCTCGCCGCACAGATTCATGGCGGTGTGGCAGTCGCCCGCTTGCTGGGAGTACCCGATCCGTATGGACTGATCATCGTGCTGGGGCTGATCTACGCTGCAGCACAGATGAGCTTGCGCATCGCGTCGGGCGTCTTCACTGGATGTCTCCTGTTGAGCGGGATGGTTCTGGTGTACGCGCTCGTAGCTGCTGACGGGCTGGCACTCTACCTGGAGGCAGTACCTAGATTTGTGGAGGATCTAGACACCTTCAGCCCGACCCAACTGGGCACCGTGTCACTCGCCGTTTGCCTGCTGGTTGTCACAGGGGCCGACTATCACCAGTTTGTGATGTCTGGTCGAGCCGCCCGGAGCGCCGTGGTCGGATGCGCCATGGCTGGACTGGCACTGATTCTCATCGGGTTTCTGCCGGCGGCTGTTGTGATGGCCATGCAGTCAGGCGGTGTGCTGGCGGACATGCCAGATGGCAAGCAAGTCATCCCGTGGGCGTTGTCCCACGCGGTAGGAGGCCTTGCCGGGGGACTGGGAGCCGGCATGTTGGTCGCACTGTCGCTTGCTGCGCTGGGTTCCGGAGCAGCGATTCTGCGGGCGATGGCATCTGCGATGAGTACGACCCTGTCAGGCAAGAGCCGATCCAGGCTTGCTTCGGCCGCAGCACTCTTCATCGGCGCTGCACTTGCCTCGCGAGATCAGGGCATCGTAGAAACCATGGTGTCGGTCAACATCATTTACTTGGCCAGCGTCGGTGTTTGCTTTGTTGCGCTGGTGGCAGATATCAGCCTGACGCCGCAGCGTGCCAGGGCCACCATGGTCGCTGGACTTGTCGTGTCTGGATGCGTTTATGCAGCAAGTTGGCTGGGTCTGTTGGCCCCGCAGGCTGACGCTCTCTCTCTGGGAGCCGGACTTGCAGCATCAATGGGTGTTGCAGTCGGCTTTGGCCTTGTTGCTGGTCACCAGCGGGCTGACGTGACGAAGTCTTGCCGCTGAGTCGCCCGACCCCGCTACCACCTTCACAGAATCGTCAACTGCGCGCGAAACCAGCTCACGCTGAGCCACCTTTACGATCAGTGCAGTGATGTCGTGGGCCAAAGGCGGTTCGAGTTCCCAGTGGTGCCAATAGAGATCGACCATGACCCCGTGGTTGGGGCACAGGTCAATGAGCCGTCCACTGTCGACCAATGCTTGGGCCTGCGTGCTCGGTATCAGGCCATAGCCAGCACCCATTGCCACACCCTCCAGCAAGGCCACTGGCGAAGGCAGAAAGTGTTTCGCGTACCGGTCAATCGAAAACCCGAATCGGCTTTTCAGGAAGTCGTCGTGCAGAGAATCTTTCCGATTGAAGAGGACGGCAGGTGCAGCGAGAACCGATGGAACGGTCAATCCGTCTGGAAAGGCGCTTTGCGCGAATTCAGACGTTGAATAGCAGCGGTACTCCATGGCGCCGAGGCATTCGGCCACAAAGCCGTCGGCTGCTTTGGGACTGGTCGATATGCACCCGATGACTTCACCGCGCGACAGCAACTGGGAAGTGTGGTCCTGGTCGTCGGCAATCACTTCCAGTGCCACAAGCTGGCTCAGAAGGAGCTCCTTCAACACCTCCGGAAACCATGTGGCCAATGAATCCGCATTGACAGCAATGGACAGAGGTACAGGGGAATGTGGTTTGGGTTGCGGCACCAGCTCCTGCAAGGCTGAGCCTTCCAAAATCCGCAACGCCTTCACGTGGCGGAGCAGCACTTCTCCTGCTGGGGTGGGTGACACTGGCCGATCCCGAAGCACCAGAACTGTTGATAACGATTCTTCCAGTGCCTTGATTCGTTGGGAGACGGCACCCCGTGTGATGCTCAATGCAGTCGCCGCCTTTTCAAAGCTCTGCTGCTCAATCACCACCGCAAAAGTTTCCAACTGATCACGATCCAGCATGGGTATCTCCCGATGTCTGGTTGACGCGGTTGCCAACCTGCGCCATTTAGGGGGTCAGCGGGAAATTGTGTCGATGGTTTTCAGGTGTCAATCGCTTCCGATGAGTTACGAGCGGTATCGAGTATTTGCCGATTCAAGATGGAAAGGCCAGTAGGTGGTGCACAAAAATTACACTCGGTTGCCGTGTGGACTGAATCGTTTGGCGCGAAGTGGCACTCTTGATCTACCAGATGAAGGAGGTGCCACATGTGGCTTTTGGTCGCTCGTGAACCAAGGCAAGATGCCCCCCATTGGCCGGGTAGAACAATTCTTGCTGCGCTGGACGCGGTTGCGTGGCCTCTGGCCGCCGCTTTCTCATTGCTGCTGTCGAATCAGCCGCTTGGAGTCGTCGGCCCTGTGTTGACCGTCGCGGCTTTCGCGCTGTCGGTGGCCCGGCTTCGCCGCGCCATCTCTTTTAACCACCGCTACCACTTCACCACCTGGCGATGGGGTGGGGTAGTTCTCGGGCTGTTGATGATAGGCTTTGCCCTCAGGCTTGTCGCTTGAGGGCTGAGAGAGGCGGGGGACGCTGATTCCGAAGCGGGCCGGATCATGAAGCCACTCAATCGTGTTGCGCCAGACCTTTCGGCGCCATGGGCGTGGCTGGGCCCAAGGGAAAGCGTATCGGGTTCGAAAGGCACCGGTAGCGTCTTGTCCCAATACGATCATGAGCATGTCCGCGCGCTTGGCGTCTGAATCGTGGATGACCAGATCGCCTGGCTGCCACTGTGTGGTGTTCGGATCGTGAATCAGGCCCATGGCACCCCCACTCAGCGTTGCACTCAGTGAGCCGCCATCGGACGGGTCTCGCTCCACGCTTCAATGTCGGTGCTCCGCCATGCGACGGCATGGGAAGTCAGACGCACCGGGCTGGGAAACTGTTTGCTTGCGATCAACCTGTAGATGGTCGACCGTCCAAGCCCCGTGATCTTCATGACCGCGTGCATTCGCAAGAAGACAAGCGCGGGCTGATCTCGATGATCGGTCAATGAGCCTGTTTGAAGATGTTGCATGGCGCACCCCTGATAGAAGCGACGCCTTCACTATGGGGCAGAGAATCCGGCGCTGGACGCTGGATTCAGCCGAAAATCATGCGGCCAAGTGGCTCTCGACGACTGTTCGATGATGCGTATAAGCAGGTCACTAGCAGGCAAGGAAACCTTGACCCTGCATAGCCTGGCCATCATTTCCAACCTCATCCCACACGACACCTGCTTCTATGACCTTGACGAAGCGCTCCGCACTGAATCCGTCGGGGTACATCGTCGTCCTGCTGTATGACTGGTCTTGATCAAGGGATTCGGTGAGTTCTGGCGATGCAGTCCGAAACTCGGAGAGGTCTTTCAGCAGGTGGCGATCATCGCGAAGGGCGATGAGCATTTCCTCGACCGTGATCTTCAGGAAACCGGAGAAGCGCTGGTGATCGCTTTCGATGGACGTGTCGACGATCCACCCATGGTGATGCGTGATGCTCTGGCCGTCATTCAGGCCAATGGCCATGCGGAACTCGGCGGAGCCTTCGACTGTACGCAACACCGCTGCCACCTTGCGCTGCAACTGAAGGCCCGCCTTTCTCAACGTCGTTGTGCCGTGCACCCAGGCATCACGTTGTGATTGGCGCATGAAGGTCGATTTCACCTCCAGCACAAACAGGTGACCGTCGCGTGTTGCGATCACGTCCACTTCGCCAGGATCGTCGAGTGCCTCTTCTCGCGGGGGCTGCCAGTTGAGCAAGACCCGAAATCCACGGGATTCGAGCGCCTTGGCCAGGCTGGCTTCGATCCGTTGGGTCTCTTCCTGGACATTGCCGCGCCGAGAGCCCAGCCGCCGCAGGTTGTTGATGGCAGCGGTGCTGTTGTTCTGCATGCCGACAATCCAGGGCAACTGGACCAGGGTGGCGCCGAACTTCAATACCGGGCGTTCAAACAAGTGGGGCTGGAGTCCCGGCTCACTTCTTTGCAGCCTTGCCGCGAGGACTGCCATGTCGTAGGTCCAGAAGTCCAGGATCGCAGACGCCATCCGCGGACTTCCTTTGGGCTGGGAGCTGGTGACCGTCCAGCCGGTGATGTTGGTGATCTTTGCTTCGCGCCCCGACCAGGTGATGGGCAGGCGGTTCTGCATCCCGTTGAGGAAACCGTCCATGGTCATCTTCTGGAGCGCAGAACGCCAGTCGCCGGTGGAGCCAAGTCGATCGGTGAAGGCCACGAGGAAATCGCGTTCGAAGAATGCCGACATGAGGTTGAGCGACAGCAGTGCTTGGAACACGTCGACAGACTCACCCAAGTCCGATGTCACTTCATCCGCAATACCGTAGACCTCTTGAAGTCGAAGCTTGGCTTGCAGGGCGCGGAGCCAGGCCATTCGATTGGCATCGGCGTTTTCTGGTCGCCCGATGTTCCATCGACCTGGATCCGCCGCGACATATTCAACGAACTCGTCTATTGCGCGGTGAAACCAGTAGTCGTGCAAACGCCTGAGCTTGTGGCCGTCGTTCTGCCAGGCGGTCCGAGCTGTTGGATCAACCTCCACGATCTCCAGGCGATCTTCGTGTCGCACAAACCTTATGGAATCGTCGTAGCAGAAGGCATCCGCAGACCGGCTGATGAACTCGTTCAGCTCGATCTGCGCGTCCAACAGCGCATGGAACGCATGGAAGGTCTGTACTGCCTCGCTGGCACCAACACGTCCCTCATCAAACAGAATGGGACGGAGATGTCCGGCGACTGACAGGCCTATGCTGGCATCGTTCAGTTTCAATGACGACTCATCTGCCGTTTCCAGCTTCCAGGCCAGTAAATCATTGATGGCATGCCAGGCAAGTTCGGTGCGGCTTTCAGTCGCTTGCCCGGCCTTCATGGCTGCGATGTCTTTGCCCACCAGGCATTCGAAGGCGTAGAGGCTCGCATAGAGAAGGAAGTCAAAGGCCGATAGGTGGGTCAATCGATCCTTTTCGGCCTGGACGGCATCCGCTCGAAGCTGATGCGCCTGATCAAAGATGTCCAGCACGCGGCACAGCTCACGGACTGCCGGGCAGCTTGCTCCTGCCAGTGTGAGTTCCGCTCGCCGGAGCGGTTGTTGGTTCAGGACCAGCCCGGAGTACCTGACCGCCCGGATCAGGGCATCGGGCGCGATTTGAGCGACCGCGTTGACCAGGCCTTCGACCGCAAGTTGCTCCTGACTGAGGTACCGGGCCAGGGCCAGCACCATGGGCTCAGTGGACCAGGCACTGGTGGGGCAGTCCTTCACCGTGCGACTCAACCAGAACTGGCTGTCGCGCTCCCTTCTGGTGAGCTTGCGTTTCCCTTGTGTCGCAGGCTTGCCATCCAGATAGGCGTTCGCAGCCTGCTCGATGGCCGCTCCAAGGGGATGGCCGTTTCCCACGGCGCGCGTGGCCAGATCGTCGTAGTAGTTGCGCTGTGTGGTGATGTTGGACGCTTCCATGTGCCGATCATCCTAGGTCTCGGGCCGGCTTTTGAAGAGGACGCATTGGGCCATGAGCGCAGGGGCGATGTATCTGGCCCGATGTGGTGAGGGCACTTAAACAGGGACCTGTAGCCCATAGGCCTGCGCAATACGCGCCACCAGTTCGGCCACGCTGATCTTCCCAAGCTGAAGGGCTTGCGGATCGATGGAGGTGTCTGCCGCGACCTCGGCGAGAAATCGGGCGAGGTCCGAACCGATTTTGGGGTCGAGTGGAATTCGGGTGGTGGGCGCCAGGAGTTGCGACAGGCGCAGCACGTCGTTGAGATGCTTTCGGATATCTCTGGCATCGATGGCGGCGCCTTGGTCTTTGCGTGCCTTCAGATCCAGCCATGCGATGGCCTTCAGCGGAACCAGCCGGTCTTCTCCCACCCAGGACAAGCCTCCCATCTCACGTCGGCCCGCGAGGATGAACGCGTAGTAGGTTTCATCCAGCAAGATGGCGGAGAGACTGGACACTGCCTCATCCAGCGGGATCGGGGTGAGTTGACTGCCTTCGGCGGGTGTCAAGCCATCGGGAGCCCGTGCAAACAGTTCGATCATGGCCGGGTAGCGTTCATCCGCGGGCTTCTGGAAGCGGTAGAACTTCGGCTTTCCGGTGTCGCTGACCTGCTGCAGCTGGTAGCCCCCTGCATTCACAAACTGCCAGAACGCCTCGCCAAAAGACGGGGTCAGCACCTCCACATGCAGGACGATGTCCAGGTCCTTGGTCGCCCGAAACTGGAGCCCGGCGTCCTCCATCGTCAGGCTCGCGGCGGTCCCACCAATCAGCAGATACTGATCAGCGTACGCTGCAAATGTTTCCCGGAAGAGATCCAGTCCTCTCACCATGGAAGTTGCCCTTTCAGTTCGTCCAGGGCCTGAAGGACGCGCTCATCGGTGCTGTCCTGCAGACTGAGGGTCAGCGACAGCGGGTCGACAGTCGCCCGGCCTGGCACCAGCGCTGGATCGTAGATCCAGAGCTCAAGCGCTTGTGTGTCATCCGACGGTTCCGGCGCCTCGCGGGCACCGGCTTTCAGGGCCTCCCGCCATTCTGCGAAGGTGGTGGCGTACACCGGTTGTCGTGGCTCCGTGAGCATGGAATCGCGTGCGAGTGCGCTCAGGCCGGCCAGCCGCCACTGGCGACCTGCTGGCAAGGTATCGCTCATGGCCAACACCGTTCGGCGCACAGGGCTGCGGAGCAAGGGTCTTGCCATTTCCCAGATGTCCCGTGGCGGCAACTCGCGGTGCAGATACTGCGAACGCCCCAATTTGCGCGTCGCGGCGAGGCCCGCGGCGTTCAGCTCCCTGACCGCCCGGGACAGGGTCATGGGGGTGTAGCCCATGGGCGATGCCAGGCGGGCGGGTTGCCAGTCGGTGGCCAGGGGTTCGTTCATCAACGCAGCGATGAGGATCGCCTGCGTCGATGGGCTCAGGGCGGTACCTGTGGTTGGCGCCCGCTGCCTGAAGTGTTCGCGAAGGTCCAGGCCCAGGTCGGGCAGGTAGAGCTGGTTGCCTGGCACGATGAACGGAACCCTCTGCTCGATCAGGCGTTTGCGCTCGTACGACGCCAAGGCATCGGTCACGAACACAACCGGCGGCTCTCCCTGTGCACGCACCTTGTCCAGCCGGGCACGGATGTCACCCAGGGCTTGTTTTTCGCTGGATGGAGTGATCGCGAGCACGATGGGATGGCCCAGCAGTTCAAGCTCGGCAAACTGGAACGCGTCTTGAAGGAAATACGGCAGCGCGCCGGTTTGCGCCCAGGGTTTTTCCTTGGGCGTGGGAATGCCCAACACCTCGTTGAGGTACTTCCGGGTGGCGGCTACAAGCGTCAACGCTCAGTCTTTCATAACAGAGAAATCGAACAATAACATTAACGATGTTATCGTGCAATAGTGTGTTAAAGTGGTCCGGCTTTGGGATTCCGATCTGTCGCGCCGAGGCTCATGCGGACACCGCAGGCGATGGAGCGCTCTGTCCCAGGATGTCATCAATCCGCTGCCCCAGCTTCTCCCACGCTGCCTTCTTCTCGTCGGCGAACTCGTGGTGCAGGTAGTGCCGCCGCACCCGGCTGCCGGCCATCACGTGGTTCTGGCAGCGGTCGATGATGTCGGGCAGGATGCCCAGCGCCTGCATCATGGTGGCGCCGGTGCGCCGCATGTCGTGCGGTGTCCACTCGCGGTGGCTGCCGCTCTTGAGGACCAGCGCGTTGTCGTTGGCGCGGCGTGACAGGTCCTTGCGGGTCTTGAACTGGATCTGTCGGTCGCCCACCTGCTTGGACACGGTCTTGACGTCGATGTGAGTGTCTTCCTTGTGGTTGCGGGCCGGGAAGCAGTAGGGCGATGTTCCGGTGAGGGCCTTGAGCGCCTGGAACTGGCGCAGCGAGAAGTCCGAGAGGTAGACCCGGTGACCCTGCTTCTTGCCCATCGGCCCCTTGACGTTTTCAACCGGGATGGTCCAGTAGCGCTCCACCAGGTCCACGTCTTCCCAACGGGTCATCAGCAGCTCGCCGATGCGGCACAGCGTGCCCAGGCAGATCCAGATCGCCAGTTGGGTTTCGCGCTTGAGCGGGCGCGGCACCTCGTACTTGTGGCCGGCCGGGGTCTCTTCGTAGTCGATCTCCATGCGCTCAAAGATCGACTGCAATTCCTGTAGCTCCTTGGCCGTCAGCACGCGGTCGCGCTCGTTGACCATGTCGAAGTCCTTGGAGACGATCTTGCGGATCTCGATCAGGTCGGCCGGGTTGCCCTCGATCAGCAGGCCGCGCCAGGGCTGTCGTTTCTCGGCCCAGGCGAACAGCTGCACCAGGTCCTGGTGCACCCGCACGGACATGCGGTTCACGCCGCGCGCCACCATGGTCCGCAGGACCTTGCGCAGGTCGTGCTCGGTGATGCTGCGCACGGGCTTGTCACCCAGCACGGGCAGCACGTCCTTCTCGAACGAGCGGCGCAGTTCGGCGTTGCCGTCCTTGCGGGCCACGCCATCGGCCAGCCAGGCGTCGAACACCTCCTTGAAGGGCTTGTTCTGGCTGGCCTCGGCGGCGGCCTGCGCAATCGTCGCTTCGACCGCGGCCTGGTTCTCAATGCGTTCGGCCTTCTTCTGGTCGTTGGGGTTGACACCGGAACGGACGAGGTCGCGGGCCTCATCGCGTTGCCGGCGGATCTGTTCCATGGACAGGGCGGGCCAGGTGCCACAGTAGTGCCAGGCCACTTTGCCGTTCCATTTGAAGGCGAACTTGAAGTGGATGGAGATGGTCTGGTCGCCGACGACCCGGACCTCGCCGGTCAGTCCGTCGCCGTCGCTCAGCATGTCGCCGCGCCACGCCAAGGGCACGGCCTTGAGCTCCAGAGCCGTCCACTTTTTGCCTTTTCCTGACTTCGGATATCGCGTCATACAGGTCCTGGGGGGTAAACCGGGGGGTAAACCGAAAAAACGCTGTCAGTGTATTTTGTGGGACGACTTGGGATCAAGTATTCTTTGTATCTATATGATTTAAAACGGAAAATGTCGTCCCATAACGTCCCGTGAAATCCCGCAAGATTTCACGTATATTTCGATGGGGTGCAAGGGGTCGCGAGTTCGAATCCCGCCACGCCGACCATTTATCTCAAAAGCCCGCAATCGAAAGGTTGCGGGCTTTTTTGTTTTCGACGTGCCTTTCGTGGTGGAAGATCCTGCAGCGTCCAGCGGTGCTCCGTGAGTACTTTGTAGGGATGTCGGGTCCTGTGCAGCCGTCCAAGGCGGGAAGCCGTGTCCGGTGGCTGATAATGGTTTGGCCGCGCGAGGAGCAAGTGCCTGTCGTCCGGTGTCAGCACCTCACTCTGAATATGTACGAACCGTTCTATGGCCTGAAAGAGAAACCATTCTCCATTCAGCCTGATCCAGACTTCCTTTACATGGGAAAGCGCCATGCTCTGGCTTATTCCATGCTTGAGTACGCCATTCACAACCGCGCCGGATTCACGGTCATCTGCGGCGAAATCGGTTGTGGCAAGACCACGCTGATTCGCCGTCTGCTGGGCGAACTGGGTGATGACATCAAGGTGGGCCTGGTCACCAACACGCATGCGAGTCTGAGTGACTTGACCGAATGGATCATGCTGTCATTTGGCTTGCCTTATGACGGGATGTCGCCGGTGGCGCGTTATGACGCGTTTCAGCGTTTTCTCATCAGTGAGTACGCGCAGAACCACCGGGTTGTCCTGATCGTTGACGAGGCCCAGAACCTCAGCCCGGCGGCGATGGAGTCGTTGCGCATGCTTTCCAACATCAATGCAGACAAGGATCAGTTGCTGCAGGTGGTCTTGGTCGGCCAGCCACAGTTGCGTGATCTGCTGCAGCGCCCTGAGCTTCGGCAGTTTGCGCAGCGGGTGGCCGCTGACTTCTATCTGCCTCCCCTGAATTCTGTGGAGGTTGGCGATTACATCGAGCACAGACTGAAGGTCGCGGGACGTGAGCGTCAGCTGTTCACACCGTTGGCCACAGCGAAGATCGCGAAGGCAGCCCGGGGAATTCCGCGCAACATCAACATACTGTGTGACACGGCCCTGGTCTACGGTTTTGCCTCCGAAGCCTATGTGATCGACGTGAATGTGGTCGATGAGGTCCTGAGTGATCGCAGGCAATACGGCGTTCTTGGGGAATCCGGATTCGGTCACAGTCAGCCCGGCAGCAGCCAATGGGGTGACAGCCAACTTTCCATGCCCGGAGACCTCCCCAAAGCGTGATTCAGCGCACGGGCAGGTAACAAGTTGTTGGGCATAATGGTTTGCCCGGAGGGAGCTTTCCCGGGTACCAACATGCGAGAACTGTGTTGAACACGTCATCCGACGCATTGAACGATATTGCCATTGTCGGCATGGCGGCGCACCTTCCGGGTGCATCGAATCCGATGGCCTACTGGTCCAACTTGCGCCAGGGGGTCGAGTCCATTCGACGACTCAGCGAAGCCGAGTTGCTGGCGGCTGGCGAAAGCCCGGACCGAATGCGGCACCGCAACTACGTGCCGGCGGCTGCCGTGTTGGAGGGCTTCGAGCAGTTCGATGCCGATTTCTTCGGGTTCAGCCCGAAGGAGGCGGCCATCATGGACCCGCAGCACCGCCAGTTTCTGGAGGTGGCCTGGGAGGCGCTGGAGAGTGCCGGCCATCCGCCCGAACGTTTTCCAGGGCAGATTGCGGTTTATGCCGGTTGCGGCATGGGCAGCTATTTCTACTTCAACATCTGCTCGAACCCGGATCTGGTGGCCAGCACCGGCATGTTCCTGCTGCGCCACACGGGCAACGACAAGGATTTCCTGTCCACCCGTGTCAGTCACATCTTTGACCTCAAGGGACCGAGCGTCAACATCCAGACCGCGTGCTCCACGTCGCTGGTGGCGGTCCACTTTGCCAGTCAGGCCCTGCTGAACGGCGAGTGCGACATGGCGCTGGCCGGTGGTGTGACCATCGAGCTGCCGCACGCGCGCGGCTACATCTTCCAGGAAGGCGAGATCCTGTCGCCTGACGGCCATTGCCACGCCTTCGACCATCGTGCCCAGGGCACCGTGTTCGGTTCGGGAGCTGGTGTGGTGGTGCTGCGCCGGCTGGCGGATGCGATCAAGGACGGAGACCACATCTGGGCCGTCATCAAGGGCACGGCGGTCAACAACGACGGCGCCGCCAAAGCCGGTTACCTGGCGCCCAGCGTCGACGGGCAGGCCAAGGCCATCGCCGAGGCCCATGCGGTGGCCGGTGTTGAGGCCGACACCATCGACTACGTGGAATGCCATGGCACGGGCACCTATCTGGGGGATCCGATCGAGGTCGCGGCCCTGACGCAGGCCTTCAGCGCCACCACCCGCGAGACCGGGTTCTGCCGCATCGGATCGGTCAAGACCAACATCGGGCACACGGACACCGCCGCGGGTGTGGCCAGCCTGATCAAGGTGGCCCTGGCACTCAAGCACCGCGAGCTGCCGCCCAGCCTCGGGTACGAGGCGCCCAATCCCACGATCGACTTCGAGTCCAGCCCGTTTCTGGTCAACGACCGTCTGCGGGACTGGGTGTCACACAAAGGACCGCGGCGGGCGGGCGTGAATTCGCTCGGCGTCGGCGGTACCAATGCCCACGCCGTGCTGGAAGAGGCGCCGGATCGTGCGCCCTCCGATCCGTCCGACTGGCCGTTCCAGTTGCTGGTGGTCTCGGGGCGCTCCAAGGCCGCACTGGATGCCAACGCCCGCGCGCTGGCCGCGCACCTGCGCACCCATCCCGAACAGGACCTGGCCGATGTGGCCTGGACCCTGAAGGAAGGCCGCCGGGCGTTCGAGCACCGCCGGGTGCTGGTTGCGACCACCCATGCCGAGGCGGCCGAGCTGCTGGAGGGTGGGGGGGATACCCGCCGCGTGTTCAACCACCAGCATCTGGTCGAGGACCCCGAGGTGGTGTTCATGTTCCCCGGTGGTGGTGCCCAGTACGCTGGCATGGCGCGAGAGCTCTATGCGACCGAACCGGTGTTCCAGGACTGGATGGACCGTGGCCTGGACATCCTGCAGAAGCGCCTGGACTATGACATCCGGGCGCTGTGGCTGCCCCAGCCGCAGGACCATGCCCAAGCGGTGGAGCGGCTCAAGCGCCCGTCGGTGCAGTTGCCGCTGATCATGATCGTCGAGTACGCCCTGGCCCAGTTGTGGATGTCCTGGGGTGTCAAACCGGCGGCGCTGGTTGGCCACAGCATGGGCGAGAACACGGCAGCCTGCCTGGCCGGCGTGATGTCGTTCGAGGACTGCATCGGCCTGGTGCACCTGCGCGGCCAGCTGTTCGATACGGTGCCGCCGGGCGGCATGCTCAGCGTGCCACTCTCGTCTGCGGCATTGCAGCCTTTCATGGACGATGGCCTGGACATGGCCAGCGTCAACGCGCCGGAGCTGTGCGTGGTGTCCGGCCCGCAGGACGCGCTCGACCGGCTCGAAGCCCGTTTGCGCGAACGCGAGATCGAGCCGCAGCGCATCCAGATCGATATCGCAGCCCACTCGCGCATGCTTGAACCCATCCTGGGGCGCTTCGAGGCTTACTTGCGCAGCATCCGGCTGAGCGCACCGCGGTTGCCCATCATTTCCAACCGCAATGGCGCGGTGCTGACCGCGCAACAGGCCACCGACCCGCTGTACTGGGTGGGCCATCTGCGCAACACGGTGCATTTCGCGGAATGCATGGCCACGCTGGTGGCGGCCAATCCGCAGCGGGTGTATCTGGAGGTGGGGCCGGGCAAGGCGCTGGGTTCGCTGGCACAGGCCAATGGTGTGCCCGCCTCGCAGGTCATCAACTCGCTGCGCCATCCCGAACACACGGTGGCCGACGACGTCTGGTTCATTGGCACCCTGGGGCGCCTGTGGGCCAATGGCGTGCCGGTGGACTGGGAACCCCTGTGGGGCGAGTCGCGCCGTGTGCGCGTGCCGCTGCCGACCTATGCGTTCCAGCGCAAACCCTATTTCATCCAGCCGGGCGTGGCCACGGCGCCGGTACACGAGAGCCGCCCGGCGCGGGTGGACGACGTCACGCGCTGGGGCTACCAGCCACGCTGGCGCGCGCGCACGGCCGACTGCGACATCGACGTCGCTTCCGATCTGGCCAGCGCCGAGCCACGTCACTGGCTGGTGTTTGCCGATGAAGCCGGCCTGACCGATGCCGTGGTGCAACGACTGCGCAACGCCGGGCACCGCGTGACCGTCGTGCGGGCCGGCGATCTGTTCGCCCGCCTGAACGAGCACGAGTACCTGCTCGCCCCCGAGCGCGGTCGCGAGGGCTACGACGAACTGGTGCGCGATCTCGTGGCGGTCGGCCATCCGCCGCAGGCGGTCGTGCACGGCTGGCTGGTGACGCGCGAGGAACGTTTCCGCCCCGGCAGCAGCTTCTTTCATCGTAACCTGGAGCAGGGCTTCTTCAGCCTGCTGTTCCTGGCCCAGGCCATGGCCGAGGAAAACCTGCCCAAGCCCATGCACCTGACGGTGCTGAGCACGGGGGCCGCCCGGGTCAAGGACGAAGGTTTGCCGTATCCGGAGAAGGCCACCGTGGCCGGGCCGGTCAAGGTGGTGCCGCGCGAATTGCCCGGCCTGACCTGTGGCTGGCTGGACCTGCAGCTGCCCGAGCAGCCCACCGGCTGGCGTGCGCGCCCCGATCCGGCGGCCCTGCAGGCCGTCGTGGACCAGGTGCTGGAGGAGTTGCTGGCCTCGGCTGGCAACCGCCAGGCCGCCTTGAGGGGGGCGAGGCGTCTGGAACTCGCTTACGTCAACCTGCCGCTGCCGGCCACCGAAGACCTGACCGGCCTGCCCGATCAGGCGGTGTGCCTGATCACCGGTGGTCTGGGTGGCATCGGCCTGCAGGTGGCCGAGCGGCTGGCCCGTGACAGGCGCGCGCGGCTGGTGCTGCTTTCGCGTAGCACGCTCCCGGCGCCCGACACCTGGGACGAACTGGTGCGCACCCGTGGCCCGGGTGACGCCTTGGTGCGCCGTATTCTGGCCGTGCGTCACCTGAAGTCGCTGGGGGCCGACGTCCTGGTGCTGGCCGCCGACGTCTGCAACGTCAACGACATGCAGGCCGCCGCTCGTCAGGCGCGCGAGCGTTTCGGGCGTATCCATGCGGTCATCCATGCCGCGGGCGTGGTCGATGACGGTCCGTTGCTGACCAAGACCCCCGGCAGCGTCGAGGAGGTGTTTGCGCCCAAGGTGCACGGCGTGCAGATCCTGCACGACCTGTTCCCGGATGGCAGCATCGACCTGCTGGTGCTGTTCTCTTCCACCAGCACGGTCATCGCACCGGCCGGTCAGGTCGACTATGTGGCGGCCAACGAGTACCTCAACGCCTACGCCCGGCACCGGGCCGGTGGCAAGACCCGGGTGCTGTCCATCAACTGGGGCGTCTGGAACGAGGTCGGCATGGCGGCATCTGCCATGGCCGAGCGCTTGGGCGAAAAGCCGGCGGCGCCGCGTCACCCGGCCCAGCAGCCACTGCTGGACGAGGCGACTTTCGATGGCCAGGGGCACCGGGTGTTCACGACCACCCTGCGCTGCGAAGACCGTTGGATCCTGGATGGCCACCGGACCAAGGCCGGACAGGCCCTGTTGCCCGGGACTGGCTACCTGGAACTGGCCGCCGAGGCCTTGCGCGGCAATGGGGAACGTGGCGGTTTTGCGATCCAGGACCTGTACTTCTTCCGGCCGCTGGAGGTCAACGACGGCCAGGAGCGGCAATTGCGGGTGCGGCTCGCCCGCAGCGAAGAGGGCTACCGGTTCGAGGCGCGCAGCGATTGCCGGCTGGACGGCAGGTCTGGTTTCCAGCTGAACGCGCAGGCCACCCTGGTGCCCGGCGATCTGCCGGCGCCTGCGCCGGTGGATGCGCAGGCCGTGCTGGCCCGCTGCCCGTCGCACCGAGAATCAGATCTGGCGGGCTGGCGTTCGCCTCAGGAAGCCCATCTGAGCTTCGGCCCGCGCTGGCGCGTGGTGCGCTCGGTGGCGTTCGGGCAGGGCGAGGGCATCGCACAGCTGCAGCTGCCGGAAGCTTTTGCCGATGATCTGCAACAGGGTTTCCTGCTCCACCCGGCGCTGCTGGACCTGGCCACCGGCTGGGCCATGCGCCTGATCACCGGTTACGAACCCCAGCGTCTGTGGGTGCCGGTGTCCTACCGCGAGGTGCGGGTGCACCGTCCGCTGCCGGCCAGCATCTGGAGCTGGGTGCGCAACGCCCAGGACAACCGCGCCGACGCGCCGTTCGCCGTGTTCGACGTTACCTTGTGCGATGACGGTGGCCAGGTCTGCGTGGAGGTGCTGGGTTTCTCGATCCGCCAGCTCGACGAGGCCGGGTTCGGTGCCGGCAGCCGGCTGGACGCCAGGGAAGTCGAGTTCGATGCGGCCGCGCCCGGCAGTGGCGGCGACCACAAGCTCTCACCCGGCGAGGAGCAACTGCAGTACAACATCTCGCAAGGCATCCGGCCCGCCGAGGGCGCGGACGCCTTTGGCCGGGCACTGGCCACGGGCTTGTCACAGGTCATCGTGTCCTCGATGGACCTGGATGCCCTGGTCCGTCAGGCCTCGCAGTCGCTGGCGGCGGAGGCGGGAGACGGCCAGAAATTCCAGCGTCCTGACCTGGACAGCGAATACCAGGCGCCCCGCAACGATGTGGAGCGCACGCTGGTCGGGTTCTGGGAAGAGCTGCTGGGTGTCGATCAGGTGGGCGTGGAAGACAGCTTCTTCGACCTGGGTGGCCATTCGCTGATCGCGGTGCGCCTGTTCGCCATGATCAAGAAGGCCTACCGGGTCGAGTTCCCGATTTCGGTCCTGTTCGAAGCGCCGACCATTGCGCTGTGCGCGGCCATGATCCGGGAGCGCATTGGCGACACCAGCGAAGAAGCCGGTCAGGACACGCCGGCTGCACCGAAGGCCGTGCGCCGGCGCTTCACGCACCTGGTGGCCATGCACGACGGCGAGGGTGGCGAACGTACACCGTTCTTCCTGGTGGCCGGCATGTTCGGCAACGTGCTGAACCTGCGCCATCTGGCGCGACTGCTGGGAGCGGACCGTCCGTTCTATGGCTTGCAGGCACGCGGTCTGTACGGCGACCAGGCGCCGCACGATAACTTTGTGGATGCCGCGGCCGACTACATCGCCGAGATGCGCCAGGTCCAGCCCCACGGCCCCTATCTGCTGGGTGGCTTCTCGGGCGGCGGCATCACCGCCTATGAGATCGCGCGCCAGCTGGAGGCGGCCGGCGAGAAGGTGGCGCTGCTGGTGATGCTGGACACGCCGCTGCCCATGCGTCCGACCCTGGGGCGTCTGGACAAGGCCATCATCAAGTGGGCCGAGCTGCGTCGACAAGGACCGGGCTACCTGCTGCAGTGGGCCCGCAACCGCATCGCCTGGGAGCTTGGCCGCGGGCAGCGCGCGCAGGCGCCGAAAGTGGTGAGCAACCAGCTCAACAACGAGGCCATCGAAGCCGCGTTCCGGGCATCGCTGCCCATCTACCAGCTGCATCGCTGGGAAGGCCCGGCGGTGCTGTTCCGGCCGCCGCTGGATCTGCACTGGAAGGTGTCTGGCGGGCGGTGGGTGAGTGCCGGTCGCGAATACGTCTACCCGGACAACGACTGGACCCGCTACATCCCGGCGTTGCGCGTGCTGGAAGTGCCGGGTGACCACGACTCCATGGTGCTGGAGCCCAACGTGCGCGTCATGGCCAGCCTGTTGAAGGACTGCATCGCCCAGGCCGAATCCCGACGGAGTGCGACATGAACCTACCGGCCGGCCCGCGCATCCTGACCGTCGTGCTCAACTACCGCACGCCGGACCTGACGTTGCGGGCGGTCGAGGCGGCCCTGGTCGCCATGGACGGCCTGGCGGGTGCCATCACCGTGGTGGACAACGATTCGCAGGATGGGTCGTTCGAGAAGCTCGAGACGGCGGTGCGTGAACGGCGCTGGGACCGCGTGCGCGTGCTGCAGTCCGGTCGCAACGGTGGTTACGGTGCGGGCAACAACTTCGGCATGCGCCAGGGCTTGCCGGACGGGACCGCACCCGATTTCGTCTACATCCTCAACTCCGACGCGTTCCCCGAGCCGGACGCGATCCGCCACCTGCTGGACCACATGCAGCAGAACCCGCGAACCGGTTTCGCCGGTAGCCGCATCCATGGCGAAGACGGGGCTTACCACCAGACCGCCTTCCGCTTTCCCACCGTGTTCAGCGAATTCGAGAGCGCGGCCTGCACCGGACCGATCTCCCGCCTGCTGCGGCGCTACATCGTGGCCTTGCCCGAACCGCTCGAGACCCAGCGGGTGGACTGGATGGCCGGTGCCAGTCTCATGGTCCGTCAGTCCCTGCTGGACCAGGTCGGCGGGTTCGACGAACGCTTTTTTCTGTACTTTGAAGAAACCGACCTCTGCCTGCGCGCCCACAGGTCCCGCTGGCAGGCGGTGTATGTGCCCGGTAGCCGGGTGATGCACATCGGGTCGGTCTCGACCGGTATGAAGGCATGGAAACGCATGCCCGCCTACTGGTTCGATTCGCGGCTGTGGTACTTCACGAAGAACCATGGCGCTTTCTACGCCGCCTTGGCCACGCTGGCCTATGGCGCGGGCGCAGCCGTTTCCGGTTTGCGCAAACTGCTGGGACAGACGGGTCAGAACCGGCCCGACCATTTTCTGTCCGACCTTTTCTCCCACGCACTGCGCAGTGCCTGGCACCGACGGCTGGTCGGGCGCCCCGCCGCTGCGACGAAGCCGTCATCCATCTGAGTTGTTTCAGATCCACGGAGCTTTTCATGAGCCACTTTTCCTGCGTCGTCATCGGGAACGAATCCCTTCTCATCCAGTGCGCCGAACTGATCCGCCAGGGCGGCCACCGCATCAACGCCGTGGTCACCCGCAACGCTGACATCCGGCAATGGGCCACGGCCCTGGGCCTGCGTGTCGAGGCCCCGGGTCCGGACCTGGTGACCCGGCTGGCCGGGGTCGACTACGACTGGCTGCTGAGCATCGCCAACCTCACGGTCATCGACCAGGCGCTGATCGACAAGGCCGCTCAGGGGGCCATCAACTTCCACGACGGTCCGCTGCCGCGCCACGCCGGCCTGAACGCGCCGGTCTGGGCCATCCTGGGTGGAGAAAAGCAGCACGGTGTGACCTGGCACCTGATGCAGGGCGGTATCGACGAGGGCGACATCCTCCGGCAGAAGCTGTTCGACATGGCGCCGGCGGAGACCGCGCTGACCCTCAACACCCGTTGCTACGAAGCTGCCATCGAGAGCTTCGGTGAGCTGCTGGGCGACCTGCAGGCCGGCACCATCCGGCGTACACCGCAGGACCTGAGCCAGCGCAGCTACCACGCCCGTCTGGACCGTCCGGCCGCCGCCGCCCGCATCGACCTGACGCGCCCGGCCCACGAGGTGTTGGCCCTGGTGGCGGCACTCGACCATGGCACCTACTGGAATCCGCTCTGCTGCCCCAAGCTGGATCTGGGATCGCGTGTGCTGGCGGTGGGCGCTGCGGTGGCAGAACCCGGTGCCGCCGCGGTGCCGCCCGGGCAGGTGATCGAAGCGACCATGGGCGGTCTGGTGGTGGGCACGGGGACAACGCCGGTGCGCCTGACCGGTCTGCGTGACATGGGCAACCAGGCGACCTGCCCGACCACGGTGGCCAAAGCCGGCGACCGTCTGCCCTTGCCGGATGTGGCATCCGGACAGCTCCTGACCGAAGCCTTCGCCCGCGTCGTGGGTGGAGAGGCGGGCTGGCGGCGTTGTCTGAAGGCGCCTGAGCCGGTGGAACTGCCGGCCGTGGCGTCGGCGACCGCCAAGGCCGATCTGCGTCCCATCCGGCTGCAGCTGCCGGCGGGCCTGGATGCCGCCCGTCTGGGTGCAGTGGTGGCCGCCTGGGCAGCCCGTGTCAGCGGCCGTTCCAGCCTCGACCTCGCCTGGCGTGCCGCGGGCGCGCCCCAGGCCGCGGGCTACTTCTCGACCTGGGTGCCACTGCGCCTGGCGGCCGGCAATGACACCACCTTTGCCGACTTTGCGCAGCAGGTGGACAAGGCGCTGGAGGCCGCGCGCCGCCATCCGGCCTTTGCGCTGGATCTGGTCCTGCGCGACCCGGCGATCCGTTCGCTGGTGGTGCCGCAGGTGGGTGTCAACGAAGAAACGGGTGCCATCGACGGCTGCGCCGTGACCGTTGCACTGACAGGGGCCAACGGACCGACGCTTTGGTTCGACGCGAGCCGCCTGCCCGAGGCCGCTGCGCAGGAACTGGCCCAGCGCCTGCAACGCGTGGCCGAGGCCCTGGCTGCACCCGGCGCCAGCACCGTCACACTGGGCAGCCTGCGCCTGATGTCGGACGCCGAGCGCCAGCGCGTGCTGTACGACTGGAACGCCACGCAGTGCGACTACGACCGCCACACCTGCGTGCACCAGTTCTTCGAACAGCAGGTGCGCCGCACGCCGGAGGCGACGGCTGTAGTCTTTGAGGGCGAGAGTCTGAGCTACGACCAGCTCAACCGGCGCGCCAACCAGGTGGCGCACCGCCTGGCGGGCATGGGCGTCAAGGCCGGGTCGCTGGTCGGCCTGTACACCCGCCGTTCACTGGACCTGCTGGTCGGCGCACTGGCCATCCAGAAGGCTGGTGGTGGCTATGTGCCGCTGGATCCGGCCTATCCGGCCGACCGCATTGCGCTGTACATCGAAGACAGCGGGGCGCCGGTCATCATTGCCCAGGCGGAACTCGTGGCCGACCTGCCGGAACACCAGGCGCAGGTGCTGGTGATCGACGAAGACGACGCCATCGCACAGCAGCCGGAGACCGACCTGTCCAGCGGCGTGCAGCCATCGGACATCGCCTACATGATCTACACCTCGGGTTCGACCGGCCGGCCCAAGGGCGTGATGGTCGAGCACCGCAATGTGGCGAACTTCTTCCGCGGCATGGACGACCGCATCGATCACAACCCGCCGGGTGTCTGGCTGGCGGTGACCAGCTTGTCCTTCGACATTTCGGTGCTCGAGCTGTTCTACACGCTGGCGCGCGGCTTCAAGCTGGTGCTCTCCAGCGACGAGAATCGCGCCCTGGTGTCCGGTGGCCGTCTGCCGCAATCGGCCAGCAAGATGGACTTCAGCATCTACTACTGGGGCAACGACGATGGCGCCGGACCCAAGAAGTACGAACTGTTGCTCGAAGGCGCGCGCTTTGCCGACAGCCATGGCTTCTGTGCTGTGTGGACGCCGGAGCGCCATTTCCACGCCTTCGGTGGCCCGTACCCGAACCCGTCGGTGACGGGCGCCGCGGTGGCGGCCGTGACCAAGAACATCGGCGTGCGGGCCGGCAGTTGCGTGGTGCCGCTGCACCACCCGGCGCGCATCGCCGAAGAGTGGGCCGTGATCGACAACCTCACCAACGGCCGGGCGGGTCTGGCCGTGGCGTCGGGCTGGCACCCGGACGACTTCGTGCTGCGTCCCGAGAACACGCCGCCGGCCAATCGCCAGGCCATGCTGGACGCCACCGAGCAGATCCGTCGCCTTTGGCGTGGTGAGGCGGTGGACTTCCCCACCAAGACCGGCACCTTCGGCGTCAAGACCCAGCCGCGCCCGGTGTCCAAAGAGCTGCCGATCTGGGTCACCACCGCCGGCAACCCCGAGACCTGGCGCGACGCAGGCCGCATCGGTGCCCATGTGCTGACCCACCTGCTGGGCCAGTCGATCGAAGAGGTGGCCGACAAGATCGGCATCTACCATCAGGAACTGCGCGCTGCGGGTCATGATCCGGCCGACTTCAAGGTCACGCTGATGCTGCACACCTATGTGGCGCGCGACCGCGAACAGGCGCGCGAAACCGCCCGCGGTCCGATGAAGGACTACCTGCGCAGCGCAGCCGGTCTGATCAAGCAGTATGCCTGGGCCTTCCCGGCGTTCAAGAAGCCGCAAGGCGTGACCAACCCGGCCGAGATCGACATCCGTACCCTCAGTGCGGAAGAGCTCGAAGGCATCCTGGACTTCGCCTTCCTGCGTTACTTCGAAGACTCCGGCCTGTTCGGCACGGTGGACGACTGTCTGCAGCGGGTCGAACAGCTCAAGCGCATCGGCGTGAGCGAGGTGGCCTGCCTGATCGACTACGGCATCCCGAGCGAGAAGGTCATGGAAGGCCTGTACCCGCTGGCCGAGGTGCTGCGCCGCTCCAACGAGCCGGCCCAGCTGCCGGCCGATGACTTCTCGATCGCGGCCCAGATCATCCGGCACAACGTCACGCACCTGCAGTGCACGCCCAGCATGGCGCGCATGATCGCGATGAACGACGAAGCCCGTCTGGCGCTGTCCAAGGTCCAGCTGATGATGATCGGCGGCGAGGCCCTGCCAGGCACGCTGGTGGCCGAGCTGGGGCGCTATACCCGCGCCCGCATCGAGAACATGTACGGCCCGACGGAGACCACGATCTGGTCGTCCACCGAGACGGCCAGTGCCGACGAGGCGGTGGTCAACATCGGCCGTCCGATCGCCAACACGCAGATGTACGTGCTCGACGAGCACCTGGAGCCGGTGGCGGTGGGCGTGCCCGGCGAGCTCTACATCGGTGGCGACGGTGTGACCCGGGGCTACTGGCAGCGCCCCGACCTGACAGCCGAACGTTTTGTGGCCGACCCCTTCGTCAAGCCCGAACACGCGGCTGCGGGCGGCGCGCGCATGTACCGCACCGGTGACCTGGCGCGCTGGCGTGCCGACGGTCGCATCGACTTTCTCGGCCGTGCCGACTTCCAGGTCAAGATCCGTGGTTACCGCATCGAGCTGGGCGAGATCGAAGCCGTGCTCGAGGGGCAGGCCGGTGTGCGCCAGGCCGTGGTGGCGGCGCGCGAGGACAACCCGGGTGACGTGCGCCTGGTGGCCTATCTGCGCACCGATCCGGGCGTGTCCACCGATGCGCTGCGCGACGCCATCGCGGCCGTGCTGCCCGAGCACATGATCCCGGCCCACTTCGTCACCGTGGACGAGTTCCCGCTCACGCCCAACCGCAAGGTGGACCGCAAGGCGCTGCCAGCGCCCAGCGCTGGTGCGCAGCGGGCCGCGACAGAAGCCTATGTGGAACCTGAGAACGAGATCGAAACCAAGATTGCCGAGATCTGGGTCAAGGTGCTGGGTGTGCCGCGCGTGGGCTCCAAGGACAACTTCTTTGCCCTCGGGGGGCACTCGTTGCTGGCCGTGCAGGCCCACCGCGAGATCCGCCAGGCCCTGAACGCCACCAAGCTGAGCATCACCGACATCTTCCGTTTCCCGGTGCTTGAGGCCCTGGCCCGGCACCTGGATGACCGGCCGGCGGACACCGCCGTGAGCGCAGCCGAGACGGCCGAGCGCGCCCAGCAGCGCGCCGACGCCATGTCGCGCCGCCGGGCCATGCGAACCGGTCAGGCGGTTCCCCAGTGACCGGTGCGCTGCGCGGGGTGTTCGCGTGAGGGCGCTGCCAGGCGCCGCATCGCGGCCCCGGCACCGTCCGTGTTCGGACGGTTGGCCGGCGGTCGATCGGTGTTGCCCCGTGGAGGCGTACAGGTGGTGGCATACCCCCGTCCAGGCTTGCGCCGGACGGGGCGTCGGCTCGTGACGGCTGGGGCGGGACACAAGACCTGAGGGGTGCATGGCACGCGCCGTGCATGGGATGCGGACCCACTGAACGTTATGCAACATCACGAGACCTTGACCTACAGACCCGAGATCGACGGACTGCGCGCCATCGCCGTGTCCGCGGTGGTGCTCTACCACTTCGGGTTCCCGGGCATCGGTGGGGGGTTTGTGGGGGTTGACGTTTTCTTCGTCATCTCGGGGTTCCTCATCGGCGGACTGCTCTGGAACGAGCTCTTCCGGACCGGTGATGTGGCGCTGGGCAGGTTCTTCATGCGCCGCATCCGGCGGCTGGCCCCCGCTTTTTTTGCCATGGCGGCGGTCACCACCGCCGTGGCATACCTGATCCTGCTGCCGTTCGAGTTCAGGGCTTTCGGAAAGTCCCTGGTGTCGGCCACTGCGTGGCTGTCGAACGTGCAGTTCTTCCGCGAGGCGGGTTACTTCGACACCGCATCCGAGAGCAAGGTGCTGCTCCACACCTGGTCCCTGGCCGTGGAGGAACAGTTCTACCTGGCGCTCCCCTTGCTCCTGCTGGCGCTGCGGCGCCGGTCCAAGCGGTTTGTCGTGAGCGTTCTGGTGGCCGTATGGGCGCTGTCGCTGGCCGGAAACATCGCCATGATGGCGCACGCGCCGACCGCCAGCTTCTTCCTCTTCCCGTTCCGTGCCTGGGAAATGTTGTCCGGCGTGCTGCTGGCGATATGGCAGCAGGAGTCCCGGCGGGAATGGCAAGGCAGGGCGGTGCTGTCCTGGCTGGGGCTGGGCCTCGTGCTGGCCGCGACGGCGCTCGCGCAACCCGGCCCGCACTTCCCCGGCTGGCAGGCGGTGGTGCCGGTGGCGGGAACCGTGCTGCTGCTGCTCAACGGGCGCGATGACAACCGGGTCAATCGTCTGCTCTCGGCCCGGGTCCCCGTCTTCGTCGGCCTGATCTCCTATTCGCTGTACCTCTGGCACTGGCCGGTGTTCACGCTGTCGTCCTATTGGCGCGGAGAGGCCATGGGCCCCGTCGAAACAGGCCTCTGGTTGCTGGTCGCGGTCCTGCTGTCGGTGGTCGCCTGGGCCTGGATCGAACGTCCGGCCCGCAAGGCACTGGCGGACAGCACGCTGCTCAAGGGGTTCGCCGTCATGGCCGTGGCGAGCGTGTCGGTGGGGGCGTGGGCCTGGCTCAGCAACGGTGCGCCGGACCGGTTTGGCCCGCCCGCCCGCACGCACATCGACGCCTCGACGTCGTTCTTCACCGACTGGAGCCGCTGTTCGGTCCGGGCGGATGGGCCCCTCAAGGGCATCGAGACCTGCGCTGTGGGCCCGGACGGGGAGCCCAAGGTGCTGTTCTGGGGCGACAGTCACCTGCGTGCGCTGATGGGTGGGGTGAACCGGGCGGCACTGGAGGCGCAGACGCCGGGGCTGGTCATCTGGCACGCCGGATGTCCACCGCTCTTCGGACTGGGCAAGACGGAGAGCGCCGCCACCGTTGCGCAGGATGAACGCTGCCTGGCCGCCAACCAGCAGATCCTGGATGGGCTGGGCGCGGTCAGCTCCGCCCGCCAGATCGTGCTGGTGGGCCGTTGGACCTACTACGCCAGCGGTTCTGGCTTCGGCGTGGACGAACACAACAAGATCGTGCTCTCCGCTGCACCGGGGTTCGGTCTCGCGGCACAGGGGCAGCAGGCCTTGTACGAGGCGGCGTGGGACCTCACCGTCCAGCGCCTGAAGCCCCACTTCGAGCAGATTCATGTGCTGAGGCAGGCCCCGGAGATGCCGCGTTACGACTCGCGCAGCGTCGCCACCAAGCTGGCCCATGGACGGGCGACCGAAGAAACCGTGGCCGCGAGCCTGTCGGTCGACGCCAGCGAACTGACGGGGCGCTTCGAGCAGGCCGACCGGCCTCTGAAAAGACTCTCATCCGAAGGCGCCATCCAGGTCATCGATCCCTGGCCCATGCTGTGCACCCCCCAGTGCAGCGTCGTTCATGACGGGGTTTCGTACTACTTCGACAACAACCACCTCAACACGTCCGGTGCCGATGCACTGCGCGGCCTGTGGCGTCCGGTGTTGAGTCCAGCGGGCAAACCATGATCGAGCGACTGGACCGTGTGTGGGACCTGATCGTCGTGGGCACCGGCATGGGCGGTGGCACGCTCGGTCGTGCGATGGCCGAGCGTGGTCGGTCGGTGCTGTTCATCGAAAAAGGCCGCCAGGGCTACCGGCATGAGCAACAGGGGCTGAGTCCTTTCGTCACCGATCCGGCGGCGCGCATGGTGCGCGGTTACTGGCCGACGCCCGTGGACAGCACCGTCAACGGCCAGACGCAATCCCTCTACGCCCCGCTGGGGTGTGGTGTCGGCGGGAGTTCGGTGTTCTACGCGGGCACCCTGGAGCCCCCGGAGCCGCGTGACCTCGATCACAGTCCGGCCTGTCCGCACCCCACGGGGGGCTGGCCGTTCAGCTGGAGCACGTTCTCGCCATGGATCGGCGCCGCCGCCGCGATGTACGACATCCACGGCGGGCCGACGGAGCGTGCGACGGACGGGCATGGCCAGCCGGCACACCGGCGCCTCTCGGACGAGGACCGCGCCATCATGGACCGGTTGCGGGCCAACGGGTGTCGTCCCTACGCCCTGGGCAGTGCCGTGGAACGGGAAGACGGATGTCTGTCCTGCCTGGGCACGAAGTGCCCGCGCAGGTGCAAGATGGACGCCCGTTCGGCCGGGGTGGAGCCCGCGCTGGCCACCGGGCATGCCGAGCTGCTCGACCAGTGCGAGGTGACCGCGGTGCGGGGGGCTTCGGGGCGGGTGACCCATGTGGAAGGGGTTCGTCTCGGACAGCGTCTTGAGCTGCGTGCCCGCCAGTTCGTGATCGCCGCCGGTGCGCTCAGTTCACCCCGGATCCTGTTGGCATCCACCTCGCCTGAATGGCCTCAAGGCTGCGGCAACGCGCATGACCAGGTGGGCCGGAACCTGATGTTCCACCTCAACGAGATGTTTGTCGTGTGGCCGCCTGCGGGGACTGGCCGGACGTCGTCGCCGAGCAAGTCGGTGGGGTTGCGGGACCTGTACACCGTTGGGGAACAGCGCCTCGGGATGGTGCAGGCGATGGGGGTCAACGTGGAGTACGGCGCCACTGTGCACTTTCTCAAGGAACGGCTGCTGGCGCGGGGCTGGAACACGGCGGCCCGGCTGGCGCCGGTGGCGGGATGGGCCAGCATGCGCCTGCTCGGGCAGGCCAAGCTGTTCGTCGGCCTGCTGGAGGATCTGCCCTACGCGGAGAACCGTGTCCGGCTCGATCCCCAACGTGCGGACCGAATCTGTCTGGAATACACGATTCATCCCGAATTGATCGCGCGGCACAAGCTGTTTCGCTCGAAAATCCGCGAGGCATTCGTTGGCATGCGCCCGGTGTTCGTCAACTGGCAGCCCGAACTGAACCACGGTCACCCCTGTGGCACCGTTCGAGCCGGATCGGATCCCCGAACCTCGGTGCTGGATGCGAACTGCAAGGTGCATGGCATCGACAACCTGTACGTGGTGGATGCATCGTTCTTCCCCACCTCGATGGGCGTCAACCCGAGTCTGACCATCGCAGCCAATGCGTTGCGGGTCGCCAATCACATCAACCAGCAGGCCCACCCATGGACTTGACCCAGGACGTAGCCGTCGTGACCGGTGCCAGTGCGGGCCTGGGCCGGGCGCTGTCGATCGAGTTGGCGCACCGCGGCGTGCGCGTGGTGGGTTTCGGCCGTCGGGCCGACGCGCTGGACGAAACCGCGCGCCTGGCCGGCCCCCGGTTTTCCTCGGTGGCGCTGGACGTCAGCGACATCAACGCCGTGACCTCCGCCATGGCGACCGTGTCGCGCGACATCGGGTTCGTGGCACTCCTGATCAACAACGCGGCGGTCTACCCGCGCCTGGACTTTCTCGACGAAACGCCGCAGACCTTCATGTCCACGGTGGCCATCAACCTCGGGGGCATGGTGGCTTGCAGCCATGCGGCGCTGCAGCACATGGTGCAGCGCGGCCATGGCCGCATCGTCAATGTCTCGACCTTTGCCGACCTGGCGCCCATCCCGTCCAGCAGCGGTTACGCCGTGTCCAAGGGCGCCGCCCGGATATTCACGCGGGCCCTGGTGGCCGACATCTGCGATCGCTTTCCCGGCATCGTGATCAACGACTGGATTCCCGGCGCGCTGGCCACCGACATGGGCATTGCCGACGGGCTGGACCCGCGCATCGCGGCGGCCTGGGGTGTCGAACTCGCCTTGTGGCACGACCGGTCCCTGACCGGGACCCTGTGGGCCGGCGACACGGAGCACTTGCCGCCCCGGTCCCTCAAGCGGCGCCTGCTGGATGCGGTCCTGCGTCGGGCGCCGGTTCAGCGTCGGCTGGTTCCCGGCGCTTCGGCCACGCCCTGACCCGGACGTGCGGACGCAACCCATCGCCTTGCCGACATGAATCACGCCATCGACCTCGCCCCGCTGGAGCTGCTCGAGCGTCGCTTGCGTGCCTTGGCTGGACCGCACGCCGCGGTCGCCTGCCGCCGCACCGCCAGCGGGGATGTGCGGGCGCTGGCCCCGGAGGAACGGGCGGCGGTGCGCCAGGCGGTTGCCTCACGGCAGATCGAGTTCGCAGCCGGTAGGCAAACGGCCAGGGATGCCATGCGGCGGCTGGGGCGGCCCGCTGTGCCGGTCCCGGTCAACCCGGATCGCTCACCGCTGTGGCCTGCAGGCCTGGTCGGTTCCATTTCGCATTGCCGCGACGCCTGTGTGGCGGTGGTGGCTCCGGCGGACCGCTGCCAGGCAGTGGGCGTGGATGTCGAACCCGACCAGGGGATCCCGTCGGATCTGTGGCCGACCATCTGCACGCCAGCCGAGCTGCACCAGGTGTCCGAGATGCCCGAAGCCGTGCGAGCCGGGTGGGTCACACGGGTGTTTTGCGCCAAGGAGGCCTACTACAAGTGGGTCTATCCCCGGCTGCAGTGCCTGCTGGATTTTCAGGATGTCGAAATCGGGCGGATGTCGACCGTGGCGGATGCCCGTTTCGAGGTGCATCCGCTGCGTGAGCAGGCCCGCCGGCTCACGCCGCCGGGCCTCTGCGGGGTGCTGTTGCCCTGCGAGGGGCTGGTGGCCGCCCTGATCGTTTCCTGAGGCAGGGCATGGACATGTTCCACCGACTTCGATTCATCGTGTCAGCAATGCCGATCACAGGCAGGGGAGGGGGGTGTTGATGGGGGCGTCGTTTGCTCGTCCGGAGGTGATGTTCGACGCCAGTCTGGGCGGCCGTTTGTGGCGGCAGGCTTCGACCCTGTCGTCTCAGGTCGCCTACGCCTGGTTGGGGGACGACCTGGAGATCAGCCAGTCCCTCACCTACGCGCAGCTGTATGCCCAGGCCCGGCGGCTCGCAGACGAACTCCTGCTCACCAGTGCGCCGGGCGACCGGGTGCTGCTGGCGATGGACAACAGCCTGGAATGCGTGCTGCTGTTCTGGGCCTGCATCTGCGCTGGCCTGATCCCCGTTCCGGCACCGAGCCCCGACAACGTCCGCTCGCGGCACGACCTGATCCGGCTGAAGAACATCGCCAGGGATGCGGGGGTTTCTCAGGGGTGGACACTGCCCAGCCACCTCGACCACGCACGGGATCGGATCCCGGAGCTCCAGTGGCATGCGCTGGAGCCCACCGGGTCTGAGCCGGTACCCGAAGCGGTGGCGTCCCCGCCCGCGGCCGCCGGTCCGGATGCGCTGGCCTACCTCCAGTACACCTCGGGCTCCACCAGTCAGCCCAAGGGGGTGGAGATCACGCATGCGCAGGCCCTGGCCCAGGTGCACGCGCTGCCGTCGGTTCCGGAAGCATCGCCACCCCGTTCCCTGGTCTGGCTGCCCTGGTTCCACGACTATGGACTGGTCCACGGCATCATCAGCCCCCTGGTGCTGGGCATGACGTCCTACCTGATGTCGACCACCCGCTTTCTGCTCAACCCCCTGCGGTGGCTGGAGGCGATCGACCGATACCGGATCACGCACAGCGGAGGGCCCAACTTTGCCTTTGCGGCCTGCGTGAATGCCTTGGCCAGAAAGCCGTCGTGGACGGCGCAGCTGGGCAGCTGGCGTCTGGCCACCTGCGGTGCAGAGCCGGTGCGGCATGCCACGATGCAAGCCTTCATCAAGGCATTCGAGCCATTCGGGCTGGACCGAACCGCACTGGCGCCCAGTTATGGGCTGGCCGAGGCGGTGCTGGGTGTCACCATGCTCACGCAGGCTCGCGAACCCAGGACGATCTGGGTCGATGCCGATCGGCTGGAGCATGGACTGGTCACCGAGGTACCAGCCGATCACCTCAGGGCTCGAGCGCTCACCGGTTGTGGTCCCGCCTTGCCGGGGTTTGAGCTGCGCATCGTGAATCCCGACACCCGCCGTGAATGTGAGGTCGGGCACACTGGCGAGATCTGGGTGGCCGGTCCGAGCGTGGCGCGCGGCTACTGGGGGCAGGTGGAGGTCACCCGGGAATGCTTCGGCTGGACCCTGCCGGACCCGGTTGATCCGGCGCTTCGCTTCCTGCGCACGGGAGACCTGGGTTTTCTGGCGCATGGCGAGCTGTTTGTGGCGGGTCGGCGCAAGGATCTGATCCTCGTGCACGGCCGGAACCTGCACCCCCAGGACCTTGAGCTGACAGCGCAGGAATCGCACCCTGCCATCCGTGATGGCGGGGTCATGGCGGTCGCGGTGGAGTCGTCCGCCAGCGAGCGTGTGGTGCTGCTGGTGGAGTGTCGGGGGCTCCAGGATGCGCAGCAGGCCCGGACGGTGGCCGATGCCGTGGCCCAGCACGTCGGTCGGGAGCACGAGATCGGTGTGAAGGATGTGGTGGTCCTGCGTTCGGGTTCGTTGCCCCGGACCTCCAGTGGCAAACCCATGCGCAGCCAGGCCCGGCAGATGTATCTGGACGGCGGTTTCGACGATCGGCGATGGGGTGGAGCGATGACCACCGCTACGTCGCGCCCTGTGGAGATCGTGACCTCGCCGCAGGCCGAGCAGATCGCGTCCATCTGGTGCGAAGTGCTCGGGGTTCCGTCGGTTCAGCCGGACGACGATTTTCTGGACATGGGGGGCGACTCGCTCATGGCCACCCAGCTGGTGTCGCGTCTGGCCACACGCCTGGGGATCACGGTGTCCATCGGAGCCGTTTTCGAGGTGAGGACCTTTGGTGCGCTGCTGGCGCGGCTCGCTTCCACCGAAGGCGTTTCCTTGGCCGACGTTCAGGGCGATGACCTGATGCGGCCCTCCGCCAACACGGTGCACGCGCTGTCCTTTTCCCAGGAGCGCATGTGGTTCATGCACCAGCTTGCCCCGGCCTCCAGCGCTTACCACATCCCGTTTGCGATTCGCCTGCGGGGGCAGGTCCACCATGAGGCCATGCAGCGCGCACTCGATCAGGTGGTGCACCGCCATGACATCCTGCGCACGGTGTTTGTGTCCACGGACCAAGGCGCAGAGAGCCGGGTGCTGCCGCCATGGGAGGTGGCACTGGACGATGTCGGGCTGCCCGATGGGCGGGACGGTCTGCAAGCATGCCTGGCGGAATTCAGTCAGCGTCCTTTCGACATTGCAGCCGGTCCCTTGATCCGGGCACGACTGGTCCGGTGCGCCAGCGATGAAGCGGTCCTGATCATCGTCATGCACCATCTGGTCAGTGACCAGTGGTCGTGCGCGTTGCTGGCCCACGAACTGGCACGGGGCTATTCGGCCGCCATGGGCCAGCCGGTGCCCGCCTTGCCTGCACTGACCATCCAGTACGCCGACTACGCCAACTGGCACCGCCGCTGGTTCGACGCGCACCGGCGTGAACAGGAAATGGCCTACTGGTCCCGGCGGCTGGAGGGGCTGCAGCCCCTGACGCTCAACGAAGACCGTCCGCGCCCGCCACAACCGAGCTTCCACGGGGCATCCGTTCGCCTCCCGATGGCGCGGGAGGACTTCAACGCACTGACCGCATGGGGTGCGCGGCACGGAGCCAGCCTCTCCATGGTGTTGCTGGCGGCGCTGAACGCCTTGCTGCTGCGACACACCCAGAGCGAAGATGTGGCCATTGGCATGCCCATCGCCAACCGCAACCAGCTGGCTTCCGAACCCCTCATCGGCACCTTTGTCAACACGCTGGTGCTGCGCACGGATCTGACCGGCGACCCCTCGATGGTCAACATTCTCGAACGGGTCCGCCACAACGCGCTCGAAGCGTTTGCCCACCAGGACATGCCTTTCGAGCTGCTGGTGCGCGAGCTGAACCTGCCCCACGACCCTTCGCGTTCCCCGCTGTTCACCGTCATGTTCAACATGGTGAATGCGCCCGCGCCGGCGATCGATTTCCACGGACTGGAATGGTCTCGCGTCGATTTCGACCGACAGGCCACGCAGTTCGACCTTTCCGTGCTGGTGGACCCCCAGTACCACCCGGGCATCGTGTTCGAGTACTCGACCGACCTGTTTGAGCGCACCACCATCGAACGCATGTGTGAACACATGCAGGCCTTGCTGCGCGCGGCCTTGCAGTCGCCGGAACGCCCGGTGCGCTCCATCGGCCTGATGGCCGGGCCGGAGCGGGATCTGTTGCGCCGTTGGACACGCGGACCGGAGACCCGCATCGGGTATGCGCACATCGGTGAGTGGCTCGCCCAGGGCGCACGGCAGGTGCCTGACCGCATGGCCCTGATCGACGGTGACGCTTCCCACACCCATGCCGGTCTGCGGCAGCGGGTCGCCGATCTCTCGACCCGCTTGCGACAGCAAGGCATCGGGCCGGGCTCGCGGGTCGGTGTCTGCATGCCGCGCTCGGCCGGTCTGGTGATCGCGCTTCTGGCGGTTCTGGAAGCCGGTGCCGCCTACGTGCCACTGGATCCGTCCTTCCCAGCCGAGCGGCTGGCTTACCAGGTGGAGGATGCCGGCATCGCGGCCCTGCTGACCGGTGAGACCTCCATGGCCTTTGCCCGGGGCCTGTTCAGCGGGCCGGTTTGGGACATTGAACAGGTCGAGTGGGAGCCTGCGGCGGGTGCGCCGCCGGAGACCAAGGACTGGCGCGAGCCCACGGCGTCCGATCCCGCCTACCTGATCTACACCTCAGGATCGACGGGGCAGCCCAAGGGGGTGCTGGTTCCTCACGGGGCGGTGCTGAACTTCCTGACCAGCATGGCCTCCGAACCCGGGCTTTCCCCGGGCGACCGTTTGCTGGCCGTGACCACCGTGTCGTTCGACATCGCGGTGCTGGAACTGCTGCTGCCCCTTGGAACCGGCGCCACCATCGTGCTGGCGACGGAGGAGCAGGCGTCGGATGGCCGGGCACTGGCGGCGCTCATCGAGCAACACGGTGTCAACACCATGCAGGCGACGCCCTCGCGCTGGCACCTGCTGCTGGAGGCCGGATGGCCAGGGGCACAAGGCTTCAAGGCGCTGGTGGGCGGCGAGCCGCTGGACCGGGCGCTGGCGCATCAGCTGCAGATCCGGTGCGCGCAGGTCTGGAACATGTACGGACCCACCGAAACCACGGTCTGGTCGACCTGCTGGCGTGTCGATGCCGATGCAGCGTCCGGCATCTCGCTGGGTCATCCCATCGCCAACACGACGGTTCACATACTGGATGCCGCGCTGCAGCCTTGCCCCGTGGGCGTCGTGGGTGAAATCTGCATCGGCGGGTTCGGGCTGGCGCTCGGCTACCACAACCGACCTGCGTTGACCGATGAGCGCTTTGTGTCGACCCCGGTGGAAGTGGGCGAGCCACCGGTTCGCCTGTACCGGACGGGGGACCGCGGGCGCTGGCGAGGCGACGGGTCGCTCGAGCATGGCGGGCGCATGGATGATCAGGTCAAGCTGCGGGGCTTTCGCATCGAGCTGGGGGAAATCGAGGCCCGGCTGGCGACCATGCCCGGTGTTCAGCGCTCGGTGGTCGCGCTCAAGGACCTGCCCGGTCAAGGGCCTGCGCTGGTGGCCTACCTGGTGTGCGATGCCGGCCATCCGGGTGTCGACGCATTGCGGCGCCACCTGATGCCCTGGCTGCCCGACTACATGATCCCCACCCAATGCCAGCTCATGGACGCCTTGCCTCTGCTGGCCAACGGCAAAACCAACCGGAAAGCGTTGCCGCTGCCGTCTCAGTCGGCTGGCAGCGGCCGTCAGATCGAATTGCCCAGAAACCATGCCGAGCAGCTGGTCTGGAACGTGTGGACCGAGGTTCTGGGTACCCGTGAGCTGGGGATCCACGAGCTGTTCTTTGATGTGGGCGGGCATTCGCTGCTGGCGGTCCGGGTGGCGGCCAGACTTGAGCACTGCCTGGGCCGGCCGGTTCCGCTGGGCATGGTGTTCACGCACGCGACCATCGCCCGTTGTGCCGAGCAGCTGATGATGGATGGGGAGGTCCCGGATCTGCCGGTGGCGGTCTTGCAACCCGATGGTGACGGTGTACCCGTGTTCCTGCTCGCGGGAGCCGACATGTACCGCTCATTGGCCAGGGCGTTTGCGCCGGATACGCCTGTCTACGGCCTGTTTTCCAGTACCGAGATCGCGATCCTGAACCTCCGGCCGGACGAACCCATGCCCCCCATATCGGTCCGGACGCTGGCGCTCGAGTACGTGGCGCTGATCCAGTCCGTCCAGCCCCATGGGCCCTATGTCCTCGGGGGCTTCTCCATTGGTGGCGTGATTGCCCATGAAGTCGCCCGGCTGCTGCAGGCGCGGGGCGAGTCCGTGCGTTTGCTGGTGATGCTGGATTGCGCCTTGCCCGGACGGGGGGTGGGGCATTTGCTCAAGGGTGTTCGGAGGCGCATGCGCCAGGTCAGCACCCGGCGATGGGGTGAGCTGGCCGAAGCCTGGCGAACGCTGCGGCGGCTGCGCGAGCATCGCCATGAGCCCGGCGAGCGCCGAATTGCCGCCTACACTCGCGCCATCCGTGAACACCAGGTGAACGATCGCCTGCACGGTGTCGAGGTTCTGTTCGTGCAAGCCGGAGACGATCCCTGCACGGAACCGGCATATGGCTGGCCGGAGCTCATACCGGACCTGCGCATCGAGCGCTTGCCCGGTCGGCACGCGCGTATTCTCGAGCAGCCCAACGTCTTGATGGTCGCCCGCTGGTTCAAACAGGCGCTCGCGGGCGGCGGTGCAAACGTCAACGAACAACCATGAAAAACAGGACCGGTTTTCTGAAATATGGTCTGGCGCTGCTGCTGAGCGCATGCGGATGGCAGAAAAGCCTGGACCCCAAGGCGCTCGACGAGCTGTATGCCGCGCCGTTGTCCGCTCCGGAGAAGCCCTTGCGTGTGTTCCACCTCGGACACAGTCTGGTCAATCGCGACATGCCGATGATGCTGGAGCAACTGGCCGGACCCGGGCATGACCACCGGTCGCAGATCGGCTGGGGTACGCCGCTCAAGGCCCATTGGGAGCCGGACGTGGCGATCAACGGGTTCGAAACGGAAAACGCCCATCCGCGCTTCCAGGACGCGCGGCAGGCGGTGGACAGCGGCCGCTTCGATGCCGTGGTGCTCACCGAAGCCGTGGAAATCAAGGACTCGATCAAGTACCAGGACAGCGCGAAGTACCTTCGCCTGTGGACGCAGGCGGCCAGGAAGGGCAACCCGCAGGCCCGGGTGTACCTTTACGAAACCTGGCACCGTCTGGACGATCCGGCAGGATGGCTTGAGCGGCTGGAGGATGATCGCGTGCGTCACTGGGAAGGCGTCCTGCTGGCGCAGGCCCTGGCCCACGGCGACACCGGCGGACCGATTCACGTGATCCCTGCGGGGCAGGTCCTGGGGCGATTCGCGCGCGAAGTCGAGTCGCGTGGTGGTGTGGGTTCGGTGCGCTCCCGCGACGACCTGTTTGCGCTCGACGACAAAGGCGCACGTGACACCATTCACCTGAGTGCGCTGGGCAACTTCCTGGTGGCGATGACCCACTACGCCGTGCTCTACCATCGAGCGCCGCCGGCGACGGCGACCGAGATTCGTCTCGCCGATGGCACCCCGGTGCAGAACCTGTCCCCTGAGCTGGTGCGCCTGATGAGCGACGTGGTCTGGGGCGTGGTGACGCAGGATCCCAAGACAGGCGTGCGTCAGCCGTCCAGCTGAGCCTCTCAAATCACCGAACAACCGAAATCACATCAAGGAGTTGACAATGGCCAAAGGCATGATCCTCGCCGCGGGACAGGGAACCCGCGTGCGACCGCTGACACAGAAGACCCCCAAACCCATGGTGCCCATCCTGGGCAAACCGGTGCTCGAGTACCTCATCGAACACCTGGCCCGGCACGGGATCCGCGAGATCATGATCAATGTGGCGTTCAACCACTACAAGATCGAAAACTACTTCGGTGACGGGCGACGCTGGGGTGTGGAGATCGGGTACTCCTTCGAGGGTGCCCGGGATCATGGTGACATCGTGCCCAAGGCCATGGGCTCGGCCGGCGGCATGCGAAAGATCCAGGACTTTGGCGGCTTCTTCGACGAAACCACCCTGGTCATGTGCGGCGATGCCATCGTCGACCTCGACATCGGCGCAGCGCTTTCGGAACACCGTCACAAGAAGTCCCTGGCCAGCGTCGTGACACTCGATGTGCCGCGCGACCAGGTTCAGAACTACGGCGTGGTCGTGGCCGATGCGTCGGGCCGGGTCAAGTCCTTCCAGGAGAAGCCCCGTCCGGAGGAGGCGCTGTCGACGGCGGCCAGCACGGGCATCTACATTTTCGAGCCCGAGGTGCTGGACCTGGTGCCGCCAGGCAAGCCGTTCGACATCGGCAGTGAACTGTTTCCCATGCTGGTGGAGCGTCAGCTGCCTTTCTATGCACAGAAACGGTTCTTCAACTGGATCGACATCGGTCGGCTGACCGACTACTGGATGGTCCTGCAACGTGTGTTGCGCGGCGAAATCGCCCAGATGGACATGCCGGGCAAGCAGATCCGCCCGGGTGTCTGGGTGGGGCTCAACACCAGCATCGACTGGGACGCCGTGCAGATCGAAGGGCCGGTCTACATCGGATCCGGCACCCGCATCGAGGCGGGCGCACGGGTGATCGGCCCTTCCTGGATCGGGCATGGCTGTCACCTGCGGGCGGGTTGCACGGTCGAGCGCAGCGTGCTCTTCGAATACACCCGGATCAGCGCGGGTCAGACCGCCAGTGAGCGCATCATGTCCCCGCAGTACTGTGTCGATCGCCACGGCGAGACCCTGTATGTGGGTGAGGAGCACGCATCCCTGGTCTGGGGTGACGCACGCGCCTGACCGGCGTGACCGGCAGACGCCGGTGACCGGCGAGACGAACCTCGGGTGTCGCAGGACGCGCACCTGAGCTCTTGTGCAGCCCACGTTCGCGCCCCCGAACCTATACTCGTTACCGATGTTACGTTCCAAGCGTCCACCCCGTTCCATCCTCAAACGCCGCGGCAGTATCTCCACCGCGGTGCAGTCGCTGCTGGATCTGGCGGCTGTACTGGGGCTGGCCCTTTTCCTGCTCCGCCATCAGGGGGCCGGGCTCACGGCCGAGTATTCGGTTCTGCTGCTCCTGCTGGCCATGGGCATGCTGTTTGCCTACGACCAGTTCGGTGTCTACCGTAGCAACAGCAGCTTTGCCCGCAAGGCGCTGACCCTGCTCAAGGCCTGGTCCCTCGCCTTTGTCTCGCTGCTGCTGGTCGGTTTCCTGACCAAGCAGACCGACGCCTTTTCAAGGCTGTTTCTCGGCCAACTGTTTGGTGCAGGCTACCTGTTGCAGGTGCTGCTCCACTACTTCAGCCGCGAAGTGCAGACCCGGGTCATGCGCCGTGCGGTGCCCGCCGAAAACGTGCTCATCGTCGGCACGGGCAAGCTGGCGCACTATCTGAGACACAAGATATCGGGCAACCCCTGGTTGAACCAGCAGGTGGTGGGTTACCTTGGTCTTGCCGCAGGCTCACAGCAGGCCGCTGGCTTGACCGGCACGGCGTTTGAAGGAACCTCCGACTTCGGTCAACTGGGCGATTCGGACATCGTCGGCACCATTGAGGATCTGGTCGACATCATCGACCGCCATGATGTCCGCACCGTTTATTTCGCCATTCCGCTGGCGCAGTCGGACCTGATCGAGAGCATGTATTTCCAGTTGCTGGACCGGCATGTGGCAGTGCACTGGGTGCCCGACATCTTCTCGCTGCTGCTGGTCAATCACAGCGTCAGGGAGATGGCGGGACTGCCCATGCTGACCCTGTCGGAAACCCCGCTGACCGGGACCCGCCTGCTCATCAAGTCGATCGAGGATATCGTGTTGTCGGCGCTTCTGTTGCTGGCCATCTCGCCCTTGCTGGTGCTCATCGCGCTGGCCATCAAGCTGGACAGCCCCGGCCCGGTGTTCTTCAAGCAGGCGCGCAATGGCTGGAGCGGCAAGACGTTCAGGATCTGGAAGTTCCGCAGCATGCACGTTCATCAACCCGAAAACGGGGTGGTGAAGCAGGCGACCCGCAACGATCCCCGGGTCACCCGGGTCGGGGCTTTCCTGCGCCGAACCAGTCTGGACGAATTGCCGCAGTTGCTCAACGTTCTGGGGGGCAGCATGTCGCTGGTGGGGCCGCGACCACACGCCGTCCAACACGACGTCGAGTACTCACAGCGCATCAACAGCTACTTTGCACGCCACAACATCAAGCCGGGCATCACAGGGTTGGCACAGGTTCGGGGGTTTCGGGGTGAAACCACCGACATTGAGATGATGCGTCAGCGGGTCGAGGCCGATATTGAGTACATCAACAACTGGTCCCTCTGGCTCGATATCGTCATCCTTTTGAGGACGGCCGGTGCGCTGACCGGGCGCAACGCCTATTGATCCGTGATGGAATGCGTCCATTGCTCGCAAGTGCTCTTGCGCAGCGCATCGCATCCGCTCAGAATGTTTCAATCGTAACCATTTTGATCGAGTGTTTTGATGGGCACCGCAGATATGCAGGTATTTCCAGAGCAGCTTGCGGCAGACCGGATTGAAGGTGCCCATGAGCGATGTATGTGAGCTTTGTGGATTCCAAGTCTCGCGCGGTGACTTGCTGGGCCACCTGAAGGCGCTCGCCGGTCGGGTGGACCATGGCGAAGGCGCCTGGCTTCTGACGCTCAACACCGAAATGCTGGCGCGCAGTGCGCGTGAGCCGGCCTACCGAAGCCTTTTGGGCAAAGCGGACATCATCACGGCGGACGGCATGCCGCTGGTGTGGGCCTCGGGTGTCAAGTTCCCGCAGCGACCGATTCCCGGGCGAACCACCGGCGTGGACCTGGTTGACGCCATGCTGCGCATGGACCCGGTTCCTCGTTTTGCCGTGATCGGTGGTCAGAAGCCCATGGCCACCATCGCGCAGTATGGTCCACGGGCCATCGCGTCCTGTGCATTTGTCTTTGACGGCAAGGTGGATCTGTCCACATCGCAGCTGGATTTCTTCTGTGAAGCGCTTCGCAGCCACGAGGTCCGTGTGGTGTACATCGCCCTGGGCGTGCCCAAACAGGACCAGCTGGCGGTACAGCTCAGGGAGCGGATTCCGCAGTTGGTGTTGATGGGGGTTGGCGGAACCTTCGAGATTCTGGGGCCCGACGGGCACCGAGCTCCGGCCTGGATGCAGCGCAACGGTCTCGAATGGATTTACCGCCTGAGCAAGGAGCCCGGCCGGCTCTGGAGGCGCTACCTGATCAACTACCCGCGTGGTGTGTGGGCGCTGATCAAGGACTGCTGGACCATCGGTCGCCGCCAGCACATCACCTGAGTCGCGTATGGCCATCCGCAGTGCACCCAACGCTGGTGGGCCGGTTCCCTGGCAAGCCATTGCACTCGGCACATCGTCGGCATAGGCACATGCGCGTCGACGGAATTTCGGTGGTCATCACCACCTTCAACGGAGAGGGCTGGATCGGTGCGGCGTTGCGCAGTGTCCTGGATCAGACCGTTGACCGCCCTCTGGAGGTCATCGTGGTGGATGACCGCTCAACCGACGGCACTGTCCGGGTGGTCGAGTCTTGTGGTGATCCCCGTGTTCGTGTGACATGCAACCCCGAGAATCAGGGAACGGCCAAGTCGCGCAATCTGGGCGTCCGGCTGTCCCGGTATGGTTGGATGGCATTCAATGATCAGGACGATGTCTGGCTGCCGGACAAGTTGGCCCGTCAAGTCGCGATTCTTGAATCACATCCGGACGTGGACGGTGTCGCAGGCGGTTATGCCCGGTTGGCCCGCGACGGTCGGTCGCGCTGGGCTGGACGCCTTTTGCACAAGCGCTGGAGCCCTAGCCACTCGCCCAGGCTCACGGCGCCACCGTACTACCGGCCGTCGCAGCACGGCACCTGCTATGTTCAATCGTTGCTGGTCAGCAAGCCGGTGCTGGAGGCGCTGGGGGGATTCCGGGAAGACCTGCCCATCGCCTACGACCCCGACCTGTTTTTGCGCCTTGGTGAGGTGGCGACCCTGGCGGCGGTCGAAGACCCGGTGTTTCTCTATCGGCTCAGTTCGGTGAGCATCACGGGCTCTCCTGATCTGAGTGCTGCCGCCTTTCTGGGGGGGTTCGCTTACATGTACGCCGCTCAGGCAGCCAGAGCCAGTGGCAGCGACGAACCCGATATCGCGCTCTTTCTCCGTCAGTACCGACCCAGCCCGGAAGAAGTCCGTCAGTTCATGAACAACCAGTGGCTTCGCAACATCAACACCACTTGGGTGAACGAGGGCCTCGGGCGAGCCCTTTTCGGTGCAATGATGCAGGTCATCCGGCGCCCGTCGCTCATCATGAGCCTGGGTGCTCGTTTGCGCGCGTGGGCGCGCTGACCTTGCGTCCGTTGCCGAGCGTTCATGAAAATCGTCTACTTCACGTCCGAGTTTCCCGGTCAGACCCATGTGTTCCTCTGGCGCGAATACGAGGAGTTGTTGCGCCTGGGCGTCGATGTGGAGCTGATCAGCACGCGTTCTCCCGTCAAGGGCTTCAAACCCCATGGCTGGAGCCAGGTGGCTGCCCAGAGGACCCGCTACCTGTATCCCTTGACGTCAGGGGATTTCGCCCAGGCCGTTTCGACCTTGCTCGGTTGCTCATCCGGCACCTGGTCACAGGTGCTGTCGGTGATTTTCCGGACCGCCGGGCTTTCCTTGCGCGATCGTTTTGCGATGGTCGTGCACCTTGTGCTGGCGACCAAGCTGGTCCGCGTGATGAAGGCCTCGGGCTGTTCCCATGTGCACTGCACGACTTGTGCCGCAACGGCGAACATCGCCATGTTCAGTCGCTTCATTTCCGGGGTGTCTTACAGCCTGTCTTTGTTGGGGCCTAGGCTGGAGACGTATGGGTCGAACCAGGCGAACAAATGGCGCCACGCCGCCTTCGCCCTGTTCCAGTCCCAGAAGCTGCTGCGAGAGACGCACGAGGCGATCGGTTCGTGCGTACCGCGTCTGCATGCCTTTGCCCCTGTGGGCGTCAACACCGACACCGTACGTCGCAGCGGCGCATACGTGCCCTGGACCCGGGGCACGGAGTGCGTTCTGTACAGCTGTGGGCGACTGCATCCCATCAAGGGACACGAATACGTGATCCAGGCGGCGGGCGAGCTCATCCGCCGGGGTTACCCGGTGCGGCTGATCATCGGGGGTGAAGACATCGAAGGCGGGAAGGGTTTTCGCAAGACCATCGAAGCCGAGATAAGGCGCCATGGTCTTGCGTCTTCGGTGACCTTGCTGGGCGCCGTTTCCGAAGAGGAGAACATCCGGCAATACCAGGCGGCGCACATCTATGTGATGGGTAGCCTGGACGAGGCCGCTGGCGCGGTGGCGGCCATGGAGGCGATGTCCATGGAACTGCCTGTGGTCATGCCCGACGTTGGCGCCACCGCGGAACTGATCACCAGCGGTGAGGACGGCCTGCTGGTACCGGCCAAGAGTCACGAGGCTCTCGCCGATGCCATCGAGCACCTGCTTCTGAACCCCGATGTAGCCGTCAGGCTGGGGCGCAAAGGTCGTCAGACGATTGAGGAGCGGTTCAACCACCGCCTGAGCGCCCGTGTCATACAGGACTTCCTGCGACAGATGCCGGCTTCAACCTAGTCGATGTCGAAGGTGTGGAAGCCCAGCAGACCTGAGCGCCGGTCTGAAAAATAGCAGCCGAGCGTTTCCCTGACGGTACGGAAGGCAATATCGTCCCAGGGGATCTGCTCTTCCGTGAAGAGCCGGGCTTCCTGGGTTTCGGGTCCGGGATCAAATCGGTCACTCAGCAGCCGGGCATGGTAATAAAAGTGGACCTGACCGACGCGCGCCACATTCATCAGCGTGAACAGTGACCCCAACTCGATGTGGGCCCCGGCTTCCTCGTCGGTTTCCCGTGCAGCACCCTGGGCCGTGGTTTCGCCCAGCTCCATGAAGCCGGCGGGCAGGGTCCACTTGCCCTTGCGCGGTTCAATGTTGCGCTTGCAGAGCAGAACGAATTCGCCTGTTTCGCCCCAGACCGGGACCGTTCCCACCACGTTCAGCGGATTCTCGTAGTGCACGGTCTGGCAAGCCGGGCAGACCGCCCGGGGTTTGGTGTCACCGTCATCGGGCAGGCGATAGACAACGGAAGCTCCGCACTCGCGGCAGTGTTTGATCGGTGGACGCTGCATCGCGCCAGTTTAGGGGCAAACAAAAAAAGGGACTCCGCGGAGTCCCTTTGTGTACGCCGGGTGGCGCTCAGGCTTTTTTCTGAGCCGTTGTGGTCTTGCCGTGTTTTTCGATCAGGGCCTTGGCCGTGTCGAAGAGTTTCTTGCCGTTGAAGCCACGCTTGTCCATGTCCTGCATCCACTCGACTTCAACCAGGCGCGCCTTGCGCTTGAACTCCTGTGCCTCGGCCGCAGGGATGGTATGGATCGTGTTGCCCAGCTTGACGGCCGCTTCGCGGCCCGGGGCGTCGCCACCTTGTTGCACCTTGCCCAGCCAGGCCGATGTGGCCATGCCGGAGTGCTTGTCGATGACCGCTTTGAGATCGGGTGGTAGCGCGTTGTATTTGGCCTTGTTCATGGCCGTGATGAAGGTGGTGGTGTAGAGCGCGCCGCCGGCGGGATCGAACTCGCTGTGGAACTTGGCCAGCTCCTGCACCTTCACGGCCGGCACCACCTCCCACGGAATCACGCAGCCGTTGATCACGCCCTTGGACAGCGCGTCGGGGATCTGTGGCAGCGGCATGCCCACGGGCGTGGCGCCCAGGTAGCCCAGCATCTTGGTGATCTGGCGGGTGGGGCCGCGGACCTTGGAGCCTTGCAGGTCGGCCGCGGTCTTCACCAGCTTGTCGCGCATGTGGAACATGCCGGGTCCGTGGACCTGCAGGGCGATGGGATGGACGTCCCTGAACTCGTCCGGCGCCATGGTCATGGTGTATTCCCAGAAGGCCTTGGAGGTGGCCTCGGCGTTGTTCATCATGAAAGGCAGTTCGAACACCTCGATGCGGGGGAAGCGGCCGGGCGTGTTGCCGGGCAGGGTCCAGACGATGTCGACCACACCGTCCTTGGCCTGGTCGTACAGCTGCACCGGCGAGCCGCCGAGCTGCATGGCCGGGTAGGCCTCGAACTTGATGCGGCCACCGGAGTCCCGGGTCACCATGTCCATCCAGGCCTTGTTCATGTTCAGCCAGACATTCGACTGTGGCGCCATGAAGGTGTGGAACTTGAGCGTGACGGTCTGCTGGGCGAACCCGGTCAGGGCCGGGGCACCCAGGGCCAGGGCTGCACTGGACTGCAGGAGGGTTCTGCGGTGGATCATGGTGATGGGTTCTCCTGATGGCAGATGGTGGCCTGAATGAGTATGGCCGTTCCTTCGGGCGCGCCCATGGGTAATACCCTTGATCAAGCCGCCTGCCGGTCGGCGGCGCTCAATCCACCTGGACACGGATGCCGGTGAGGCCATCGATGCCACCGGTCATGGTGTCGCCACGCACCACCGCGGCCACGCCCTCAGGCGTGCCGGTGTAGATCAGGTCGCCAGGCTGCAGTTCCCAGGCTTTGGAGAGGTGTTCGATCGTCTCGGCGATGTTCCAGATCAGCTTGGACACGTTGCTGCGTTGCCGGTCCAGTCCGTTGACCTGGACCCAGATGGCTGCACCGGCGATGTCTCCGGCTGCGGCCGCTGGCGTGATCGGGCCGATCGGGGCCGAGTGGTCGTGGCCTTTGCCGATGCACCAGGGACGGCCCTGCTTCTTCATCTCGTTCTGCAGGTCGCGACGGGTCATGTCGAGCCCGACGGCGTAGCCGAACACATGTGTCAGGGCATTGGCTGCGGTGATGTCGCGTCCCCTCTTGCCGATGGCCACGACGAGTTCGATCTCGTGGTGCAGGTTGGATGTCAGTGTGGGGTAGGGAATGTGGGCGGTTTCACCCACGTCGGCCACCACGATGGCGTCGGCGGGCTTGAGGAAAAAGAACGGCGGCTCGCGTCCGGTGAAACCCATTTCCTTCGCGTGTTCCTCGTAGTTGCGGCCGACGCAGTAGATGCGGTGCACGGGAAAGCGTTCGGCGCGGCCCACCACCGGAACGGACACGACGGGGGAGGGGGGGAACACGTAGGCCAAGTGGGTCTCCTCGTTGGGGTTCGGCCGGTCAGTATACGGATGGGCCAGCGGATAATCCGCGTGGCAAATGATCCATCGGCGTCCCATCGGGGGATGCCGTGCCACCACCTTCCCAAGCCTCACCGAATGCCCGACGACGTGACCGAACTGCGCGCAGCCGCCATCGAAGACGACGGCAGTTGTGATGTGGATGCCCTGTTGACCGACCTGTCGGCCCGCCTGCGCGAGCAGGGCGTGAGCGTGCGCGGGCTGCTCATGACATACCCCGAAGGCAGAGACAACTGCGCCGGTGCCATGGTGCTGGTGGACCTGGATTCGCGCCAGGAGTACCTGGTGTCGCAGGCGCTCGGCAGCGGGGCCCGAGGCTGCCGGGCCGATGTGCAGGGCTTTGCCAAGGCCAGCGAGGTGCTGCGCAAAGCCCTGGGTGATGCGCCCGACCTGGTCATCTGCAACCGGTTCGGCGGCCTGGAGGTTGGCGGTGGCGGGTTCCGCAGCGAGCTGCTCGATCTGCTGGCCAGCGATGTACCCGTGCTCACGGCCGTGGGCTCGCGTTACCGCGGCGACTGGGAGTCCTTCACAGGGGGCGCGACCGTGCTGCCCGCGCGGATGGATGCGGTGCACGCCTGGCTGGCCAAAACACTCGACCGGCCGGTCTGACGAGCGGAGATCGCCCGGCGGCGGGTGTATCGTCGGGGGCATGGAGACAGCACCGAACCGTGACGTGCCACCGATCCTGGCACCTGGCGGCCTGACGCTGCGGCGTGTGGCCATCGACACCTGGCGCGAAAACGTGGCCTACCTGCACCGCGACTGCGCGGTGGTGCGGGCCGAAGGCTTCCAGGCCTTGTCCAAGGTCGAGGTGCGTGCCAACGGCAAACGCATCCTGGCCACCCTGAATGTGGTGGACGACGAGCGCATCGTCGGCTGCGGTGAGCTGGGCGTATCGGAGGACGCATTTGCCCAGCTGGAGGTGCCCGACGGCCATCCGGCCGCGGTGGCCCAGGCCGAGCCGCCGGTTTCCATGCCGGCGCTGTTCCGCAAGATCAACGGCGAGCGGCTGGGCCAGGCCGACTTTCGCGCCATCATCGGCGACATCGCCCAGCACCGCTATTCCAAGATCGAGCTGACCGCTTTCGTGGTGGCCTGCAACCGCAGCGAGCTTGACCGTGAGGAGGTGTCGTTCCTCACCGAGGCCATGGTGGCCACCGGGCGCCGGCTGGACTGGCAACAGCCGCTGGTGGTGGACAAACACTGCATCGGCGGCATCCCCGGCAACCGCACCTCCATGCTGGTGGTGCCCATCGTGGCGGCTTACGGGCTGGTGTTTCCCAAGACGTCCTCACGCGCCATCACTTCGCCGGCCGGCACGGCCGACACCATGGAGGTGCTGGCGAATGTGGAGCTGCCGTTCGAGCAGCTCACCGGCATCGTGCGGGCTCACAAGGGCTGCCTCGCCTGGGGCGGCACGGCCGACCTGTCGCCCGCCGACGACGTGCTCATTTCGGTCGAGCGGCCGCTCGCGCTGGATTCGCCCGGGCAGATGGTGGCGTCCATCCTGTCCAAGAAGATCGCGGCCGGCGCCACCCACCTGGTGCTGGACATCCCCATCGGCCCCACGGCCAAGGTGCGCTCCATGCCCGAGGCGCAGAAACTGCGCCGCCTGTTCGAGTATGTGGCGCAGCGCTTGCACCTGTCGCTGGAGGTGGTCATCACCGACGGACGCCAGCCGGTGGGCCATGGCATCGGCCCCGTGCTGGAAGCGCGCGACGTGATGCAGGTGCTCGAAGGTCATCCCGATGCGCCCAACGATCTGCGGCAGAAGTCGCTTCGGCTGGCCGGCCGGCTGATCGAATGCAGCCCCGACGTGCGCGGGGGCGACGGCTTTGCCATCGCGCGCGACATCCTCGATTCCGGTCGTGCGCTGGCGCAGATGCGCGCCATCATCGCCGCCCAGGGAGGCAAGCCTTTTGATCACCAGCACCCGGCACTGGGTGCGCTGAGTTTCGAGGTGGTGGCGCCCGCCGATGGCGTGGTCACCGGCATCGACAACCTGCAGATCGCGCAGATCGCGCGGCTGGCCGGCGCGCCCAAGGTGCAAGGTGCGGGGGTGGACCTTTGCGCCAAACTCGGCGATCCGGTGCGGGCCGGGCAGGTGCTGTACCGCGTGTACGCCGCGTACCCGGCCGACCTGGCCTTTGCCCGCCAGGCCACGGAACGCAGCAACGGCTACCGGCTGGGCGAGGCCGGGCAGGTGCCCCAGGTGTTCGTGGAGTTCTGATGCTGCTGTGTTTTGACGATGAAGAAGCCATTGCCCGTCGCGCTGCCGCGGCCGCAGGTCTGCCGCTGGCGCTGGTCCGGCGCCACCGCTTTCCGGACGGGGAGGTTCGACTGCGTCTGCCCGATCCGCTGCCCGCCCAAGTGGTGATCTGGCGCGGCCTGCAACAGCCGAACGAAAAGCTGGTGGAGCTGCTGCTGGCCGCGCGCACCGCGCGCGCGCTGGGTGCACGACACCTGACCTTGGTCACTCCCTACCTGGCCTACATGCGGCAGGACATGGCCTTCAACCCCGGTGAAGCGGTGAGCCAACGCATCGTCGGCGCCTTCCTGGCGGAACTGTTCGACGCCGTGATCACGGTGGACCCGCACCTGCACCGCGTCGCCACGCTGGAGGAGGCCATTCCGGTGAGCGACGCCATCGTGCTCAGCGGCGCCCCCCTGCTGTCGGACCTGATCGCCAGCCAGCGCCAGGATGTGCTGCTCATTGGCCCCGACGAGGAATCGCTGCAATGGGTGGGCCAGGCGGCGCAGCGCCACGGCTGGGCGCACGGCGTCTGCCGCAAGACCCGGCACGGCGACCGCGACGTGGACATCGCGCTGCCCGACCTGCCCCTGGCCGGGCGCGCCGTGGTGCTGATGGACGATGTGGCCAGTTCCGGCCACACGGTGGCGCAGGCGGCTCGCGGCCTGCTGCGTGCCGGTGCGGCGTCGGTGGATGTGGCGGTCACGCACGCGCTGTTTGCCCCCGGAGCGGTCGAGCTGTTGCGCGAGGCGGGTGTGGGCGCCGTATGGAGCACCGACGCCATCCCGCACCCCAGCAACGCGGTGAGCATCGTGCCGGCCGTGGCACAGGCCTTGCAACCTCTGCTGGCGGGCTGATCTGTCACGTCAGCCCTTTATCCTTGACCCCCATGAAGCTCTACAACTACTTCCGCTCGTCCGCCTCCTTCCGCGTGCGCATCGCGCTTGCGCTCAAGGGGCTGGCCTACGAATACGTACCGGTGCACCTGGCCAAGGGGGAGCACCGGCAGGCCGCCTACGCCGATGTGTCGGCCGACCAGCTGGTGCCGATGCTTGAGCTCGACGATGGCACACGGCTGTCGCAGTCCATGGCCATCATCGAATACCTCGACGAGGTGCACCCCGAGCCCGCACTGCTGCCGCGCGATGCGCTCGGCCGTGCCCGCGTGCGCGCACTGGCCCAGTCCGTCGCCTGTGAAATCCATCCCGTCAACAACCTGCGCGTGCTCCAGTACCTCAGCCGCACGCTCAAGGTCGGTGAGGAGGCCAAGAACACCTGGTACCGGCACTGGGTGCGCACGGGACTGGAGGCCTTCGAGCGCCAACTCGCACAGCAGCCAGCGGGGCGTTACTGTTTTGGCGACACGCCCACCCTGGCCGACTGCCTGTTGGTGCCGCAGATCTTCAACGCCCGGCGCTTCGACACCCCGCTGGACGGTCTGCCGCGCACCATGGCCGCCTTCGATGCCTGCATGGCGCTACCCGCCTTTCAGCAGGCCCAGCCCTCGGCCTGCCCGGACCACGAAGCCTGATGACCGCGCCCCACGACTGGCTGGTGCCCGACTGGCCGGCGCCGGCCCATGTGCAGGCGCTGTTCACCACGCGCGCGGGCGGTGTGTCGGCCGCGCCGTACGACAGTTTCAACCTCGGTGACCACGTGCGCGACGATCCGGTGGCCGTGGCCACCAACCGCCAACGGCTGGCCGACGCACTGCATGCACGGCCGGTGTTCCTGCAGCAGGTGCACGGCACCGCGGTCGCCACGCTGGACGCGCAGACCCCGGACGGCACGGTGGCCGATGCCTGTGTGAGCACACAACCGGGCGTGGCCTGCACCGTGATGGTGGCCGATTGCCTGCCGGTGCTCTTCACCGACACCGCGGGCACCGTGGTGGCCGCCGCCCACGCGGGCTGGCGGGGACTGGCGGCCGGCGTGCTGGAGTCCTGCCTGGCGGGGATGACACCTTCATCCGCGCCAGCCGATGTGCTGGCCTGGCTGGGACCTTGCATCGGCCCGCAGGCGTTTGAAGTGGGTGCAGAGGTGCGTGACGCCTTCGTGGCGTGGCGCGGCGACGCTGCTGGCTGTTTCGTCGACTTGCCCGAGGCGAACAAGTACCTGGCCCATCTGCCACAGCTGGCACGCCTGCGTCTGCAGGCCATGGGGGTGAACCGGGTGTTCGGCAACGACGGCTCACCGACCTGGTGCACCGTCACACAGTCATCGCGTTTCTTCTCGCACCGGCGTGACGCTGTTCGCCTCGGCAGCACCGGGCGCATGGCCGCCTGTATCTGGATCGGCTGAGTCAAGCCCTTGCTCACGCGCACGTTCTTCGGCTGCTTCACGGGCCCGCATGATCCGGCGCCGGTAGGGGCCGCTCATCAGGTAAATCACCAATGCCACCGGCAGCAAACCGTAAAGAAAGAAGGTCACAATGGCCCCGAGGATGCTGCCGGTCGGGCTCATGGCTTCGGCCACCACCATCATCATCACCACGTAGAGCCAACCGACCACCACCAGATACACGGAATTCCTTTCGCCGCCTTGTTTCGTTTGCGCACTGTCAGCTTGCTGGAAGCACTCGGGTCAACACTCGTGAGAAAGCCCCGGCACCCGACAGGGCGACCGATGATAAGGCGCAAAGCCACCACCACCGGAGACACGCATGGCAACAGGGCCATCCACCCCGCCCAACTGGCTCGAGGCTGCACAGCAGTTCCAGCAAAACCTCATCAAGCAATGGACGCAGGCCGCTCAGGCATTTCCGGTCTCGGGCGCAACCGGCAACGGCGCTGACCCGATGGCCGCGTTCAAGGCCCTCATGCCGCAAAGCGGTTCGGCCCACCCCTTCGGCATGTCCATGCCGCCCATGGACGGCCTGTCGGGCATGAACGGGCTGTTCAACCAGGCCGCAGGCCAGACCGTGCGCTTTGATCCCGCCAGCCTGATGGAGATCCAGAAACAGTACCTGCAGGACCTGACGGCGCTCTGGAACCAGGGGCTGGACGTCAAGCCGAAGGGCGACCGCCGCTTTGCCGGGGAAGCCTGGGCCCACAACCCGGTGGCGGCCTACACCGCTGCGGTCTATCTGCTCAACGCCCGAACGCTGATGGCGCTGGCCGATGCGGTGGACGGTGATGCCAAGACCCGCGCCCGCGTGCGTTTCGCGGTTCAGCAGTGGATCGACGCCAGCGCGCCGAGCAATTTCCTGGCCTTCAACGCCGAAGCCCAGAAGAAAGCCATCGACACCCAGGGCGAGAGCATCGCCAAGGGCGTGGCCAACCTGCTGCACGACCTCAAGCAGGGCCACGTGTCGATGACGGACGAGAGCGTGTTCGAGGTTGGCAAGAACGTGGCCACCACCGAAGGGGCGGTGGTGTACGAGAACGAACTGTTCCAGCTCATCGAGTACAAGCCGCTGACGGCCAAGGTCTACGAGAAGCCATTCCTGCTGGTGCCGCCGTGCATCAACAAGTTCTACATCCTCGATCTGCAGCCCGACAACTCTTTCATCCGCTATGCGGTGGAGCAGGGCCACCGCACCTTCGTGGTGAGCTGGCGCAACCCGGACGAATCGCTGGCCCAGGCCACCTGGGACCAGTACATCGAAGACGCAGTCATCCGGGCCATCGACGTGGTGCGCGACATCACCGGTGCGCCCAAGATCAACGCGCTGGGCTTCTGCGTCGGCGGCACCATGCTGGGCACCGCGCTGGCCGTGCTGGCCGCACGCCGGCAGGAACCGGTGGAATGCGCCACCTTCCTGACCACGCTGCTGGATTTCTCCGACACCGGCGTGCTGGACCTGTTCATCGACGAGAACTTCGTCAAGTACCGCGAGATGCAGTTCAGCCAGGGCGGCCTGATGCCAGGCCGTGACCTGGCCACCACCTTCAGCTTCCTGCGCCCGAACGACCTGGTCTGGAACTACGTGGTGGGCAACTACCTCAAGGGCGAGACGCCGCCGCCGTTCGACCTGCTCTACTGGAACAGCGACAGCACCAACCTGCCGGGCCCCTGGTACGCCTGGTACCTGCGCAACCTCTACCTGGAAAACCGCTATACCCAACCCGGAACGGCCACGGTCTGCGGCGAGAAGATCGATTTCCGCAAAGTCAAGCTGCCGGTCTACATCTACGGCTCGCGCGAGGACCACATCGTGCCCATCGGGGGTGCCTACGGCAGCACGCAGCTGTTGCCGGGCAAGAAGCGGTTTGTCATGGGGGCTTCCGGCCACATCGCCGGGGTGATCAATCCCGCCAGCAAGGGCAAGCGCAGCCACTGGATCGGCCCTGAAGGCCAGTTTCCTGACAAGGCCAGCGACTGGATCGATGCGGCCACCGAGTACCCCGGCAGCTGGTGGGGCGACTGGTCGGCCTGGCTCAAGCGCCACGCCGGCAAGCAGATCGCCGCGCCCAAAGCCTACGGCAAAGGCAAGACCTACGCCGCCATCGAGCCCGCGCCGGGCCGTTACGTCAAGGCCAAGGCCTGAATTCTTTTTCTTTGCACACTGGAGACCCGCACATGGAAGACATCGTCATCGTTTCGGCTGCCCGCACCGCTGTCGGCAAGTTTGGGGGATCGCTGGCCAAGACACCGGCCACCGAACTCGGCAGCATCGTCATCAAGGACCTGCTCAAGCGCACCGGCCTGCCGGCCGACGCCATCGGTGAAGTCATCATGGGCCAGGTGCTGGCCGCGGGCGTGGGCCAGAACCCGGCCCGCCAGGCCATGATGAAGGCCGGTCTGGCCAAGGAAACGCCGGCGCTCACCATCAATGCCGTCTGCGGCTCGGGCCTGAAGGCCGTGATGCTGGCCGCGCAGGCCGTGGCCTGGGGCGACAGCGAGATCGTCATCGCCGGTGGCCAGGAAAACATGAGCGCCAGCCCGCACGTGCTCAACGGCAGCCGTGACGGCCAGCGCATGGGCGACTGGAAGATGGTCGACACCATGATCGTCGACGGCCTGTGGGACGTCTACAACCAGTACCACATGGGCATCACGGCCGAAAACGTGGCCAAGGCGCATGGCATCACGCGCGAGATGCAGGACGCACTGGCGTTGGGCAGTCAGCAGAAGGCCTCGGCCGCGCAGGATGCCGGCAAGTTCAAGGACGAGATCGTCGACGTGCTGATCCCCCAGCGCAAGGGCGACCCGCTGGTGTTCAACAGCGACGAGTTCATCAACAAGAAGACCAACGCCGAAGCGCTGGCCGGCCTGCGTCCGGCCTTCGACAAGGCGGGCTCGGTGACCGCCGGCAATGCCTCGGGCATCAACGACGGTGCCGCCGCCGTGATGGTGATGAGCGCCAAGAAGGCTGCCGCCCTGGGTCTGACGCCGCTGGCGCGCATCGCCGCCTTCGGCACCAGCGGTCTGGACCCGGCCACCATGGGCATGGGCCCGGTGCCGGCTTCGCAGAAGGCCCTGGCCCGCGCCGGCTGGAAGGCGTCCGACGTCGATCTGTTCGAACTCAACGAGGCGTTTGCCGCCCAGGCCTGTGCCGTCAACAAGGCGCTGGACATCGATCCGGCCAAGGTCAACGTCAACGGGGGTGCCATCGCCATCGGCCACCCCATCGGCGCGTCCGGTTGCCGCATCCTCGTCACGCTGCTGCACGAAATGCAGCGCAGCAATGCCAAGAAGGGCCTGGCCGCCCTGTGCATCGGCGGCGGCATGGGCGTTTCCCTTGCCGTCGAGCGCGCCTGAACTTTCACCCATTCTTTCCGCCATCCCGGCACCACCTAGAGGAGCATCACAATGAGTCAAAAAGTAGCCTACGTCACCGGCGGCATGGGCGGCATCGGTACCGCGATCTGCCAGCGCCTGCACCAGGAGGGGTTCAAGGTCATCGCCGGTTGCGGTCCGACCCGCGATTTCAACAAATGGCTGGATGAGCAGAAAGCGCTGGGCTACACCTTCTACGCTTCGGTCGGCAACGTGGCCGATTGGGACTCGACCGTCGAGGCTTTCACCAAGGCCAAGGCCGAGCACGGGTCCATCGACGTGCTGGTCAACAACGCCGGCATCACCAAGGACCGCATGTTCCTGAAGATGACCAAGGAAGACTGGGACGCCGTGATGAGCACCAACCTGGACTCCATGTTCAACGTGACCAAGCAGGTCGTGCCCGACATGGTGGAAAAGGGCTGGGGCCGCATCATCAACATCAGCTCGGTCAACGGCGAGAAGGGCCAGGCCGGTCAGACCAACTACTCGGCCGCCAAGGCCGGCATGCACGGCTTCACCATGGCCCTGGCCCAGGAAATGGCCAACAAGGGCGTGACGGTCAACACCGTGAGCCCGGGTTACATCGGCACCGACATGGTCAATGCCATCCGTCCCGACGTGCTGGAGAAGATCGTGGCCACCGTGCCGGTCAAGCGCCTGGGCAAGCCCAGCGAGATCGCCTCCATCATTGCCTGGCTGGCCAGCGACGAAGCGGGTTACTCCACCGGCGCCGACTTCTCGGTCAACGGCGGTCTTCATATGGGGTGATGGCTCCCCCCGCGCCGCGCCTGCGGCGCGTCACCCCCCCAGGGGGCGACATCTGCGGCCTGGCAAAGCCAGTTCCGCGATGTCCTGGATGGAGGCACTTCGTCCTCCCGAACCCGCTTCGGCGGGTTTTCTTTTTTCAGGTCTCGATGTCGGGCCAGAGCGGAGCGGGGCGGCTGCTGCCAGCTTCGAGCGGCGCTGGCCGGCTCCCGCTGAAGTCGCGTTCACGGGGAGTGGTGGGCCCTGGCAGGGTGAAGAAGATGGTGGCCCCGGCATCCACCTGGCCCTGCGCCCAGATGCGGCCGCCGTGGCGGATGATGATGCGGCGCACCGTGGCCAGGCCAATCCCGTCGCCCGCGAACTCGCGCGCCGAGTGCAGGCGGGTGAAGGGCTGGAACAGCTGGCTGGCCTGCGCCATGTCGAAGCCAGCACCGTTGTCGCGCACGAAGAAGGCCTGCGTTCCGTCCGGCTGTGCCACCTGACCGAAGTCGATGACGGCCGGATCTCGATGAGCGCTGTATTTCACGGCGTTGCTCACCAGGTTCTGCAACACGCTGCGCATGAGGTGCTCGTCCGCCCATGCCTGCAGACCCGACTCAATGGTCCATTCGATGCGTCGCTCCTTCTGGTCGAGCGCGAAGGCCATGGCAATTTCGCTGGTCATGGCCGACAGATCCAGCCAGGTGCACTGCAGCGGGATTTCCCCCAGCCGTGAGAGCTGCAGCAGGCTCTCCACCATGTGCGAGAGCTGGGAGGCCGACTTGCGTGACCGTTCCAGGAGGTCGCGTGCCGAGGCGTTGAGCGTTTCACCGGCTTCTTCGACTGCCAGCGCGGTGTAGGCTTCGACCGCTCGCAAGGGGGCGCGCAGGTCGTGCGAGACGGTGTAGTTGAAGCGCCGCAATTCGTCCGCGGCATCGTTGAGCTCCCGGGTGCGCTCCGCCACCCGCTGTTCCAGTTCGTCGTTGAGCTGGCGTAGCTGCTGTTCGGTCCGGATGCGGCTGGTCACATCACGCGAGAGCCAGATCACTTGGTCCGCAACACCGTCCGCCGCTGGCTGCTGCGTGCTGGTGCTGGCGTCGGCCGGGCGCTCGATCACGGCCACACGGGCCTCGAACCAGTGAGATTCACCGCGCTGGTCCGGCACCTCGACCTCCAGGGTCTGCACCTCTCGCGTGACCAGGGCGTTACGGATGGTCTGCAAGTACTGGCTGACCAGATGCGCGGGCCGGTGCTCCTGGAGCCGGTCGCCGACCGGTATCGACAAGGGGCGGTCCTGCGACTGGCGCCCATTTCCCATGATCTCCAGCACTCGCCCTCCGGCGTCCAGCACATAGGCGGTGTCCGGCACGGCATCGGTATAGGCCCGAAGCCGCGCCTCGCTGGTGCGCAGCTGGTCAAAACCCTCCCTCACGCGCCACCACATCCAGAACAGGGTGAAGACCGTGGCCGCCATCAGGATGCCCGTGGCAGCAATCGCCAGCAGGTCCAGCCAGTGTTTGAAGCGGAAATCCGCCTGCATCTGGGCCAGCACCTGCTGTTCCAGCTGGTGCGCCTGGTGGTCGACCTGGAGCAGGCCCTGTTGCAGCGTGAGCAGGTGGTCCCCTTCACTCAAGGCTTGAGCGGTGCTCAGGGGCAGCAGGGGCCTGACGATGTCACGCAGCACCTGGGCCAGGGCACGGGCATCGCCTTCCAGCGGGCGCGAGGGTGGAAGGCCTGCCAGCCCGCCTGTTCCGTCCAGCAACCGCTGTGCAGCGGCGTCGATGTTCCGCAGCAGCAGCGGCAGACCACAGATGTCGTCCTGCTCTTCCAGGGTGCAGATGGCTTCTCGCCGTGCGTCCGGCCGTTTGAGCAACTGGAGGGCGAGTGCACCCTGACGCTGGATCTGGAGCATTTCCTGCATCGGGGCGACGCCGCGGTCGAGCGTTCGTTCGGCCAGATAAACGCCCACGATCAGCAGCACCTGCATGAAGAGGCCAAAGGCGAGCATGGTGGCAACCGCCACACGGAATGCGCCGCTCAGCAACGGCGGTCGGCCTACGGCAGCATCTTCGGATTTCATGTCGGTCAGGGCTGGTCGGGCGGGAGTTCTTCGTCGGTGAAACCGAAGCGCCGAACCAGGGTGGTGTGTTCGTCGGATCCCAGGAAGTCCTGGAGGGCCTGGTTCGTGGCATCCCGCAGCGGCTCGTTTTCCAGCCGGAACACAAACGCCGGCCAGCCGGCGGGCGCGTCGGGCATCAACCGCACTTCGAGCGGCCAGTAGGGGTGTCGGGTGACCAGGTTCCACGCGCTGACACTCGAGATGGCCAGTGCGTCGGCTTTTCCCTGGGACAGGGCGCGCAGGGCCTGGTCCACCTGGGGCACGGTGTCGATCTGCTCTGGCGCCACGCCCGCTTGCAGCAACAGCTTGTTTTCCACCGCGTCATGCAGCATGATCCAGCGCACCGACGGCGCTCCTCCCAGGTCGGCCAGTGATGGTTTGGCGGGCAGGCGCTGCTCGTCCGAGCGCACCACCAGCGCCGCTCTCACAGTGGCCGTCGGGCGGGAGAAAAGGGCGCGCCGCTGGCGTTCCGGTGTGACGAACATGCCTGCGGCGATCGCGTCGATGCGGCCGACCTCCAGCTCGGGCAACAGGCTGGCGAAGTCCATGCGGATCCAGTCGATGTGGGCGACCCCCAGGTCCGCGGCCACGCGCCGGAACACCTCGGGTGCCTCTCCGGTGATCATGCCGTTGCCGTCGATGAAGGCATAAGGGGCCTCGACGGCAAAACCGACCCGCAAGGTGTCGCCTTGCTTCACCCGCGACGCCACATCCGCGGGGGCGTGCGCCTGGACCAGCCACAGCGAGAGGCCGGTGGTCAGCGAGATGAAGAGCAGGGCCGCGGTCAGCAGCCGTTTGTGGGGTTTCAAGGCTTTGTGCGTCGGTAGCGTGCACATCACTATAGGCCGCCGGGCCACGCGGTGCACCCATCCTGGGCAAACGCCGAGGGCCACGCCATCGACGGGGATAATCGGCCCATGTCATTTTCCGGATCGCACCCCGGCCCGATGCCGGGTCGCCCAAGCCTCTGGCGCCTGTCCGTGGCCCCCATGATGGGGTGGACCGACCGCCATTGCCGCTATTTCCACCGCCTGCTCACGCGTCACACCCTGCTCTACACCGAAATGGTGACCACGGGAGCGCTGATCCACGGCAACGCCGCCCAGCACCTGTTCTTCAACGAGGAAGAGCATCCGGTGGCGCTGCAGCTCGGCGGCAGCGAACCGGCCGATCTGGCGACCTGTGCCAGGATGGGGCAGGACCGCGGCTACGACGAAATCAACCTCAACTGTGGTTGCCCCAGCGAACGCGTGCTGCGCGGGGCATTCGGCGCCTGCCTGATGGGCGAGGCCGCGCTGGTGCGCGACTGTGTCAAGGCCATGGTCGATGTGGTGGACGTGCCGGTGACGGTCAAGCACCGCATCGGCATCGACAAGGTCGAGAGCTACGACTTTGTGCGCGACTTCGTGGGGACGGTGGCCGAGGGCGGTTGCAAGGTGTTTCTCGTGCATGCCCGCAACGCCTGGCTCAAGGGCCTGTCGCCCAAAGAGAACCGCGAGATTCCGCCACTGCGCTACGAGCTGGCCTACCGGCTCAAACAGGACTTCCCGGACCTGGTGATTGCCGTCAACGGCGGCATCACCACCAACGACCAGATCGCCACGCACCTGCAGCACCTGGACGGCGCCATGATCGGGCGCGAGGCTTATCACAATCCCTGGCTCATGGCCGACTGGGATGCGCGCTTCTACGGCGACACCTCGGCGCCCGCCACCACGCGCGAAGCGGTGGAGCTGGCCATGATCGACTACATGGAGCGTGCCCATGCCCAGGACGGCGTGAACTGGTATTCCATCGCCAGCCACATGCTGGGGCTGCGCCACGGCCTGCACGGCGCTCGCAAATGGCGCCAGGTCTGGAGCGACCACCGCCTCAAGCCGCTGCCCCCGCGCGAGGTCTGGGCCATGGCCCAGGCGCATGTGGGCCGGCCGGATGCCGACCCCGCGACCCTGGAACCCGCGGGCACCGAACCGATTTCCTCCCAATGAGAAAGCACCCATGACCCAAGGACTGACCGCACTCGCCGCCCTGAGCATCGCCCTGCTGGCCAACACCGCCAGCGCCCAGAACGCCCCCCTCGAAGCGGCCGCCAAGGAGGCGGGCGCGGTGGTCACCGCCAGTGGCCTGGTGTTCCGTTCGCTCAAGGACGGCAGCGGTGCCAAACCCGGTGCCAGCGATGTGGTGAAGGTGCACTACCGCGGTACCTTCCCCGACGGCAAGGAGTTCGACAGTTCCTACTCGCGCGGGACGCCGATCGAGTTTCCGCTCAACCGCGTGATCCCGTGCTGGACCGAGGGCGTGCAGCGCATGGCCGTGGGCAGCAAGGCCAAGCTGACCTGCCCGAGCCGCATCGCCTACGGCGAGCGGGGTGCCGGCGGTGTGATCCCGCCCAATGCCACGCTGGTGTTCGAGGTCGAGCTGCTCGGCATCAAGTGATCCACCCCTGCGCCGCTGCGCGTCACTCCCTCCAGGGGGGCGATGCCAGTGGCCCGGCGGAGCCGGTTCCACGGCATCTCCGGATGAGCAGCGCTGCACCGGCCTACTTGCCGGCCAGCTTGTCCTTGAGCTTGACGATGCCCAGCATGTCCATCACCGCCTTCTCGTAGTAGGGCTCGGACGTGCCCCTCTGCATCTTGCGCATGAAGTACTTCTCGAAGGCGACCTTGGCCAGGTGCACCCACTTGCCTTCGTTGAACCAGCTCACGTTGCGGGGCGGGATCTGCGGCAGGGCCACGAAGGCAGCGCCCGTGTCACCGAAGTCGGCCAGACAGACCGTGTTCCAGGTCGCGTGGTGCGTCGGTTCCTTGCCATCCAGCAGTTCGCGGATGTTGTGGGCCGTGGCCGTGACCATGGACTCGATCATGTAGCCCGTCTTGGGTGTGCCGCAGGGGATGGGCGTGACTTCCACCGGCGGAATGGCCACGCACACGCCCACGCTGAAGATGTTCCTGAATTTGGGGTTGCGCTGGTGTTCGTCGATGCTGATGAAGCCGCGCGGGTTGGTCAGGCCTTCGATCCCGAACACCGCGTCCACGCCCTTGAAGGCCGGCAGCATCATGCCGTGCTTGAAGGGCAGCACATGCTCCTTGATCGGCTGGCCCTGGTCGTTGTGCTCGGTCACGTACATGTTGCCGGCCTCGACCTTGGTGGTCTTGGCGTTGCAGATCCACTTGATGTGGCGCTGGCGCATGGCCGATTCGAGCATGCCCTTGGAGTCGCCCACGCCGCCCAGGCCCAGGTGGCCGATGTAGGGCTCGGAGGTCACGAAGGTCATGGGCACCTTGTCGCGGATCTTGCGCTTGCGCAGGTCGGTGTCCATGATCATCGCGAACTCGTAGGCCGGCCCGAAGCAGGATGCCCCCTGCACGGCACCCACGACGATGGGGCCCGGATCGTTGATGAAATGGGTCCAGGCTTCGTTGGCGGTGACGGCGTGCGACACGTGGCAAACCGACTGGGTGTGGCCGTTGGGACCCAGCCCCTCGATCTCGTCAAAGGCCAGCTTCGGGCCGGTGGCGATGACGAGGAAGTCGTAGTCCACCTGGCTGCCGTCTTCCAGTTCGATCTGGTTGGCGTCCGGGTGCACCCGCCTGGCGCGCTGGATGATGGACTCGATGCCCTTCTTCTTGAGGGCCGGCGCGATCTCGATCTCGATGTCGTTGCGGGTGCGCCAGCCCACCGCCACCCATGGGTTGGAAGGAACGAAATGGAACCTGGGCGAGTCGGAAATGACGGTCACCTTGTCGCCAGGGCGGGCAAGGGCCTTCATTTCATAGGCCATGGGCATGCCGCCGATGCCGGCGCCCAGAATGACGATGTGAGCCATGCGTTGTCTCCGTTGGTGATGCACCCGGATTGGGGTGTCACATCGTCCATCAGTCAACGCTTATATTAATTTGACAAAAATCAACTTCGGGATCAGGGCTTTCCCTTGCATGGCCTGTCTGGCGACGGGAGGTCCGGACCTCGGGCCCTTCAGAGTCCGAGCGCGCGCAGGTCGATCAGCCCGTCTTGCACCGGCGGGCACCAGAAATAGGCCCCGGTCTCGGGTTCGGAAAAGGTGAACAGTGCGTCGGTGATGCCGTCCTCGGCGCCCGACATGCGGCGCAGCTGGGCCTCGAAGGCATCAAAGCTGCAGCCGAACGCCGTGAAGACCAGACCTCCTTCATTGCCCTGGGCCCAGGGCATGGAGCGGCGCAGCACGAAGGCCTCGGGGTCGAAGCTCTCCTGCGCGGTGCGCTTGACGTGGGCCGAGGCGGGTGCCTCGTCCAGTTCTTCGTTGCTGTCGCGCTCGCGGCCAATGGTGTGGTCCTGCTGCTGCTTGGGCATGGCCTCGAAACGGCTCATGTGGTGGCGCCAGCGTTGCACCGCCACAAAGCTGCTGCCAGCCAGGCCGGGGCCGGCGGTGTCGGGCAGCAGCGCCACGGTCAGGGCCTCGTCGCCCTGCGGGTTTTCGGTGCCGTCCTGGTAGCCGGTGAGGTCCTTGCCACCGTCGTGGTTGAAGGCGTCGGTGATGTCGCTCACGTCGAACGCCGGCGCCAGCAGGGTTTCGATGTGCCGGCTGCGGATGAGCAGCTCACCGCGATCGGTCCCGCGCAGCCAGACCAGCAGGTCGGTGGGCGTGGCCGGCAGTTTGATGCGCGCGCCGTCGATGCCGGTGAAGTTCTTCAGGCCGGGTATCTGCCGGTCCAGCTCGCGTACCAGCGAGGCCCCGATCGCCACCACCGTGGCCAGGCCGTCGGCCTGGCTGGCCAGTCGCTTGAGGACCGTGCGCGGGTCGGCGCCGACGCGCTGCTGGCAGCTGAGGTAGCGCCCGTGGGCGGGGATGGTCTGGAGGATGCCGCTCTGGGCAAGGATGGCTTGGGACATGCGAGCTTCGGGCGTGTGCAAAGGGTCGCCTGACTGTATCAGCGCGCTCCGCGTCCAGCCGCGCGGACCCGCCGGTGCCGGCAGCGGCTCAGATGGCCGCTTCGAGCCCGTTGCGGAAGTGTTCCTGCATGCGCTGGCGCGTGAGTGCGGCATCGCGAGCCAGCAGGGGCGCCATGATGGCTCGATGCTCGGCCAGCGATTCGTCGATGCGGCCTGTCTTGAACAGCGAGCTGTGCCGGTTGAGCTTCATGACCTTGCGCAGGTCGGCCACCATCTGCAGGCGCCAGCGGTTGTCCGCCATCTCCAGCAGGCGCAGGTGGAACCGCTCGTTGATGGCAAAGAAGCGCTCACGGTCGCCGATGGCGGCTTCGAGGTCGGCGTGCAGGGCCTGCAGTTCGGTGCGCTGGGCATCGCTGGCGCGCTCGGCCACCACACCCGCGGCGTCGGATTCGAGCAGCGACAGCAGGTGGTAGACGTCGGCCAGGTCTTTCTCCGACACTTCGGTCACGTAGGCGCCGCGCCGGACCTTCATGGTCACCAGGCCTTCGGCCGCCAGCACCTTCAGTGCTTCACGCAGCGGTGTGCGGCTGATGCCGTATTCCTCGGCCAGCTTGAGCTCGTCGATCCAGCTGCCCGGCTCCAGCTCGCGGCGGAAGATGCGCTGGCGCAGCAGCTCGGCCACTTCTTCGTAGAGCGCGCGGGGGGCAAGGGACAGGGCGGACATGCGGACGGTCAGAGGGGGAGTACAGCGACCGGGCATTGTAAGCCGGCGGGAATATTTTGCATCAATAATTATGAATGATGTAAACTCGACAGGCTGTTCTGTTGCATCCCCACACCGCATTCAAGCGCTGACACCATGAGCCAGAAACCCTCCGAATTCGCTCCCGCCAACCTCGAAGCCTGGACCAAGGCGGCCCAGAAATCCGCGCCCGGTGGCGACGTGAACGCGCTCAACTGGGTCACGCCGGACGGCATCAGCGTCAAGCCGCTGTACACCGCCGAAGACACGGCCCACCTGCCGTACACCAACACCCTGCCGGGGTTTGAACCCTACATCCGTGGTCCCCAGGCCACCATGTATGCGGTGCGGCCCTGGACCATCCGCCAGTACGCCGGCTTTTCGACCGCCGAGGAATCCAACGCCTTCTACCGCAAGGCCTTGGCCGCGGGCGGGCAGGGCGTGTCGGTGGCCTTCGACCTGGCCACCCACCGCGGCTACGACTCCGACCATCCGCGCGTGACGGGTGACGTGGGCAAGGCCGGCGTGGCGATCGATTCGGTCGAGGACATGAAGATCCTGTTCAACGAGATCCCGCTGGACAAGGTCTCGGTCTCCATGACCATGAACGGCGCCGTGCTGCCGGTGCTGGCCGGCTACGTGGTGGCCGCAGAAGAGCAGGGCGTGAGTCAGGACAAGCTGAGCGGAACCATCCAGAACGACATCCTCAAGGAGTTCATGGTCCGCAACACCTACATCTACCCGCC
>CAZJZD010000007.1:0-130488 GCA_964550405.1 uncultured Hydrogenophaga sp. | reverse complement strand
TGGTGAACGAGAAGAAAGTCAGCGGCTGGGACGACCCGCGCATGCCCACCATCGTTGGCCTGCGCCGCCGCGGCTACACGCCCGAAGCCATCCAGCTGTTTGCCGAACGCATCGGCGTGACCAAGAGCGATTCCTGGATCGACTACAGCACGCTCGACGGCTGCCTGCGCGAAGACCTGGAAAACAAGGCCCACCGCGGCATGGCCGTGCTCGACCCCGTCAAGCTGGTGCTCACCAACTGGGCCGAGGTGTTCGGCTCTGACAGCTACACCGAAGACTGCACCCAGCCCGCCCTGCCCCACAGCGCCATTGCCGAAGGCCAGACCCCCCCGCCCGACCGCGTGTTCAAGATCGGCAAGGACGTGTGGATCGAACGCGAAGACTTTGAAGAAGTGCCGCCCAAGGGCTACAAGCGCCTGTTCCCGGGCAACGTGGTGCGCCTCAAAGGCGGCTACGTCATCGAATGCACCGGCGTCGGCGCCAAGGACGCGGACGGCAAAGTGACGGAAGTGCACGCCAAAGTGATCCCCGGCACCAAGAGCGGCACCCCCGGCGCGGACAGCGTCAAGGCCAAGGCCGCCATCACCTGGGTGGGCGCCGCCGACGGCGTGAGCGCCGAAGTGCGCCTGTACGACCGCCTGTTCACCGACCCGCAACCCGACGCGGGTGGCAAGAACTTCCTGGACGCGCTGAACCCCGACAGCCTGAAGGTGGTGACGGCGGTCGTGGAGCCGTCACTGGCCGCCGCGAAGCCGGACCAGAAATTCCAGTTCGAACGCCACGGCTACTTTGTGGCCGACCGCACGGACCACGGCGTGGGCGGGAAAGTGGTGTTCAACCGGGTGACGGGGTTGAAGGATTCTTGGGGGAAGTGATTTTTTGGTCAATAACGATGGGGCAGGGAATAGAAATGTCAACAAGCAATATTGAGCTGACTGCACTGTGGAATAACGCGTTTGCCGATAAAGCCGCCGACCCCTTCGCACAGCAACGTAGCCGCTTAAAAAATGCCTTACTCGTCTTTCGAGGGAATGTTCAACCCCTCGTTAGAAAAATCGGCGAGATTCTTCCGGGACTTACTATTCACGATGAAACCCATTTGGATGGTCTATGGGGCACAGCAGATCTCGTAGCAGGCCCGGACTACCCCTTAAACCCGCTGGAAGCATTTATATTCGGAGGGGCTGTTCTGTTACATGATTCAGCAATGTGCTGGGAAGCGTACGAGGGTGGACAAACAGGAATTCGAGAAACGATCGAATGGAAAGACGCATATGCCGAGGAGTGCGACCGAAACTCGCACAAGGATGACTCAGAGAAGAAAAGCGTTGCCGATTTCGCAGCCCTTCGAGCGCTGCATGCACATCAAGCCGAAAAACTTCCCACCATAAACTGGAAACACCCCGATACCGGCCAAGACATCTACTTGATTGAGGACACACAGCTTCGGACAGAGTTCGGACGATTAATCGGCCGAATTGCAGCAAGCCATCACTGGGATATTGACGAGCTAGCACCAGGCCTCGGCGATCAATTCAATGCACCCTCTGATTTTCCATCTGGATGGACGATAGATCCTGTCAAAATTGCCTGTCTTTTACGCTGCGCTGATGCATCACATGTTAATGATGCAAGAGCCCCTTTGTTTTTGTACGCCCTCATTAAGCGACAGGGGGTTTCGATGCAACATTGGCGATCCCAAAACAGAATAATGGGACCAACAATAGACGAAAGCGATTCATCCAAGCAGACCATAATCTACACCTCAAGTAGGAAGTTCACCGAAAAAGAGGCGGCAGCTTGGTGGGTTGCACACGATGCAGTATCCATGATTAATAGTGAACTGCGAGCAGTCAACGCACTACTGAAGAATCGTGAAAGGCCAAACGCACCAGAATTTAGAGTTAAAAGAGTTAAAGGCGCCGACTCACTAGACGAGCTGATCCGATCAATACAAGTTGACGGATGGAAGCCTTGCAAAGCCGAACCCCATGTTAGCAATGTGGAGTCGCTAGTTCTCGAACTTGGAGGAGAAAAGCTGTACGGCTCCGGCGCCGACGGATTCACCATTGTTTTGCGCGAACTCATTCAAAATTCGAGGGACGCCATTGTAGCGAGGCGACACATTGAGCCGAAATTCGAAGGCGAAATCTCCATTCGCATTGAACAAGCAGCCGGCGATTGGCTCGTTGTTGAAGACGATGGTGTTGGAATGTCACAAAGGGTCTTAACAGGACCTTTGCTTGACTTCGGCAATAGCTTCTGGCGATCCAACTTAGTAAAGCTCGAGTTTCCCGGCCTAAGGTCATCTCGATTCAAACCAATTGGACGTTTTGGGATCGGCTTCTATTCGATATTTATGATTGCCGATCAGGCAGAGGTATCAAGCAAAGGGTGGGACAAAGGCGTTGTCGATAGCAACACCCTATTTTTTGATGGTGGCGCTTCGTTGCGCCCTATACTGAGGCAGGGTCGCCCAAACAATTTCTCTCCTCGAATTTCCACCCGCATTCGGCTCAAACTAAAGGATGGACACCTATCGGATGATCACCAGATCACAATAAAGCCAGCATACTTGGGCGCACAAAACTTCCAGACACCACTAACTGCATTCATATCTTCACTTGCTGTCGGTCTAGACGTAAAAATTTTCTTTGATCAGAACGACGGGAATCGCATTGAAGTGCACTCTGGCGCACCCTTCTACGCCCCCGATCCTCTTAAGATACTGCGCACAATTTCGTTCGTAGATTACACAAAAAACCAAGATACAGCCCTCGAGATCTCCAAACAGCATCAACGTCTTCGCCCGATAAAGGCAGACGAACGACTGTATGGTGTAGCCGCCATTTCAACCACCAACATCTCATCCCAAATATTGATGTCAGTGAGAACAATCGGGGGGCTAGCAACCTCGTTAAATGGAGGATCGAGCGGCGCTTACATAGGTTATATCGATCACAAGCCAGACTCAGCCCGAAGAGGCCCAATATCTTTTGAAGCTCCAGCCAATTCGATATCAAGCTGGGCCACCGAGCAGCTTCAAATCCTGAACAATGAAACACTCAGCGAGAGTGAAAGGTGCATTGCTGGATTGCACGCATGTGATTTTGATGCAGACCCAATTGATTTTGGACTAGTGCTTGCATCCATTCCGGGGATAGGACATAGATTCCTGAACTATCATGAAATCGCCGACCTAAGCCAAAACAATAAAATCGGTGTATTCAAGTCATCCTTCATGGACCACATCGAAACACATCATTCCATCCGCTTCACGCCAGAGTGCATTCTGCTCATCCCCCTAACAAATTCCAGCGCCCTCAGTCTCGAATTCAAGGAAGGCACCCCAACAAAGCCAAGCAGCATTATTGGCTGCATTCAAAGAGCGATTGAGAGGACCGGACGCAAGCCCAACTGGGATCTTCTACAAACAACGCACGCCAGCAATCTAACCGGACGCATGGAGCTTCTTTGCGTCACCTCGAGTTAAAAACAAATTGAGCTGCCTGTAGGCGCAGAACAGAATTGAAGCAGTATTGGGTCTTGCCTTTTGCCTATAGCCGCGCAGCGAACTTCCCGCCCCCACTCGCCCCAATCACCAACCGCTGCGTCGCCCGCGTCGCCCCCACATAGAACAGCCGCGCTTCCTCACGCTCGTCTTCGTCCTCGGCGGGCATGCGCCCGGCGCCGACCAGCGCCACCACCGGGAACTCCAGCCCTTTGCTGACGTGCAGCGTCATCACCTTGATGCTGTCGTGCGCGGGATCGAACACGCTGGACGAGTTGCGGCGCAGTTGGTGCGGCAGCTTGCGTTTGCGCAGGAATTCGGCGCACATGTCCATTTCGCTGTGGTGGCGGCAGAGGATGGCCATATCGGCCCAGGCGTGGCCTTCGCGGTGGGCTTGAGGGGTTTTGCATTCGACCGGATGGCAGAATCACCCAAAACAACCCTATTTGGGTATGATTGCACCCAATATGGGTATAAAACACACACCAGCCCCCTCGTCCACCGCCGACGCCCTCTTCCCCAAGGTGCGCCAGCGCGTGCTGGCCGTGCTGTTCGGCGCGCCGGACCGCAGCTTCTACACCAACGAGGTGATTGGCCTGGCGCAGTCGGGTGCGGGCGCGGTGCAGCGCGAGCTGGCCGACCTGGCCGGTGCGGGTTTGCTCACGGTGCGCAGGCAGGGCAACCAGAAGCACTTTCAGGCCAATGCGGCGTCGCCGGTGTTTGCCGAGTTGCGCGGGCTGGTGCTCAAGACCATGGGGCTGGCCGATGTGCTGCGCGTGGCGCTCGCACCGCTGGCGCCGCAGATTGAGCTGGCCTTTGTGTTTGGCTCCATTGCCAAGCAGCAGGACACCGCGGCAAGCGACGTGGACCTGATGGTGGTGAGCGACACGCTGGGTTATGGCGATGTGTTCGGCGCGCTGGAAGGCGCGAGCCAGACCCTGGGCCGCACGATCAACCCGGCGCTCTACACCGCCGCTGATTTCCGCGCCCGGCTGCAGGGCGACAATGCGTTCGTCAACCGCGTGATGCAACAGCCAAAGATATGGCTGATCGGCCAGGAGGAATCACCGCAGCATGAGCCCCACCAACCCACTTGAAAACCTGAGCCGCCCCGGCGGCTCGCTCAAACCGGAACCGCCCGACGCGGCCGAGATCGCCGGCTTGCTGCGCACGGGCCGAGCCCGTCTGGCCGACGCTGGCAACGCTTCGCTGGCGCTGGAGAGCCGCTTCGACCTGGCCTACAACGCAGCGCATGCGCTGTGCCTGGCCGCGCTGCGTTCCAAGGGCTACCGCGCCGCCAACCGCTACATCGTTTTTCAGGTGTTGCCGCACACGCTGGGGCTGGGGCCGGAGGTCTGGCGCGTGCTGGATCTGTGCCACAACAAACGCAATCTCGGCGAATACGAAGGCTTGCTGGAGGTGGACGAGCGGCTGGTGAAGGATCTGATCGTGGCCACACAGAGGGTGGCCGACGCGCTTGGCGCAGTGTGACCCCAACCTCCTTGCGCTTGTCTTGGCCCTCGACGGGTATGCGCCCGGCGCCCACCTGCGCCACCACCGGGAACTCCAGCCCTTTGCTGACGTGTAGCGTCATCACCTGGATCCTTTCGTGCGCGGGGTCGAACACGCTGGACGAATTGCGGCGCAGCGGGTGCGGCAGCTCGCGTTTGCGCAGGCATTCGGCGCACAGGTCCCTTGCTATGGTGGCGGCGAAATATGCCTGCAAACGGAGTTGCTCCCATCAGCCTGCTGACAGGCCAAAATACCGCCATGTTCTATCTGGACCTTTTCCGCGCCCTGGACGATCACCGCGTCGAGTACGCACTGATTGGCGGGCTGGCCGTGGCGCTGCACGGCGTGGAGCGCAACACGATGGACATCGACATCAGCGTGGTGATGTCGCCAGAGAACCTGCAGCACCTGATCGACGCGGCCCGAGCGCTGGGATTGACGCCGATGCTGCCCGTCCCGCTGGAAACGCTGGCCGACCTGGACACCTTGAAGCAGTGGCACTCGCAGCGCAACTTGCAGGCGTTCGCTTTGCGCAGCAACGCGCTGGCGGGCGTAACGCTGGATGTGCTGCTGTTCCCGCCCGTGGATGCGGGCGCACTGTGTGAGCGCGCCTTGCGCCTGGACGTGACCGGCGTACCGGTTCGCCTGGCCAGCGTGCCGGATCTGATCACCTTGAAGGCCGCGGTGGCGCGGCCGATCGATCTGGCAGACATTGAGCACCTCAAACGCCTGCCTTCCGCATGAACCCGCGTCAACCAGCAAACGCATTCGACCGTGGGGACCGCACCTACCACGTCAGCGACGAGCGCATGAAGGCGTTCGCGCAGTTGAGCGTGGCTCAGCGCCTGCAATGGGTGGAGCAGTGCTCACAGTTCGTGAGGCTGGCGCAGGCGGCCAAGGCGCTGTCGGTGTCGCAGCGACGCTGAAGCCGCGTCGAACGCCCACTCACCCGAATTTGCGGCAGATCAATTCACGGGTGTCGCACAGGCCTACAGTGGTTCGCTGGTGCTGAGAGAGCGGATCGATCCGACTTGGGCACTTCCCCGCGATCCTTCAAGGAGCTGAGATGACAACATCCTCCCGCCCCCGCCGGGTGCTTGCTGCCTGGGTTGCACCGCTGTGTTTCATGCTCCTGCTGTTGACCGCAGGGCTGGGCATGGCCACCACCACCATCACCACCACGGGCAAGGTCACGCCAACGGGCACACCATCGGTGTCCACGCCATCGCCCACGGTCACGCAGAGCATGCCCGCCGGCACCCAGGACCAAGGCAAGAAGGAAAACAAAGACAGTGGCGAATGGACCTGGCGTCTGTGGAGCATGCTGGGTGTGATCACCGTGTGTGGCGCGATCGGGGGCATTGCCGACGGCCTGCGGACCAACCTGCGTTATCGCCTGTCGCTCCCGGCGCTGCACCGCGTGCGCTACCGGGTGGGCGATGCCAGTGCCACACCGTCCAAGCCCGGCCAGGGCACACCCCCGGCCAAGCCAGCGGCCGAGGCGGGAGAGACGGTGGTCAGCGAAACCGTCACCTTCACGGCACGGGAGCTGGAGCTGGGGTTTCTCGGCGACGCCATCGTGGGTGTGGTGGCAGCGTTCTCGGTCTTTGTGGTGTCTTCGGCGGTGTTTCCCGGCGCCGCTGAACAGAACGTGACCCAGATGAATCTGGTGCACCTCATCGGCTGGGCGCTGGTGGCCGGCTACCTGGGGCCACGCCTGATGCGCATGATCACCACGAAAATCGGCAGCCTCGACGAGGTGAAGGAAACCGCGAATCAGGCCAGCACCGACGCCATTGCCGCCAAGGCGGCGGCCGAGAGCGGCAAGCAGTCGGCAGACGCCGCCAAAGCCACGATCAAGGCCGTCGAAGAATCGCACCCCCTGGTGGTGGAGGCGCAGCGCCTGCTCACCGTGAACGAGGTGGCCGACCTCTTGGCGGAGAAGATCGCTCCCGCCGATCGCAAGAGCAACTACCTCGACAAGGCCGAAGAAAAATACAAGCTCGCCCTGGCCTTGCACCCCGACAGCGCGAGCCAGCTGATCGGGCTGGCCAACGTGTACTACGACATGGCCGAACTGGGTGCACCCGCAACCGAAAAGGACCCGCGCACAGTGCCGGACCTGTGGAAAGCGGGCGTCGAAACGCTGGAGAAGGCGCTCAAGGCCGATCCGGCGTCGGCCAAGGCCCGCTACAACCTGGCCTGCTTCAAGGCCAAGGCGAATGCCGCGTCGGGCTCAGACACATACCCCAAGGCAGGCATTTTTGAAGACCTGAAGACCGCCTACAAAGCCAGCCCGGACTTCCAGAGCTTCGCCTTCACCGACCCGGATTTCGATGCGTTGCGCCAAGGCAGAAGCGAACTCAAACCAGAAGACCTCGCGTTGATCGACAAAGACACGCCCAAGCGCTGAGGGCGCTTCGGTCCTGCGCGAGCAGCTGTTTCGCCGAGGGGTACTGAAACTGAAGAAAATGACACCCCAAGGAGGAAACCCAATGAAGGCATTTCGCCGCTTGTTCGTTCTGCTGCTGGCCGTGATGCTCACGGCATGTGCTGCCCCCAAGTTGACGCAGCAGCAGGCCGCGTCCATCAAAAGCGTGGGCATCGTGTCGTTGCTGCCGCAGGAGTTGAAGTACCGCAAGATTGGCATCACGGTGTTCAACAACGAGTTCAAGTCGCTGCCGGTGGCAGGTGATGCGTTCAACGTTCACGCGCGTCTGTCGGCAGAGCAGTACCTGCGTCAGTCAGGCAAGTACCAGGTCAAGCAGATTCAGGTGAGCGATGTGAACGCGATGGCGGCCCGGCTGAATGCGCGAACACTGGTGATGTCGCACAACGTGGAGCGCATCGACAAGGAGCTGGCCGATCTGGCCAAGGCGAACAACGTCGATGCGATGGTCGTGATCGCCGAGAACTTCGATGCCGAACGCGGCATCTTCGGCGTGACCATGGCCATGCGTGCAGGCTTTGGTGACATCCGTGCTGCCGCTGCCATGGCCGGCATCCAGGTGGCGGGCGTCACCGCCAGCAAGGACATCTTCATGAGCAGCTACCCCAATCCCGGCATGGGCGCCGTTGTGACGCGTCCCGACGGCAAGCCGTGGAGCTACAAGCTGGAAGAGAACCTCGACGACGCAACCCACCAGAAGGTCGTCAAGGCGCTGCTGCCAGACATCGCCGGGATGATCGACAGTGCGATGACGAACGCGGGGATGTACTGATCCTCGAGGACAGGGGCAGCGAATGGCCATGTCGGCACAGGCGTGGCCTTCGCGGTGGACGGTGGCTGGCTGGTCGTCCACCTGTGTCACGGGCTTGTGCAGGACTTCTCGCGCCGTTGAATTTTGTTTCTCGGTGTTGCTCATGGGTGGGGCTGCACGTGTCAAAGAAGGCACCATCTCGTCTTCTGCAATCTGAACAAACCAGGGAGGTTCTGTGTCGATCCGTTTTCGCTTTGCTGCCACCGCAATCCTGTCCACATCGCTGATCGCTTGCGGAGGTGGGGATGACTCTTCAGCCACACCAACGCCGCCCGCAGTCACGCATCTGGCGGTGCAGTCGTCTGGCGGTGATCTCAGCAAATACGAAGGCACCTGGACTTCATCGGGATGTGGTGTCGGCGTCGTCATCGGAGGCGGTGCGACATCAGGCACCGACAGCTACCAATTCGCCGCACCTGTTTCCACCACGGTGGTGACGGGCACGTACACCGGCTATCGATACGCCAATACAACGTGTTCTGGCAGCCCCACGATCAACACATTGCTGTTGACCGCAACCTTCATCGCTTCGGTGCCCGTGGTCACCGCCACGGGGAGTACGCAGCTGGTCGGCACGGCCGATCGCTTGCGTTTCGAACGCAGAAGACCCGATGGCATCGGCTTTTCACCCGAGGACACGTATTTCACGTTCTCCGACAACGACAGCAAGTTGCGCAATAGCGGCACAGCAACGTTTTCGTCTTCCACGTTGGTGCTGAATCGATTGCCGCGCCGCTGAACACGGCGGCATGAGTACCCGGGGGCCAAAACGCCCCGGGTCAGTGTCTTGCATGCGTCCCTCTCACCCCGCCCGCACACACAAGGCGCGCGCATGGAGCTTGTAGTCGATGCTTGATGTCTGCGTGTGGCCGGTGTGCAGGTAGTGGTAGGTGGCGCTGCCGTCGGCGTTGCGGTCGCCGCTCCACATCCAGTAGCCGCTGAGGACGAACAGCGCGGGCACTCTGCATTGAGCGTCGCGGCAAGGCGTGGTTTCGCCGGCGGAGCCCGTGGTGAGTGCGTCCAGCTCGGCGCGGCTGGGCAGTCGCCAGCCCTGCCCCAGGCTCTGGCACCACGCCTGGGCACCCGCCCAGTCCACGTCGCTGCCGTTGTCCTGACGGGTCCAGAGCAGGCGGCTGGCCTTGTCCATCACGCCGTCGGCCGCTGCCACCCAGCGCAAGCGCAGGCGAAGCGACCGGGTCTCGCCCGCCTGAAGGTCCAGCTGTTCACTGGCCGGGGCGAGCGCCTTGTCGGTCCCGGCGCAGCGAATCTCGACCTTGCCGGGTGGCAGCGCCAGCGTGCGTTGGAGACCGGGGCTCAACGCCCCCGCGGATTTGCCGTTGACCTGGAGCTTGCAGGCTGCATCGGCCGTCAGGTTCAGCTGCGCCTGCCCTTGCGGCAGCTGGGCCTGGGCCCCCGCGGACAGGGCCAGCAAAGCCGCACAAACGATGGATTTGCATTGCGAGGTGTTCATGGCCGCGTCCTTTCGTGTGTGCAGGTGAGGCTGGCCATGCGGCACGCGCGCCGGCCAGCCCGTCGCACGCCCCATTCTGTTCGGGCGGCCGTCAGCGGCGGTTGATCGGCATCAAGACGCCCCGCGCGGCCTGGTCAGGAGTGCGGTCGCGCGCTTGCCGGCAGCCGGCAGGACCCTGTCGAACAGGTTCGCCTGCGATCGCACCCCAGCCCACACCTTCACCTCAAAGATGCGGCCTCGCGTTCAGTGCAACGTGGTAGACGCCATGATGTGGTGCATCTCCTGCTCCAGCCCCCGCGACGGAATGACCACCATTTTTTTCCCGCCGAACTCTGCCGAGTAACGCGGTGCCTGGCTGGCGTGCTGGTAGGCCTCGCCCAGGCGCACGATCAGCTTGCCCATCTCGACTGGTGAGAGGTTGTGTTCTTCGGCAAATTCCTTCAGGCCAGTGACCTTGCCGTCGTGAATCCAGGCGATACCGAAGTTCTTGGGTGGTTTACCGAGGAAGACAAAAGCTTCATGGTCCGCCGGGACCACTTCGAGGTGGTCGTGCACCTTGTGCGCCAGCTGCTCCAGCGGCGCTTTGACTTCATCGAGTTGCTCCACCACATCGCTGCCGGCCGGTAGCGGCGGGTAGGCCACCTGGGTTCCGAGGAGTTTGTCCAACAGTCCCATCACGTTCTCCTTTGCAGTTGAATCAACGAGTGCCTGACCGCGGCTCCATGTGCCCGCAAGGGGCTGCCAAGACCGGTTGCCAGACGGAATTCACCATAGACCAGTCACCGCCATTTTTCCAACCGGGGTATTCGGGCGGGACGCAGGGACGTGGGTCTCAACGATTTCATCGATACTCCCGGCCGCAGCCGACCGCTGGCGTCGTCCCGGCCGTCGCAGTCCCAGACCACGATCGACATGGACCACGAACCGTTCTTTCAGCCACACGGACCGCTCAGCGCGGGCCGGTGGTGCCACCTGCCGGGGTGATGGCGTGGCGCGCCCGCACCACCACGTCTATGTGATCGAGCTGCACCCGGATGTGCTGCAGGAGCCGGCCTTCCGGCGCTGCAACCCGGGCTATGTGGCGGGCCGGCCCTGCGTGTACGTAGGCATGACGGGGCTGGACCCGGATGTGCGTTTCGACAAGCACAAGGCGGGCATCCAGGCCAACCGTTTTGTGCAGCGTTATGGGCTGCGCTTGCTGCCGGATCTGTACGAGGGCTTCAACCCGATGCGCTACGAAGAGGCGCAGGAACGCGAGGTGGAGGTCGGCATCGATCTGCGCTCGGCCGGGTTCGGGGTGTGGCAGGCCTGAACCATCGGCCACCGGGTCCCCCGCGTGAGGGATGTGCATGGCGCGGCTTCCGCCTACCCTGAACGCCTGCTGCCGTTCGTGGCATGACCAGCCCCCCGCAGGAAGCAGCCGTTTCTTGTTCAACACCACGGAGGTCCCATGCACACCCCTTCTTTCTTCCCGATCCGTTCGTCCACCGCGCTGGCTGCGGCGCTGGGCGCCCTGTTGCTCACGGGTTGCGGTTCGCCCATCCTGCGGGCGAACTTCGACACCAGCACGCTGGGCACCTACCCGGCCCCTGAACTGCCGGGTGATCCGGTGGGTGACAGCTTCTACCTGTCCACGCCCACGTCGGGCGCTGCGGTGGTGGTGGCGGCACCGGCCGACCTGTCGGGCCGCAGCCTGAGCTACCGGCACGCGGGGGCCGCGTCCTACAACCGCTACATGGGCTTTGGTGGCAAGGAGGTGGACGCCAACGCCCGGCAGTACTGGGCGCTGTGGAACGGCATTCCCAACCTCACGCCGAACGTGGCGCTGGATGTGTGGATCGGCAACGGCCACTTCGAATCCTTCGGCCTGATCCGTTTCGTGAACAACCAGGTGCTGCTGTCCAACGACCGCAACAACAGCAGTTTCACGAGCATCGGATCGTTCACCAGCGGGCGCATGCACACGGTGCTGATGAAGGTGGACAAGCCGAGCGCGACGTACAGCATCTGGGTGCTGGGCGACGGACCGGCCATCAGCACGGGCAACCGGCCGGTGCTCACTCCGGGGGCGCTGGACACCACGCGGCCGTATGTGTACTTCTGGTTCGGCAGCGACGGCACGTCCACCAGCAACTACACGCTGGACAACATGCTGATGACCGAAGCCTGCCCGCGGGACCGGGGGCTGGGCGCCTGCGACTGAGTCGCCGTGAGGCGACCGCCCTTGCGGGCACCCCTACCACGGCCTGAACCCGGCTGAAGCGTGAAAAAGTCGGGTGTTTCGCCCGCTTTTCTGAAAAAAGTCCTCAAGTCTCAAGGGACTCCGCCGAAGCGATCGATACGTTTCCTTTTGTATCTTCGCGTGAGGTCGGTATGCCGCTGTCCACACAGCCTGCGCACGCACTGCGTCGGCTGGCCCTTGTCCTGTGCGCCGCGGCCTGTGCCCCGGTGCAGGCGGCGGACTGGCGCGAGCGCTACGACAGCCTGGCCACCGTGGACGCCACGCGTCCGGGCACGCAGCTCATCGCGCTGCGGCAGGGGACCGACCAGTCCCGCCGGGTGCGCGACATGGGGCGCCAGCGCTACGAGCTGGCCGACGGCCAGGACGCCGGTGTGCGCGACTGGTTCCAGGCGTCCTGGACCGACACCGAGCTCTTGTTCCTGACACCGCTGCGCCGCGACACCGGGATCGTCTGGGGTTTCTCGACCGGGGAACACGGGCCGAAGTACCGCATCGACCCGGGCCTGTACCTCGGCTTTCGCTACCTGAACACCGTGAGCCGTCGCACCTGGTGGTCGCTTCAGCTGACCGCGCTGTTCGGTGGCCGCCTGACGGAACGCAGCTGCACGGCGGACTACGGCGAGATCGGCGGGGTGCAGGAAGTGAACTGCCGCCTGGCCGCCAGCGAACTGCCGCCCGCCGACACGCTGGCCTACCTGATCCACGCACGACCGGACAACCGGATACGCATCACCTGGCGGTTCTCGCACGACTTCTGAAGTCTGCGCAGCCCTCCTCCTCGTCACCGATGAAAGACACCATGAACAACCTCCTGCATCTCCGCACGGGCCTGGCCCTGGCCACGGCCGCACTGCTGGCCCACAGCGCATTCGCGCAGGATCAGGGGGTCGAAACCGAGGCCGTTTCTCTGGCCACAACGCCGGGCTGGATGCACACCGATGTGGGCGCCGCCTGGGACATGGGCTACAAAGGCCAGGGTGCCACCATCACCGTGGTGGACCAGTTCAACAGCGGCAACGCCTTCAGCGGCAACCTCGCCGGCACCACGCAGCAACTGCGCCACGGCAACTGGACGGCCCTGGAAGCCAGCATGATCGCGACCGGCTCGACCCTGGTGAAGCACGACTTTCACCTGGGCACCGCGGTGAAACTGGGGCAGGGTCTGAACGTGATGAACCTGAGCTACGGCCAGATGGCGCGCTCCGGCTACACGACCAGCCAGATCCGCTGGAGCGCGCAGGAGACGTCCCTGATCAACCACGCCAAGGGCGGCAAGGCGGTGGTGGTGAAGGCGGCCGGCAACGACGGCGTGGTGCTGACGGCCCGGAACAAGGCCGGCATGGTGGACTACCTGAACGTGTCGCTGCGGGGCGCCAAGACCGCCATCTTCGTGGGCGCGCTCGAACGCAACGGCAGCACCCGATCGAAGGCCCGGCTGGCGAGCTACTCCAACACGCCCGGCACCGACACCACGCTGCAGAATCAGTTTCTGGTGGTGGGCGTGACAGGCAACACCACCGGCCTGTACGGCACCTCGTTCGCAGCCCCGGTGATCAGCGGCTACGCCGCCGTGCTGGGCAGCAAGTTCACCGCCGCCACGCCGACCCAGATCACCCACCAGTTGCTGACCACGGCCCGCCAGGACACGATTGCCGGCTACAGCGCCAAATTGCACGGCCGTGGCGAGGCGAGCCTCTCGCGCGCATTGGCGCCCAGATCGATCAAGTGATGCCGGGGCTCAGTGCCGCTCGGGCACCTGGTCGGCCGCGTCGCCCCAGGTGCGGTTGATGCGGCGGCCGCGCCGGACGGCCGGACGTTCACCAATCGCCTTGGCCCAGCGCAGCACGTGGGTGTATTCGTGCACCGAGAGAAACTCGCCCGCGTTGTAGAGCTTGCCTTCGACCAGCCAGCCGTACCAGGGGTAGATGGCGATGTCGGCGATGGTGTAGTCTTCACCGGCCATGTACGTGTGCGAGGCCAGGTGGCGGTTGAGCACGTCGAGCTGGCGTTTGGTCTCCATCGCGTAGCGGTTGATGGGGTATTCGAACTTCTCGGGCGCGTAAGCGTAGAAGTGGCCGAAACCACCACCCAGGAAAGGCGCGGAGCCCATCTGCCAGAACAGCCAGTTGAGCGTTTCGGTGCGCGCGGCATGGTCCTCGGGCAGGAAGGCACCGAACTTTTCGGCCAGGTAGAGCAGGATGGCACCGGACTCGAACACACGGGTGGGTGGCTCGGTGCTGCGGTCCAGCAGAGCCGGGATCTTGGAATTGGGGTTGACAGCGACGAAGCCGCTGGAGAACTGGTCGCCTTCGCTGATCCTGATGAGCCAGGCGTCGTATTCGGCACCGCGGTGGCCGAGTTCGATCAGCTCTTCGAGCATCACCGTGACCTTCACGCCATTGGGCGTGCCCATGGAATACAGCTGCAGGGGGTGCTGGCCGACGGGCAGGTCCTTGTCGTGCGTGGAGCCGGCGATGGGCCGGTTGATGTTGGCAAATTTGCCGCCGTTGGCCCGGTCCCAGGTCCAGACGGCGGGCGGGGTGTAAGGGGTGTGGTCGGTGCTCATGCGTCCATGCTAGTCGAGCTGTGTGATCTTTGCCGGCATGCGGGTGACAGCCTTTTGGCGGGTATGCAGACGCTGTGATAGCCTGAGCGCCGACCCGGCCCGAACGGGCCCAGACCGACGGGGCACACGTTGTCCAACACCCACCACGCCGTCCTTCAAAGCATCATCGACCACCTCCCCAGCGGGGTCACGATGTTCGATGCCGAGCAACGGCTGGTGGTCCACAACCAGCAGGTGCGCGCGTTGCTGGACTTCCCGGACGAGCTGTTCTCCCACGGTCTGCCCACGCTGTACGACCTGGCGCTGTTCAATGCCCGGCGTGGCGAGTACGGCCCGGGGGACCCCGAGCAGCAGGCGCGGGCCGTGTGCGAACGGGCCCGCAAGCAGCAGGCCCATGTGTTCGAGCGGCAGCGTCCCGACGGCACGGTGATCGAGATCCGGGGCACACCGCTGCCGGGCGGCGAGTTCGTGTCGATCTACACCGACGTCACCGAGCGCAAGCGCACCGAAGAGCAGGCCCGGCGGCTGGCGGTCTACCTGGACGAGGTCATCAACGCCCTGCCCCAGGGGGTGACTGTCATCGACGAGCACCTGGTGATCCGCCTGTGGAACCGAAGCTTCGAGCAGCTGCTCGATCTGCCCGAGGGGCTGATGAAGCCGGGGGTGACCTTTGAAGAGGTGGCCCGCAGCAATGCCCTGCGCGGGGAATACGGCGATGTGGACGTCGAGACCAAAGTGGCGGAAGCGGCCGCGCTGGCGCGCAAGTTCCTGCCGCACCGCCTGATCCGCCAGCGACCGAACGGGCGCACGCTGGAGATCGAGGGCAGCGCCCTGACCATCGACGGGCAGATCCGGGGCTTCGTCACGACCTACACCGACATCACCGAACTGCGCGAAACCCAGGGCGCCCTGGAGCGCCTGAACACCGAGCTGGACCAGCGGGTGACCGCGCGCACACGGGCGCTGCAGGAACTCAACAAGGAGCTGGAGTCGTTCACCTACTCGGTCTCGCACGACCTGCGCACACCGCTGCGCAGCATCGAAGGGTTTTCAACGCTGCTGCTGGAGACCGAGGCCGACCGGCTCAGCGAGCAGGGTCGAACCTCGCTGCACCGCATCCGGTCCAACGCAGGCCGCATGGGATCGCTGATCACCGACCTGCTGTCCATGGCCCAGCACAGCCGGGGCGAACTGGACCTGCAGCGGGTCCATCTGAGCGTGCTGGCCGAGTCGGTGGCCAGCGAACTCCAGCGCAGCGAGCCGGCGCGGCAGGTGCAATGGCGCATCGAGCCCGGCCTCTGGGTGCAGGCGGACCCGGCGCTGACGCAGCTGGTGCTGCAGAACCTGCTGGGCAATGCCTGGAAGTTCACGGCGCAGCGGACGCCGGCGGTGATCGAACTGGGCCGCGCCGGCGAGGCCGACGGCATGTGCTGGTTCGAACTGCGGGACAACGGCGCCGGCTTCGACATGCGGTACGCCGACCAGCTGTTCCAGCCCTTCCAGCGCCTGCACCGGCCGCACGAGTTCGACGGGCAGGGCATGGGCCTGGCCATCGTGCAGCGCATCCTGCAGCGCCACGGAGGCCTGATCACCGGCCAGGCGCAGGTCGACCAGGGCGCGCTGTTCCGCTTCTGCCTGCCGCGCGCACCGGCGGAAGTGCCTCAGGGCCTGTGAGCGCCGGGGCGGATCGCCCCCTGCTCAGTGCGGGAGCACCTGTCGCAAGGCCGAGGCGAGTTCCGACGCCATGAACTTGGCGACGTAGGCATCGGCGCCGACGGACTGCACGTGGGCTTCGTTGGTGGTGCCCGTCAGCGACGAATGGATGACCACCGGGATGCTGCGAAAGCGCGGGTCCTGCTTGATGTTGCGGGTGAGGGTGAAGCCGTCCATGACGGGCATTTCCAGATCGGTCAGCACCAGGGCGACCCGGTCCAGTGCGGTCTGGCCTTCGGCCTGGGCCTCGGCGTCGATGGCCTGCAGACGGTCCCAGGCTTCCTGGCCGGTCTTGGTCATGACGAAGTCCGCGCCCATGGCGTGCAGACCCTGCTCGATCATCATGCGGGCCACCGGCGAATCGTCGGCCGCGAGCACGACGGTACCGGGTGGCAGGCGGATGGCATCACCCACCTCCTCCGGGGTGATGTCGTCCCCGCCCGTGGGCATGACGTTGCGCAGGATCTGTTCCACGTCGAGCACCTGCACCAGCCGCGAGGCATCACCGTCGCCGTCGATCTTGGCGATGCTGGTGACGAGGTCGCCACCGGTGCCTTCGGCGGCCAGCACCCGGCTCCAGTCCAGCCGCACGATCTCGTCCACCTCCTCCACCGCGAAGGCCTGGGTGGTGCGGGCGTATTCGGTCACCAGCAGGATGTTGTGACCGCGAACGGGTGTGCAGCCCACCACCGCCGGGAGGTCGATGACGGGAATGATCTGACCGCGGATGTTGGCCACGCCCAGCACGTGGGGTGGTGCGTTGAACATGGCGGTGATGGTCGGCATGACCATGATCTCGCGCACCTTGAACACGTTGATGCCGAACAGCTCGCGGCGCTCGCTGTCGGGCGCCCGGCCCAGACGGAACAGCATCAGCTCGAACTGGTTGTTGCTGGTGAGCTGGGTGCGTTCGTTGATGTCGTGCAGAGCGGTGCTCATGGGCGATCCTCCAGAAAATGGATACCCCCAGCTTAGGCACCAGGCGCGTCCCGCGAAGCGCGGATGAAGCGCTGGAACCCCCCCCTTCTCCGACGGTTCAGCCCGGCGCGCGGCCGCCGGCCTCGGCGTCCACCGCCTGCTGCACCGCCCGGTAGAACGCCTCGCGCGCGTCATTCGCGGCAGGGTCGGTGGCGCCGCCACCCCAGTTGGCGTTGGAGGCGATCACGAGCTGGCGTTTGGGGTCGATGAAGATGCCCTGGCCGAAGATGCCCCGGGCAGCGAAGCTGCCGTCGTCGTAGGTCCACCACTGGTAGCCGTAGCCGCGGCCCGGCGCACCGATGCCGGTGCGGGTGGTGGTGGCCTGGGCCAGCCAGTCATCGGGGAGGATGGGCTGGCCATTGACCTTTGCACCACCGAGGATGAACTGGCCGAAGCGCGCAAAGTCGCGTGTGGCGGCCTGGATGCAGCAGCCGCTGATTTCCTGCCCGGTCTTGCTCAGGATCCAGGTGGCCCGCTGCTCCATGCCGGCCGGCACCCAGATCTTCTCGGACAGGTAGCCGGACAGGGGCTTGCCGGTGGCCCGCATCACCAGCACGCCGACCAGGTTGGTCTCACCGGTGCTGTAGTGCCAGCGCGTGCCGGCGGGCGCGGCGCGGGGCAGCTGGCGCAGATAGCTCACCAGCGCATCGACGCCCGGCTCGGGCTGGTGGTTGTTGAAACGGGCCACATCGGAACCCGGGTCGCCGTAGTCTTCGTTCCACTGCACGCCGGAGGTCATGGTGAGCAACTGGCGGATGCTCACGTCGTCGTAGGCCGAGCCCTTCATCTCGACGATGTAGTCGCTGACCTTGTCGTCCATGCTGCGGATGTGGCCGTCTTTGACGGCCGCACCGACCAGGGTGGAGGTGATGGACTTGGCGACCGAGAAGCTGGTCCAGCGGCCCTCGTCGTCGAAGTCCAGCCCGTAGCGTTCCAGACGCAGCCGTCCGTGGTGCAGCACCAGCAGGGCCGCGCTGCGCTGGCCCTGCATGTACGCATCCACATCCAGTGGCAGTTTCAACGCTGGCCCGGCGGGCAAGGGCAAGGACTTGCTGCCCGCCGGCACGACACGGTGCTTGGCCAGAAACGGCAGGCGGTCCAGCGCGCGGAAGGCCGCATCCCGCTGCGACTCCTTCCAGAACAGCACGTCGCGGTCGGTGGGGAAGTGGGCCAGGAAACCGCGCGTCTCCTTGTCCAGGCTCATCCAGCCGGCGGTACCCGCAGCGGCGATGGCGATCAGCCCGGTCAGGGCCAGCTTCCGGAACTTCATGGTGGTGCTCCCGCACAAATCGGACAGTTGCAGCAAAGGCCCATCGGCTCGGGCGCAGGTTGCGTGTGCATTGTCCTGCCAGCGAGCACAAGGGTTTTCACCGAGGCCAAACCGGGACCGCGCTCCAGAAAGAGGCCCCCTGGTTTGAATAAGATCGCGCGCAGCCATCATCGAACGACCGTTCTTTTTTTCGTCCCTCCGGAAAAACCATGACCTCCACCCCCACACGCCCCTGGCACGCGTCGTACCAACAGGTCGGCATCGCGCCCGAGCTGGAGCCCCTGCCCCAGCGCAACCTGGCCGAGTTGGCCCATGAGAGCTGCAAGCGCTGGCAGGCCGAAAGCAAAGTGAAGGCGGCCTTCAGCTGCGTGGTGCCCAACGGCATGAACGGGCGGCTGAGCTTTGCGCAGGTGGACGAACTCTCGGATGCTTTTGCCGGCTACCTGCGCGGCGTGGTGGGCCTGAAGGCGGGCGACCGTGTGGCCGTGCAGCTGCCCAACAGCCTGGGTTACCCGGTGGCGGCCCTCGGCGTGTTCAAGGCCGGCTGTGTGCTGGTGAACACCAACCCGCTCTACACCGAGACGGAAATGGTCCACCAGTTCAACAACGCCGGTGCAAAGGTGCTGGTGATGGTGGACATGTTCGCCGACAAGCTGCCGGCAGTACTGGCCAAGACGGGCATCGAGAAAGTGGTGCTGGCGGCGGTTTCCGAGTTTTTCCCGACCATCCCGGGCGCCATCGTGCGCGGTGTGCAACGCTACTGGAACCGCGTGCTGCCGCCGGTGACAGCGCCGCACATCCGCCTGAAAGACGCGCTGGCCCAGGGGCGCGCCACCCTGGCCCAGACCCCCGCAAAAACCTACTGGGAAGGCGTGGGTCGCCACGACCTGGCGCTGCTGCAGTACACCGGCGGCACCACCGGCGTGAGCAAGGGCGCGATGCTGACGCACGACAACCTGATCAACAACATCCAGCAGACCCGGGCCATGGGCCAGAGCCATATGGCGCCGGGTCAGGAATGCGTGCTGACCGCCCTGCCGCTGTACCACATCTTCGCCTTCACGGCCAACCTGCTGGGCTTCCTGTCCATCGGCGGGCACAACGTGCTGATCCCGAACCCGCGACCGGTGCAGAACCTGCAGCGCGCGATGGAAAACTTCCCGATCACCTGGACCACCGGCGTGAACACGCTGTTCAACGGCCTGCTCAACGAGGAATGGTTCGTCGCCTTCCCGCCCAGGACGCTCAAGGCGTCCATCTCGGGCGGTACTTCGCTGCACACGGCGGTGGCCCAGCGCTGGCGCGAGCTGACCCAGACGCCGATTGCCGAAGGCTACGGCCTGACCGAGACCTCGCCAGTGGTGAGTTTCAACCCGCTGACCGGTACGCCGCGCGACGGCAGCATCGGCATCCCGGCGCCGGGCACCGACGTGCGCCTGGTGGGCGATGACGGACAGGATGTGGCCCCCGGCACCCCGGGCGAGATCTGGGTGCGCGGCCCGCAGGTGATGCGGGGCTACTGGAACGCCGAAGAGGAAACCGCCAAGGTCATGAACGGTGACTGGTTCGCCACCGGCGACGTGGCCGTGATGGACGAGGCCGGCTTCATGCGCATCGTCGACCGCAAGAAGGACATGATCCTGGTCTCGGGCTTCAACGTGTACCCCAACGAGGTGGAGGACGTGATCGCCGACATGGACCACGTGCTGGAAGTGGCCGTGATCGGCGTGCCCGACAGCAAGACCGGCGAGGCGGTGCGGGCCTACGTGGTGCAGAACCCGGACCACGCCAAGGAAGTGATGCCGGCCGACGTGATCGCGCACTGCAAGCAGCACCTGGCCGCCTACAAGGTGCCCAAGCTGGTGGTGGTGCGCGACGAACTGCCCAAGAGCCCGATCGGCAAGGTGCTGCGCAAGGATCTGCGCAAGGCCGTGGCCGACGAAATGAACCGCGGCTGAGCCCCCTTCACCCTGACAAAGAAAGCTCCGACATGATCTCCGAATTCGAGACCAAGCTGCTGGGCATCATGATGATCGTCATCATGCTCGGCATGGGCGCGTCACTCACCTGGCGCGACTTCCGCATCGCCTTCCGCAAGCCCAAGGGTGTGCTGGTGGGGCTGCTGTGCCAGTACGGCATCATGCCGCTGCTGGCGTTTGTCCTGGCCAAGGCGCTGGACCTGTCGCCTGGCCTCACCGTGGGGCTGATCCTGATGGGCTGCATGCCCGGCGGCACGACCTCGAACATCTTCACCTACTTCAGCAAGGCGGTGCTGGCGCTGTCCATCATGATGACCTCGGTGTCGTCGCTCATCGCGCTGGGCATGGTGCCGACGCTGCTGGAGTTCTATTCGCAACTGGCGGGGCTGAGCGGTGAATTCAAGATCCCGGCGGGCAACGTGGCCCAGGTGCTGTTCGTGCTGCTGGTGCCCACCGTGATCGGCATGGTGCTGCGCAAGCTCAACCCGAACATCGGGGCCAGCATCGAACTGCTGGGCGGCATGCTGGGCGTGGCGGTGATCCTGTTCCTGGTCTTCACCTGGATTCCGCGCAACCACATGCTGCTGGCCACCACGCCCTGGTATGTGTTCTTTGCCGCCATCGGCCTGGGCATCTTTGGCATCGGCCTGGGTTATGTGCTGTCACGCCTGCTCAAGCAGGACCCGAACCGCAGCCGCACCATTGCGCTGGAGACGGGCATCCAGAACGGCCCGCTGGCGGTGCTGATCGTCACGCTGACCTTCACCGGCCCCATGCAGCAGGAGGTGCTGCTCATCCCGGTGCTGTATTCGCTGTTCATCGTCATCACGTCCAGCATCGTGACCGTGTTCTTCCGCCGCAAGAGCGAGGCCGAAGCCCTGGCCCGCGACCGCGCCAAGGACGGCTCGGTGCTGGCGAGCTGAGCGCGACGCCCGCCCTGAGGCACCGGGGTTCAGCGCCGGTGGCTGGCGGCCCTGGCCGGGTCGTGCCGGCCGGCCAGCGCCGTGCGCAGCAGCACCCGAAGACCGCGGGTGATCTCTTCCAGCGTCATGTGGGGCTGACCCTGCTCGGGCAACCAGGGCACGTGGACGAAACCACCGCGGGTGTGCTGCAGGCCCGGATGCGTGGCCAGCCGGTGCATCAGCCCATAAAAGACGTGGTTGCACACGAAGGTGCCGGCGGTCTGCGACACCTCGGCCGGCAGCCCTTCGCGCTGCAGGGCGGCCAGCGCGGCCTTGATGGGCAGGCTGCTGAAATAGGCCACGGGCGCGCCAGCCGCCACCGGCCGGTCCACCGGCTGGTCGCCCGCGTTGTCCGGGATGGGGGCGTCGTCCACGTTGATGGCCACACGTTCGAGCGAGATGGCCTGGCGGCCACCGGCCTGCCCGACGCAGATCACCAGCTCGGGGCGCAACTGGTCGAGCAGGGTGTCGAGCCGGCGCAGCGAGGTGCCGAACACCGTGGGCAGCTGCGCCGCCACGATGCGCCGCCCCTGGATCTGCCGCCCCTGCAGCGCCTCCACCGCCAGCCAGCTGGGGTTGACGCGGGCACCGTCGAAGGGGTCGAAACCGGTGAGCAGGATGCGGGCGGTGGACGCTGGGCGGCGTGGCATCGCGCCAATGTAGCGCAGCCCTCGGCAGAGCCGGTGCTGCGTCGCGGCACGTCCGGATCAGACATGCAGCTGCCGCCCGCCGGCAAAGCTCCAGTTCTCCCAGCCGGTTTCCTGCAGCACGACCATGACCTGTTCGGTGTCGATGCCCAGGGCCGCCAGGCGCTGCATCAGGTCGGCCAGCAGGGCGCGCTTGACTTTTACGCTGCGGCCGACGGACCAGAGGATTTCGATCAGCAGTGCGTCGGCGGTGCGCGGGCGGTCGAGATCGGGGTAGTGCGGGTCGACATGGGCGTCGGCCGGGTCGAGCGTGATGACGCGCTGGAAGCGGTCGGCCAGCGGCACGCCGGCCTGCACCAGCGCACCGTGGATGGCGTCGAGCACGGCGGTCTTGAACACGGCCGGCCGGCGCTGGCGCAGGGTGAGGGTGACCAGGGGCATGGGGGTCTCCTGCGGTCGGTTTCAGCCGAGGGCGGCGCGGCGGTCGAGCCGGGCCTGCAGGCGGCGGGCGCTGCGGGACAGGCGTTCGCCCAGGCCCTGCTGCACGCGGGCCCAGGCGGCGTCGGCGCCGCGCCAGAAGTCGTCGATGGCTTCACGCCGGTCGGCATCGGCCCGGTGGCGGGCGGCGGCGTGCTGGTGGGCGCGGATCAGGGTGTCGAGGCGGTCGGGGGTCATGGCGGGCTCCGGTGGGTTGGCGATGGACGCACTTTTGCAGCAATACCAGCCATCGGAAACCCACCTGAACGACAATTGGTTTTGCAATCAGTGCAAAACAAGGGATGCCATGAACCTCGATCTGGACGAAGCCGCCCTCTTCCTGCGGGTGGCGGAGCTGGGCTCGCTGTCGGCCGCGGCGCGCGAGCGCAACGCACCGGTGAGCCAGGTCTCGCGCGCGCTGGCCCGGCTGGAAGCGCGGCTGGGCGTGCGCCTGCTGCACCGGACCACACACGGCCTGAGCCTGACCGACGCGGGCGACACCTTTGCCGCCCATGCGCGGCGCCTGCTGGACACACGCGACGAACTGGCCGCGGCGCTGCGCCTCAAGCGCAGCGGGCCCAGCGGCTGGGTGCGGCTGGCGGTGAGCCCGGTGCTGGCCGAGGCGGTGATCGCGCCCAGCCTGCCCTCGCTGTACGCCGCTTACCCGGACCTGCAGGTGGACGTGCTGGCCGACGACCGGCTCAGCGACATGGCGCGCGACGGCATCGACGTGGCGATCCGCACCGGCTCACCCGCGAGCGAGAACCTGGTGGCCCTGCCCATGGCAGAACACGGCCGGCGCGTGGTGGCCGCGCCCGCCTACCTGCGACGCTTCGGCACGCCGCAGCACCCGGACGAACTGGCGCAGCACCGGCTGATCACCAGCAGCGCCAGCCCGCTGCTCAACCGCTGGCCCTGGGCCGCGGGCGTCGCACCAGCGAAAGACAGCGTGTACCTGGCGCGCGGCCACACCCGCAGCGACAACACCGCCCTCACGCTGGCGCTGGTGCTGCAGGGCGTGGGCATCGCACGCCTGAACGATGTGGTGGCCCAGCCCCATGTGGATCGCGGCGAACTGGTGCCGCTGCTGGACGGCTGGTTCGACCGCAGCCGGGTGCCGATCTACGCGGCCATGCTGCCCGAGCGGCACCGCCTGCCCAAGGTGCGCGCCTGCATCGACCACTGGGCGCGCTGGATGCGCGGCGAGGCCACTGCTACAGATCAGGTCTGAGCCAGCACGAAGTCGAGCGCCGCGCAAACGGCCACCACCTGCGCGCGAATGCATTCGTCGGGCGTGGTGCGCGGGCTGTCGGGGTAGACCTCGGTGGTGGTCGTGTAGCGCGCACCGGTGGTGCCGGTGCACAGGCCCAGTTCGCGCAGTGGGTAGCGGATGACGCCGTGTGCCGCCAGCGGCGTGCCGATGATGCCGCCCTGCGCATCGGCCGGGGCGATGTGGGTCACGCGCTGCACGGCCTCGATGATGGCCTGCTGGAAGGCTGGTTGCGGGTGCTCGGTGTCGTCCACCAGATAGAAGCCGTCGGGGATGGTGCAGGGCTCGAAGGGTTCGCCGTCGCGCGCGGCCTTGGCGGGGCGGAACTCGCTCTCGTCGCTGTCGGTGGTTTCGTGCAGGTCGATGTGGGCAGCAAACTGGCCGTGCAAGGGCGCTACCAGCGCCATGAGGGCCGCCGATTCGGGCGCCGGGCTGGGGGCGCGGAACGAACGGTTCGGGTCCACGGCGTCGTGGTTCCAGCGCTGGATGCGTTCCCAGGCCCAGGGGCTGATGCAGGGCACCACCAGCAGGTTGACCCGCTCCTGGTAACCGGCGGCGTGCTGGTCCAGGAAACGCAGCGCGCCGAGCACGCCGCTGGTTTCGTAGCCGTGCACACCACCGGTGACCAGCACCGTTGGGCGCCCGGCCTGCCAGCCGGGCGTGCGCACCGCCTGCAGCGGGAAGCGCTCCCCGTCACAGGCCACCTCACCATAGACCTCCACGTCAAAGCGGTGACGCAGCGCTTGCAGCGGGCGCAGCACGTCGTCGGCGTACGAGCGCTGGCGGCGCTGCCGGGCGCGCCATTGCGCGCGTTCGGTGGCGCCCCAGGGCTGGCCAGGGTGACCGATGGGATAGGAGGCCGTGGGAGCATTCATGCAAAGGTGTCCGTTCGGGTGGCCGATGGTGATGACCTGTCGGCCCGGAGGGCTGGTGGATTCAAGGGATTGTGGCGCCGGCCGATCTGGCAATATCGACCGCACTTTCAGAAGAGACAACATGAACTTTGCCGAACGCCTGAAGACCCTGCCCTCCGTGAACCACCTGGCTGCCTTGCAGTTGCTGGACTCGGGCGGGCAGACACGGGCCACGATCGAAAACAAGCCCGGCCAGGCCGGTTCGCTGGCGGTCTACCACGCGCTGGCGCAACAGCATGGGGGCGTCATCACGCCGGCCGCTGCCGCCCTGGGGCTGGAGTGGTACGCCGAGCACACCGCCGACGCACAGGCCCATCCCGGCAAGCACCCGAACATCGACCGCCTGGTGGACTGGGCGGCCGGCACGGCCATTTACCTGGTGCGCCCGGTGATGGCCACCGCGAACTGACGGTATTTTTAGTCAGCCCAGCTGAGCAGCGGCCCCAGCCGCCGCTCGGCCAGGAACACCGCCTCGCGCAGGCTCAAGGCCGAACCACCATCGAGCCAGACCCTGCCGGTCTGCGGGTGGTCGTAGCGGATGTAGTAGCACTCGACCGTGCGGTCGTTGGCGATGTCGGGCGGATCGTCCGCATCGTGCGTGCCCAGCAACGTGTGGTGACGCACGATCTGCACATGGCAGGGCGTGACGCCACCATGGAACCACAGGCCCTGCTTGACCGGTGGCAGCTGTTCGACCGCCGGAACGACCGGGTTCATGAGTTGTCTCCAGACCTTGGTGCCTTGGATGAACCAATTGAAAGCAAAAACATAATAGGCCGGGCAGATCAAAACCCCAAAGCCGGAACACCCACTGCGCAGCGGGGTATCCGGGCTGTCGAAAACAGCGCGACCCATTCGTCGTCCGCCTGTCAACCCTTCACACAGGAGCCTCCCATGACCAGCCCCGCCCCCACCGGCACCGTCACCCTGCACCGCGTGCTGCGCGCCCCACCCGAGCGCGTGTACCGCGCCCTCCTCGACCCGGACGCCATGGCCAAATGGCTGCCACCGCACGGTTTCACCGGCCGGGTGCTCGAATCGGACGCACGCGTGGGTGGCCACTACCGCATGCAGTTCACCCACTTCGGCAACGGTCAGGTGCACAGCTTTGGCGGCCGGTACCTGGAACTGGTGCCCAATGAACGCGTCGTCAACACCGACCGTTTCAACGACACCAGCCTGCCCGGCGAGATGATCACCACCTTCACGCTCAAGGCGGTGTCGGTGGGCACCGAACTGCACGCCGAGCAGCGCGGCATCCCGGCCGCCATCCCCACCGAGGCCTGCTACCTGGGGTGGCAGGAGTCGCTGCAGCTGCTGGCCCTGCTGGTGGAACCGGAGATTCCGGGCTGACATCCCGGACGGTGATGGCGGGCGGTATGGGCCTGGCACAAGACCATGTGCGCCACCCGGCCACGCCATGCACGGCACACTGCGGGCGCCATGGCTGAAACCACCCACACCCTCTTCGCCTTCGACAACAGTTACGCCCGTGACCTGCCCGGCGCCGGCATGGCCTGGCAGCCGGTGCCCGCGCCCGAGCCGCGCTGGCTGTGGTTCAACCATGCACTGGCCACCGAGTTGGGTCTGGACACCGGCGCGCTGGCCGGCGACGCCGGGCTGGCCGTGTTCGCCGGCCAGGTGGTGCCCGAGGGCGCGCAGCCCGTCGCGCAGGCCTACGCCGGCCACCAGTTCGGCGGCTTTTCGCCCCAGCTGGGTGACGGGCGTGCGCTGCTGCTGGGCGAGGTGATCGACCGCCACGGGCAGCGGCGCGACATCGCCTTCAAGGGTTCGGGCCGCACACCGTTTTCGCGCGGGGGCGACGGCAAGGCGGCCATCGGCCCGGTGCTGCGCGAGGTGCTGATCGGCGAGGCCATGCACGCGCTGGGCATTCCGACCACGCGCGCACTGGCGGCGGTGGGGACCGGCGAACCGGTGTTCCGCGAACGGCCCCTGCCCGGCGCGGTGCTCACCCGGGTGGCGGCCAGCCACCTGCGCGTGGGCACGCTGCAGTTCTTCGCTGCGCGGCGCGACACACAGTCCCTGCGTCGCTTGGCCGAATACGCCATCACACGGCACGACCCCCATCTGGCCGGCCACGAGGACCGCTTCCTGCAACTGCTGGCCGCGGTGGTGCAGCGCCAGGCGCGGCTGGTGGCGCAGTGGATGGGTGCGGGCTTCATCCACGGTGTGATGAACACCGACAACATGACGCTCTCGGGCGAGACCATCGACTACGGCCCCTGCGCCTTCATGGAGGCCTTCGACCCGCAGACGGTGTTCAGCTCCATCGACACGCACGGCCGCTACGCCTTCGGCAACCAGCCGGCCATGGCGCACTGGAACCTGGCGCGGCTGGCCGAGGCGCTGCTGCCCCTGATCGACCCCAACCCGGACCAGGCGGTGCTGCAGGCCACCCGGGTGCTGGAGGGTTTCGAGGCGCACTTCAATGCGCACTGGCTGGCGGTGCACCGCGCCAAGCTGGGGCTGGAGGCCACGGGTGACGACGAAGCCGACCGCGCGCTCATCAACGACTACCTGCAGGGCCTGCACCGGCACGGCGTGGACTTCACGCTGGGTTACCGGCGTCTGGCCGACGGGCTGCGCGGCGAGCCGCTGGCGCTGCAGCTGATGTGGGGCGAAGGCGTGGCCGAACTCAACGCCTGGACCGCGCGCTGGCGCGAACGCCTGCAGACCCAGGGCCGGCCCGAGGCCGAGGTGGCGCGGCGCATGGACGCGGTGAACCCGCTCTACATCCCGCGCAACCACCTGGTGGAAAACGCCCTGGACGCAGCCACGGAGAACGGCGACCTGCGCGCCTTCGAGAAACTGCTGACCATCGTCACCCGGCCCTTTGACGAACGACCCGAAGACGCCCGCGCCGCCCTGCCCGGCACGCGCGAACAGACACAGGGCTACCGCACGTTCTGCGGGACCTGAGCGAGTGCACGCAAACGCTGGTGGACCTCGCTCTCGCGGTCCGGCGGCTGCTGTGAACGCATGGCCAGGTAGTGGTCGCTGAACACGTCGAACCAGGCATCCAGCGTGTCGGCGCCTTGTTCATCACCGGCCAGCGCCAGGCACATCGCGGCCACTTCGGCGGTGCAGAAATGGTGGTCCTGCGCCGAGCGGCGCAGGCGGTAGCGCGAAGCCTGTTCGGACTGCAGGCCCAGCACCGGCAGCGCATCCAGGTACGGGCTCTTGCGGAACATCTTGCGCGCCTCGCTCCAGGTGCCGTCGAGCAGAACGAACAGCGGACGCTTGCCACCCCGCACGGGGCCGGCGGCGGCCAGATCGGTCACGGCGCGCGCCGGGCCGGCGTATTCGGGCGGGAACACCACGAAGGGCTGCCACTGCGGATCGGCCAGCAGGGCGAGCAGGGCCGGGTCCACCTCGGTTCGCGACCACTGGAAGGCCCAGGTGTCGGGCACCACGTCGGCGATCAGCCAGCCGGTGTTGCTGGGTTTGAGGGTCTCGATATCGCCCATGAGCAGGCACATGCCCGCGCGCGTGGGCACCTGCGGGCGCCATTCGCAGATGCAATGGCTGTGGGCCAGGCGGCAGCGCGGGCAGCGCGGTGTGTTGGCGCCGCGCGCGACAAAGGGTTTGCTGCTGGCGGCCAGGCGCGTGGCGCGCAGGCGGGCGACGGCGTGTTCGCCGGAAGGGTCGAAAGGCATGGGGCGACTGTATGCGCAATGCCGGCCGCCGCCGGCGCCGGGTCACAATCCGGCCCTCGGAACGCAACGCGCATGACCCTTTCTTCTTCCATCCCCTCTGTGCAGGCCCTGGTGCTCGGTGGCGGCCCGGCCGGCTCGTCGGCCGCGGCCACGCTGGCATCGTCCGGGGTGGACACCCTGCTGGTGGACAAGAGCGCCTTCCCGCGCCAGAAGCTCTGCGGCGGGCTGCTGACGCTGCGCAGCCAGCGCCGCTACGAACAGATCTTCAGCCAGCCCTGGGACGGCGCGTTCGAAGAACGGCGGTTCGGCCTGCGCCTGCTGCACGAGAACACCCTGCTCAACGCCGTGGACAGCGAACACCCGCTGTGCTTCACCCAGCGCCGGCACTTCGACCACTACCTGCTGCAACAGGCCGCCGAACGCGGTGCGCGGCTGCAGCTGGGCGACGGCGTGCTGTCCATCGACCTGGCGCAGCGCATCTGCACGCTGCGCTCGGGAACCCGCATCGCCTACGACCACCTGATCGGCTGCGATGGCGTCAACAGCGTGGCCGCGCGTGCCGTGTTCGGCCGCAGTTTCGACCCGCAAGGCATCGGCTTCGCGATGGAGACCGACATCCCGCGTGCGCAGCTCAACCGCGCGGTGACCGATCCGGAGATCCACTTCGACGTGGTGCGATGGGGCTACGCCTGGGTGTTCCCCAAGCGCGAGGTGGTCACCATCGGGCTGGGCGGGCTGATGCGCCGCAACGGCGACATGCGGCCGCTGCTGGCGCGCTTCATCGAACAGACCACCGGCCTGCGCGAGGGTTACCGCCTGCAAGGCCACCACATCCCCTTCGGCGATGTGCGCCGCACACCCGGTGCCGGCACCGTGCTGCTGGCGGGTGACGCCGCGGGGCTGGTGGACCCGATCACCGGCGAGGGCATCGCCTTTGCGATGGAAAGCGGCCAGCGCGCGGCCCAGGCCGTGGCCGATGCCCTGCGCGGCGGCGAAGCCGCCCTGCCCCGCTACACCCGCGAACTGCAGGGCGCCTTCCAGGCCATCGGCCATGGGCGGGCGCTGCGGCACCTGTTCTTCCCCGCACCGATGGAAAAACTCTTCCTGCGCCTGGTCCCAGGCAGCCACACCCTGACCCGGCTGCACATGGACCTGCTGGCCGGCGCCGTCGAGTACCCGGCCTACACCCGGCGCGTGGTGCAGCGCCTGGTGCCGGGTCTGTTGCGGCTGGTGCGCCGCTGAACCGAACAGCCCGATGCCATGAACACCATCGCCTTGAACCCCGTCATCGCCCAGCTGGGCCGCCGCCTGCGCCTGGCCGTCATCGGCGGCGGGCCGGGCTCCTTCATTGGCCCGCAGCATCGCCAGGCCGCGCGCACCGACGACCGTTTCGAGATCGTCGCGGGGGCGCTCTCGTCCGACCCGCAGGCCTCGGTGGCCGCCGGCCGCGCGCTGGGCCTGGACCCGCAGCGCTGCTACCCCGACGCCGCCACCCTGCTCGCGGCAGAGGCCGCGCGGTCAGACGGTGCCGATGCGGTGGCCATCATGACGCCCAACCACCTGCACTTTCCGCAGGCCATGGCGGCGCTGGAGCACGGCTTCGACGTGATCTGCGACAAGCCCATGACCAACACCCTGGCCGAGGCCGAAGCGCTGCGCGAGAAGGTGCGCGCCACCGGCCGCGTGTTCTGCCTGACGCACAACTACAGCGGCTACCCGCTGGTGCGCCAGGCGCGCGCCATGGTGGCGGCCGGCGAGCTGGGCGAGATCCGGCTGGTGCAGGTCGAGTACGTGCAGGGCGGCCGCGCCAAGCCCGGCCCGGGCCGCACCGCCTGGAAGAGCGACCCGGCGCGCGGCGGCGCCTCGCTGGTGCTGGGCGACATCGGCACCCACGCGCACCAGCTGCTGCGCTACATCAGCGGGCTGGAGGTGGCCGAGGTGGCAGCCGAGGTGGGTTGCGCGGTGCCTGATCGGACCGCGCACGACGTGGCCGGTGCCCTGCTGCGCATGGCCAACGGCGCACGCGGCAGCTTCTGGGTGACGCAGGCGGCGGCGGGCATGGAGAACGGCCTGCGCATCCGTGTCAGCGGCGCGCTGGGCACGCTGGAATGGGCACAGGAGCATCCGCAGCAGCTGCTGTTCAAACCGCTGGACGCGCCGGCCCAGATCCGCACGCCGCGCGGGCCGGGCACGCTGCCGCTGGCCCAGCGTTCGTCGCGCATCGCCGCCGGCCACCCGGAGGGTTACCACGAAGCCCTGGCCAACCTCTACGCCGACGCGGCCGAGGCCATGGCCGCACGCCGCAGCGGCCAGCCGGCAGACCCGCTGGCCCGGCACTTCCCCAACGAACACGACGGCTGGATGGGCCTGCGCTTTGTCGATGCGATGCTGCGCTCCAGCCAGGCCGGTGGCACCTGGACCCGGACCTGAGCGGCGCTGGCGATCCGGCGCCCGGACGGCCACAATCGGCGCACAATGACCCGGTGCCGAGCATGCTGAAACACCCTCACCCGCCCTGCGTCCGGCGGCTCTGTGCGTGCCGGTGCTGGCTGTGTCGAATCCTCAGGAGGTGGCTCATGAACAACACCCTGTGCAACAACCATTTCAGCGTCGATTGGGGCGGCGCCAGCATCGGCTTCATGGAAGTCAGCGGGCTGGGCGTGGAGCTGGACGTGGTGCCCCACCGCCTGGGCAACGCGCCCGACAGCGCCGCCAGCCTGATACCCGGGCAGAAGCTGTTCCCGCCCGTGGTGCTGCGCCGCGGCATCGTGGCGGGTGACAACGACTTCTTCCTCTGGATCAACAGCGCCGGGTTCAACACGGTCGAGCGGCGGGACGTGACCATCCGCCTGCTCGATGCGCAACACGATCCGGTGGTGGTCTGGACGCTCAAGAACGCGTTCCCCTCACGGCTGGACTACGGGCCCCTGCAGGCCATGGGCAGCGACATCGCGCTCGAGACCCTGACCTTGGTGCACGAAGGACTGAGCGTGCGACATGCCTGAGACCATGAACGACCTGCCCGAAAGCCCCGCCGCCGAACGCAACAAGCAGCCCATCCTGGAACAGCTGCAACGCCTGCTGCCCGCACAGGGGCGCATGCTGGAGCTGGCGTCGGGGACCGGCCAGCATGCGGCCTGGATGGCCGCCGGCCTGCCGGGCTGGACCTGGCAGCCCACCGAGGCCAGCAGCGCGGCGCTGCCGACCATTGCCGCCTGGGTGCAGCGGGCCGGGGTGCGCAACGTGCGTCCACCCTGTGTACTGGACGTCAACGACGCGGCCTGGCCGCAGGACGACGAAACCCTGGCCGCCGACTTCGCCACGCCCTTCGATGCCGTGTACTGCGCCAACCTGCTGCACATCGCCCCCTGGGAGGTCTGCAGCGGCCTGATGCATGGCGTCAAGCGGCATCTGGGCGCGGGCGGCAAACTGGTGCTGTACGGACCGTTCCTCGAAGGCGATGTGCCCACCGCCCAGGGCAACCTGGATTTCGACGCCAGCCTGCGGCGCCAGAACCCCAGCTGGGGCATCCGGCAACGCGAAGCGGTGGAACGCTGCGCGCTGGACGCCGGGCTGCGCCTGCGCCAGCGCATCCCCATGCCGGCCAACAACCTGTTGCTGGTGTTCGGCCACACCTGACCCGTTCCAGGGCTCGCGCCCACCGGATAATCGCGCGCCATGGATGTCTCGACCCTCTTCCCCTACGGCTGGCCGCACTACCTGCTCGGCGGCCTGGCCATCGGTGCCGGTGTGGCGCTGCTGTTCGTCTTCACCGGCCTGGTCGGTGGCATGAGTTCCGTGTTCTCGTCCACCTGGTCGTACCTGCTGCGCGCGCCCTACTTCCAGCAGGCACGCTACACCGACACCCGCGGCTGGCGGCTGGTCTATGCGGCCGGGCTCATCGTGGGGGCACTGGTCTGGTGGCTGGGTTATTCCGACGGCACACCGCTGCACACCGATGTGCCGACCTGGGCCCTGCTGGTGGGCGGCTTCTTCGTCGGCTACGGCGCGCGACTGGGCAATGGCTGCACCTCGGGCCATGGCATCTGCGGACTGGGTTCACTGCAGTGGCCCTCGCTGCTGGCCGTGCTGACCTTCATGGCCACCGCCTTCATCACCGCCAACCTGGTGTCGTTCTGGGGACTGGCATGAGCGGGACGTTCAAGCTGACGCCGGGTGTGGCACTGGTCGTGCTGATCAGCGGCGCGCTGTTCGGCTTCGGTCTCTCGCTCTCGACCATGGTGCAGCCCGAGATCGTGCTCGGTTTCCTGCGCTTTGAAGACTGGGGCCTGATGCTGGTGATGGGCGGTGCCGTGGTGGTGACGCTGATCGCCTACACGCTGGCCCCGCGCCTGCTGGGGCGCCCGCTGCTGGGCGACCGTTTCCACCAGCACGTGAGCCAATGGAACCGCGACACGCTGCTGGGCGCAGCCCTGTTCGGCATCGGCTGGGGGCTGTGTGGCGTCTGCCCCGGCCCGGCGATTGCCGGCCTGGGCACCGGCAACACCGACCTGCTCTGGGCCCTGGGCGGCATCGCGCTCGGGGCGCTGGCCCAGGGGCTTCGCGCCCGTTCCTGACCCTTTCACATCACGACCATGCTCCAACGACGACGCCTCTGCCTGGGCCTGCTGGCCATCCCCTCATCGCTGGCGCTGCTGGCGTGTGACCAGAAAACCGACACCCCACCCGCCGACGCGGTGCCCGTGACCAAGGCCTATGACGCCGTGGCGGCCGAAGGAAAAGGCTTTTCCGTCGGGCCGATCACCGCTGCCCGCACGGTGTACGTGCTGTTCGACCCGCAGTGCCCGCACTGTGGTCACCTGTGGCAGGCGGCCAAGCCCTTGCTCGACCGGGTCCGCTTTGTCTGGATGCCGGTGGCTTTCCTCAGCGCCCGGAGCCTGCCGCAGGGCGCCGTCCTGATGCAGGCGGCACAGCCGGTGGAAGCCATGGACGCGCATGAACAGTCGCTGCTGGCCGGCCAGGGCGGTACGTCGGCGTCGGCCAGTGTGCCGGACGACGTGCGCACCACCATCGAATCGAACACCCGCCTGCTCAACCGGCTGGGCGCCGAATCGGTCCCCTTCATCGTCGCCAGACCCTCGGTCGGTGCGCTGCCGGTCACGCACGCCGGCGCGCTCGACACGGCCGAACTGGCGCAGCTGATCGGTCTGAACTGAGCTTTTTTCACCACCACAGGAGAACCCCATGGGCAAGGAACAACGCAACGAGAAGATGAGCAAGAAGCCGAAGAAGGACACCTCGGCACCCAAGGGGCCGGTCGGCTCCGACCGCCCGGTGGCGCCGACCACGGCCGTCATCCCGCGCGGCAAGGACAAGGACAAATACAAGTGACCCGGGGCGGCGCATGAAAGCCACCTGGAACGGCGCCGTGATCGCCGAGAGCGACGACACGGTGCTGGTGGAAGGCAACCACTACTTCCCCGAAAGCGCGCTCAACCGCGCTTTCGTCACCTTCAGCAACCACCGCACCACCTGCCCCTGGAAGGGCGAGGCGAAGTACCTGTCGCTGCTGGTCAACGGCGAGCTCAACGCCGACGCCGCCTGGTACTACCCGGACCCCAAACCCGAAGCGGAGAACATCCGCGGCCGGGTGGCGTTCTGGAAGGGTGTGAAGGTCGAGGGCTGAGCCGGTCGTCGGCGGCCGTTCAGGCCGCCTGCCGGCCCAGCTGCTTCAGCTTGGCGCACCAGCGCGCCACGCCCGCCTCGCCCAGCCGGTCCACCAGCCCGATCAAGGTTTCGTGCACCGGGGCGATGCCCACAAACCCAAGGATGTTCCGCTCCAGCGACTTGACGCTGTGCGCGCGAAAGTACCAGCGGTAGAGCAGCGCCGGCATGCCCATGGTCACCACGATGCGGGCCGAACGACCGCCCAGCGCCTTTTTGCCAAACGGGTTCTGCTCGTCGCGGTGAAAGGCAAAACCGGGTCGGGCCACCTGTTCGAGAAAGCCCTTGAGCACGGCCGGCATGTCGCCCAGCCAGAGCGGGAAGGCCAGCACCAGGTGGTCACACCAGGCGATGTCGTCCTGCGCCGGCTTCAACGCCGAAGGCAACTCGCCGTGCTCCCAGTCGGCCGCGCTGCGCAGCAGCGGGAAGTCCAGCGAAGCGACCTCCAGGCGGCGCACCGCGTGGCCCGCCGCCAGCGCGCCCTCGGCATAGGCGTCCATCAGTTGATGCAGCAGGTGGCGCGACCCGGCATCGGGGTGGCCGTTGACGATCAGGATGCGGCGGGGCGTGGCGGTCATGGCGGTCCTCCGGGTGAACTCCCCCCATGCTGCGCCCGCTGGCGCGCCTTCCGCTTGACGCGGGTCAACCGCGGTCGAACACCGGGTCCACCGGCACCTGCAGCGCCGTCGCCAGCTGGTTGGTCTTGCTGGCCAGCGCCACGATGGACAACAGCTCGGCGTGCTGCTCGCGCGTCATCCCTTTGGCCGTGGCGGCTGCCGTGTGCGAGTGCACGCAGTAGCTGCAGCCGTTGATGATGGACGCGGTGATGTAGACCATCTCCTTGGTCAGCGGGTCCAGCGTGGACGGCGTGGCCATCACCCGCTTGACCTCGGCCCAGGTCTGCTCCAGCAGCGCCGGATCGAAGGCCAGGTAGCGCCACATGTTGTTGATGAAGTCGGTCTTGCGCGTGGCACGGATGTCGTCGAACACGGCCTTGACGCGCGGATCGGCTTCGGGGTTCTGGGCGGGGGCAACGGTGGACATGACGCAGATCCTCAACGGGGTTTGCGGGGAGCGGTCTTCTTCGCAGGCTTGCGTTCCGGGCTGATGTGTCCGTCCTCGCGCAGTTTCTTCTTGCGCGCCGCGCGTTCGGCATCGGCCTGTTTGCCGGCCTTGAGCCAGCGTGCGAACTGCTCGGGTGTTTCCAGCGTGATGCGACCAATGTGCAGGGCGCGGAAATCGGCGATCACCAGCTCGGCGGCCTTCTGCAGGTTCACCTTGCCACCGCCGGCCAGCGCACCCCGTTTGCGGCCGATGGCTTCGACCAGTTCGTCGTCGTGCGTCTGCGCCCAGGCCTCGGGCGACAGCCCCAGTTGGTAGCGCGCCTCCATCAGCGCCGGGTAGTCGGTCTTGAGCTTGGCGATCAGTTCGTAGGCGACCTCTTCCTCGTCGTAGGCGTTCTTGCCCACCGCGCCGCTGGCGGCCAGGTTGTGGCCGCTCTCGGGCACGAAGATGCGCGGCCAGAGCATGCCGGGCGTGTCGTAGAGGTAGAAGTCGTCGGCCAGCACGATGCGCGCTTCGGTGCGCGTCACGCCGGCTTCGTCGCCGGTCTTGGCGGCGCGTTTGCCCTTGAGGGTGTTGATCAGCGTGGACTTGCCGACGTTGGGGATGCCGCAGATGAGCACCCGCATGGGTTTGATCATGCCGCCACGGTTGGGCGCCAGGCGGTGGCAGGCGTCGATCAGCGCACGCGCCGGTGCGGCAACGCTGGCGTCCAGCGCGATGGCCTGGGTGGCGGGCTGGGCGTTGTAGTGGTCCAGCCAGAGCGCCGTGCGCACCGGGTCGGCCATGTCCTGCTTGTTGAGCACTTTCAGCGTGGGCTTGCCGCTGGTGAGCTGCTGCATCAGCGGGTTGGCGCTGCTGCCGGGCAGGCGGGCGTCGAGCATCTCGATCACGACGTCGATCGCCTTCACGCGCTCGGCGATCGCCTGCCGCGTGAGGTGCATGTGCCCGGGAAACCACTGGATGCTCATCTGCTGCCGTTCTGTGTATGTGGCCCTGCGTGCCACAATGATTTTTCCCACCCACCACAACAGGAGACCCCATGGCCATCACCGTCAAGATCGATCTGGGTTACGAATTCGAAGTCAAGGCCAAGGCGGCCGAGGTGTTCGAGGTGCTGTCGGACGTGCCGACCTCGGTCAGCCATTTTCCCAAAGTCGAGCAGCTGGTCGACATGGGCGGCGGCGTCTACCGCTGGGAGATGGAAAAGGTGGGCACGGCGCAGGTCAACATCCAGACCGTGTACGCCAGCAAGTACGTGTCCGACAAGGCCAAGGGCACGGTGAAGTGGACCCCGGTCAAGGGCGTGGGCAATGCCCAGGTCGGCGGCCACTGGAAGATCGTGGACAACAAGAAGTCCACCGGCATCACCCTGGCCATCCAGGGTGAAGTGGAGGTGCCGCTGCCCGGCCTGATGAAGATGGTGGTGGTGCCCGTGGTGCAGGGTGAATTCGAGAAGCTGGTCGAGAAGTACATCGACAACCTGATCAAGCGCTTCGGCGGCGAAGTGTGAGGCACCGCACGGTTTGTCCCGGGTTTCTCTGGACAAGCCTGTGCATAACCCCCGGTGATCCGTGTACGGCGCGCGCAAGTGCTTGTGGCCCTAGATTGGCCCTCAACCTGCCTGCAAAACAGGCAGACGGCGTTCAGGCTGCGTCCACTTTTCCCTGGAAAAACGGGACAACTTTGTGCATAAGTCCGAACAAGTCCTGTACGGTGCACGCAAGCCCTTGATTCGTATGGATCGCGCTCAGATTGCTCAAGAAACAGGCGGTGTGTTTGCACTGCATCTGCCCGCGGCGGGCACCACGGTCGAGGCCACCGCGGACGCCTCGTTGCTGCAGTCGCTGCGGCGCGCGGGGCAAGCCTGGCCGGCATCCTGCCGCAACGGCACGTGCCGGGCCTGCATCGGCCAGTTGCAGGCGGGCAGCGTGCGCTACCGCGTGGAATGGCCCGGCCTGCTGCCGGAGGAAAAGGCCAGCGGCGCGGTGCTGCCCTGCGTGGCCTGTCCCACCAGCGACGTGGTGCTGGCGCCGCCAACCGATTGACCCTGGCCGGACGACGGGCGTGGGATCAGGGTGTGACGGCCTGCTGCGGCACCGCGGCAGCGGCAACAGGCACACGCGGCTTGCCCAGGCGCGCGGGCGACACGTATTCCTGGCGGTAGATCTCGAACGGCAGGGTGTCGGCCGCCTCGATGGCCTGCTGGTCGCGCACCGACTGTTCGGACATGGCTTCGTAGCGCGCTTGCTGCTGGGCCGTCCAGGGCAGGCCCAGCAGATGCTGGTGCGTCTGCAACGACTGGTGGCGCACGAAGCCCACGAACGAGTCGCCGTGCTGCTGCCGGATGGCGGCCAGCACGCGGGCCGATGGCAGCGTCTCGGGCGCCAGCAGCGCAGCACGGGCCTGGGCCACCGCGTCGCGGTGCGCCTGCCCGCCGTTCTGCGCGTCCAGCGCGTGGGCGATGGGCGCGAGCTGTTCGATGATCTCCAGCCCCCAGGCCTGCAGGCCCACGCGCTGGCCACCGCGGCTGAGCTGCAGGCCAGGTTCGCGTCCGCGGGCCGCCGTCAGGCGCTGGTTGTCGGCCAGTTCGTGGATCTCGTCCGGCGTGTCCGGCGGGCTGTCGCTGAGCAGGCAGTGCAGCAGGAACACATCGAGGAAACGCAGCGTCGCCGCGTCGATGCCGATGGGCTCGAAGGGGTTGAGGTCCATCAGGCGCACCTCGATGTACTCCACCCCGCGCTCGCGCAGCGCGTGCAGCGGGCGCTCGCCCGGGAAGATCACGCGCTTGGGGCGGATGGTGCCGTAGAACTCGTTCTCGATCTGCAGCAGCGTGGTGGCCAGCTGGTTGTAGTCACCGCCGGGGTTGCGGATACCCAGGGATTCGTAGGCCGGCCAGGGCCGCGTGAGCGCATCGTGCAGCGAGGCGGCGTAACCTTCGAGCCCGTTGTAGCTCACGTCCAGCGTGGCCTGGGCCTCGCTCTGGTACCCGAGTTTGCCCATGCGCAGGCTGGTGCCGTGCGGCATGTGCAGCGTGCCGCCGCTGCCCAGCGGCTGCAGTTCGTGCTGGCGGCCTTCGACGAAGGTGGAACACAGCGCGGGCGAGGCCCCGAACAGCGTGAGCAGCAGGAAGGCGTGGCGGCGGAAGTTGCGGATGAGCGCGAAGTAGCCGTCGTTGTCCACCCCGGGCAGCGACCAGTTGTAGTGGATGCCACTGATGGTCTGCATGCGCCGGCCGTAACGGTGACCCAGGCCCATGCGGTAGACGCTCTTGGCGCGGCCCACATTGCTGCTGCCGTAGCGGCCCAGCGGAATGGTTTCGTCGGTGGGCAGGCCACAGGGCATGCTGGACGCCCACAGCATCTCGCTGCCCACGGCCTGCAGGCTGCGCACTGTGAACTGGTGCACCTCGTTGAGCTCGGCCAGGCAGCTGTCCACGCTGGCGTGCACGCCGGTGATGAGTTCGAGTTGCGACTCCGAATAGTCGGTGGTGATGTGCGGGTGCGTCAGGGCACTGCCCAGTGAGGCCGGGTGCGGCGTCAGGGCGAGCCTGCCATCGGGCTGCGCACGCAGGCTTTCTTTTTCCAGGCCACGGCGCATGCCACGCAGGCGCTCCGGGCCCAGGCTTTCCAGCCGCTGTTGCAGGGTCTTCATGGTGGGTTCTCGTCTTGACCGGGGCCGGACCTTATCACGCCACCGCGATTTCCGCTGCCGCCACGGGCATAGCGTTTTGCGCTAGGGAAACCTCACCGGGCAGACGGTGCGGCCGGGGTGCGTGCAGCGCCAGCCAGGCCTCGATGTGCGCCGGGTCGTTGGAGACGCGCAGCTCGTCGAACGCGGCCTGCGCCTCGGGGTAGCGGTGGCGCAGGTAGTTGAGCCACTGCTTGAGCCGGCCGGCGCGGTGACGGCGCTCGACACGGGCGCAGACGCGCTGCCAGAACAGGTTGAGCAGGGGCAGCAGATCGGACCAGGGCACCGCACCGGCCTGCCCCTTGAGCGCCAGCGCCAGCCCTGGATCGGTCACCTGACCACGGCCGATCATGAGCGCGTCACAGCCGGACACATCGCGGCAGCGACGCGCCTGTTCCACGGTCCAGATCTCGCCATTGGCGACCACTCTCAGCCGCGCCGGCAGCACCGAACGCACCTCGGCGATGCGTTCCCAGTAGGCCGGCGGTTTGTAGCCGTGCGCCTTGGTGCGGGCGTGGATCACCAGTTCGTCGGCACCCGCCTCGGCGATCGCCAGCGCGTTGTCCTCGGCCACGCCGTCGTCGTGGTAGCCCAGCCGCATCTTGGCCGACACCGGGAGATGCGCCGGCACCGCGCGGCGCACGGCGGCCACGATGCGGCCGACCAGTTCGGGCTCGTCAAGCAGGATGGCCCCACCGCGGCTGGCGTTCACCGTCTTGGCGGGGCAACCGAAGTTCAGGTCCACGCCGAATGGGCTGATGGCGGCCAGGCGGGCGGCGTTCTCCGCCAGACACACCGGATCCGACCCGAGCAACTGCGGCCGCACCGGCACACCGGCCCGGGTGCGGCCGGCATTGAGCAGTTCGGGCACCACGCGGGTGAAGGCGCGTTCGGGCAGCAGGGTGTCGGTGATGCGGATGAATTCGCTCACGCAGCGGTCCACCCCGCCCGTGCGCGTGAGCACGTCGCGCAGGGTCGCGTCCAGCAGGCCCTCCATGGGCGCGAGCAGCAGGGTCACGGGGTACATCGTGGTGGCGCCACCACAATGGCGCAGCGGAATCAAGGGGGGCGCCGATTGTAGTGGCGCACGCACCCTGGCGGCTTGCGACGGGCTCCGGGGGTCCGGTACCATCGATTGCATGAAAGCGCCCTTCACCGCCTTGCTGCTGGCCCTGGCCCTGCAGTCCCACGCCCAGACCCCTCCCTCCCCCGACACCCAGGACCGCATCGGCACCTTCAAGCAGGTGCAGGGCGAGACCTGGATCGGCGGCACCGGCACGCGCCGCGCCGCGCAGCCGGGCGATGGTCTGCGCGCCGCCGAACGGGTCGGCACCGGCCGCGATGGTTCGGCCGTCATCGTGCTGCGCGACGGCACCGCCCTGACCGTCGGCCCCAACACGCTGCTGGACCTCAGCCGCTTCCAGTTCGATGCCACCACCCAGCAGGGCAACGTGCTGCTGGACCTGTTGCAGGGCTCGATGCGCGTGGTCACCGGCCTGCTGGCCAAAGTCAATCCGGACCTGTTCAAGGTGCAGACACCGACCGCCGTGGTGGGCGTGCGCGGCACCGATTTCATCGTCGAAACCCAGGCCGCCCGATGAAGCACCCATCCTTGCCCCTGCTGCTGTGCGCTCTGGCCCTGGCCGCCTGTGCGCCCGCCACGCGCGTGACCCTGCTGCCACAGGCCGACGGCAGCGCCAGCGCGGTCGAAGTCCGCACCCGCGAGAACACCCAGTTGCTGAGCCAGCCCTACCAGACCGCCGAGGTCGGCAGGCGCGGCGGCATCGCCACCGGCAACACCAGCGCCGAAGCCCTGCGTGAGCACTACCCGCAACTGCTGACCCTCAAGGCGGTCCCGCCCGAGCGTTTCGTGCTCGAATTCGAGCCGGGCACCTCCACCCTCACCGCCGAATCGCAGGCCCGGCTCGCCGACACCGTCGAACGCGCCCGGGCGCGCAGCGGCGGCGAGATCGTCGTCACCGGCCACACCGACCGCCAGGGTTCGGTGGAGGCCAACGACCGGCTGTCGCTGGAACGCGCACAGGCGATCCGCGCGCTGCTGGTCGAACGCGGCTTCCGGCCCGAACTGATCGAGGCGGTGGGCCGCGGCGAGCGCGAGCCGCTGGTGCCCACCGAAGACGAGGTGGCCGAGCCGCGCAACCGCCGCGCCGAACTGCTGGTGCGCTGATGGTTCCGGCCGCCGGCCTGTACGCCGCCGTGCCGGTGCCGCCTGGCCTGCACCTGCTCTTTTCAGACGATCACCTGCTGGTGTTCGACAAGCCCGCCGGCCTGCTGGCGGTGCCCGGTCGTGGACCGGAGAACCAGGATTGCCTCAGCGCCCGCGCGCAGGCACAGTTCCCGGACGCCCTGGTGGTCCACCGGCTGGACATGGCGACCTCGGGCCTGATCGTGATGGCCCGCGGCATCGAAGCCCAGCGCCGCCTGAGCACGGCTTTTGAAAAGCGGCGCGTGCACAAACGCTACATGGCGGTGGTCGAGGGGGCGCCGCAACCCGCCGAAACGGACGACGGCTGGACCACCATCGACCTGCCACTGATCGTGGACTGGCTGGCGCGGCCGCGCAGCAAGGTAGACCACGACATCGGCAAGCCGAGCGTCACGCACTGGCGCGTGGCCGCCGAACCGGCGCCGCTGCCCGGCACCACGCGGCTGGACCTCGAACCCGTCACCGGCCGTTCGCACCAGCTGCGTGTACACCTGCAGGCCATCGGTCACCCCATCGTGGGCGACCCGCTGTACGCAGCCCCCACCCAGGCGACCAACCGCCTGCTGCTGCACGCGCAGACCCTGACCATTCCACACCCGGTCAGCGGCGAGGACATGCGCTTCAGCTCGCCCTGCCCGTTCTGACCCCCTCGAACGCACCATGCACGACCTCTACATCCTCACCGGCGCCTCGCGCGGCATGGGCCTGGCGATGGCACAGCAGCTGCTGCAACCCGGCGCGGTGCTGCTCGGCCTTTCCCGCCAACCCGACCCCGGACTCAAGACCCAGGCCGCACAACGCCGTGCCACCCTGCTGCAGTGGCCGGTGGACCTGGCCGACCCCGCACCGGTGGCCGACCGCCTGGCGCGCTGGCTGGGTGAACTCGACGCGCCCAGCCTGGCCAGCGCCACACTGATCAACAACGCGGGCGTGATCCCACGCATCGGGCCGCTGAGCGACTGCCCGGTCCCGGAACTGGCCAACGCCTTGCGCGTGGGCCTGGAAGCCCCGATGCAGCTGACCGCCGCCTTCCTGCGCGCCACCGGCGCCTGGGTGGACGCCGGCTGGCGCGGCCCGCGCAGGGTGCTCAACATCTCCAGCGGCCTGGGTCGGCGGCCCATGGCTTCACAGGCCCCCTACTGCGCGGCCAAGGCCGGCATGGACCACTTCACCCGCTGCGCCGCACTCGACGAGGCGCAACGCCCGCACGGCGCAAAGCTGGTGTCGCTGGCGCCGGGTGTGATCGACACCGACATGCAGGTGCAGCTGCGCGGCGGCGACCCGGCCGCGTTCCCCGACCGGGAGCGTTTTGTGGAACTCCAGCGCCAGGGCCAGCTCACAAGCCCGCAGGACGCCGCCGCGCGCGTGCTGGCCTGGCTGCGGCGCCCGGATTTCGGCGACCAGCCGGTGGCCGACGTGCGGGACTGAACCGCCACGGCGGCGCCTTGCGAGGAACCACCATGCCGCCCACCACCGTCCCGTCCGTTTCCCGCCGCCAGTGGCTGGCGCTGACCGCCGGTGCCTGCGCCAGCCTGGCGCAGGCACAGACCACCGATCCTTTCTGGCGTCTGCTGCGCGAGGGCGGCTGCGTGGTGCTGATGCGCCACGCGCAGACCGAGGCCGGCCTGGGCGATCCGCCCGGGTTCACCCTCGGCCAGTGCCAGACCCAGCGCAACCTCAGTGCAGCCGGACGTGAACAGTCGCGCCGCGTGGGCGAAGCCTTCCGGCGCCAGGACATCGCCATCGCCGCGGTGCGCAGCAGCGCCTGGTGCCGCTGCACCGACACCGCGCAACTGGCCTTCGGCCGCTACGCCCTGTGGCCGGCACTCAACTCTTTCTTCCAGGGTCAGGGCGACGGCGATGCCCAGACGCGCGAGGTGCTGGAGACGGTGGCCGCCCTGCGCGCGCCAGTCAACTGGATTCTGGTCACGCACCAGGTGAACATCAGCGCGCTCACCGGGGAATACCCGGCCATGGGCGAGCTCTTCGCCACCCGCCCCGATACCGCCGCTCCCGGACGGCTGAAAGTCCTGGCGCGGCGGGTGATCTGAGCCTGTCCTGCGCTTGACGCGGCACAAGCCCGGTGTAAGCCGGCCGGGCTTACCATGTGCCGTTGATCCCAACACACCACCCAACGAGGAGCATTTCCATGAGCCGTGAAGTCGTCGTCGTCAGCGCTGTCCGTACCGCCATCGGTACCTTTGGTGGCAGCCTCAAGGACAGCCCGCCCACCGAACTGGGCGCCCTGGTCGTGCGAGAAGCCCTGGCCCGTGCCGGCACCGAGGGCAAGGACGTCGGCCATGTGGTGTTCGGCCACGTGGTCAACACCGAGCCGAAGGACATGTACCTCTCCCGCGTCGCGGCCATCCACGGCGGCTGCGCCGAAGGCACGCCGGCCTTCAACGTCAACCGCCTGTGCGGCTCTGGCCTGCAGGCCATCGTCTCGGCCTCGCAGTCCATCCTGCTGGGCGACACCGACGTCGCGATCGGCGGCGGCGCCGAGTGCATGAGCCGCGCCCCGTTCGCTTCGCTCAACATGCGCTGGGGCGCCCGCATGGGCGACACCAAGATGGTGGACATGATGATCGGCGCGCTGCACGACCCGTTCCACAACATCCACATGGGCGTGACGGCGGAGAACGTCGCGGCCAAGTACGGCATCACCCGCGAGATGCAGGACGCGCTGGCCGTGGAGAGCCACAACCGCGCCGAACGCGCCACCGCCGAAGGCCGCTTCAAGGACCAGATCGTGCCCGTCATGCTCAAGAGCAAGAAGGGTGAGGTGGCCTACGCCACCGACGAACACTTCCGCCCCGGCTGCAAGCTGGAAGACATGACCAAGCTCAAGCCGGTGTTCCTGAAGGAAAACGGCACCGTCACCGCCGGCAACGCCTCGGGCATCAACGACGCGGCCGCCGCCGTGCTGCTGATGGACGCCAAGGCCGCCCAGGCCCGTGGCGCCAAGCCCCTGGCCCGCCTGGTCGGCTACGCCCACACCGGCCTGGACCCCAAGATCATGGGCGTGGGCCCGATCTCGGCCACCCAGGCCGTGCTCAAGAAGACCGGCCTGTCGGTCAACGACCTGGACGTGATCGAGGCCAACGAAGCCTTCGCCGCCCAGGCCTGCGCCGTCACCAAGGAACTGGGCCTGGACCCGGCCAATGTCAACCCCAACGGTTCGGGCATCTCGCTGGGCCACCCGATCGGTGCCACCGGCGCGCTGATCACCGTGAAGGCGCTGTACGAACTGCAGCGCGTCAACGGCCGCTACGCCCTCGTCACCATGTGCATCGGCGGCGGACAAGGCATCGCCGCGATCTTCGAACGGATGTGACCGGTATGCGCTGGACCGCCGCCATTGATGAACTCGAACGTGGCCTGCTCCAGCGCGATGTGGCGGCCCGGGCGCTGCTGCTGGCGGCGCTGGCGGGCGAACATGTGCTGCTGCTCGGCCCGCCGGGCACGGCCAAGAGCGAACTCGCGCGCCGCCTGCAGCGCCTGCTGCCCGGCGCGCACTATTTCGAGCGGCTGCTGACCCGCTTCTCGGTGCCCGAGGAGCTGTTCGGCCCGCTCTCGCTCAAAGCCCTGGAGGACGACCGTTACGAGCGCCTGACCACCGGCTACCTGCCGTCGGCCGAGGTGGCATTCCTGGACGAGGTCTTCAAGGCCAACTCGGCCATCCTCAACACCCTGCTGGGCCTGCTACACGAGCGCTGCTTCGACAACGGCCAGCACCGCATGGACGTGCCGCTGGTCTGCCTGGTCGGCGCGAGCAACGAGGTGCCGCAGGACGAGAGCCTGCACGCCTTCTACGACCGCTTTCTGCTGCGCGTGCCGGTGCAGCCGGTGGACGACGCGCACTTCGCCGCCCTGCTGCAGACCGCCCTGCCCGAAGGCGAGGCACATCCCGATGCGCAGCTCTCGTCGGCTTCGCTGCAAGCGCTGCGCGCACAGGCCGGTCGCGTGCGGCTGGGCGACGAGGTGATCGCCCTGCTGTCTGCAGCCCGCGAACGCGCGAAGGCCACGCAGCAGACCGTCTCCGATCGCCGCTGGCGCCAGACCGCCGCGCTGCTGCAGGTGCAGGCCGCCAGCCGCGACGCCACCGTGGTCTCGGTCTGGGACGCCTGGCTGCTGCCCTTCACCCTGGCCGCCGACCCGGACCAGGTGCCCGGCTGGACCGACTGGTTCCTGCACACCGTGGCGCGGGCCACGCCGCTGGCCATCGACGGGCTGGAACGTGCGGTGACGGCCTTCGAACAGCAACTGGACGTGGAACGCCGTGCCCCGGCCGACGCGCAGGACGACAGCGCCGGCAAGCTGGCGCTGGCGCGCGCCATCGCCGGCCCGAGCAGCGAAAGCGAACTCGTGCGCATCACCAGCGAGCTGGCGCACCGGCGTTATGGCGCCTTGCACATCCGCGCGCGGGTGGCGCAGGTGGCCGAGGTGCAGCAGCGTCTGGACGCCGTGCAAGCCGAGGTGCATGCGACCGCCGCCACCGTGCTGGAACATGCGAGCACCCACGGCTGGCTGCCGCCGTCGTGGCGGGCCCGCATCGAGGCCGTGCACGCCCAACGCCGCGCGCAGGTCGATGCCCTGGCCGCACGGCTCGCCGAACTGCACGAGGGCTTCGCCGCCCTGCCCCGCCTGGCCGAGGACAGGTCCGAGTTCGTGCCCACGCCGGTCAGCTGGCAGGACTGACTCCCTCGGTCATGACGGCCCCCGCCGACCGCCCTTACCACCACCTCGACGGCATCGCGCGCGAGCTCTGGCGCTGGTCGGTGGTCTGCAGCGGCGGCACGGCCGAGGCCCGGCTGGCCCAGGCCGCACCCTGGCACGAGGCGCTGCTGGCCGGCCGCCTGCCCGACGCCGCGCTGGACCTGGACGACCCCGAGGCCGTCGCGCCGCTGCGCCGCCTGCTGACCGAGCTCGACCTGCTCGCGCTCACCCAGGGCAACACCTCGCTCACACGCCAGATGCTGCAGAGCCTGCTCTGGCATCTGGACAGCCTGATCGAACGGCCCGCCAGCGAGACGCGTGCCGAGGCCATCGGCCGCATGGCCGACGAATTCCGCGAGAACTGGACCCTGCAGCGCCAGGGCTGGGAAGAAGCGATGTCGCTGCTCAAGTCGCTGGGTGACCCCTCGCACCTGAACTGGGACGACCTCCAGGGCCAGCTGAGCCGCCGCGAATGGGCCGACGCCCGCCGCATCGGCAGCCTGCTCGAACGGCTGCCGGCGCTGGCCCAGTTCATCGACGGCGTGGGCCGGCGCCAGCTGGCCGCCCATCAGCCGCTGGCGCGCACCGCCACGCCACAGGCACAGGCGGCCGACCAGGCCGCCCCACTGCCCACGGACGACGACGAGCGCCGGCCAGAACCCACGGCCGTGGACGGCGTTCACCGCTCGCGGGCGCTGGCCCGCATGACCGGCAGCGAAAGCCTGAACCTGACGCACCCGGTGCTGCGCCGCCTCTGGCGCGCGCGTTTCGCCGAGGCCCAGCTGCTGACCTACGACGACCGCGCGCGCGAACCGCGCCCCCACCCGCGCCCGCAGCCCGAGGGCGCCGCCGCACGCCAGCAGGACGCCCACCTGGGCCATGGCCCGCTGATCGTCTGCCTGGACACCTCGGGTTCGATGCAGGGCGCGCCGGAAAACGTGGCCAAGGCCTGCGTGCTGCAGGCCCTGCGCAGCGCCCACGCGGGTGACCGCCCTTGCCGGCTGCTGGCCTTCGGCGGCCCGGGCGAACTGCTGGAGCGGCCGCTGACGCGCGACGCCGCCGGCCTGGACGCGCTGCTGGACCTCATGGCCCAGGCCTTCGACGGCGGCACCGATGTGCAGACCCCGATAGAGCGTGCCATCGAACAGGTGCAGCAGAGCGGTTGGGAAGACGCCGACGTGCTGATCGTCAGCGACGGCGAGTTCGGCCTCACGCCCGCGACGCTGGCCGCGCTGCGCCAGGCCAAGGAACGGCTGGGCCTGCGGGTGCACGGCATCCTCATCGGCGACCGCGAGACCATCGGCCTGGTCGAGATCTGCGACGCGCTGCACTGGGTGCGCGACTGGCGGCGCTACGGTCAGGCCAGCGGCGCAGCGGCCGAGGGTTTTTCACCGGTGCACAGCCGCAGCCTCACAGCGATGTATTTCCCCAACGCCATACGAAGATAGATGCCCCCCTGCGCCGCTGCGCGGCTTCCCCCCAGGGGGACCACGCCTGCGGCCCGGCGAAGCCGGTTCCGCGGCGTGTGCTGGATTGCACGGTGGCGCTCGTACCGGGAACCCTGCCCTTGCAATCGCGGTCCACCGCCCCACACTGTGCGCCGTCCGGATGGTCCGGACCGCAAATGCTCCGGAGGTGAACGGTATGTGGAAACGTCTGTCGGTGCTCTGGCTGGCCGTGCGCGGTGACGCCAAACGGCTCTGGTACGCGCTGGGCCATCCCGAGGCCCCAGGATGGCTCAAGGCCGGCGCGGCGGCCATCGTGCTCTACCTGCTCTCGCCCATCGACCTGATCCCGGACATGATTCCCGTGCTGGGCGTCGTGGACGACCTGGTCATCGTGCCCATGACACTGCGCTGGCTGCTGGCGCGCCTGCCGGCCCACATCCGCGAGCATGCCGAAGCCAAGGCCGAGGGAAGGGGTTTCGCCGCCGGGCCGCCCCAAGGCGAAACAGCCCCCTCGGGGGGCAGCGACCCGCGCCAGCGGCGGAGCGTGGGGGCTCAGTCCCCCTGGAAGCCGTTGCGCCGGTAGGTCAGGACGAGCGTGTCGCGCCAGCCCAGTTCGCCGGGCACCAGCGGCTGGATCGGCGTGGTCTCGTGGATCACGCGCGCGTCGTCCAGCAGCAGCAATGACCAGGGCTCGGTCAGCGTAAAGCGCTGGCCGCTGGGGCCGTTGGCGTCGAAGACACGGCTCTCGCCGCCCTTGATGCCGTGGCGCCCGAGCATGAACACGGCCACCAGGTCCACACCATCGCGGTGCGCACCTTCGGGCGTGGGCCGGCCGATGCCGTCGGTGGTGTCGATGCGGAACGGGTGCGCTTCCACAGACCAGGGGCGCTGGCCGTGCAGACCACTCACGGCGCTGCCCACCGTCACCAGCAGGCGCTGCCACAGCGGATCGGCCACCACGGCCGGTTCCATGGGCTCAAACCAGCGCTGCATGCCCCCGTGCAGCGCGTTGTATTCCAGCGGTTGCCAGTGAGCCCGGTGCGGGACCTGCTGCACCTGTTCGCCGTCGACCACAAAACAGCTGTGGCGCCGACGCCGGTAGCGCCCACCGTCCTTGAGAAAGCCGTCCGGCGGCAGTCGGTCCCAACTCTCGTGCAAGGCGTCCAGCGATGCAGAACGGGTCTGCAGCCAGGCACGCACATCGGCGGCCGTGAGCAAGGCGAATCCGCGGCTCCTCAGGGTATCGGCGAGCTGGTCGAGGGGAACGGAAGGGGGCGTGTGTGCGGGCGTGGACATAGGCCGCGCAGTGTATCCATCTGTACCACTGCGCGGTTTCTGCGCTGGATCAATGTCGCTGCAGCGGGTGGGTGTCAAGCTGAAGACGTTCCCTCAGGAGGTTGCCATGAACACTGTCGAATGGTCCGATGCACTGTTGCTCGACTTCGAACCCATGGACAAGGTTCACCGCGAGTTTGTGGACCTGCTCGCCATGGCACAACAAGCGCCCGACACGGCCTTGCCACAGGCTTGGTCGGCGGTCATCGAACACACCGAAAACCACTTCGGGCGGGAAGACGACTGGATGCGCAAGACCCGCTTTGCGGGCGCCGACCACCACGTGCTCCAGCACCGTGTGGTGCTGAACCTGCTGCGCGAAGGCCTGGCCATGGCCCGTGCCGGCGACACGCAGCCGGTGCGGGAGATGGCCGCCGAACTGGCCGCCTGGTTTGCCAAACACACCCAGACCCATGACGCGGCCCTGGCCCTGCACATGCGCAGCCAGACACCCGTGCTCAGCAGCGCGGCAAGACCCAAACCCGCTGCACGCGCCGGGCTGGCCCAGCGCCACTGATGCGGTGGGGCTCCGGCGCCCCGAAAAACCCTTGCACTACCCCGGGTAAACGATATGCGGCTTGATATTTGTCAATCGGTATATTGTTTTCCAGCAGGAGATGTGCATGGCCCAAGCTTTACCGGTGACCGACACCACCACCTCGTACCAGGAGGAAACCGGCGCGAGCGCTGCGACTGACACGCCCGCTGCGGCGCCCGCCGAGGGATCGCCCGCCAACGAATCGGTGTTCTCGCTCCCGCTTGCACAACTGCGCTTTTCGGACCCGATCCGGTGGCTGCGCCTGGGCTGGGCCGACTTCCAGCGCTGCCCGCGCATCGGCCTGTTCTACGGCCTGTGCTTCTTCTTCATGGGTCATGCGCTGCTGGCCCTGTTCCAGAAAGCCCCCGAGTACCTGCTGGCCCTCAGCGCCGGCTTCCTGCTCATGGGTCCCTTCCTCTGCCTGGGCCTGTACGACGCCAGCAAGGCCATGCAGACCCATGATCACCGGCCGTCGCTGCGCGCTTCGCTCAACGCCTGGCGCCCGACCAAGAGCACCATGGCCATCTTCGCCGGTGTGCTGCTCATCCTGGAAATGCTCTGGGGCCGTGCCGCCCTGGTGGTGTTCGCCGTGAGCTTCAACACCATGCCGGAAAAGGCCAATCTGCTGGCGATGCTGATCGACCCGGAGAACATCGGCTTCCTGATCACCTACACCGTGGTGGGCGGCATCTTTGCAGGCCTGATCTTCGTCACCAGCGTGATCTCCATCCCCATGATCATGGACCGTCGCGTGGACGCGGTGTCGGCCGGACTGACCAGCATCCGGGCCTGCCTGCAGAACCCGGGTGTGATGCTGTTCTGGGGCGCGCTGATCACCGCCATCATCGTGCTGTCCCTGCTGCCTTTCTTCCTCGGCCTGCTGATCACCGGCCCGGTGATCGGCCATGCCACCTGGCACGCCTACCGCCACATCGTTCCCATGAGCACGGACGACGCCTGAGCAAGGCGGGCCTGGCCCGGGCTCAGCGCCGGTGCCAGTAGGCCGCGGCTTGGGTGCGACTGTCCAAGGCGAGCTTGGTCAGGATGTTGGCCACATGGCGCTTGACGGTGTGCAGGCTGAGGTCCAGTGCGCGGGCGATGAGCTTGTTGCTCTGGCCTTCCGCCAGCAGGGCCAAGACCTCACGTTCGCGGGTGGACAGCGGATCGTCCGGCGGTGCGGCCTGGGCGGCCATGTCACTGCTTTGCCAGGCGGCCAGACGGCGGCGCAGTTGCATCTGCGCTGCTGCTGGGCAACGCAGGCGGGGTTCCAGGGTCGTCCACAGGGCCTGCAGCCGCCCGGGCGGCTCCAGCAGCAGCCCCAGGCCCTGGTCCTGGATGCTCTCGGTCAGCACTTCGTCGAGCGCGGCGGCGGCGGCGTCGAGATCGCCCAGCCCGGCGCAGCAGGCAGCCAGCGCGAAGCGCGCATCCCCCATGAAGGCTGGCAGGCGCCCGCCGCGTTGCAGTAGGGTCGCCTGCGCCAGCAGATCCCGTGCCGTGTCCAGATCACCGCTGAGCAACGCGTGCTGACCCTGTACCAGGGCCGCCCCGGTGTCCAGCACAGGCCATTCACGTGCGGTGCGCGGTCGAGCCAGTTCGGGCAACAGCGCGGCCAGGCCCGCAGCATTCTCTGCCCGCCAGTGGATGCGGGCCTGTGCATGGACATAGGTGCGCCGCCAGCCCCGGCTGTAACCGGGGGTCATGAGGTCCGGCACCCGGGCGATGGCCACCAGTGCCTCGGCCGAGTGCCCCTGCGCGGCCAGGTGCAGGCTGTGCAGGTGCAGCGCGCTGATGCCCAGCATCACGTCCCCTGGCAGGTGGCGCTGCAGCTGCAGCAGGACCTGCAAGGCCTCCCGGGCGGGTTCTGGATCGCCATGCCAGAAAGCCAGCCAGGCGTCCAGCGCCGGCACCTGGACTTCCCCGAACTGCGGGCTGTGGCACAGCTGGCGCAGGCGCTCCATCAGCGGCCGCGCACCCGGCAGGCCGATGAAGTGCCCGTAGCTCATGTCCACGATGTTGGGATAGCGGGTCCCCGGTGCCTGTGCGGCGTTGTCCGCCATCGCGGCCAGACCGGCCAGCATGGCGGCGTTGTCGCCCCGTGCCATGCCGTTCCAGGCGCGCAGCGAGTCGAAGGCGACCTGCAGCGCCGGCGGCAACTGTGCATCGGCGGCCTCGCTGAGCACCTCGTCGGCCCGCTCCAGCTCGCCCAGGGCGTTGTGGCAGGCGCCCAGCAGGCCCAGCGCGACCAGGCGGTCATGCGCCTGCCCCTGGCGGGCAAAGGCGTCGTGACTGCGCTGGAACTCCTCCCGGGCGTGCACCCAGTCCCAACGCGACCAGGCACACAAGGCGCGCAGGAAGGCAGCGTCCGCCTGCTGCTCGCGCCAGTCCGGCGGCAATTGCTCCAGCCAGCGTTCCAGGCGGTGGGTGCCGCCGACGGCCAGCAGCCCTTCGGCCATCTGGCGCAGCGCACCCAGCGCGTCGGACCAGCGTCCGGCAGCCAGCCAGTGGGGCACGGCACGCTCGGCGCGCATTTCGGCCGCGGCAGCCCGGGCGTGCAAACCGGCCGCCACCCCCGGCTCGCGGCGTTCCAGCTCCCCGCTCAGGAAATCCCGGAACAGATCGTGGAAACGCAGCACCGGCATGGCATCGTCCAGCGCACTCAGGAAGAGCTGACGGCCGTACAGATCATCCAGCACCGCCCGGGCATCGGCCCGCCCGGTGACCGCCTGGCACAGCACCGGGCTGAGTTCGGAGAGCACGCTGCTGTACAGCACAAACTGCTGCAGCGGCGCCGGCAACTCGGCGAGCACCTCCTGGGCGAAATAGTCGAACAGATGGCGGTGTGCAGCTGGCCCAGGCAGGGCGGGCGGGCCGGCGCGGTGGTGTACGTTGCCCAGCATCAGGTGCAGGCCAGCCACCCAGCCATGCGTACGTGACAGTGCGGCCTGCAGCGCCTCGTCGGAGAGGGCGTCCAGACCGCGCAGCCGGCGCAGCGCCTGGGCCTCGTCCAGATCGAACCGCAGATCCTCGAAGCCCAGTTCCACGAGTTCACCGCCTGCCCGCCAGCGTGCCAGGGACAGGGGCGGCGTGACGCGGCTGCCGATGTAGAGGCAAAGCTCCGGTGGCGCGCGGGCGATGAGGGTGTCCAGCAGCTGCAGCGCTGCGGTATCGGTGATGTGGTGGAGATCGTCAAGCACCACGGCGATGCGGGCTTCCGGCCGGCCCCCGAGAGCATCGATCAGCGGGCCCAGCGCCGTGCGCGAAGCAGGACTGGCGTCCTGCAGCTGGGTCAGCACCGTAGCGGGGGGGACGGCCCAGGGCAGATCCAGCGCCGACAGGGCGCCCAGCAGCGCGGCAAACAGTCGGTTGGTGTCGTTGTCCTCGGGGTCGAGGGACACCCAGACCACCTCGGCGCCGGGGGCGGCGGCCAGGGCGGCACTGAGCTGGACCAACAAAGTCGTCTTGCCGAAGCCGGCCGGCGCCTGGACCAGCACCAGCCGGGCGTCGGCCGCCTGCTCCAGCACCCGGGCCAGCAAGGCGGGCCGCGGCACCGCATCCCGCCGCGCGCGCGGGATGCGGTATTTGCCGGATTGCACGGGAGCGCCGCAGATGTCCATGGGCCGTGGGGATGAGCTGCCCGATTCTAGGAGTGGCGCTGCGCGCCGGTGTGCTCAGTGCACGGCAGCGGAAGAGCCATCGACGGCCCAGCGAGGATGGCCCATCGGAGCGATGCCGGCGCGGCGCAGGCCCGGAACACTGGCGTCTCCTCCTCCACTTCCGGGACCACCCCCATGAACACCTCGCCCCGCTTCAACATCTATGCCCCCGTCCACAAGGCCCTGCGCCTGTTCATGACCGACACCCTGACATCCCTGAGCCGGCTCGACCTGGGTGACGCTCAGGAACTGACGGCCGGGCTGAACCAGCTCGATGCGTTGCTGGATGCGGCCTGCAGCCATCTGCAGCACGAAAACGACTTCATCCATCCGGCCATCGAAACACGCAGTCCCGGCCTGAGCGGCCGGATCGAGGCAGAACACCGGGAACATCTGGAGGCGATCGCCACCCTGCGCGCCCAGGCGGTTGCCCTGCGCGCCCAGCCCGAAGCGGCCGCGGCGCACCGGCTGTACCGGCAGCTGGCCACCTTCATCGCCGAGAACTTCGAGCACATGGATGTGGAAGAGACCCGCCACAACCAGGCGCTGTGGGCGGCCTACGACGACGACGCCCTGATGGCCATCGAGGGGCGCATCCTGGCCAGCATCGGTCAGCAGGAGATGAGCCAGTGGCTGCGCTGGATGCTCCCGGCCTTCAACCCGGCCGAACGCGCACACCTGATTGCCGGTCTGCCGCCACAGGCCCAGGCACCGGTTCTGAACGCCGCCCGCGCACTGCTCAACGACGTGGCCTGGGGCAAGCTGTGCCGGGCCCTGGGCCACGCGCCGGTGCCCGGCCTCATCCGCATCTGACGCGCGAGTCCGCCGACAGCGCTGGTGTTGGACAGGCGTGCCGCCAACCCGGGACGGGACACACGGTGGACAAGCTCACCGCATGTCCCTGCCCGCAAGCGGCGAACCCTTGCGCCACAGCTGCAACAGCGCCCAGGCGCCGAGCAAGGTGTTGGCCAGCGCCAGCAGGGCCAGGGCCAGGCGCAGGCCACCGACCGGCTGCCAGACCCACAGCACGGTGGTCATGACCGAAGACAGCGCGTTGAACACCATCGCCAGCCAGAACAGCGGCTCGCGGGGGCGCCACAAACGTTGAAGGACTTCAGGCAGTTTCTTTCTCCTGCAGCAGGCGCCACATCACCTTGCCGCTGCCGCTCTTGGGCAGGGCATCGACAAACTGCACCACGCGCGGCGCCTTGTACACCGCCATGTTCTCATGGCACCAGCCCACGATGTCCTGCTCGGTGGTCTGACCGCGGGCGGCCTCGCGCAGCACCACGACAGCTTTCACGGTTTCGCCGCGGTAGGCGTCCTTGGTACTGATGACACAGGCTTCGGCGATGGCCGGGTGCCGGAACATCAGGGCCTCCACCTCGGCCGGCCAGACCTTGAAGCCGCTGGCATTGATCATGCGTTTGAGCCGGTCGGTGATGAAGAAGTAGCCGTCCTCGTCCACCCGGCCCAGGTCGCCGGAACGGAAGAATTTCTGGCCATTGAATTCGACGAAGGCGGCCTCGGTTGCGTCGGGCCGCTTCCAGTAGCCGCTGAACACCTGTGGGCCGCGGATGATGATCTCACCCGCTTCGCCGACCGGCATTTCCTGCAGGGTGTCGGGGTCCACCACCCGGGCGTCCACGCTCAGGAACGGGATGCCCAGGCACTGCTGCTTGGGGTTGTCGGCCGGGTTGTTGTGCGACGGGGCAGCGGTCTCCGTCAGGCCGTAGCCCTCGGCGTATCGCAGGCCGAACTGTTCCAGCAGGCGCTGCGCCACCGCCTGCGGCATGGCCGCACCGCCGCCGCCGATGAAGACCAGGCTGGAGAGGTCGTACTGGTCAAAGCGCGGGCTGGCCAGCAGATCGATCACCATGGTGGGGATGTTGGTCCAGTGGGTGACTTTCCACTGCGAGATCAGGCGGCCGGCCAGCTCACGGTCCCAGCGCGGCATGAGCACCAGGGTGGTGCCGGTGTAGACCCCGCAATGCATGCCCACCACCATGCCGGTGATGTGGAACATCGGCACCACCAGCAGCGCCACGTTCTCGTGTGTGCCACCGGTCCACAGCTGGCCGGCCACGGCGTTGTGCATGATCGAAGCGTGGGTGTGCATGCAGCCCTTGGGGAGGCCGGTGGTGCCGCTGGTGTAGGGCAGCACGCTCAGGTCTTCGGGGCGGCGGTCGTGCACCGGCGGCGCGGCACTGCAGGCCAGGGCGTCGGCCCAGTCGGCCACGGTGCCGTCCGGCAGCGCCGGCAGCTGATGCCGGGTGGTGAGCCAGTCGGACCATGCAGCCGGTATGTCCGCATCGGGCCCGATGGCGTCGTGGTAGTGCGCCACCACCAGGTGCGACAGGCGCTGGGCCTCGGGCAGTTCGCTGCTGGCCTTGAGGAGGTCGCCCGCGAGGTCGGCTGCGGCGATGGCCACCTTCACATCCGGGTCGGTGATGTAGTGCTTGAGCTCCTCGGCCCGGTTCATGGGGTTGACCGGCACCACCACCGCGTTGGCGCGCAGGATGGCGTAGTGCGCCACCACCCACTGCGGGCAGTTCTGCATGAACAGGATGACGCGGTCACCCGCTTTCACACCCTGCGCGTGCAGGTGGGCGGCCAGGCGCTCGACCTGGTCGTGCAGCTCGCGGTAGGTGGTGCTGCGGTCAAAGAAGACCAGTGCCGGCTTGTCCGGGTAGCGGGTGGCACTCACCTGCAGGTTGAACCACAGCGAGGTGGCCGGCGGCGTGATGGCGTGCGGCAGCCGCCGGGGCCAGAAACGGTGGTGTGGTCGCATGGCGGAATCGGCCGTCGGGGCAGGGCTCACTGGACTCTCCTGGGAATGTGGGTGCGGGAAAAGCGTACAAGAGCACGGTCCAGCGCAACAGCGCACGGACCCCTGCTTTTGTCACCGGCGGGACCCGCTGTCCATGCGCATCACCCCGGGGCTCACAGGCCCCGGCACAACCGTCACAATGCGCGCCATGAGCCGAGATGCCCACACCGAACTGCAGCGTTTTGAAACCGCCCTGGCGGCCTGGCGCAGCGGCACGCTGACCGCCGCCGACTTTGCCGCCCAGGCGCGCCAGCCGGCCCTGCTGGCCGCCCTGCCGCCCAACTTCGGCGTGGTGCTGCACGATCTGATCGAGCGGCTGGAGGCCAGTGCGCTGTTCACCGAAGAAAGCTGCTCCTTCAGCCACGAGGCCATCGCCACCAACCTCGGTCTGTGGGCCGACAAGGCCCGCGCGCGGCTGGCGGCGGGCTGAGAGGTTGAAACGACCGCTCGTGAGGCGGGAACTTTGCGGCGCGGCTGGCTATCATTCCACCCATGCGTCGCCTGTTCGTCATCGTCCTGCTGGTCCTGCTGCCTCTGCGCGGCTGGGCGGCGAACGCCATGGCGCTGGAGGTGCTGCCCACCCAACCGGGCAGCGCGGCGCATGCCCTGTGCCCGGACCATGCACCGCCGGTGATGGACGGTGAGCACGGCACACATGGCGCCGCTCATGACGCGACCGGCGGCGACACCGCTGCCCACGATGTCTCGCACACCCATCCGCACTGCACCGCCTGCCAGCTGCCCGCCCTGACCTGGCCGGTCTGGCCAACCCTGGCCGCTGCGCCCCCGCAGGGCACGCCCGCGGCCCACGCCGACGTGCTGCGCAACCCGGCGCCGCGCCGCCTGATCAAGCCCCCGATCGCCTGAGTCTCACACCCGAGGTGCGTCCGCTGCCGGCCCCTGGCCACGGCGGACGCTGGTCTGTGACACCAGGAGATCCCCATGCCCTTCCCCCTGGCAGCCGGCGCACTCGCGCTGTGCCTGCTTCCCTATTCCCTGGCAGCGGCCGGCGACGGCGTGCCCGAAGCCTTGCGCGCCGCTTCCCCCGACACACCGGCCGCCCCGGTGCGCAGCCTGAACCTGCCGCGCCCCGTGGACAGCCCCGATGCCGTCAGCGACCTGACCGGCGCCCTGGCCCGCTGGCGACAGGCCAACCGCGACGTGGCCGAATTCCCGCGCGGCCATGCCGACCTGCTGCGTTGGGAGGCCCGCCAGCCGGCCCCCACCGCCGCCCCAGCCGCCGGCGGACCGGCTCTTGACGCCGACCAGGCCTGGCAACGCGCCCTGCGCGCCCGACCGGATCTGGTCCTGCCCCTGTCCGCCAGTCCGGCCGAGGCCGTCCACCTGGGCCGCGCCGTCCTCGCGCACCGGCAGACGGTGCACGCCGCCTGGCTGGACGCTGTGGCCGCGCGCGAGCTGCTGCGCCACGAGCAGGCCCAGGCACAGGCGGCCGACACCGCGGCCGAACTGGGCCGGCGCATGGTGCAGGCGGGCAACTGGAGCCAGGCGCGCCTGCTGCGCGAGCAACTGGCGCAAGCCCAGCAACAGGCGGCCGTGCTGCGCACCCAGCGCGAGGCGGACCGCAGCGCCGAAGCCCTGTGGCGCCTGATGGCGGTCTGGCAGGCCGACGACATCGCCACCCTCGCGGCGCGGCTGCCCGATCGCCTGCCCGACCTGCCCGCCCGCCCCACCGCACCCGAAGACCTGGAGTCGCGCGTGCTGCAAGCCCGCGCCGACGGTGCCGCACAACGTGCCGAAGCCGCCCGTGCGGCCCGCGCGGTGGATGCCGCCAGCCGGCAGGCCTGGCACACAGCCCTGGCCGCCGCCGCGGACGCCCTGCCGCCCGGCGCGCAGGCCATGCCCCTCTCGCTGGCGCAACCGGCGCTGCAGCGCCGGCACGGTCTGGCCTCGGCCATGGCGCATGAGGCCGAGCAGCTGCGCGATGCGGCGGCCCTCCGATCGCTGGCGCGCGACATCTGGCGCGAACGGCATACCCGGTACGCCCTGGCCGAACATGCCGCGCAGGTGCTGCTGCCGCTGCAGACCGCGCTGGAGCAGGAAACCCTGCTGCGCTACAACGGCATGCTGCAAAGCACCTGGGACCTGATCGAGTCCGCCCGCGCCCGCCTGCACGCCGCCGCCGAGGTCACGCGCAGCCGCCACGCCTTCTGGCAGGCCCAGCTGGCCTGGGACACCCTGCTGGCCGGCGGCGAGCCGCTGGCCCTGGCTGCCGCCGAACCGGGCAACGGCCCGGCCACGGCATCCGCCGCCGCCCACTGAACACCGGGAACCACCATGCAACGACGACACTTTTTTGCCGGCGCTGCCACCGCCGTGGCGGCCGCCAGCGTGAGCCGTGTGGCCCTGGCCGCCCTGCCAGACGCTGTGCAGCAGACCTCGCCCGACACCGCCGCCCCCTGGACGCCGCCCGGCGTCACCGGCGCCGGCCGTCCCTACCACCCCGTGCTCACCCTCAACGGCTGGACCCTGCCCTGGCGCATGAACAACGGCGTCAAGGAATTCCACCTGGTGGCCGAACCCGTGGTGCGCGAAATGGCGCCCGGCTTCCTGGTCAACATGTGGGGCTACAACGGCCAGAGCCCGGGCCCGACCATCGAGGTGGTCGAGGGCGACAAGGTCCGACTGTTCGTGACCAACCGCCTGCCCGAACACACCGCCGTGCACTGGCACGGACAGCGCCTGCCCGCCGGCATGGACGGGGTCGGCGGTCTGACGCAGCCGCAGATCCCGCCGGGCAAGACCTTCGTCTACGAGTTCGAGGCCCGGCGCCCCGGTACCTTCATGTACCACCCGCACGCCGACGAGATGACCCAGATGGCCATGGGCATGATGGGCTTCTGGGTCACGCACCCGAAGGGCAAACACCCGCTGATCAGCGAGGTACAGCGCGACGTCTGCTTCCTGCTCAACGCCTTCGACGTCGAGCCCGGCAGCCGCACGCCACAGGTCAACACCATGCTGGACTTCAACATCTGGAGCTGGAACAGCCGCGTGTTCCCGGGCATCAGCCCGCTGGTGGCGCGCCTGGGCGACCGGGTGCGCCTGCGCATCGGCAACCTGACCATGACCAACCACCCGATCCACATCCACGGCATCGAGTTCGAGGTGACCGGCACCGACGGCGGCCCGGTCCCCAAGACCGCGCGCTGGCCCGAAGTGACCACCGACATCGGTGTCGGCCAGATGCGGCAGATCGAGTTCATCGCCGACGAGCCCGGCGACTGGGCCGTGCACTGCCACAAGAGCCACCACACCATGGGCGCCATGGGCCACGGCGTGCCGACCATGATCGGCGCCGACCACCGCGGTCTGGTCGGCAAGCTGCAGCAGGTCAACCCCGACTACATGGTCATGGGCGAACGCGGCATGGCCGACATGGGCGAGATGCAGATGGAGTTGCCCGCCAACACCTTCCCCATGATGACCGGCACCGGCCCCTACGGACCCATCGAGATGGGCGGCATGTTCACCACACTCAAGGTGCGCGCCGACCAGCCGCCCGGCGACCACACGGACCCCGGCTGGTACGCCATGCCACCCGGCACACAGGCGCGCGAGGTTCCCACGCCCACCACCCGACCCGCCCAGCAAGCCCCGGCCAGCGGCACACCCGACGCCACGGTGCGCAAGCCCGCCGGCCCGCACAACCACCACTGAACCCCATGACGACCCACACCACCACCCGCCGCCACCTGCTGCGGCAGGCCAGCCTGCTGGCCGCCCCGGCCCTGCTCCCGTTCGGCCTGCACGCCCACGGTCCCATGCACGGCGGCGCGCCGCGCGAGCTCGTGCGCGAACAGAAGCCCTGGGGCATCGCCGCCGCACCGTCCGAGGCCCGCCGCACCATCGACATCCGCATGGGCGACGACATGCGTTTCAAGCCTTCGCACCTGGACGTGCGCGAAGGCGAGACGGTGCGCCTGCGCATCGCCAACCGTGGCAAGGCCCTGCACGAACTGGTGATCGGAACCCCCGACGAGCTGGCCGCCCACGCCGAGCTGATGAAGCGCCACCCCGGCATGGAACACGACGAGCCCTACATGGCCCATGTGAACGCCGGCCAGCGTGGCGAGATCACCTGGACCTTCAACCGCCCGGGCGACTTCGAGTTCGCCTGCCTGATCCCCGGCCACTTCGAAGCCGGCATGCGCGGCACCATCCGCGTCACCCCGAAACCCTGAGCATTTCCGACTGGAGACCTCCATGCAACGACGTTCCCTCCTCCTGGCCACCACCGCCCTGATCGGCGCCGCCACGCTGCCGGCCCGCGCCACCACCCCCGCCACCGCCCTGCCCGTTCTGCAGGTCTGGAAAGACCCCAACTGCGGCTGCTGCAAGGACTGGGTCAGCTACCTGCAGCGCGACGGCTTCCAGGTGCAGGTGTTCGACACCGGCAACACCGCGATGCGCCAGCGCCTGGGACTGCCGGTGAAGTACGGCTCCTGCCACACCGCGCTGATCGGCGGCTATGTGGTCGAGGGCCATGTGAACGCGCGCGAGATCCGCCGCCTGCTGGCCGAGAAACCCAAAGCCATCGGCATTGCGGTGCCCGGCATGCCCGTGGGCAGCCCCGGCATGGATGGCCCCGAATACGGCGGCCGCAAAGACCCGTACGACGTGCTGCTGGTGCAAACCGACGGCAGCAGCCGCGTCTACCAGTCCTACCAGGTGGCCCAGGCGGGGGGGGCCGCGGCCGCGGGCGCGCCCACCACCGACTGGGCAGAGGCCGAAGTCCGGCGCATCGACACCGCGGCGGGCAAGATCAGCCTCAAGCACGGCGAGATCCGGAACCTGGACATGCCGCCCATGACCATGGTGTTCCAGATGCAGGACCCGGCCCAGCTGGACGGGCTCAAGGCCGGCGACAAGGTGCGCTTCACCGCCGACAAGCTGCGCGGCGCCTACACCGTGCTGAAGATCGAGAAGCAGCCCTGACCCAGCGAACGCAGGCGAAAGGCCTCATCACACCCCCGGCATTGGGGTCTTTGGAATGCGTCACGGCCGCAAGCGCCGGAAAAGCGGTCCGACGTTGGCCGTGATCCGGTGCTTGGCCGATGGCGACACGGCGAACATCGGCGGCATTCGGACAAGAGAAATGTCTCAAGTTGAGACGGATTTCTACGAAATGCCAAGAGTCCCCCTTACTCCGCCGAGACCTCACCATGCGCCTGAACCTGCCCGTCACCCAACAGGAATTCACCATCCCGGACGGTGTCACCCTGGTGTCGGTCACCGACCTCACCAGCCGCATCACCTACTGCAACCCCGCTTTCGTGGCGGTCAGCGGCTACAGCCGCGAGGAACTGCTGGGGCAGCCGCACAACCTGGTGCGCCATCCCGACATGCCGGCAGAAGCGTTCCGCGACATGTGGGAGACGCTGCAGAGCGGTTCGCCGTGGTCGGCCATGGTGAAGAACCGGCGCAAGAACGGTGACCACTACTGGGTGCAGGCCAACGCCACGCCCATCATGCACAACGGTCAGGCCACCGGCTACATGTCGGTGCGGACCAAACCCACGCGCGAGCAGATCGAACAATCCGAAGCGCTGTATGCGCGCATGCGCGCCGAGGCCGATGCGGGAAACCCCAGCCTGGCTCTGCGCCACGGCCAGCTGGTGCGCACCGGCTGGCGCGGGCGGCTGCAAAGTCTGCTGACCCCCACGCTGGGCAAGAAGCTGGGCACCATCACCGTCGCCCTGGCCCTGGTGGTGGAGTTCATCGAAAGCGCCACCGAAGGGGCCGCGCCGATCTGGCACTCTCTGGCGGTCGTGGCCACCATCGCGCTGGCACTGGCGGCCGCAGCACTGATGCGCAAGCTGATGGTCGGACCGCTGCTGCGCGCCGTGGGCTTCGCCAACCAGATGGCCGCCGGCGATCTGACAGCCCGGCTGGCCTCGCTCGGCCAGGGCGAGTTCGGTGAGCTCGCGCGCGCCCTGAACCAGCTCAACGTCAACCTGCAGGCCGTCGTGTCGGATGTGCGGCGCGAAGTGGAGGGGGTTCAGGTGGCCTCGAACGAGATCGCCAGCGGCAACAACGACCTGTCGGCGCGCACCGAGGCACAGGCCAGCAATCTGGAACAGACGGCGGCCTCGCTCGAAGAAATCACCAGCACGGTGGAAAACAGCAGCAACGCGGCACGCGAAGCCAGCGAACTGGCCCAGCGGGCCACCGGCGTTGCGCGTGCCGGCAACGACGCCATGGGCCAGGTCATCGCCACCATGGACGAGATCAGCCAGTCTTCACGCCGCATCGGCGAGATCATCCAGGTGATCGAAGGCATCTCGTTCCAGACCAACATCCTGGCGCTCAATGCCGCCGTGGAGGCGGCCCGTGCCGGCGAACAGGGACGCGGCTTCGCCGTGGTGGCCGCCGAGGTGCGCAGCCTGGCGCAACGCACCTCCACCGCCGCCAAGGAAATCAAACAGCTCATCCAGGAATCGGCCGATCAGGTGGCCCGCGGCGGCGAGCGCGTGAACAGCACCGGCCACACCATGGGCCAGGTCGTGGAGGCGGTCGCACAGGTGAGCACCCTCATCAGCGACATCACCAACGCCTCGCGCGAGCAGACCAGCGGTCTGGGACAGATCAACCAGGCGGTCGGCCAGCTCGATTCGGTCACCCAGCAGAACTCGGCCATGGTCGAAGAACTGGCAGCGGCGGCCAGCTCGCTGCAGGCGCAGGCCAAAGTGATGCAGGAAGCGGTCGGCATTTTCCGCCTGCGCTCCTGAGTCCGGGAGGGCGTGCTAACGTCACGCCATGGCCCACAACATCCGCTACACACTGCTGTCGCTGCGCGACCTGCTGCTGTCCATCGGCCCCTTTGTCCTGCTGACCCTGGCCCTGCTGGCCCTGGCCTATTGGTGGCTGGAGCCCACGCCCCCGCGCAAGGTGGTGCTGGCCACCGGCCCTGAACAGAGTGCCTACGACGAGTTCGGCAAGCGCTACGCCGATGCCCTCCGGCGCTACGGCATCACGGTCGAACTGCTGCGCACCGAAGGCTCGTCCGACAACCTGGAGAAGCTGCGCACCGGCCAGGCCGATCTCGGCTTCGTGCAGGGCGGCAGTGCCGACATCGGCTACGACGACGAAGAATCCATCGCCTCGCTGGGCAGCCTGTTCGTCGAACCGCTGTGGCTGTTCTACCGCGAGGACGCCGCACAGCGCCTGAACGGCGGTGCCCCGCTGACGAGCCTGAGCGCACTGCAGGGCTGGCGCGTGAACGTCGGCACCCCGGGCAGCGGTGTGCCGCGGCTGTTCGGCACCCTGCTGGACATCAACCGCGTGGACCGCCAGCAGCTGCAGCTGAGCGAACTGGAACAGACGCCGGCCACCGTGGCCTTCCTGGAAGGCCAGCTCGACGCCGTGGTGTTCGCCTCGGCGCCTGAGTCGCTGATGGTGCAGATGCTGCTGCAGTCACCCGGCATCCGGCTGATGGACTTTGCCCAGAGCGAGGCCTACGCACGCCGCTTCGGCTACCTCACGCCGGTGGTGATGCCCCAGGGCGTGGTGGAGTTCTCGAAGAACATTCCCGAGCGCGATGTGCGCCTGGTCGCCTCCACCACCAGCCTGCTCGCCAGCGCGCGCACGCACCCGGCCATCCTGCAGCTGTTCGCCCAGACCGCAACCAGCCTTCACGGTGGTGCCAGCTGGTTCAACCGGGCGCGTGAATACCCGAGCCTGGACCACAGCGAGGTGCCGCTGTCGCCCGAAGCGGTGCGCGCCATCCGCAACGGCCCGCCCTTCCTGCAGCGTTACCTGCCGTTCTGGCTGGCCAACCTGACCGAGCGCATGTGGCTGGCCATGGGCCTGATCATCGCGCTGGCCCTGCCGCTCTCGCGCATCATCCCGCCGCTCTACACCTTCCGCATCCGTTCGCGCGTGTTCCGCTGGTACGCGCAGCTGCGCGACATCGAGCAACGCCACGAAAACGCCACCGCACCGACGGACGTGCAGCAATTGCTGGACGAACTGGCCGACATGGAGACCAAAGTGGAAAAGGTGGTGATGCCCCTGGCCTTCACCGACGAGCTCTACGCCCTGCGCGGCAACATCGCCCTGGTGCGCCGCAAGCTGCAGCGCCAGGCCTGAAAGCGAGGGGGCCGGAATCCGGCGCCGGGCCGCCCCAAGCCGGATTCGCACCCCCTCGGGGGGCAGCGACCCGCGCAGCGGCGGAGCGTGGGGGCTCAGCTTTTTCCGGAGTTGTTCAGCGCCTGTCGGGCCACCCGGTCCAGCGCGTCCTCGACCAGTCCATGGTCGGCCACCACCACCAGCCGGCCGAGCTCCTGCAGACGGTCCAGGCCCCGGCGGCTGAAGGACAGGCTTTGCCCGCCCGCATCGTTGAACAGGAACATGGTGCCGTGCGGACTGGCCCAGGTCAGCTGGCAGCGCCGCACGCCATCGTCGCCGTGCAGGTCCACCCATGTGCCCACGGCAAGGCTGTCCTGCGGTGCAGACTCCATGGCGCGCAGGCGGTGCCAGTCGGTGCCCAGTGGCTCGGTGTCCTGGAACGCCGGCTGGGCCTCGATGCTCAGGTCGTCGATGAAACCGGAGTCGCGCACCTCTGTAGGCTGCACCCAGGTCTGGGCCAGCGACTCGTCCGGGCGGATGACCGAAACGGGTGCGGCCAGCGCATCCTGGTGCTGGGTCTTGTAGGCCGCCTCGTGCAGGCCCATCAGCGCCTGAAAGAACGATTCGGCCTGGGGCCGCGGAAAGTCGATCGCGTCCAGCCCCTCGCGCAGGGTGCGCAGCAGACCGGGAATGATCTTGATCAGCCGCGGCCGGTTGCGGCTGGCCAGCGCCAGCTGGCTGGACCACAGCAGATCGGGCAACAGGTCCATGTAACGCAGCGCGGGCGCATCGGCCGGCAGGGTGCTGCCGTCCAGGGAAGCGTCCATGCGGGCCTGGGCCACCACCTGCGACCAGGGACCGGTCAGGAAGCGCTGCACCACACCGGGTGCACGGGCGAAGTCGTTGCGCGACCGGATCTCGACCGCCACTCGCTCGGCCAACAGGTTGCGCTGCTCCACCTTCACCAGGGTCTGCATGGCCAGACCACGCGCCGGCGCCTGGGACAAGGCGTCGCTCTGCTGCAGGCGCAGCAACCACTGCGGGAAGCGTTCGGGCAAGCCCTGGCCGCAGGTCTGCAGATCCTGAACGAGGGCATGCACCAGTTGCGCATAGTCGGCGTACCCGGCGTCCTGTTCGCTCGTGAAAGCCAGTCCGCGCATGGTGATCACATCCAGCAGGCGGCGCGCCGGGTTCTGCCGGTCGGCAAAGAAACGGGGATCGGTGCGGGCCAGTTGCAGCAGCACCGGCTTGAGGCCCGCGAGCAGGCTCCGCAACGCCGGCAGCAGGCGCGGGTCTTCGGTGATCTGCCGCAGCATCAGCATGACCACTTCGCTGGCCAGTGAACGCACCATGGCATTGCCGGAACCGGACATCCCCTGGTCGGACACCGGCTGGACCCCGTGTCCGAGGTTGCCGTTGAGCAGCTGGTGCAGATGGTCCAGCGTCAGCAGGGCATCGCTGCCCACCAGCGAAGCCGCCGGCACACTGTCCTGACGGGCCACCAACCCGGCAGCCTTGCCCACCGGCACGCCTTTCTGCACCACCTGAAAACCGGCGGGCTGCACGCCCCAGCGGTCCAGCTGTTCCGCGAGTTGACGGTAGAAACGTTCCAGCTCCTGGCCCAGGGTCACGGCACCGACCGAGAGCCAGCGCGCGCGGACCGCATCGCTCAGGTGCAAGGTCGCCAGCGCGCGGATCAGCACCGCGACCATCGCATCAGGCCCCAGCGGGTTCTTCGCGTGGCGATGCACCACCTCCAGCCCCTGCGCCCGGTTCAGACGCGCGTTGAACGCGACGAACTCCTCCTCGGCCGACATCTTGACCACCTGCTGGACCCGGGCGATCTCGACCGTTTCCTGCACCTGGTCGTGGTCCATCAGTTCCAGGTCGTCGAAGCTCAGGCTGTCCAGACTGCGGCCGCTGGCAGGCCTCGGCTCGGCCTCTGCCAGCACCTCGCCGAGCACGGCGTCGGTCAGCAGGGACCGGTAGCGCTCACCCAGCAACTGGCGATGGGTTTCGAGCTTGCTGCGGGCTTCGGCAAAGGCCTGCTTGTCGTGCAGGCTGGTGGCGGCCGCTTCCCGCTGCTGCAAGGTTTCGTACAGGTTGCCCAGCCAGCGGGGCACCCACCCGGCCGAGAGGACGAGCGCCTGCTTCAGACAGGCTTCAAAGGGGGAATCGGCGCTGGCATTCATGAACGGGTTCGCGACGGATCACCGTGCAGGCGGTTGGACGTGCCGGCCATTATCGGGAACGCGCCTGTGATGCAAAGGCCTGATCAGGCCGGCCAAAGCCGCCAGTTCAGGGCTTCAGCAGGGCCTTCCAGCCTTCAGCACCCAGCCCGCGCAAAGTGGCGATGTTGCGCTCGACGATCCTGTCGGCGTCACCACCCTCGCTGGCCACCGCGCGCTCCACGCTGTCTTCGCGCAACAGGTGCAGCGTGGGGTACGGCGCGCGGTTGGTGAAGTGGCTGGGGTCGTCCGACGGCTCGCCTTCGAACAGGAAGTCCGGGTGGAAGTTGGCCACCTGGATCACGCCTTCGAGTTCGTGTTCGGCCACCACGTCGTCCACCACGTTCATGAAGTCGTTGAAGACCTCGAAGTCCGGGAACAGCGTGGGGTGCACCAGCAGCGTGGTGTCGATCTCTTCGGCCGGCGTGTTCTGCAGCAGGTCCAGTTCGCGGTCGAGTTCGTCCAGGAAGGCGTCCAGATGGCGCGCGCGGCTGACCACGATGCGCACCTGGTTCTTCACATACACCGAACGCGCAAACGGGCACAGGTTCAGCCCGATCACCGCCTTCTCGATCCAGCGGCGGGTGTCGGCCAGCACCTGTTCGTCGGTCAGCTCCATGGGCGTCATCACTTCAAGGATTTGAACCTGGCGCGCTTCGGACGGGCACCTTCTTCGCCCAGGCGCTTCTTCTTGTCCTCTTCGTACTCGGTGAAGTTGCCGTCATAGAAGTACCACTGGCTGTCGCCCTCGTAGGCCAGGATGTGGGTACAGATGCGGTCGAGGAACCAGCGGTCATGGCTGATGACCATGGCCGAGCCGGCGAACTCCATCAGCGCCTCTTCGAGTGCGCGCAGGGTTTCGACGTCGAGGTCGTTCGAGGGTTCGTCGAGCATCAGCACGTTGCCGCCCTGGGCCAGGGTCTTGGCCAGGTGCAGGCGGCCGCGCTCACCGCCCGAGAGGTTCTTGACCAGCTTCTGCTGGTCGTTGCCCTTGAAGTTGAAGCGGCCCAGGTAGGCGCGGCTGGGCATGATGAACTTGCCCACGGTGATGTTGTCCAGCCCACCCGAAACGTCTTCCCACACGGTCTTGTCGCCTTCGAGCGATTCGCGGCTCTGGTCCACGAAGGCCAGCTTGGCGGTCTGGCCGATGACGATCTCGCCCGCGTCCGGCTTCTCGACGCCCTGGATCATGCGGAACAGCGTGGACTTGCCGGCGCCGTTGGGTCCGATGATGCCGACGATGGCCCCGGCCGGCAGCTTGAAGCTGAGGTTCTCGATCAGCACGCGATCGCCGAAGGACTTGGTGACGTTGTTGAACTCGATGACCTGTGCGCCCAGTCGCTCGGCCACCGGGATGAAGATCTCGTTGGTCTCGTTGCGCTTCTGGTATTCGACGTCGCTCAGCTCCTCGAAGCGGGCCAGACGCGCCTTGCTCTTGGCCTGGCGGCCCTTGGCGTTCTTGCGCACCCACTCCAGTTCTTCCTTCATCGCCTTGCGGTGGGCATCCTCGGCCTTCTGTTCCTGATCCAGGCGCTTGCCTTTCTGGTCCAGCCACTCCGAGTAGTTGCCCTTCCAGGGAATGCCGTGGCCGCGGTCGAGTTCGAGAATCCACTCGGCGGCGTTGTCCAGGAAGTAGCGGTCGTGGGTGATGGCCACCACGGTGCCGGGGAAGCGCTGCAGGAACTGCTCCAGCCAGTGCACGGATTCCGCGTCCAGGTGGTTGGTCGGTTCGTCGAGCAGCAGCATGTCGGGCTTGGACAGCAGCAGGCGGCACAGGGCCACGCGGCGCTTTTCACCACCGGACAGGTTCTTGATGGTGGCGTCCCAGGCCGGCAGGTTCAGCGCGTCGGCGGCCAGTTCCAGCTGCAGGTCGGAGTTTTCGGAGCCGCTGGCGGCGATGATGGCTTCCAGCTCGGCCTGCTCGGCGGCCAGGGCGTCGAAGTCGGCGTCGGGTTCGGCGTAGGCGGCATACACCTCTTCGAGGCGGGCCTTGGCCTTGAGCGCGCCGCCGATGCCCTCTTCCACCGCCTGGCGCACGGTCTGCTCGGGGTCCAGCTGCGGTTCCTGCGGCAGGTAGCCGATCTGGATGCCCGGCATCGGGATGGCTTCGCCCTCGATGTCCTTGTCCACGCCCGCCATGATCTTGAGCAGGGTGGACTTGCCCGAGCCGTTGAGGCCGAGCACGCCGATCTTGGCGCCGGGGAAGAAGGACAGGGAGATGTCTTTCAAGATCTGCCGCTTGGGCGGCACGGTCTTGGAGACGCGGTTCATGGAAAAGACGTATTGGGCCATGGCAGTCTGCGTGAAAGGAAGGGGGCGGGCTGCAGGCCCGCGAGGCTGGCCGGAGCGGTTTCCGTTCGGGAACGTCCGGCGCCAGAACGCCCGATTATCGCCGCACGGCATGACAGCCCGCGCGGCCCGGCGGGTCAGTGCGGGAGATGGGAGTTGCGCAGGGCCTGCACGGCCACGGCGTCGAGCGCACCGTCCACCACCCCGCCGCTGGCGATGATGCGCAGCGCGTCCCGCTGCAGCAGGCGGTCCAGCGTGCGCTGGGTCATGGAGTGCGCCAGGCCCTGGGTGGAGATGAACATGTAGAGACCGCCGCGCGGACTGGTCCAGGTCAGCTGGGCGCGCACCCACCCTTGCGGCAACAGGAGTTCGACCCAGCTGCCGATGCCCAGCTCGACCACCACCACCGGTTCGAGCGGCATGAGACCCGACTCGGCCGCGACGAAGCCGGCGTCCTGCGCCGCCTGGCCGGCGATCCAGAACGTGTCGCTGGCCGGTGCCTGCACGGCGGCCTCGACCGGGGTCGCCAGCGTGGGCATGTCGAAGGCCTTGGCGTGCAGGGCCACGAGCTCGTCGAAGAACGGCCCCGAGCGGTCCGCTGGATAGCCGATGCGCTCCAAGCCACTGCGCAGCCGGGCGACCAGGCGCGGCACCAGCCGGCCGAGCCGGTCGACATCCCGGCGGATCAGCTCGGGCTGCACGCTCCAGACCAGGTCCTCCACGGTGCCGTCCAGACCGGTACCGTCGGCGCCGCCATCGACCGGACCGAGCCTGGACTCCGCCATGGCCTGGGCCCAGGGCCCGAACAGGAACTGCCGCACAAAGGCCGGCACCGGCACATCCTGGAGCTGCTCGCGCCACTCGCCGGCCAGCCGCTCGGCCAGCTGCTGCCGCTGCTCGGCGTGCAACAGCGCCCGCGCCGCATCGGCCTGGCGCTGCCGTTTGTGGGCGTCGTACTCGTCCCAGCGCCGGCGCAGGCGCCGCAGCAGGCGGGCAAAGGTCTCCTCGTTGACCTCGACCCGGTTGATCGAATGCACCGCCGCCCGGACCGATGCCAGCAGTTCGTCAAAGCCTTCGTCGGTGTGACGCTGGTAACCCAGGCTGCGCTGGCTGATGGCTTCGAGCAGTTGCCGGGCCGGGTGCGCCCGGTCACTGAAGAAGCGGGGTTCGGCCTGGGACAGCCGCACCAGCGCCGGCTCCAGCAGGCCCAGCTGCTGGCGAATCGCCGGCAGCAGCCGCTGGTCGTTCGTGAGGTGCTCCAGCATCATGCGCACCACTTCCTGTCCCAGCAGGCGGCCCAGATGCTGCCCGTCGACCACCGGCAGCTCGGGATCGGCCGGTGCCGATTCGGACCGCTGGCGCAGCCGCTGCAACAGGGGCTCGATCAGGTCCATGTCCTCCAGCGCGGTCATCGAGGCCGGGACCGTGTGCAGGAAACCGGCGCCCCCGGCGGGGCGGCTCAGGTCGCCGGCCAGCAGTTGGCGCAGGCGGTTGAGCGTCAGCAGGGTGCGCCCGACGGCCGAGCTCGGTGGGCCGGCCACCGGGTCCTGCTGGGGGCTGGGCGCCTGCAAGGCCTCGACCCCGTGGGCCTGCATCCACTGGATCAGTTCGCGGTAGAGCTGCCGCAGGCTCAGGCCCAGCATGTGGGCAATGGGCACGTGCATGCGGCTTCGCTGATCGGGATCGGGCAGGTACTGCTGCAGCACCGTGCGCAGGGCCACCGCAAAGGCACGCGGCCGCAGGGGGTTGAGGTCGGCCTGGACCGACAGCCAGCCCATCAGGTTGCTCACCAGCGCGTTCAGGCGCGGCAGCAGGTCGGCGGTGGTTTCCACCAGCGCCTGCTCGGCGGTCGCGAACTCGATGCTGGCATCGATGTGCCGGTCGTCGAGCTGGTGCAGGTCGTCAAAGCGCATGCTGGCATCACGCGCGGCCGAATGCGCCAGCCCCTGGTACAACACCCGCCGCAGCTGCGCCTGCCAGTCCCGCTTGAGGGGTTCGACCTGGGCCAGCAGAGTCGATACTGCCTGCGGATCCAGAGACTCCAGCTCATGCGGGCGCGACGACTGGTCGCGCAACTCCAGCACGGACGCCATGCGCTCCAGCAACTCGTCGATCATCGTGTCGGAGATCGACAGCGCAGCCTCCAGCGCGTGCTGCAGCGTCGGGCGCAACCGGCCCGTGTCGTTGACGACACCGGAGCGGATCAGCAGGGGAACGGCGGGCATGGCGAACAGGTGGGGAGCGCGACTTCTCATTATGGAAACGCCCCGCGCCGTCGCCGTGTGTGAACCGGCGAGCGGGCACCGCCAGCAGACAAACAGCAAGCCGTGCGACAATACGTTCCGTCCGGACACCCCAGTCGGTCCGGAACCAGCGATCTCGCTGGGGCGGAGGCCCAACACAATGCCACCGCCCACCCCCTGAATCCATCTGCCCATTCTGGACCGCCGGCCCCTTGCCAGCGGGTGCGGCCGATGACCCAGCGCCCTGGAAGGGCGCCCCTACTGCCCATGAAATTTGAAGACCTGAACCTGGCCCCGGCCATCGTGCAAGCCGTGCGCGAGCACGGCTATGAAACCCCCACCCCCATCCAGGTCGAGGCCATTCCGGCCGTCCTGGCCGGCCGCGATCTGCTCGGCGGAGCCCAGACCGGCACCGGCAAGACCGCCGCCTTCACCCTGCCCATGCTGCAGCGCCTGTCGGAAGGCCAGCGCGGCGCCAACCGCTTCGGTGGCGTCGCCATCCGCGCCCTGGTGCTCACGCCCACGCGTGAACTGGCGGCCCAGGTCGAAGAGTCGGTGCGCACCTACGGCAAGCACCTGCAGCTGACCTCCACCGTGGTCTTCGGCGGCGTCGGCATGAACCCGCAGATCAACGCCATGAAGCGTGGCGTGGACATCCTGGTCGCCACCCCCGGCCGCCTGCTGGACCTGCAGCAGCAGGGCTTCCTGGACCTGTCGCAGGTGCAGATTCTGGTGCTCGACGAAGCCGACCGCATGCTCGACATGGGCTTCATCCACGACGTCAAGAAGGTGCTGGCCCTGCTGCCCCAGAGCAAGCAGAGCCTGCTGTTCTCGGCCACCTTCAGTGACGAGATTCGCGACCTGGCCAACAACCTGCTCAAGGACCCGCAGAGCATCCAGGTGACCCCGCGCAACACCACCGTGCAGCGCATCACCCAGGTGATCCACCCGGTCGGCCGCGGCAAGAAGAAGGCCCTGCTCGCACACATCATCAACCTGCACAACTGGAGCCAGGTGCTGGTGTTCACCCGCACCAAGTTCGGCGCCAACAACGTGGCCGACTTCCTGACCAAGAACGGCATCAAGGCCATGGCGCTGCACGGCAACAAGAGCCAGGGTGCCCGCACCCAGGCGCTGGCCGACTTCAAGAGCGGTGACATCCGCGCTCTGGTGGCCACCGACATCGCGGCCCGCGGCATCGACATCGACGAGCTGCCGCACGTCGTGAACTACGAGATCCCGAACGTCTGCGAAGACTACGTGCACCGCATCGGCCGCACCGGCCGTGCCGGCCGCGAAGGCCAGGCGGTCAACCTCGTGAGCCTGGACGAAGAAGGCTTCATGATGGACATCGAGCGCTTCACCAAGCAGCAGATCGCGGTGGAAATCTTCCCCGAGTTCATGCCCGAGCCGGGTGAGAAGGCTGAGCCCATCGCCATGGGCCGCCAGACCATCTGGGGCGGTGCCGGCAAGCCGCCCAGCCGCGAGGTGATGGCCGCCGCCGCCAAGGCCGCGCGCCAGGAGATGATGACCCGCATCCGCGAGAAGAAGGCCACCGAAGGCCAGGCACGGCCCCCACGCCCGGCCCGCGCCGAGCGACCCCAGCAACAGGCGGCGCAACCCCAGTTCGACGAAGACGGCAACGAGCTGCCGCGCGGCCAGAACCCTGGCCAGCCCAACGGCAGCCCGAACAAGCGCCGCCGCCGTCGCGGCAAGGGCGGCCAGGGTGGTGGCCAGCAGTTCCAGGGCCACAACCCGGGTCAAGGCAACCAGCCGTCGCAGGGCCAGCGCCAGGACCGTCCGCCGCGCCAGGACCGGGGTCCGCGTGAGGACTTCGACGGCGAGCGCCCGGAGCGTCAACCCGGCGCCAACGCCCACCTGGGCCAGATGCGCATCCGCGACCCGCGCCCCCGCGCCGCGGCCCCCGGCGGTCAGCCCGATCCGCTGCGCACCGGCATCGATTCGATGCGCGCCGGCAAGCGTGGCAATGGCGGCCCCGGTGGCAACAAGAACCGCGGTGGCAAGGGCAACGGTGGCGGTGGCCAGCCGGACCCGCTGCGCACGCGCTTCGGACACATCGGCTGAACGCCGTAGGCGTTCAGCCTGACAAAAAGCGGACCTCGGTCCGCTTTTTGTCTTTCAGGGGGTGGCGGTCTCCCGGGTGCGACCACCGCCATATCCCACACCCGCGTGCAGCGCGCCGCCGGCGCTGACCTGCACCGCGCAGTATTTGAACTCCGGGATCTTGCCGAACGGATCGAGCGCCGGGTTGGTCAGCAGGTTGGCCGCGGCTTCGGCGTAGGCGAAGGGAATGAACACCGTGCCCGGCGGCGTGCCGTCGTCGCGCCGCGTGCGCAGCGCCACGCTGCCGCGGCGTGAACGCACCGTCACCACATCACCGGCCTGCAGGCCCAGGCGCTGCAGCTCGGCGCCGTTCAGGCTCACGGTCGGGTGCGGCTCGACCGCGTCCAGCACCTGGCTGCGGCGCGTCATGCTGCCGGTGTGCCAGTGCTCCAGCTGGCGGCCGGTGATGAGCACCATCGGGTAGTCGGCATCGGGCGTTTCGGCCGCCGGCCGGAAGGCCGCCGGCACCAGCTGCACGCGCCCATCCGCCGTGGCGAAGTGATCGCTGAAGACGATGGGCTGGCCCGGGTCGTCTTCGCTCAGGCAGGGGTAGGTCACGCTGCCCTCGCGCTCCAGCCGTTCCCAGCTCACGCCCGCGATCACACCGTGCATGGCCTGGCGCATCTCCTCGTAGACCGCTGCCACACCGTGGTCCGGACCCTCATACGACCAGGGCAACCCCATGCGATGGGCCAGCTGCTGAATGATCCACAGGTCGGCCCTGGCGTCGCCGGGCAGGTCCAGCGCACGGCGGCCCATCTGCACCATGCGGTCGGTGTTGGTCACGGTGCCGGACTTCTCGGGCCAGGCGCTGGCGGGCAGTACCACATCGGCCAGCCAGGCGGTTTCGGTCATGAAGATGTCCTGCACCACCAGGTGCTGCAGGCTGGCCAGGCCGGCGCGCGCGTGGTGGAGGTCCGGGTCGCTCATGGCCGGGTTCTCGCCCATGATGACCATGCCGCGGATCTTGCGCGGGTCGTTGTCGGGCGCCTGGGCCTTGTGCAGGATCTCGACCACCGTCAGGCCGGGTTCAGGGTCCAGCGGCGTGTTCCAGAAGGCCTCGAACCAGGTGCGAACGGCGGGGTCGGCCACGCGCTGGTAGTTGGGGAACATCATGGGGATCAGGCCCGCGTCGCTCGCGCCCTGCACGTTGTTCTGCCCACGCAGCGGGTGCAGGCCGGTGCCCGGTCGGCCGATCTGGCCGGTGAGGCTGGCCAGCGCGATCAGGCAGCGCACGTTGTCGGTGCCGTGGGTGTGCTGGCTCACGCCCATGCCCCAGAGGATCATCGACGCCCGGCTGGTGGCGTAGGCGCGGGCCACCTCGCGCAGCGTGTGCGCATCGATGCCGCAGATCGGCGCCATGGCCTCGGGTGTGGTGTGCCGCACCTGCTCACGGATGGCGTCGAAGTTGTCCACGCGGCGGGCGATGAAGTCGGCGTCGGTCAGGCCCTCTTCGATGATCACGTGCAGCAGGGCGTTGAGCAGGGCGACGTCGGTGTCGGCACGGAACGGCAGGTGCCGCCAGGCGTGGCGGTGCAGGTCGGTGCGGCGCGGGTCGGCCAGCACGATCTTCGCGCCGCGCGCGGCGGCGTTCTTCATCCAGGTGGCGGCCACCGGGTGGTTGGCGGTGGGGTTGGAGCCGATCACCAGCACGAAGTCGGCGTGTTCCACATCGCCCACCGGGTTGCTGACCGCGCCCGAGCCCACGCCTTCGAGCAGCGCCGCCACGCTGGAGGCGTGGCACAGGCGGGTGCAATGGTCCACGTTGTGGCTGCCGAAGCCGGTGCGCACCAGCTTCTGGAACAGGTAGGCCTCTTCGTTCGTGCCCTTGGCCGAACCGAAGCCGGCCAGTGTCTTCTTGCCGTGGGTGTCGCGCAGCCGTTGCAGTCCGCCGGCGGCGAAGGACAGGGCCTCTTCCCAGCTCGCTTCGCGGAACACGGCGCGCCAGTCATCGGGCCGCGCAGTGCCCGCCGGGTCCTTGGCCACGCCGGGCTTGCGGATCAGCGGCTTTGTCAAGCGCTGCGGGTGGTGCGCGTAGTCGAAGCCGAAACGGCCCTTGACGCACAGGCGGCCCTGGTTGGCCGGCCCGTCGCGCCCTTCCACGGCCACGATGGTGTTGTCACGGACCTTGTAGCTCAGCTGGCAGCCCACACCGCAGAACGGGCAGACCGAATCCACGGTCTTGTCCACACGCTGGTCGCCGATCAGCGTCCTGGGGCTGAGCGCACCGGTCGGGCAGACTTGCACGCATTCGCCGCAGGCCACACAACTGCTCGCGCCCATGGGGTCGCCCAGGTCGAACACGATCTGCGCCTGGCCACCGCGGTGCGCGACGCCGATCACGTCGTTCATCTGCGTTTCGCGACAGGCGCGCACGCAGCGCGTGCACTGGATGCAGGCGTCCAGGTTCACCGCCATCGCCGGGTGGCTCAGGTCGGGCATCGGCGCCTGCGCGCGCAAGGCCTTCAGCTCGGGACGCACCTGCACGCCCAGGGCATCGGCCCACTGGCTCAGTTCGCCGTGGGGTTGATCGGGTTTCCCATCGACCCACTGCTGACCGGCCTCGGGCCGGTCGGCCAGCAGCAGCTCCAGCACCAGTTGCTGGCTCTTGAGGGCACGTTCGCTTTTGGCCCGGACCACCATGTCGGTGGTCACGGCACGGCAGCACGAGGGCGCCAGCGTGCGCTCGCCCGCGACTTCCACCACGCAGGCACGGCAGTTGCCATCGGGGCGCAGGCCGTCGCTGTAGCAGAGGTGGGGAATGTCCACACCGTGGCGCTGCGCGGCCTTGAGGATGGTTTCACCGTCGTGGGCCTGCAGGGCCACGCCGTCCAGGGTGAAGGGAATGCTCATGCGGCACCTCCGACTTCCTGCGGAAAGTAGCTCAGGACCGAACGCATCGGGTTGGGCGCGGCCTGGCCCAGGCCGCAGATGGATGCATCGACCATCACCGTGGCCAGATCGCCCAGCGTGTTGGCGTCCCAGGTGTCGGCTTGCATCAACGCGGCAGCCTTGCCGGTGCCCACGCGGCAGGGCGTGCACTGGCCGCAACTTTCGTGTTCAAAGAAGCGCATGGCGTTGAGCGCGGCATCGCGCGCGCGGTCGTGCTGGCCCAGCACCACCACCGCGGCCGAGCCGATGAAGCAGCCGTGCGGCTGCAGGGTGTCGAAGTCCAGCGGCACATCGGCCAGGTGGGCGGGCAGGATGCCACCCGACGCACCGCCGGGCAGGTAGCCGTACAGCGTGTGGCCCTCGGCCATGCCGCCGCAGTATTCGTCGATGAGTTCGCGCAGCGTGATGCCGGCCGGTGCCAGCTTCACGCCGGGTTCGCGCACCCGGCCACTCACGCTGAACGAACGCAGGCCTTTGCGTCCGTTGCGGCCGAAGCCGCTGAACCAGGCCGGGCCGCGCTGCACGATGTCGCGCACCCAGTAGAGCGTCTCGAAGTTGTGCTCCAGCGTGGGCCGGCCGAACAGGCCGACCTGGGCGATGTAGGGCGGGCGCAGGCGCGGTTCGCCGCGTTTGCCTTCGATGCTTTCGATCATGGCGGATTCTTCGCCGCAGATGTACGCGCCCGCTCCGCGCCGCAGTTCGATGGCGGGCAGCGGGCACGGCGGGTCGGCCACCAGATCGGCCAGCGCGCGCTGCAGGATGGCGCGCGCACCATGGTATTCGTCGCGCAGGTAGAGGTACACCGAGGCGATGCCCACCACCTGTGCCGCAACGAGCACGCCTTCCAGGAAACGGTGCGGATCGCGCTCCAGGTAGGTGCGGTCCTTGAAGGTACCGGGCTCGCCTTCGTCGATGTTGACCGCCATGAGCCGGGGGGATGGTTGTTCGCGCACGATGCGCCACTTGCGCCCGGCCGGGAAGCCCGCGCCGCCCAGCCCACGCAGGCCCGAGTCTTCCATGGCCTTGAGCACCGCTTCGGCGTCTTCTTCGCCGTTGACCACCGCGGCTGCCAGCGCGTAGCCGCCCTGGGCACGGTAGGCGGCGTAGCCCACCTGCGCGGGCGCCACGGTTTCGATGCCGCGGGTGATGGCACAGGGCGCGCTGGCCGCGGGGTCGAACACAGCATCGTCGCGCGCATCGGGGTGTTGCTCCATGCCGGTTGCGCAGGCCGCCTCAACGGCCGCCGCATCCGCACGCAGCACCGGCGCCTGCCCCACCACCGCCACCGGCGCCTGTTCACACCGGCCCACGCAGGGCGCGGGTATCACACGCACCTCGCGCCCCAGGAGGGCGGGCAGCTTGTCCAGCAGGGCCTGCGCGCCGGCCATGGCACAGCTCAGGCCGTCGCACACGCGCACGGTCAGCGCAGCCGGGGTCTCGCCCTCGCGCACGATGTCAAAGTGGTGGTAGAAGCTCGCGACCTCGAACACCTCGGCCATGGACAGGCGCAGTTCGGCCGCCAGCGCCACCAAATGCGCTTCGAGCAGGCCACCGTGCGCGTCGTTGAGGATGTGCAGCAGCTCGATGAGCTGGTCGCGCCGGTGCGGACCGGCGCCGATGAGGGCGCGCACCCGGGCGCGCGCGGTGTCGTCGGGCTGGCGGCCCTTGAGCTGGCCGCGCCGGCGCGCGGTGGCGCGCAGGGCGTCGGGGCTGATGGTGGCGGCCAGCGGAGAAACAAGGGTGTGGGGCATGGACAGGTTCTGGTGCAGACGGGGCGCCGGGCAAGGGTGCGCTGTGTGGACAATCGTCGTCGGCAGCGGCGTGCTTGGCAATATGCGCGCCGTCGCCACAGCCATATGAGCCGCACCGCATAAAACCCCTCGAAACTGCCCCCACATGACCCAGATCACCCTCCAGCCGGTGTGGACCATCCAGCGCGACGAGCAGGGCAGCCTGTCGCCGCGCCTGATCGAACTGTTGTGCCTGGTGCACCAGCAGGGCAGCCTGCTGGCGGCCTGCCAGGCCATGGGCCTGTCGTACCGCCACGGCTGGGACCTGGTGCGTGGTGGCGAAACCCTGTTCAACACCACGCTGCTGCACATGGAGCGCGGCAAGGGATCCACCCTGTCGCCGCTGGCCGAGAAGCTGGTCTGGGCCGACCACCGCATCCGCGCCCGCCTGCAGCCGGTGCTGGACTCGGTGGCCTCGGAGTTGCTGACCGAAATCGAACGCATCAACCCGGCCGCGCCCGACGCCTTCCGCGTGCATGCCAGCCACGGCTTTTCCATCGAGAAGCTGCTCGAAGCGCTGATGGCCGACGGCCAGCCGGTGGCGCGCCGCTACGCCACCAGCGCCGCCGCCGCCGCCGCGCTGCGCGACGGCCAGTGCGACGCCTGCGGCGTGCACGTACCGCTGGGCCCGCAGCAAGGCCGCATGCTGGCCCACCTGGGCCAGTGGCTGCAAGGTGAAGACCTGCAGGTGATCGACATCGCCACCCGGCGCCAGGGCCTGATGGTGGCCGCCGGCAACCCGCTCAAGATCTACGAACTGGCCGACCTGGCGCGCGACGAGGTGCGCTTCACCAACCGCCCGGCCGACTCGGGCACGCGCTTCCTGCTCGACGGCCTGCTGCAGGACCAGGGCATCGCCAGCAGCGCCATCCGCGGCTACGAACAGAGCGAGGCCACCCACGCCGCGGTGGCCGCCTGCGTGGCCAGCGGGCTGGCCGATGTGGGCTTTGGCCTGGAACGGCCGGCGCGCTACTTCCAGCTGGACTTCATGCCCCTGGTGACCGAGCGCTACGTGCTGGTCTGCCGCCGAACCACGCTGGACCACCCGGTGGCCCAGGCCCTGCTGCGCCTGCTGGCCGACCCCGCGTTCCGATCCGGCATCAACGCCCTGCCCGGCTACGACGCGCGCGCGGCCGGCAGCGTCACGCCCTGGGCCGAGGCCTTTCAAGGAGCCCCCACATGAACGACCGCCCCGGCCTCGATACACCGCCCCGCTTCGCCACCCTGATGCTGGCCACCGCCAACGTGCTCAACCTGGCGCAGCCGGGCCGGCATTTCTACGACGGGCAGGACCCTTACAGCCAGGCCGAGTTCGACCGCAAGGCCGACTGGCTGGGTGAACGCTTCAAGGCGCTCAACGCCGACGTGCTGGCGGTGCAGGAGGTGTGGGACGAGGTCGCGCTGCGCGCCGCCGTGACCCACAGCGGCCTGCAATATGGCTTCGTCAGCGTGCCGGGCGCGGAGAACGGCCCCGGCCAGTCCGGCGCGCAGGGCACGCCGCGCGTGGGTCTCGTGACGCGGCTGAAAGTCGAATCGGTCGAGTCGCTGCCGGACTTTCCGGCCGCCGCCATCGTGCAGGTGCCGGGCATCGGCGCACACACGCGCTTCGAGCGCCCGCCGCTGCTGGCCACGCTGCGCTTGAAGCACGGGCAGGAAGTGGCGGTCATCACCGCCCACCTCAAAAGCAAGCGCCCCAAGTTCCTGCAGGACGCCAACGGCAACGCGCTGGAAGACAGCGACGACCCGGCCGTGCAGGCCGTGGCCTCGCTGCGCTCGCTCATCATGCGCGCCGGAGAAGCCCTGGCCTTGCGCCTGAAGGTGGTGGAGCTGCTGCACCGCACCCGCCTGCCGCTGATCGTGATGGGCGACCTCAACGACAGCCCGCACAGCGTGACCACCCAGCTGATCGCCGCCACCTCTCAGGCGGTGTACGACAAGGGCGCCCGCGACAGCGCGCTCTACAGCGCCTGGGACGTGCAGGGCGAAGGCGCGCTGCGCCGCGACGTGGCCTTCAGCCACATCCACCAAGGCTACCCCGAGGTGCTCGACCAGGTGCTGGTGAGCGAGGAGTTCGTCGCCACCAGCCGCCGCGCCATCGGCGACGTGCGCCGCGTCGAGGTGTTCAACGACCACCTGTTCGAAGGCCGCGACCGCAGCCGCAGCGACCACGGTTTTGTAAGGGCGCTGCTGAGACTGCGTCTGCCCGACCTGCCCCCCGCCACCTGAGGCCTCAGGCGAAACGCAGCGCCGCCACCGGCGGCAGGTCGTTGCTCAGCAGATGCCAGTGCTCGCCGGCATCGGTGCTCAGCCAGAGCCCGCCGGTGGTGGATGCCATGGCCAGGGTGCGCCCGTCGCCGCTCACGTCCAAGCCGTGGCGGTAGACCAGGTGGTAGGCGTGGGTCTGCGGCAGACCGCTGGAAAAGCTCTGGAAGCTGGCGCCGCCGTCGTCGGTGCGGTTCACCACCAGGCGCCCGTCCACCGGGATGCGGCACACATCGGCCTGCGCCGGCACGAACCAGGCGCGTTGCGGGTTGTGCGGGTCGCAGGCCACGGCAAAGCCGAAACCCGATGGCGTCGGCGCGGCGATGGCGTTCCAGTGCAAGCCCCCGTCGGTGGAACGGTAGATGCCGCAGTGGTGCTGCACCCAGAGCACATCCGGGTTCGCGGCGCACTGCACCAGCGCGTGTGGGTCCTGCGTGTTGCCGTCGTCGGCACTCCCCTCGGGCAGGTAGTCGGCCGTCATGCCGTTGGCGGTCAGCGTCCAGTGCGCGCCGCCATCGTGCGTCTGCCAGACGCCGCCGCACGACACGGCCACCGTCACGTGCCGCGCGTTCCGCGGGTCCACCACGATGGAATGGATGCCCGCGTGGTCGTAGCCGCCGCCGAACCAGGCGCGGCGGCCAGGCTGGTTCCACAACGCCGTGTTCAGCGACCAGCTCGCGCCCGCGTCGGTGGAACGGAACAGCCCGGCCGGCAGGCCGCCGGCCCACAGCGTGCCGGGCTCGTCGGGCCCGCCGGCCGCTAGCGTCCAGACCAGGTCCACGCTCCAGGGCGTGGGGTCGTCGGCATCGGGGCCTGCGGCGGGTTTGGGCGGGAAGGCGGGTGCGGCGATCTCGCGCCAGTGTGCGCCGCGGTCGGTGCTGCGGTGCAGCTTCACGCCGAAGTGCCCCAGCCGCAGGGCCACCGTCCAGGCGCCGTCGCGCGGGTCCGCCAGCACCGCAGTGACCGGCTCGCCCGGGAAGTGGTGGCCGGTGATGACCCAGCCGGTGCCGGCGGCGTCCTGCCAGACGAACAGGCCCTTGCGGGTGGCGACGAGGAGGGTTGGCATGAAGGGCTCCTGTCTGGCGGTTCAACCGCCGCTGAGTGCCTGCACCACGAACACGCGGTCGCCATCGGTCAGCACCTCGTGCAGTCCCGCGCGGTCCCGCACCAGCTGCCGGTTGATGAACACGGCGACGTGCTGGCGCACCGCACGCTGGTCGTCGAACACATAGGGCGCCAGCGCGGGCGCGGCGTTCAGCGCCGCCTCCAGCACATCGCGCAGACGGCCGGGTGCGACGGACTGCGGCGCGCAATCCACATGGCGACGCAGGGCGGGGGCGAATTCGACGGTGACCATGGCGAACAAGGTGTCCGCCAGTGTCCGGCAGCACCGGGTCCGACACAAGCGGCAACCCCGTCGCCGGCAAGGCTGAACCGGGCGGCTGTCAGCCGCGCACGAACAGCGTCACCAGCGGCTCGTCGCCCACCTGCCGGCTCCAGTGCCCGTGCACGGCGGGGTCGAAGGTGGCGCCCTCGGGCAGGGTGTCGGCGGAATAGAAGTGATCGCCCGGGCCGAAGACACGCGAGCTGCCGTCCTGCAGGCCGATCTCCATCTGCCCTTTGAGCACGAACAGCCATTGCGGCGTGCCGGTGCAGTGGAACTGGCTGCGAAACCCCACCGGGCTTTCGCGCAGCTGCAGGCCACCCGAGGGCATCAGCGGCGACAGGCGCGCTGCGGGCGTGCCCTCGCTCAGCGCAATGACCTCGTCGCGGAATTTCGCGCGGCCGTCGGTGTCGGTGAACAGCACCACCTGGTTGAAAACGCTCATGTGCATCGCTCCTGTGTTGCCCGGCGTTGTACCAGAGGGTCGGCCGCGCCCCGGCAAAAAAGCCCGGCGCCGTGAGGCGGCCGGGCTGTCAAGACCTTGGAGGGAAAGGGGCGGGAGTCGATCAGTTCATCGACTGGGCCGGGTAGCGGCTGGGGTTGAGTTCGCGCAGCGTCTTGCCGTGGTCACCGGCCACGATGTCGCCGTTGCGCACGGCTTCGGCCAGCTCGGCCTTCACGTCGGCGCGGGTCTTGCCCTGGGCCAGCGTGGTCTCGGCGGGGTAGCGGCCGGGGAACAGGTCGCGGTAGGTCGCGCCGGTCTGACCGTCGGCCACCATGTCGCCGTTGCGGATGGCTTCGGCCAGTTCGGCCTTCACTTCGGCACGGGTCTTGCCCTGGGCCACGGCGGTCTTGCCGGCCTGGCGCACGGGCAGCAGCGGGTTCAGGCGCTGGCCGGTTTCGCCATCGACGGCCAGCTCGCCGTTGCGGATGGCCTGCGCCAGCTCGGCCTTCACGTCGGCGCGGCTCTTGCCCTGGGCCACGGTGGTGGCAGCGGCGGGGTACTGGCCAGGGAACAGCTGACGGTAGGTCATGCCGGTTTCGCTGTCGGCCACCATGTCGCCGTTGCGGATGGCTTCGGCCAGTTCGGCGCGGACCTGTTCACGGGTCTTGGGAGCGGTGTCCTGGGCCAGGGCCTGTCCGGCGGACAGGGCGGCAACGGCGAGGGCGATGGCGGTAACGATTTGGCGGTTCATGGTGAGGTCCTTTCAGGAAGCGGTTGGGGTACAGGGATCGTGCCCACCAGGGCCCGACACCGGGTTTCGGGGCGGTTTCGCTTCTTTTCGGTGTTTTTCGGAACCCGTTGGAAGCGTTGCCGCTGCGATGGGGTGAACTTTAAAATTCCCGATCGAACAAAAAAACCAGCAAAACCGGCTTGACCTATTTCGCTTTTCGCAACAATTAAGCCAAAGCCCAGGACCGACATGGACCGACTGAATTCCCTGCGTGTGTTCCAGCGCGTCGTTGACGAAGGTGGTTTTGCCGCCGCCGCGCGTGCACTGGATCTGTCACCCGCCGTGGTCACGCGCCTGGTGGCCGACCTCGAAGACCACCTGGGCACCCGCCTGCTGCACCGGACCACGCGCCGCATGGCGCTGACCGAGGCGGGCGAGGCCTATCTGGCCCGCGTGCGGCAGATCCTGGCGGAGGTGGACGACGCCGACGCACTGGTGAGCGCCCGCACCACCGAACTGGCTGGCGTGCTGCGCGTGCTGGCGCCACCGGTGCTGGCCACGCACGTGCTCGCCCCCATGGTGGCGGGTTTTCACGCGGCCTATCCGCGCATCGTGCTCGACATCGAGGTCGCCTCGCTCCGCGCCCCCCCCATCGAAGACTACGACGTGACGCTGCTGGGCACCGATGCGGCCTTCGACGGTCAGGTGATCGCGCGCAAGATCAACGAGACCGAGGCCATCCTGGTGGCAGCACCGGTTTACCTGCAGCGTCGGGGTGCGCCCCGCACGCCCGACGAACTGCCGCAGCACGACTGCCTGCTCATCAAGCCCGAAACCGTGGGCCGCCGGCACTGGCAGCTGATGAACCCCGAACGCCAGGACGAATCCGTCCAACCGCTGCTGCAGCCCGTGCTGATGGCCAACCACCTGGACACGGTGATGCGGGCCGCCCTGGATGGCGCCGGCATCACCGCCCTGCCGGTGGAGCTGGCCGCGCCGCACCTGGCCAGCGGCGCCCTGGTGCGGGTGCTGGCGCCGTGGATCACCGGGCGCTTCACGCTCTGGGCCGCCCTGCCCAGCCGCAAGTTCATGCCGCGCCGCACACAGGTGTTCCTGGACCATCTCGGCCAGCACACGCAGGCAGCGGTGAAACGCGCCCTGTCGGCCTGCCAGGCCTGTTGAATCGCCGCGCCGTGCTGCGCCGACAGGCGCTGAAAAAAAAGTGGCCCCGCTTTAACCCCGTTCGCGGCTGCGGAACGTTTCAACCGGCTCCTTCCCTTCTGATGGAGCCGACATGCCCACCCTGACCCTCCGTTCCCTGGCCCTCGCGGCGCTGGCCGCTGCGGCCCTGTCCGCCACCCTGCCCGCCCAGGCCGTGGGCCGCCTGACCGACGTGCAGGTCATCGACCGCGACAGCGGCGAGACCCTCAGCATCTACCGCCACCGGGGCGAGCACTGGGTGGCCGGCCGACCCGGCGCACGCTACGCCATCTCGGTGCGCAACACCACCGGCGAACGGGTCATGGCCGTGACCTCGGTCGATGGTGTCAACGTCGTCTCGGGCGAAACCGCCGCCTGGGGCCAGACCGGCTACGTGCTCTCGCCCTGGCAACGCTACGACATCGCCGGCTGGCGCAAGACCGACGCCGAGGTCGCGGCCTTCCACTTCACCGCCCTGCCCGAGTCGTATGCCGCCCGCACCGGCCGGCCCGACCATGTGGGCGTGATCGGCGTCGCCGTGTTCCGCGAACAGCCGCGCCCGCCCGTGGTGGTGCCCAGACCTGAGCCCTACCGCCAGCGCGGCGACAGCGAACGCCTGGGTCGGTCCGCCCCACCCACATCCCCCGCATCTCCCGGATCATCCGCGCCGTCGGCCGCAGCGGCGGAATCGGCCGCCAGCGACAGCGCCGTGGCCAACCGCCGCATGGCCCCCGACAGCCCGTCCACCCGCCTGGGCACCGGCCACGGCGAACGCGAGCACGACCTCGTGGGCCACACCCGCTTCGAGCGCCGCCACCATCAGCCCGACGAGCTCATCCGCATCCGCTACGACAGCCGCGAGAACCTCGTCGCCAGGGGCATCCTCCGGGCTGCGCCGATGCCACCGCGGCCCAACCCGTTCCCGGTGCCGACCGAACCGCGCTACGTGCCCGATCCTGATTGAAACCGACCCCCGCGCAAAACCCATAATCCCCGCATGACCGGCGCGGCCAGCGAACCTTCGGACGAACACCTCATGCAGGCCTTTGCCGGCGGGGACGCACGCGCCTTCGAGACCCTGTACGACCGCCACGCCCTGCCGGTGTGGCGCTTCGTGCAGCGCAGCGTGCAGAACAGCGCCCTGGCCGACGACCTGGTGCAGGACGTGTGGTTCCAGCTGCTGCGCCACGCACCGCAGTACGAGCCGCGCGCCAAGTTCCGCACCTGGCTGTTCACCCTGGCGCACCACCGCGTGGTGGACCACTGGCGCAGTCAGCGCCCGCACACCAGCCTGGACGCCGACACCGAAGAAGGCCTGGCCCTGGCCGAGACCCTGGCCGCCGAATCGGGCTTCGGCCCGGAACGGCGGCTGGACTCGCGCGAGCAGGCGCAGGCCCTGCTGGACGCGCTGGCCGACCTGCCCGACGCACAGCGCGAGGCCTTCCTGCTGCAGGCCGAAGCCGGCCTGAGCGTGGCCGAGATTGCGCAGGCCACCGGCGTGAGCCACGAAACCGCCAAGAGCCGCCTGCGCTACGCCCGCGCCCGCCTGCGCGAGACCCTGGAGGCGCACGCATGAACCAGCCCCGCCACCCGAACGGCCACGACCCGTTGCTGCAGCGCTACCACGAGGCCAACGCACTGGACCCCGCGCGCCCCGACCCGGCGCTGCGCGAACGTGTACTGGCCCGTGCCCGCGAGCAGGCGGCGCTCAACGCCCGGTTGCCAGCCGCACCGCCCCGCCCCGAAGCCGCGAACGACCGCGTGTGGACCCTGCGCGCCCTGGGCAGCCTGGCGGTGCTGGGCCTGGTCGGCTTGCTGGCGCTGCAGTTCGACCGCAGCCCGCCCGAAGAACGCGAGGCGGCGCTCGGCACCGCCCCTGTGCGAGCGCCGATGACTGCGCCCGAAGCCGCCCCTGCCGCGCCGGCCGTCGCCCCCGCGATGGCCCCGCCGGCGGATGCACCGGTGGCGTCATCCGAGGCCCCACCGGCACCTCCACCCGTGGCAAAAGCTGCACCGCCCGCCACCAACGACCGGGCACGCCAGCAGCCCCCGTCGCCGCCCGCCCCGGCAACCGCCGCGTCCGCGCCCCCCGCCCCCAGCGCGGATGTCGCCGCCGAGACCCCGCCGGCCGAGGCGGCCACCGGGCGCGCCGAGGCACCGTCTGACCTGAACCAAGCCGCGCCGCCAGCCGCGGCCCAGGCCCCCGCGACCGCCGCCGCGGAAACGAGCACGCCCGCCCCGATGATGCGCAGCCGCCCCGCGGCCCGCATGGCCGCCCCCATGGCGGCCCCCGTTGGCCCGTCGTCCGAAACCGACGCCCTGGGCCGCACGCCCCTGATGCTCGCCGCCGCACGTGGCGATACCGCACTGGTCGAACGGCTGCTGGCCGCAGGGGCCGACCGCTCGCAAACCGACCACCGGGGCTGGACCGCGGCCGACCACGCCCGCCACGCCGGCCACCCAGCCCTGGCGCAGCGGCTGGCCCCCCCGGTGCCACCCGCCAGCGACGGGCCACGCTGACAGTCGCCCAACAGGCGCCGGCCGGCCGTCACGGCCGACTACAGAAAAGCCGCCTCCGGCCGAAAAAGAGGACACCACAAGAACCGGAGCCAGCGATGAAGGGTGTCGTCTTCACCGAATTCCTCGAAATGGTCGAGCAGCGTTTCTCGGCCGACATGGTCGATGACGTGATCGACGACGCCCAGTTGCCGCACGGCGGCGTGTACACCGCCGTCGGCACCTATCCGCATGGCGAAATTATCGCCATGGTCGTGGCCCTGTCACAGCGCTCCGGCGTGGCCGTTCCCGACCTCATCCGCGCCTTCGGCGAACACCTGTTCAGCCGCTTCGTGCAGGCTTACCCCGGCTTCTTCACCGGCGTGAAGGACAGCTTCAGCTTCCTCTCGGGCATCGAGGACATCATCCACGCCGAAGTCCTCAAGCTCTACCCGGACGCCGAGCTGCCCCGCTTCATCGTCGAGTACCACGATACCGACCGCCTGGTGCTGCTCTACCAGTCGCCACGCCACTTCGAAGACCTGGCCGAGGGCCTGATGCACGGCTGCGTGGCCCATTTCAAAGAACCCATCCAGATCACCCGCGACACCACCACGGCCGCCCACGATGCACAACGCTTTGTCCTCACCCGCCACGCCTGAGAACCCGGCCGACGACGGCACGGCCCGGTACGACCGCCGCGTCGAGCGCGAACGCGCCGCCCGCAAGGAAGCGGAGCGCCTGCTGGAAGAAAAGAGCCTGGCACTGTTCCACGCCAACCAGTCGCTGAAGGAACTGGCCGACAGCCTGGAGCAACAGGTGGCCGAGCGCACGGCCGAACTGAAGCTGGCGCTGGAAAAGGCCGAGTCCTCCACCCGCGCCAAGAGCGAATTCCTGGCCATGATGAGCCACGAGATCCGCACCCCCATGAACGGCATCCTGGGCATGTCCCAGCTGCTGGAACTGACGGCGCTCAACGAGGAGCAGCACGGCTATGTCAACACCATCCGCAGCAGCGGCGACGCCCTGCTGGTGCTGATCAACGACATCCTGGACTTTTCCAAGATCGAGGCCGGCAAGCTGGAACTGGAGTCGCGCGAATTCGTGCTCGAACGCGCGCTGGAAAGCACGGTGGACCTCTACCGCCCGCTGGCCGACAAGAAGAAGCTCGCCCTCAAGCTGCAACTCGCGCCCGACCTGCCGCCCTATGTGCGCGGCGACCGCACCCGGCTGCGACAGATCCTGTCCAACCTGCTGGGCAACGCCATCAAGTTCACCGACCAGGGCGAGGTGCTGGTGCGTGTGCTGGTGCTCGAACGCGACGCCAACGGCATCCAGCTGGGCGTGGCGGTGCACGACACCGGCGTGGGCATTCCGCCCCACCGGCTCGATCGCCTGTTCAAGGCCTTCTCGCAGGTCGATTCGTCCACCACCCGCCAGTACGGCGGCACCGGCCTGGGCCTGGCCATCAGCCACCGCCTGTGCAAGGCCATGGACGGCAAGATCGGCGTCACCAGCAAGATGGGCGAAGGCTCCGTCTTCCGCTTCAGCGTGCGCCTGGAACTGGCCGCCCGCGTGACCGAGACCATACCCGCCGAACTGGGCCCCATTCACGGCAGCGATGGCGATCCCGCCACCCACAGCGTGCTGGTGGTGGACGACGACCTGGTCAACCGCACCCTGGCCGTGGCCATGCTGGGCAAACTCGGGCTCAAGGCGGAGTCGGTGTCGTGCGGCGAAGACGCGGTCAGCCGCGTGGCCGAAGGCGGCGTGGACATCGTGCTCATGGACATGCAGATGCCCGGCATGGACGGCGTGCAGGCCACCGAATTCATCCGTGGCCTGGGCCTGCCGCGCCAGCCCAGCATCATCGCCCTGACGGCCAACGCCTTCGAAAGCGACAGGGTCCGCTGCCTGGCCGCCGGCATGGACCACTTCCTGCCCAAGCCGGTGCGCATGGAAGCCCTGCGCGAAAAGCTGGCAACGCTGATCGAACTGCCCGATCGCCCGGGCGCCTGAACAGCCCTCAGCCCGCCGACGCCAGCGCCTGCTGCGCGTCGTCCAGCTCTGCATGCAGCCGCAACACGCCGGCGGCGCCCAGCAGCTGGTTGACCCGCTCCTGTGCCACCTTCCAGCGGCGCTGCGCCTCGGCCCGCTTGGCACGACCCGCCTCGGTTGCCTCGATCAGGCGGCTGCGCGCGTCCGGCCCCGGCGTCACCACCAGCCAGCCGGCCGCTACCAGCGGCTGCAGGTTGCGCGAGAGCGTGGAGGTGCCCAGGTTCATCTGCGCCGCCAGGTCCACCGCCCGCACCGGCCCGAGCTTGACCGCATGGGACAGCAACGAGTACTGCGTGCCCTTGAGGCCCGCACGGGCCAGTTCCTCGTCGTACAGGCGAGCCACGCTGCGCGTGAGCTGGCGCAGCTTGAGGTAGGTGCAGCCCTGCGGCTTCACCGTTTCGGCGGCGGGGTTTGACGCGGTGGCGACAGGGCTCATGCCGATCATTGTATCTACAATGGTTGCATATACAACCATTTGGGGAACTGACATGCCGAACCCTTCAACGCTCGATGACTGGCTGGCCGAAGAAGCCGTCGTGCTCCAGCGCCTGGAGAAGGGCGCAGGCCCGGGTGTGGCCACACCCGAGCAGATCGCCGGCAAAACCGGTCTGGAGGTGATGCAGGCCATGCTCAACGGCGAACTGCCCCACGCAGCCATCGCCCAGACGCTGGACTTTCTCATCCTGGAGGTCGGCGACGGCCATGCCGTCTTTCAGGGCTCGCCGGGCGTGCAGCACTTCAACCCCATGGGCACGGTGCACGGCGGCTGGTTCGCCACCCTGCTCGACTCCGCCCTGGGCTGTGCCGTGCACACGAAGATGCCGCCTGGCCGCGCCTACACCACGGCCGAGCTGAGCGTGAACATCGTCAAGGCGCTCACACCCAAGGTGCAGCGCGTGCGCGCCATCGGCCGCGTCATCCACTGCGGCCGCCAGCTGGCCACGGCCGAGGCGCAACTGGTCGGTCCGGACGGCACGCTGTACGCCCACGCCACCACGACCTGCCTGGTGTTTGACATGCACCACAAACCGGCGGGCGGCGCGACGAACTGAGTCCGCCCACGCCGCCACAACCTTCAGGTCGCCGGATTCAGCCCCCGCCAGGATTGCCACAACCCGGTCAGCTGCTCGCCGGCGACCGGTTTGCCCACATGGCCCAGGTACCGCACGCCCTGCGCCTTCAACAGGTGCGCCGCGGCCTCCACCACCGCCGGATCGGCTTCGCTGCAGATCACCACGCCCCCCGCAAAGCCGCGGCTGCCCAGGTGGCGGATCAGCTCGACGCCGTCCATCTGGGGCATCAGCAGATCGAGCATCACCAGAACGCCGGCGGTACCGGACGCCGGCAGGCTGTCCAGAAACGCCGCGCCGGACCCGAACACCTGTGGCCGCGGCATCCCGTGCTGGCGCGCCACCTGCTGCAGCCGGTCGAGGTGGTCCTGGTCGTCGTCCACACACACCCACACCGGTTCGGCCGCAGGCGCATCACCGGACAAGGCTCGGAAGTGTTCGTGCACCGCCGCCACCGCCGGCCCGATGTCCTCAAGGCAGCGCCGGGCATCGTCGATGCGCTGTTCGCGCGTGGCCGCTTCCAGTCCGTCCAGCAGGCGCGAGAGCCCGACGGCCCCCGTGGCGTGCGCCGATGACTTGATGCGATGGGCCACAAAGCCCACCTGGGACCAGTCGCCCTGGTCGGCCGCGTTCCGCATCGCCTCCATCGCGCGCTGTGAAGCCCGCACGAACTGCTGCCGCAGTTCAACCAGCGACTCGGGGTCGTCGCCCAGCAGGCGCACCGGCAACTGGTCGTCGAAACCGGATGCGGCCCCATCGGCCACCAACGCCGGGGGAACAGGCGCCGGCGGCGCCGTGCCCTCGGGCAGCAGACAGGCCGCCAGCGCGACTCTGAGCTGCTCCAGGTCCACGGGCTTGTTCAGGTAGCCGTTCAGGCCGGCATCCCGGCTCCGCCGGTCCTCGCTGCCCAGCACATTTGCGGTCAGCGCCAGCACAGGCAGCCGTGCGCCCGGCCCGCCAGCGTCCCGTATGGCCCGCGTCAGCGCCAGACCGTCCATGCCGGGCATGCGCAGATCGGTCAGCAGCATGGCGTAGCGCGCGGGATCCTGCTTCCAGCGCTCCAGGGCCAAACGTCCGTCATTGACCACCTCACAGTCCAGCCCGAGCATGCTCAGCTGGCGCGAAATCACCTTCTGGTTGATCTCGTTGTCCTCCGCCACCAGCACGGGACGGCCAGCGGCGGCGGCGTGCAGGTCATCGGAGCGCAACGTGGGGGGCACCGGGGCGCGGCTGGCGGGCGACATCCGGCCCGCCGCCATCGCCACGGCCTGGATCAGATCGCTGCGATGCATGCCCTGCGTGTGCAGCACCACATCGCCATGGGCATCCAGCCTGGGTTCGTCGCGGGCGCCGTCGTGCAGCAGGACCCACCCCGGGCGCCGGGCGCCCGCAGGGGTGTCCGTCGCGCGCCGGGGGCCGGCCGCGTTCTCCACAATGAACACGGGTGTGACATCGGCCGTTGGCAGGATCAGCTCTTCCCCGGCCATCGAGGTGGTGGCCCCCGCCGCTTCGAGATACCGCCGCCAGTGGGCCGCGGGCTCGTGCAACCCAACGGCCAGCTGGCAGTGAAGCCCCGCCAGATCAATCGGCGCAGGCGCCTGGACCACAGGGGCCACGGCCAAGGGGAGATCGACCACGAAGGAAGACCCGAGGTCCGGCGCGCTGGTCAGCCCGATGCTGCCGCCCATGGCGCCCACCAGCCGCTGGCAGATCACCAGCCCCAGCCCCGTCCCGCCGTAGCTGCGGGCAGTGGACTCTTCGCCCTGGACAAAGGGCCGGAAGATCCGCTGCTGCACATCCTCGTCCATGCCGATGCCGTTGTCGCGCACCACCAGTTGCAGTCCCCCTCCGGGCCCCGGCCGAGCCACCACCGACACCTCGCCCCGGCGCCCCAGACCGGCCGAAAACTTGATGGCGTTGCCCACGAGATTCAGCAGGATCTGGCGCACCCGGACCGCGTCCCCCAGCCACTGGTCGGACAAGGCCGGGTCCACAAAACCGTGCAGGTACACCGCCTTGCCCTGCGCCAGCGGCAGCACGGCATCACAGGCGTGTTCCACCAGGCGCCGCAGGTCAAAGGGCTCGCACGCCAGTTCGAGCCGGCCGGCCTCGATCTTGGAGAAATCGAGGATGTCATCGATCAGGCCCAGCAACACCTGCGCCGATTCGTGGATGGTGTCCACCAGGTCCGACTGATGGGGGTTCAGGCCCGAAGCCCGCAACACGTCCGCGATGCCGATGACCCCGTTCATGGGCGTGCGGATTTCGTGGCTCATGGTCGCGAGGAACGCGCTCTTGGCCGCACTGGCGCGTTCGGCCAGCCGTTTGGCGGCCTCCAGCTCCTCGGTCCGCTGCACCACCAGGTCGTCCAGCTGCTGCTGGTAGCGCATCAGGTCCTCGCGCATGCGGCGCTTTTCCGTGATGTCCTCCTTGACGGCCAGATGGTGTGTGATCTGCCCGCTGGGCCCACGCACCGGCGTGATGACCGCAAACTCGAGGTAATGCGCCCCGTCCTTGCGGCGGTTGTTGAAGAAACCGCGCCAGGTCTTGCCGGCGGTCAGCTGCCCCCAGAGCTTGCGGTAGCGGCTGGCCGGCGTCAGCCCCGACTGCAGCAGGCGCGAGTTCCGCCCCAGCAGCTCGGCATGCGAGTAACCCGATGTCTTGCACATCGACTGGTTGACGTACACGATGTTCGCGGCCAGATCCGTGATCACGATGGACTCGGCGGCCTGTTCGGCCGCCTGCGCGAGCATGCGCAACCAGCCCGTCTCTTCGCGCCGGTGGGTGACGTCGCGCAGCACCCGGACTTCGGCACCGCCGTCCACCACACGTCGCCGCTCCTCCAGGGTCCGCAGCCCGCCGTCAGGGTGCCAGTAGTCCCGCTCGATCGTGTCCGCCCCGTTGGCCAGCACCCGGGCCTGCTGCTCCACCTGCAGGTGGTAGTCGCCCATGCTGAACAGGTGGCCGATGTGCCGGCCACGCAGGGCGTCGAGCGGTTTGCCCAGCAGCGCCTGGGCCTGCGGATTCGCATCGGTGATCCGCTGCCGGGCATCGAGCAGCAGCACGCCGTCGGGCAGGTCGTGCAGCAGCAGTTCACGCTCTACCTGCGCCATCGCACGCTCGGTCACGTCCAGCATCACACCCTGGATCACCGGCCCTTCACCATCGGTGGGCGTGACGATGCGGATGGCATCCCTGAAATGCCGCCAGGCGCCATTGCGCGTGCGCAGCCGGTACGTCAGCTCGAAGGGATGCTGCTGCGCCAGCCCCTGCGACAGTTCGATCAGGGTGCGCTCGCGGTCGGACGGATGCAACGCATGGAGCCAGGCGTCCGGGTTGGCCATCCACTCTTCTGGCGAATAGCCCAGCTCGCGAATCTGTGAACTCACATAAAGCGTGGAGCGGCTCGCATCCAGCGCCGCCCGGTAGACGAGGCCCGGCATCTGCTCGGCCAGCTCGCGGAATTCGCGCTCCCGCGCCTGCAGCCGCACCTGCTCGCGTCGGCCCAGGAACCAATGCTCGATGGCATGCGCCAGGTCCATCACCACGATCCGTTCACCGTCGTCCAGCGACCGCGGCTCGAAGGCGCCCAGGCACAGCGTGCCGACGGTGTGACCATCGATGCGGATCGGTGCGCCCACGTAGAACCGGAGGCTCTTGTCACCACCCCGCGGGGCGCCATTGAAACGCGCATCCAGGTGCGTGTCCTCCACCACCAGCATCTCGCCGCCCCGGATCGCTTCCGCATGGAAGCGGCCGTCCGCCGCGTGGGCGTCCACCGTCACCCCGTAGGACGCCTTGACCCAGTGGCGGTCGGCATCGGACAGGCACACCGCGGCCATCGGGCAACGCAAGGCATGCGCCGCCACCTGCACGAGGTCGTTCAGCGTCGCATCGACAGAGGTGTCCAGCTCGGCCAGGGGACGCAGCGTGTGCAGGCGGGAAAGATCGGAGGTCAGGGGAAAGGCGGGCATGTCGAAACGGGCACAAAACAACGGCTTGAATGTGACCCCATGCCCATTTCTGGTCTGTAGGGAAATGTTGACGATTTCGGCCTGGCCACGCGGCAGGACGTGAAATCCCACACAGGAAGGCGACGGCCGGCATGCCGGGGCCGCACCGCCAGGACGTTCAGGCGTCGTCCAGCCCGATCAGCCCTTCCCGGATCGCCAGACGCACCAGCGCCGGCACATCGGACACCTCCAGCTTGGCCATGATGCGGCTGCGGTAGGTGTCCACCGTCTTGGGCGAGAGATGCAGCAGCTCGCCGATGGCGGCGCTGGAACGCCCCCGCACCACCAGCGCCACGATCTGGCGTTCGCGTGTCGACAACACCCCGACCAGTCCACCGGCGGGCGGAGCAGTCAGCGCCCGGTCCGCCAGTTCCTGCACCCCCGGCCCCAGGTAGCGGCGGCCCTGGCACACCTGCGCCACGGCGTTCAGCACCTCGGCCGCGGGTGATCCCTTGAGCACATAGCCACTGGCCCCCAGCCGCAGGGCCTCCACCACGTGGCCGGGCTGGGCCAGCATGGTCAGCACGATGTAGCGGGTGAACGGTGTGCGCGCGGGCAACTGCTCCAGCAGCTCCAGGCCCGAGCGGTGATCCAGACTCAGGTCGACCAGCACCACCGCCGGCGTCAGGCGCGGAATGTCCACCAGCGCCTGGTCCACATCGCCGGACTCACCGACCACGCGGTGCCCGCCATGCTCCAGCACCACACGCAGGCCGTCGCGCATGAGCGCGTGATCGTCCACCAGGTAGATGTCGCTCACGGTGTCAGCCCTTCGATGCTCAGCTCCACCACCGTACCGCCGCCGTCGCGCGGCGCCACCACGAGGCGACCTCCGACGGCCTGTGCCCGCTCGCGCATGCCCACCACGCCCAGGTGTCCGGGCCGGCCGCCCCTCGCGTCGTCCGTGATGCCGACGCCATCGTCCTCCACGCGCAGGGTCAGGAAGCCGGCACCGCCCTCCAGCGACACCACCACCGCGCGCGCCTGGGCGTGCTGCAAGGCGTTGGCCACCGCTTCGCGGGTGATCATGAACACCGCGTATTCCAACGCGTCGGGCCATCGCAGGTCCCGCAGCCGGGGCTGCATCTGCAGCGACAGCCGCACCCCCAGAACGCCGGCCGGTGAATTGCGCAACTCGTTGTCCAGTGCGGCGGCCAAACCCTGCTCCTCCAGCAGGGGAGGACGCAACTCCAGCAGCACATGACGCACCTCGGCAATGGCGTGGGTCAGCAGGGCCAGGGCCTTGGACAGCAGCTCCGGCGACACGGGCCGCCCGTCTCCCTGCGCCGCCTGGACCACATCGAGGTACAGGCGTGCGCTGCTCAGTTGCTGGCCCAACTGGTCGTGCAGCGTCTGGGCGATGTGCCGGTTCGTCTCCCGCTCCTGCGACATCAGGCGCGCAGCCAGGGCCGACAGGTCTTTCTGCGAGTGCTCCAGCGCCAGCTCGGCGCGCTTTCGCTCGCTGATATCGGTGAAATAAACCGACGCCCCGCCCGCCGACGGATAGATGCGGCACTCGATCCAGCGCTGCCAGGGTTCGAACCAGTCCTCCACCAGCGCCGAACGCCCGTCGGCCATGGCCGAGAAGAACGCGTCGGCGTAGCGGGTGCCCACCGCACCGGGGATCAGATCCCACACCAGCCGGCCCACCATGGCCTCGGGATCCGTGCCAGGCTCGATGAACGCCGCCGCCTGGTGATTCACATAGGTCAGATACTGCGCTGCGTTGACGGCCATGAAGCCATCCGTCACGCGGCTGATCACCTCGTTGAGTTGTGCCAGCGCGTGATCGCGTTCGCGGGCGACCACCACCATCCCGGTGATGTCGCGCGAAACGCCGAAGGTACCGATCACGTCATCACCGATGCGCAGCGGCCCCTTGGTGACCAGAAAGGTTCGCGGGCCATCGCAGGTGTCCAGCCTTTCCTCGAACGTCTCGGCCCGTCCCTGTGCCATGGCATGCCGGTCGTTGGCCTGCAGCAGCGCCACCTGTTCGGGCGGAAACAGTGCATGGTCGTCACGGCCCAGCACCTGCGCCCGCGTCTTGCCCAGCAGGCGTTCGGCTTCGCGGTTGAACAGCAGGTAGCGGCCCTCGGGGTCCTTGGCAAAGATCGCGTCCGATGAGGTTTCTGCCAACGCGTGCAGCAACGCATCGGTCTTGGCCTCGCGGGCAGCGGCCTGCAGTTGCTCGTCGGTGCTCGAGAGCAGGCGCCTGTACAGCCGCATCAGACCCCAGTACAGCAACGCTGTGGTGACCAGCACGAACAGCCAGCCCTTCCAGGTCTGGGCCACCCGCTGCGCGTCGCCCGACAACAGCGCATCCACCGCCCGGTCGGACAGCAGTATCCAGAAAAACGACACCAGGGCGTAGGCCAGCACCACACGGCGCACAGGTGCGAAGCGATCAACATTCATGACAAGAGAACTTCAACCTGGCGGGATCATCAAGGACATCGGCATCTGCTGCATCGACCCTAACCCGATCAACTTGATGAAAAAAGGGCGATCGAGCGAAGACCGTACGACCAGCCATGCGACTCGCATAATCCGACACCATTTCCACACCCGACGACGGCCGAACATGCGAATCCTCCACACCATGCTGCGCGTGGGCAACCTCCAGCGCTCCATCGACTTCTACACCCAGGTGCTGGGCATGCAGCTGCTGCGCACCTCCGAAAACCCCGAGTACAAATACTCGCTGGCCTTCCTGGGCTTTGACGGCGGCAACCCCGGCCAGGCCGAGATCGAACTGACCTACAACTGGGGCGTGGAGCAATACGAACTGGGCACGGCCTACGGCCACATCGCGCTGGGCGTGCCCGATGCGTATGCCGCGTGCGAGAAGATCAAGGCGGCGGGCGGCAACGTCACCCGCGCCGCGGGTCCGGTGGCGGGTGGCACCACCGTCATCGCCTTCGTCACCGACCCCGACGGCTACAAGATCGAATTAATACAAAGAGAATCAATAACTTACGATGGAAAACGCCATTCAGACGCCAAAAGTGCCGATCCGCTGCGCAGCGCGTAGTGGATAAGCAACAGAAGCTCGCAAAAGCGGGCTGATGTTTGTGTACGGTGGTGGGATCGCAGCCATAGCTACCAACATTCGTCGCCGCCTTTAGGGGCGGCAACAGGCGAGCCCCCTCCACGACAAACACGTCGTACTGCACTAGCAGTCCGTCACAGGCCAGCACGCACAGCCGCCGCGCGTAGCGGCCCAACTGCACTTCGAGCACGACCACCAGCACCTTCTGCGCCACGATGCCGACCAGCCCCATGAGGCGAGCGGTTTCCTCCTTGCCGCCGCGCTGGCGCAGGAGCTGGCGATGTGCGGCGTGGGCTTCTTCGGCAGGCGACAGCACGATGGTAGTTCTCGATCACCGACATGGCCTCAACCGTTTCGTCGTTCGCGTCCTTGATGACCACCGGCATGCCGTAGCCGTCGCCGAACACGCTTTTTCGCGACCCGCCAGCGGCGTTCGCTGGCGATGATTTCGTAGAGGCTGCTGCCTGGCACGGGGCGCACGACGATGGACTCGAACACACCGACGGCGCGGATGCCCTCCTCTAGTTCGGCCACCTCGGCGGGGTCGAAGTATTCGCGGGGATTCTTGCCTCGGACGATCTTGCCGATCGGTAGAGTCGGTTGCATGGATAGGGTCACGGTGCCTCCTGGCAGCATCGAGTGGATTGCAGTCATCCTCTCCCTTTCCCCCTCGGGTTCAACTCCCGTCGGGCGGCACGCAGCGAATGCCAACAAGCCCCCTGGACCCAAGGGTCATGCAGAATGTACTGATGGCCTCTACCTCCAAGCCCCTAAACGTCTTCCGCGACTTGCGGCTTCGCGGCCCTGCCGACGCCAGCGCGCAGTTGCGCCAGGCTTTGATCGATCATGCAACTGCCCCCTGGCGACACTCACCTGAGCGCGAGGAGCGCGTCCATCTCCCGGCAGCCGAAGGGAAGCCGATGGCGTTCGAACGGACTGCTTCGCCGGGCTACGAATCGGCAGGACTTGTTCTCTTTCCTCGACCCGACGGACTGGAGGTCACGAACATCGTGCCGCTGCAACGCAGCGAGCTGAGCCGCCGCGCGTACAACACGATTCTTGAAGATTTCGCTGAGCAAATTGCGCGTCCGGCGGCGGACTCGACCGGCTTCGTAGTCGAGATATCCGGCAGCACGGAGCAGATCGAAGACAAGCTGTCGCAGTCCGCCTTCGACGCGCTGACCCGCTTCAGTGCGCTGGCCAACAAGTCGACGGGTGCGTCGCACCCCTACGACCGCCAGCGCTGGTTTGATTTCGTCATCCAGGCGCATTTGGAGAGCAGCGATCTCGACTCTGATTTCCTCGAACGCTGGCTCATCGAGTCGGAGGATTGGCCGCAAGATCAAGCGAGTGATCTGGCCATTGAGTACGATCGCTCCCGTGCGCTGCTTGCCCGGTTCGCAGAGACTGCTTGATGGCCTTGCCGCCCAACGAGGCCGACCGGATCGCGCAGGCTGGGCTGCCCGTACTCTGCATCGACACCTGCAGTCTGCTCGACATCGTGCGCGACCCGTTCCGGGAAACATCCCTGCCACACAACGCCGCCGCAGCGCTGGCCCTTCTGCTGGCTATGGAGTCCGGCGCCTTGTTGACGGGGCTCCTGGCCGACCAAGTCCATCAGGAGTTCGGTACGCACTTGCAAGGCATCGTCGACGAAGCGGGTCGCGGCCTGAACAAGCTTCGCGAACACATCGAGCGTGTGGATGGTTTGGTCAGTGCCTTCGCGGCACCCGTTCGAACCGACATCCGCCATTGGGATCCCCACGTCACGAATGCAACGGCAGCGCTGCACCGCTGGATCGCGGCTTCAGTGACCGCACCACAATCGCAGGACGTTCCAATGCGCGCGTTTTCTCGCGTCATGCATGCGCGCGCGCCTGCCCGCAAAGGCAAGGATTCGCTCGCCGACTGCGTAGTGCTTGAAACCTACCTAGAGGCAGCGGCCGAACTGCGGCAGCGGGGTCTGGCCGCCCCTATCGTGTTCCTCTCGTCCAACGTGCAGGACTACACCCTTGCGCCTGCACGCAACGTGCTGCACCCAGACATTCAAGCAGCGTTCGCCCCCCTCAACATGGCATACGCCACCGGGCATGGGATGGCGAAGCGACTGCTGGGAATACCGTGACACTGCGTCGGCCAAGCGACTTGTGCATGCCCGAGGCGACATGTCTATGCGTGTGTCCCTGACCGTCGTCCCCGTGCTGTTGAAGCAACTCCCCTTGGAGACAACAAGGCAACGCAGGTAGTCCGCGCGAATGCTCCTTGTGCCTGCCCCCTCGCCGCTTCGTCCTGGAACTACTTCGGCGATCTGAACGCAAGAAAGTCTTCTAATGCGTGAAACTCCAGCTGCTTGGGCACTTTGGCCGGTGTCAGATAGTCCTCGATATCAGTAAATATCTTTGCGTGGTCTTGGAGATCCTTGTCCGTGTAGACGATCACGGGGATTCCTCGTTTGCGGAAATAGGCCTTCAACTTCGACATTTCCCTCTCGAAATTGGCTTGTGCCTCTTCGTTGATAGCCTTCTGGGTCTTGCCCTTGGTGCCGGAAAGAAGACCATGCGTCGACCATGGAGACAACTCGAAACCGACCTTGGACAACGTGTACGGATCGATGACGGTGAAATCCAATCGATGCTCGTGCTTGACGTCTTTTCCGCCATAGCGCAGTTCGGGAATGAGCAGCGGCACATCTTTCGGCACTGCACTGTTTCTGACGAACTGGCAGTAGAGCTTCGCAATGGCAAGCTCGTGGGCTGAGCCAGAATTCCGAACTGACCTTGCCCCTGTTTCGTGTAGCTCTTAACCCACGGTTCACGCGGCCTTTTTACGCTGTGCCTCGTACCAGCGCTGCTCGTACTGCATCGGGCTGAGGTAGCCCAGCGACGAATGCAGCCTGCGGTGATTGTAGAAGGCCATCCAGTCCATCACCGCCTGCCTGGCCTGCTCACGGGTAGCGAATTTGCACCCATGTACGCTGGCTGTTTTCAGCCGACCCCAGAAGCTCTCGGTCGGTGCGTTGTCCCAGCAGTTCCCCTTTCTGCTCATCGATGAACGCATGCCCCAGTCCTTCAAGGCATCCTGGAACTCATGGCTGCAATACTGGCTGCCCCGGTCGCTGTGGAATATCAGTCCAGGAGGTGGCCTGCGGCGCCACCACGCCATGGCCAGCGCGTCCTTGACCAGGCTGGCCTGCATGTGCGGCTGCAGGCTCCAACCCACCACCTGACGGTTGAACAGGTCGATGACCGCAGCCAGGTACAGCCAGCCCTCGTCGGTTTGGATGTAGGTGATGTCGCCACTCCACAGCTGGTTGGGCGCCTCGGGGTTAAAGCGCCGCTGTACCAAGTCGGGCGCCACCGGCAGGCTGTGGCGGCTGTCGGTAGTCACCACGAACTTGCGTTTGGTCTTGGCCCTGATGCCGTGCTGCTGCATGAGCTTGCGCACCCGGTCCTTGCCCACCCGGATGCCCCGGGCCAGCAGTTCCTTGTGCATGCGGGGCCAGCCGTATTCCCCCTTCACCTCGGCGTGGATGGCGCGCATGTACGCCAGCAGGGCTTCGTCGCTGTGACGCCGGGCAGGTCCACCGTGGCCAGACTCACGCCGGCGTAGCCAGTTGAAGTACCCGCTTGCGCTGACCTCCAGCACCCCGCAGGACACACTCACCGGGTACAGCTTTCTCATTTGGTGAATCCAGGCGTACCTCGCAGCGTGTCCTGCGCGAAGTACGCCGCGGCTTTTTTTGCGATGTCGCGCTCCATGCGAAGGCGAGCATTCTCTGCACGCAACCGGGCTATCTCCATCTGCTCGGGCGAAACCTGGATGCTCTTGTCTCCACCGCCCGCACCGTCCAATTCTCCCTTGGCTGACAGCCGTACCCAGTTGCCCAGGCTCGCTTTGGGAATGCCCAGTACCTTGGCCACCACCGCAATCGCCTGACCCGAGCGGACCTGCCGAACAGCCTCCTGCTTGAACTCTCGCGTGTACTGCGCACGCACCTGCTTGTCACTCATCTCTGAACTCCTTGTCGGTATTTTCAACAAGGGTTAAGAACTCCAGTTTTCAGGGGCAACCTCAAACCAAGGTGTTGCGAAAGAACGAAAGATACTGCTCCACGTCGTTGAACGTTATGCGCTCATCCTCATCAGGTATGACGAATCCAGTCTCCAAGATGTGGCCGACCGTCCAGTACTTCGGCTTGAAGTGCCTGATCTCGCTCCTGTCGTTTTCCCAGGCCCCGTTCTTGAACCTCGGCGTCACGAAGATTCCATAGGCGGCATTTTTCTGGCCAATCCAAATCTCCGCCTCTTCGACCGCCGGCCGTTTCTTGGACAGGGCGTCGTAGTGCCGAAGATAGGTGCGTGTCAAGAAGAGCTTGAGCCACTTGAGCACCTTCTTGTGCTCTCGGACATGTACGTAGGCATCGTAGTAGCGATTGCCTGCCCGTGCGTAGATGCCGAGGCCCTCTAGAGTCCGCAGAAACCCCTGGAGATACAGGGCCACGAATTGCTCCGGTGTGTCGATCACCTCGTTCTTGATGTCGATGTACTCCGCGTACTTTCCGCCGTAGGTCGCATTCAACGAGTGTTCGTTCTCATATCCGGTCAAATCAAGTACATCATCAAGAAGTTCGTTGATCTCATCGGTCAATTTGGCGACCTGCTGGTTGCGCAAGGTCTTTGCAGGATCTCTTTTTGCCATCGTCTCTACCACCTCCACGTGGTCTATTCGGCCGACTCTTCCCTGTGTGCATGGTAGCCTTTTATTCTCGACGCCCTGCGTGATTCACCGCACTCAAGGCGGCAGCGCCCAATTGGGAAATTCAGCGCATCAAAGACGGCAGCATCGCTACCGGAATAGAGTTACCTCGTGGCGATAGCGTACGCCCTCGATCACGTGCATCGAAACTGCCTCGGTCGAGATCGCCAGATGGAACGTGGGACGCCAGTCCGGTGCCACCATCGCCTCAAGCGGTCCACGGTCGAAAAGCACGTAGTTCACGCCGTCCTCGCGCTGCACAGATCGGAACGCGATGCCGTCAAATGCCCACTGCTCGTCATAACGAATGAATTCAGCCAGAGCCTGCGTCATCACGTAGTCGGTGTCATTCAGTCGGACCGGACGTGCAATTTCTTCGTGCAGGTACTCCAGCAGCATGCGATGCTCGCTACGCTTGCCATAGCTGGGGTCGAAGAAACTCAGAGCGGCGTGCCGCAACCGCCGGCTCAACATGGTGAAATCGAAGAACTTCAACGGTGCCGTGGACCGGAATCGACCCACGACAACCGTATCGCCGATTGAGGGACGAACCTCAGCGATGCATGTTTCGACCTCGCGGGAAACGTACAGCAATGGAACGCCGGCGGGGCTCATGCGATTGTTGGCCGCTCGCTCCTTGGGAGCGGAGCCCAACGCTACCGCAGGATTCTCCGCAAAAGTCCGGGCTTCCTTCTCCCCGCTGGCGATTCGGGAGCGGTAAAAGTCCGCGCCAATATCAAGCGTGGTGATCAAGGCAGGCGTCCCAGGACGCTCGGGATCCTCGGCTTCGAGCGCCTCGCCAATCAGCCACTCGAAAAACGAGCGAGCGTTGTCGTTGAAAAAGCGCCGGCCATGAACCAATTCGTAGGCAACGTGGTGCCAAGGACCGACCGCATACCAGCGCTCTTGGTCCGCCGATTCGAACGGGCTTGGTGTACGGCAGTACTCCTGTCCTGGCCAGTAGAAGTCCTCTTCATCCGCGTTGGCGTCTTCCAGATGCTCCGAGATGGCCCTGCGGACGGTCTCGGAACTGCAACCGATGGCGCTGCCTACAACGTCATCAAGCGTCAGCTCGTAGCCTGGGTATAGACCATGGTCGACGCGGTAGTGTTCCGGCAGATGCTTCCGGATAAAGCGTGCGATACGCTCGGGCGTAAGTGCATTCAGGGTCACCTTGCCACAAGCGCCGCAGACCCTTTCTGCCTGGAGCGCGCCATCCAGACCCTTGAGCATGTAGTCGTTCAGGCAGTCCTGACACACCCACATACGTTCAGTGTTCTCCACGTCCGAAAGGGCTTGCTGGAACAGCTTTTTTCCTCTTCCGCTCATTTCGTACCTCCGATGCCAGATCGAACGAAATTCTGACATTCGATGGAAGGCGCATGGCCGACACCCGCCAGATTTCGGGGTCTCACTGCTCGCGGGCCGTAAACTTGTTCTCGATCCGGAGATGGAAGGACTGCAAATGATCGATTGGCTGATCTCGGTATATGGGAAGTGTCGCGATTTGACGGCGAAGGCCACTGACGCCAAGGGTCACCTACAGGCGGGCGATGACGACACCGCCAAGATGATCAACGGCTACATGAAGCATGACTACGACGCGCTGATCCAACTGTGGAAAGAGGTCGATCCCGAGATGAAGAACACGGGCCGGCTGAACGACTTGGGCCGGCACATCGGATTCGGCATGAACAACGACTATCAGGACATCCTGAAGAACGACATTCCTTCTGTGCTGAAGGCCGCTGAATCGCTGTCGCGGGATGGCGCCAAGGATGCAGGGGTCATGGGTTTCGAAGACCTCCTACATCCAGCCATTGTTGCGAGTTCCCTGGACCAATACCGCAACGGTCATCTCCGGGACGCGGTACTCAATGGCGTCATCGCGGTGTTCGACATGATCCGGGCCCGTACCGGTCTCAAACTGGATGGCAAGGATCTCGTGGGACAGGTCTTCGGTCTAGACAAGGGGAAGCTGGTTTTCAGCGAGATCGAGACGGAGACGGGAAGGAACGACCAGAAGGGGTTTCTTCAAATCTACGAGGGCATCTACACGGGCGTGCGCAATGTGAAGGCGCATTCGCTCAATCACGATCTGAACGAACAGAAGGCAGCCCAGTATCTCGTCACCCTGAGCCTGCTGGCGCGGCGCGTGGAGGAATGCAAGGATCGTCCGTAGCTGCTGTCGGATACCCGCACAAAGGCTGCCCTGTCCCCCGAGCGTGGACAATGACGCATCCCCTCGCGCCACCAAACTTCTCCATGCTCGTCCAGTACACCGTGCTCCTGCAGCTCAGTGCCGCCCGTGGCTGCCTTACGGAGATCGAGTTGGCGCAGCCGGGAGTTCTTGCCAGCGGCGCGCGTCACTGGCTCTGGATTGAAGGCAACACGGTCACATCCCTACAACTTGCCAATAAGGACCAAAACTCGAAGCGCATTTTTGATCGCGCCGTGCTGACATTCGACGGCTCGCAGGGGGAGCTGAACTGGCCCGGTGGGCGGTGCGATCCTTTGTCCGTCGATGCCACCGGCGTGCTCCGGCCCGAGTTCCGGCGGCTGCTGCACCAGCATCTGAACTGAGGCTTTCGACAGCGCCAGGCATCGGGATGGCACACAGCCAAGGCCCCGCTCCGATGGAAACGTCGTACTGTGGGCGATCGGTGCAGTTCTGTGTTGAAAAGGCGTAGCGCTGCGTTGGCAGAACACACATCTGCGCATAGAATACGCAGATGCGCCCCATAACCATAAGCGACCTATGCGAACTCACGGGCTACTCGCGCGACCAGATGCGCGGGTTGCAGGCTGAATTGCCGCGTTTCGCACGCAGGCGTGCCGAGGCGCGGGTGGCTCGGGTGTACTCCAACCATGATGTTATGTTGTTGGTGGTGCTCTGTCGCCTGGAGACGGTGTACGGCCTCAAGAGAAGCGTCGTCTCCGCTCTCTGCGAATCGATCGCTGCGAGCTTGACCGCGCCGCGCAAGGTCAGCAAGCAGGCCTGCCTGATCCTGCGGTTCCACGATGCCGCATGCGAGTACGTCGATACAGCACCACTGATCGAGGATGGCCTGGTCGTCGCACTAGGGCCCATCTTCCTGGCCATCGACTCCTATCTGCTACCGACGCCATTGGTGCAGCGCGACGTGGGGCTTTCAGCTACGGGCATGCAGGCAGTCGGGTGCCAGGGGCGTGCCGCGCAGGCAATGATGCCGAAGCGCCGAGAACGGTCGAACCATGGGTGATCGTCCGCCTTGGTGGGATGCCTGGCTGCGGCCAGAATCCGTCGCGCAAGTAAAGGGGCTTGTGCGGGTACGCGGCTACCTGCCCGATGGCCGTCCGCCCGAAGAAGTCGCCACCATGGAAAAGGCTGCGGAGTATGGTGCTGACGCCGTGTTCTTCGAGATCGAACAGCACGGCAGACGTGCCTCGGCGCAGGCGTTCATCTATGGCGTGAACACGTTGGCTGATGATCGGGAGTTCGCTGAACGTCACCGCATGCTCTGGAGTTGGGGCGGCGTGCCCTTGGTGTATCGGCGCACGCCGGGTCTGCTGCAGCTGTTCCGTTGCGCGCACCGTCCCGACTTTCTCGCCGAGGACGGGCGCATCCAGTGCAACCCAGTCAAGTATCTCGATCTGGCTGCGGCAATAGAGCTTGACCCCTGGTGGGATGAGGAAAGCCTTCGCAGCGGAACCCTGTGGGCAAATCCTGAAACCTGTGACCTGCTTCTATCAAACAGCAAAGCAGCGCACAAGAGTCTGTTCGATGCGTTCAAGCGGCTGAGCGGCTATCTCGATGAGAAAAACATTCTCCCGAAGCGTTTACGCCGTCGGCTACTGATCCTGTCACTCCTGATTGCCTACTTGGAACAGAGAGGCGTGTTTGGCGAAGGATTCTTTGCAGCCTTCCAGCCCGGCGCGCAGCGCTTTTTTGAGGTTTTGGGCAACGGCCCGGCACTGGTCAAGTTGCTTGCAGCCTTGGAAGACCGGTTCAACGGCAACGTGTTCACGCTGGAGCCGTCGGAGGTGGACAAGCTTCTGAGCACCCAGCAGTTGGAGCGCTTCGCTCGAATGATCGAGGCACGTGAGAATCAGACGGGCCAGCTGTCGCTGTGGGATCTGTATTCGTTCCGTGACTTGCCGGTCGAGTTGATCAGCCAGATCTACCAGTTGTTTGTGGAGAACGAGGACAGCTCGGTCTATACCCCTCCATTCCTGGTGCGGTTCCTGGTGGAGGAGGCTCTGAATTGGGATGCACTCGACCACATCACCTCGCACCACCAAGTAGTGCTGGATCCGTCTTGCGGCTCCGGCGTGTTCCTGGTGGAGGCCTACAAGCGCCTGGTGTTGCACTGGCGCCTGCGTAATCAGTGGCGGCGCCCGGACAAGCATGTGCTGCAGAGCTTGCTGGCTTTCGTCCATGGGGTCGATCTTGAGGAAGATGCCGTCGAGCTCGCCGGTTTCAGCCTGTGCCTGGCCATGTGCGACGCCTTGCAGCCGGCACAGATCCGACGCAGCATTAAGCTGTTCCCGAACCTGCGTCAGCAGACCTTGCATCATGGCTGCTTCTTTGCAGCCAAAGAGGCCGGGCAGTTGCCGGCACGAATTGGGGCCGTCCTGGGCAACCCACCGTTTGCGTCAGCACTGCAAACGCCGGCGACCCAGCGAGCTTATGCACGGTATCAAGCCGAGCATCACAAGAAGCTCCCCGACAAGCAGGCAGGCTACCTCTTCCTGCACGAGGCCAGCGAGATCATGGAGGACGGTGCCACGATCTCCATGCTGCAGCAGTACAACTTCCTGTATAACCAAAACGCGCTCGCGTTTAGGCAGCAGTACCTGGAGCGCTACTGGGTGCGCGAGATCCTGGACTTCGTTTCGGTGCGCGGCCTTTTCCAGAAGGGTGATGCCGATACCAAGGTCATCGTTGTCGTAGCGCAAAAGCGAGTCCGTCCCGACAACGCCACTTTGCTCCATGCGACGTTCCGCCGAACCGGCCGCATTGACGCCGAGCAGGGACTGGACCTTGACTACTACGACCTGCACGTAGTGCCATATCGCATTGCGCAGACGAACGACCGCCTCTGGCGTGCAAACCTCCTGGGAGGCGGACGGACCTTGTCGCTAGTGAACAGGCTGGAACAAATGCGGACGCTGCGCCAGTACGCGGAACAGCAGGATTGGGACGTTGGTGAGGGCTTCATCGTCGGCAAGAGTGGTCAGCGCAAGCATGCCCCCCATCTGACGGGACACCCCTACTTGCCGTCCAAGGCGTTGACGGCGAAGGGTATTGACGAATCCCAGATCGAGCCTATGACCGACGAGCTTTTTTACAGGGCGTACACCGAGCGACGCTTCACCCCGCCGATGCTGCTGGTGCGAGAGCAGATGGAACTCGCCCACGCGGTTTGGGGAGGGCACTACCTGACATACAGCCAGCGACTTGTCGGCTTCTGCGCACCTCAGGAGGATCTGCCAAAGCTCAACACCATTGACCGCTGGATGAGCACCGAGAAGCGCACCCTGCGTGCCTATCTGGCGCTGACCAGTCCCGGACTGTTCGCCCAAAAGGCGACCGCGCTGCAGGCCGACGACATTTATTCGATCCCCTACCCCACCGACGGATCTTTCGACCTGAGCGACAACGAGCGCATCGTGGTGGACGACATCGTGGACTACCAGTCGGAGTTGATACGACTGGGGGAGTCATCGGCCGCGATGCGCCAAGTTTCCGATGAAGACCTCCAAGTGTACGCGGAGGTTCTGGCGAATCAGGTCAACGCACTGTATGGGTCATCCAGCTTCGGGCTGCGCAGTCAGGTCAATTGGTCGGGTGCGGTGTGCCAAGCCTACGCGTTTGGCGACGCTGAGATCGACTGGTCGGGTGCGGAAGAACTGCGAGGCCGCATCTCGGCTTTGCTGCACGCACCATCGCACCAGCACCTGGCCCTCACGCGCATCTGCCGTCTGTATGACCACCGTTTCCTGTTCATCCTGAAACCTGACCGTTTGCGCTACTGGATGCGCTCCGTCGGACTGCGCGATGCCGATGATGTCTTGGCAGATCTGCGGGCCCAGGGCTACTAGCGAGGCGCGATGCTGGCGGACGGATCCACCTCTCACGCATTGGGCCAATTGGCCTCGGGGTTTCTTGCCGAAGGCCAATCTCGTGCCGCCATCCTGAACTTCATTCTCGGACAGCTTCCCCGCTGGCGTGATCGGCCCGATCGACCTCTGCGCACCAGCGAGACGATGCTCACGTCGCAGCTGTGCGCCCACCTCAACAGTGCAGCACGCAAGACCCCAGGCTGGGATTGCCTGCAATTTCGTGTGGAGGAAGCTGATGAGACACACGTCTCGCGCAAGGTCGACCTAGTGGCTGCGGCTGCAGGCGATGCGCTGATCGTGCAAGGTCGGAGCTACAGTGATTTCGAGACGATTCTGCCAATTGAATGCAAGCGATTGCCCATTCCCGCCGGGTCGGGACGAGACGAGCGCGAATACGTCGTGACCCGCGTTGGAGTGGGGGGAGGTATCCAGCGCTACAAGGAGGGCAAACATGGTGCTGCGCATGTGCGTGCAGCCTTGATCGCGTACGTGCAGGAACAAAGCTTCGATCATTGGCTCGCTCTGATCGGAGGTTGGATTCTTGACTTGCACACCAGTGGCAGCCCGGGCTGGTCGCCCGCAGATGCGCTGGTTCCCCAAGGCCAGGACTCCTCGACTGGCATTGCGGTACACGAGTCAGTGCACAGTCGAAGCAGTTTGCCTTCGATCCACTTGCGCCATCTGTGGGTGAAGATGACGCTCTAGGCGCGCCCGATAAAATTTCCCACTGCGCGACGCGCCCAGCCGCCGCGGCGCGAACCACTTCTCTCAACCACAACGAACGAGACCGAGAACCATGGCAACTGCGAAGAAAACCACCAAGCCCGCACCTGCGACGAAGGCTGCCAAGGCCAAGACCCCTGCCGCGACGGTCATCCGTCCCATCAAGGACACCTTCACCAAGGGTGCTCTGACCAATCACCTGTCGGAACTTTCGGGCGTCGAGCCCAAGGCCGTGAAAGCCGTGCTGGCCGCCCTGGAGACCACCGTGCTCGGAGCGGTCAACAAGAAGGGTGCGGGAGAGTTCACGCTGCCCGGCCTGCTCAAGATCGGTGTGCAGAAGGTTCCCGCCAAGCCTAAGCGCAAGGGAATCAACCCGTTCACGAAAGAGGAACAGGTCTTCGCGGCAAAGCCCTCGACCGTGCGCATCAAGGCCCGCGCGCTCAAGAAGCTCAAGGACGCCGCGCTCTGAGTTGGCACTGTGGCGACCCGCTCATCCGTGCCGCCGCATCCACCCGTTCGATCGGCATCGACCTACAGAGCGATGCAGCCGCTCCTGCAGCCTGGAAATGTCGGGAAATCACTTCGGATTCGGAGGCAGAGGACTTTCGCTATCTCTCGCCTCCTTGGCGAACCTGCCAACCCTTGATCATCTGGTAAAGCGCCCTAATAAACGGTTGCGCCGCACACATCGCAACGTTCTCACGGTTGTCCCAGGCACTTTGGATACCAATCAGCCGATAGTCATAGGCTGAACCCTGTGGCGGTTGCCGTGTACCGAAGACAGGGCCTCCGCTCATCCCGCCGATATCGAACTGTCGCTCCCATTCCGCGACAGACTCGAAATCGACCCTCGCGAATAGACGTGGATGCTTTGTCGGCAGCAAGTCGGAAGGTCGCTCAGGAAGGTGTATCACGCGCACCGTGACATGACTTTTCAGGGAAGGCCGGTCATGACTCAGGGTTGCGAACTGGGTTGGCAGGCCGACCAGAGTCCAAAACGAAAACTCCTCCAGATCCTCCGCGTCCCACTGCTCCTTTCGAATCGGAACGATGCCGCTTTTCGCGAGCGCTATCGACGCCATCGGATCCAAGAGGTAAGCCCCGTAGTCCAGTCCATCCTCATGGAAGAAGAGGATGTCTCTTTCGAGGTTCACGTCCACCGGGTACACAGGGAACCCGTGGTCGGAGACCATCGAATCGTCGATGGCCCAATCCGACAGGATCGAACCCAGCGCGACGGCTTGTCTCAGTTTTTCAAAGACATGCCCGGCCGTGATGGCGAGCAGGACGCCCTCGACATCGACAACGAAAGCGCTGAAGTTGTAGCGCTTCGGCTTTCCGCCATTGGCCGCCTTGGCGTGCTCACCGGAGTCCACGCACGTCAGGTTGATGTAGTGCCGATGAAGGTTGCTCAAGTCCTCGTGATTCAGGATCAATTCGTCTGCCACCGCTATATCCTTTCAACGCCGCTGCACTCAACCGCGATCCACATTGCCAGGCCCCAGGTACTCGAGGGCGAACTTGCCGAGATCGTTGGTGGAGGTCGCGACGATCAAGCCCATGGAACTGGGCGTCCAGCCGAGCGTCCCGACCTCCCGGAAGTCGGCCGTGAACACGCTGCGCTCCTTCCCCGGACCGCCGCCAAGGCGCAATGGCGTGCCGGGTGGCATCGGGACGCCTTGCCACGTGATTGGACTCGAGTATTCGGTTGCGGCCCACGCTTGCATAGCCTGCGCGCCACCGGGGCCGTGGAAATCGAGCCACAGCACGTGCGATTCCGGCGTTGGCCAGTTTGGCGCTGCGGACAATGCCTGCACTTCCTCCGAAGCAAGCCAAGCCATCAAGCCGCGCATCGAATCGAAGTTCGCCCCAGTGGACGTGACGGCCCGGATGGCCGCCAGCCGTGATCCGAAGCCCGCCTGAATCAGTATTGCGGCGGCGACCACCAGCGTCCCCGTTTCCAGTGCGGCAACGGCATGCGCCCGCGAGTAGTCGGACAACTTGACCTCGTCCGAGAACAGATCTTCATGCGCCTCGGCACGCACCCGGACGGCCTCCATCGCCCAAGGCAGGTTGTAGACGAAGGCCTGTTCGATGAACTGGACGAACTCGTCGTTGTCCCCGGACGAAGCCTCGGACACCGGTTCCCCGAGAAGCCAGCGTCTGAGCAAAGGTCTCCAGCCGTCGATCAGCTTCTCTGGCCGGAACGGCGAGATGTCGAACGCGATCTCGGCGAAGGCCGTGATCGCCGCAACGGCCTCTTCCTGGTCGCCGATGTCGATGTTCACGTTGGCCGCCAGCAGCAGGCGCTCCAGCTCCGACGCGCGTTCGTCGAGCGCCTTCCCGGCGGCCAGCCCCACACCGGCAAGGAAGTATCCCCGTCGTTGCGTGGGCGTGCTGTTGCGCCAGATGTACTTGGCGCGGGCGCGCAACCCCGCCGGCAACAGCTTCTGAACATTTTCGTTGTAGCGCGCAAGGCGCCGCTGGAACAACGAAGCCACCAGGATCTCATCGAGCTTGGCCTCGACGTCGGCGTCCAGCACGTAGGAATCGCCGAGCAAGCTGAAGATCGCGGTGTCCAAGCTTGCCAGATGCTGGTCCCACCGCTGCCTCGCGTCGCCGGCCTCTTCTGTCGACTCGGAGGCGAGCACCGGGAACTCCCACGCGGCCTGCCCGGCAACGTACTCGACCAGTTGGCCGGCGTCGCTGGACCCCAACTTTTTGATCATCCGGCTGAGCAGGGCCGCGACCAGCCGGAGCAGCCCGCTTTCCATCTCCCGGCCCGCCCGGTTCGAGACCAGTTCCTGCCAATCCCTGCGCCGCTGACTCTGCTTGTCGAACATTGGATAGAGCACCAGGCCTTCGATATCGATGTATGCACGCCCGGCCCGGCCGACGACATTGCGGAATTCCGATGCATCAAGGAGATCGCGGCCGCGTCTCACCCCACGAAAGACCAGCGAGGTCGCGGCGAGGTTGAGCCCCTGTGCCAATGTCGGCGATGACACCGTGACGCGAAGCACGCCCTCCCGCAACAACCGTTCGACTTCCTTACGGTAGGGTGTGGGCAGCGCGCCGTGGTGGACCGCCACGCCCAACTTCAGGCACGCGAGGATGTCGTGGTCGGGCCCGAACCATTCCGTGCCGACGGCCAGCGCCGTGGCCAGCGCGGCGACCGGTTGTGCGAGCACCGAGTCGATGTGGCCACGCTTGTGCATCTCGATGATGGTCGCGGCCAGGGGCAGCACCGAACGGCGCATCGGACAGAAGACAAGGACGGTCTGTCCCTCTTCCACCAAACGCCAAGCCGTTGCGACACACAGTTCCCCCTGGTCGGCAGGGAACAGCTTTCTGGCGCGGCCGCGGGTCGGCTTCTTCGCGACCACGAACTTCGGGATGAAGGGCTTTTCGTCCCCCACGCTCACGTTGAGTTGAGCATGCTGGCCCTTCCATTCGACCTCGCCGAAGCGCAGGCGGGTCGGACGCCAATCATCCTTGATCAGCCCGTCGGGCTGGTCGCGCGTCAGCCAGGCGGCGAAGTCCTCCAACTGGTTTCCGTCGGGCAAGATCGCCGAGAGGCACACGATGCGCCGCCCGGCCGCGTCGGAGCGCCGCAGCAAGCGCTGAATCTGAGCTTCGTAGCGCACCTCGCGCTCGCCCAGGCCAATCATGTGGCCCTCATCGAGCACCACCAGGCCGACGTCGTCCAACAGCGTCGGATCACTGCGCAGCGCGAAATCGAGCTTCTCGGGCGTAGCGACGACGATGTCGGTCGAGCGCAACGCATCGACGTCTGCGCCGCTGGCGCCGATGCTGCCGTACAGGCTCGAGACGGACTTGCCCAACGGGGAGAAGGTGCGCCTCAGGCCGACCTCAGTCTGCGCGGACAGTGCCCGAAGCGGCGTGACGAAGACGATGCGCTTGCCCCGCGCCAGACAGGCCAGGATACATAGCTCTGCGATGCGCGTCTTGCCTGCGCTGGTCGGCAGCGAGAGCACCAAGTTCGTTCCCGCATCGAGTACCCGCTGCGCCGCCTGGAGCTGTGAAGGCCAGAGTTCGACCTCCGACTTGCTCCTGCGGTAGAGCGAGGCAATGAAGAGCTTGCGCAGCTGGGTCCAGTCGCCGACCTCTGTGCCGGGGGGCCCGGAAAGCGGCAAGACCTTGTGGAAGCTGGTCTCCCAAAGACCGCCCAGCAAATGGATCGCAAGGCGGTGACACCACCAAGTGGGCACGATTTCGAGTTCACCGGCCACTTCGAGGCCATGTTGCAGGCGCTCGCGCGCAACGGGCAACAAGGCTTCGTCGCCGCGCTCCAGGGCAAGCATCGCGACCGCCAGCGCCGCCATGAAGTTGTCCTCCAGAGCGACAAGCAGGGCGCCAATTCGCTCGTCGGGCGACCCAACGCCATCTGTGTCGTCGCCATCGCCTAATGTGTTCGGCTGGCCCAGCGCGGCAACGACAGCGCCCTCGCTCCCTTGACCGGAGGCGAACCATGCACCGACATCCACGGCCAAGCCGTCGAGATCGCGGAGCATCAGCTTCGCCAACCCCTTCTCCATCGCCGAGAGATTTGCCTCGGCCAGCCCTTTGTACAACAGCGAATAGGCCCGCGCCGAAAAGCGTCCCAAGTGATAGGCCGCCGCGGCGACGAGGCGATGGAAGTCGCGGTCCGCGCTGGCTGTCCCTCGCGCAACCACAGCTTCGAGCGCCTCAGCGGCTACCTCGAAGGCCTTGCGGGCCGTTTCAGCGTCGCCGTCCATGTCTGTGTACCGCAGACCATGCTGCAGCAGCGAGTAGCCATAGGACAGCAAATCGTCCGACAGCTCAGCGCCGAAGTTCGGCGCATCTTCCGGTAGAGAGCCGTCGCGCCAGATCATCGCGCGCGCCTGGCCACGGGCGAGCAACCGGGCACGGAATCCCGGCACCACGGCCGCGTCAATGTTGGCTTTCAGTTCCTCGAGCGTCGCGGCCACTATTTGCCCCCCTTGCCAATCGCCGCGAAGACCGCTTTGATGAAGTCCTGGTGCCCTTCGACACGGAGGCCGACGTAGTGCTGTGGCACGGTCCCGGTATAGGACTGCAGGTTGGTTTTCAGGAGCTTCAACGGGTCGTTGCCCGAGAATGTGAACAACATGTGCGAGACCTGCGAAGCACGAATACCGTTGAGCAGCGCTTTGTCCAGCGCATCTCCGAGCACCGTGTCACCAACCTCGTTCGAGCGATCGGCGACGAATGCGAGCGCATGTGGCGACGGTAGCCCGTTGTTGGCGCAGAGCGCTGTCCTGGCTTCGTCGATAACCGCCGTCCGCATCCCTGCCCGGCTCTTGACCTCCGCCTTGAGGATCTTTAGGCTGCCACTTTTCGGGTCCAAGTTGAAGGCGAGCACGTCTTCGCCGCGCATCGACATATTGCGATGGTCCTTCCAGCGCAAACGCTTGATACCGAGGTTGAAGGGCGTGGCCTCGAACACATAGGCGTTGCACAGGATCTCGCCCAGGTCACCGGAGCGGATCGATACCTGCGTTGGGAGCTTTTGCTCAACATGGGCGGCGGCGGCCGGTTTACCTAGCTTTTTCAGCAGATCCGCAATGCGCTTCGGATCCGCATAGTAGTCCGGGACGGCTTTTACGATCGCGCCAATCGCTTGCGCCTGCTTGTCAGCTGCAATATCCAGCCCGCGCAACCTGTGCTTCTGAACAGACTCCTCTGTTTCTGTACACCACTTAGCGAACTCCATCATCTCTCCCCACTCATTCTTAACGATCAACTTAACTTGGACGGCCCCGCTCCTTTGGAAATCTGATCGAGAAGCTGGGCAATCACATCGCTGGCTTGCCGTTGGCGCAATGCCCTTGCTTCCCGCTGGTCGGCGTCCTCGCCCTCGCCGAGTTCAAACTTGGCGACCGACACTGGGCCGTCCTTGCGGTAGCCTTCCGTTCTCTCATCGTCCGTGAAGCGTTTGCGCAGGATCGCCAAAGCTGCATCGACCACGGCACCATGCTTGCCGCTGCGCTCCTGATGGAAGCCTTCGGCCGCGGCATTGATGCCTTCCGGAGCATGTTCGATGCAGTAGATCAGGTCGTGCGCATCCTTGCGTTCGAAGCGCTGGTCGAATGCGAAGGACTTCAAACAGGTGAAGCTGACGAGGTTGGCGTGCTTGATTTTTTCGGTGGCGACGCCGTTGTCGCCCAGCAGCTCAGCCTGAATCTCTGTGACCTGATACAGGTCGAAGACAATCGATGAGTGCGGGATGTTGAGCGCCGAGATCGTGCCTTCGGTCGGCAGCGGCTGAACCTTGCCGCCGGCAATGTCGGGCGCATCGGCCAACAGCTCCAGCACCATCAGCGCACCGTGCTCGGTACGGGTCTGCCAGCGCCATGAGAGCTTCTTCCCGGCTGCGTTTTCGGCACGTTCGAAGCCCATCCGCTTGAGGTTGTCCTCCAGCGTGTGGTACGCATCTGTATCGGCCAGGATCTGCAGGTCGATGACGATGTCCACATCCAGGGTACCAGCATGCGCGGGCACGACCGGCGGCCGTGCCGGGACAAGATATCGCGGCGTGAGCCCGCCGACCAGATAGACCGAGTCCTTCCAGGGCCCCAACCCGCGCAGCAGAGTCACCAGGACGCGCTCGCAGTCCACCGTGTACTGGTCACTGTACCCATCGAGCGTTGCAGGTTTGGCCATCAGAAGCCGATCCTTTCTTTGCGGAAGTGCTCGGCCATCTCCTTCGATCGGCCTTCGCCGCGAATCAGGTCGAGGTAGATCTGGATCGGACTGGCCAGCCACAATCCATCCAGGCGCTCGCGGAATAGCAGTTCGCCTGCCGACTTGGTCTCGATCACAGCCAGATTGGCCCCTTCGTTGACCAAGCGCGCACCCAGGTCGCTCAGTGCAGAGTCAGTGGCCTGCCCGGACAACAACCGCAGGCGCACCTGGGACACGCTGGACAGGAAGGGTGCGAGCCGCTGCGCCGCAGCTTCATGGCTGATGGCGTATTCGACGCCTCGCCCTTCCAGAGCCGCGGCAACCTGCACTGGCAACGTGTCCGGCTTGGTTGCCGGCACGTAATACCTGCGCAGCGCAGTTGCGCGATCAGCTTTCACCTGCTTGACCCAGGCATCGAGCAGGGCGGCAGGTTCGCGGAGATGGCGCTCTTTGCTCGGCCCCTGCCCTCTTGCTTCGAGCCAGTCGAAGCGTTCCAGCTCGGTCAGCACTTGAGATGTGGTGGCCGGAGACACCTGCGCCAACTGTGCCAGCTCGGTGACACCGAACCACGCCTGACGATGAAGAAGCAGTGCCTGCAGCACTTGGGCTCGTCGGCCAGAAAACAGAGAGCGGATCGACTTGACCAGCGTCTTGGGTGGAGGCTTGTCGATGTAGAGGTAGATGCCGGGCGCGGGCAGGTAGAGGCTTCCACCACTGTCGTAGTAGCCCATGCCCTCGCTCCTGAGCAGTTCCTTGGCGCCGGGCGAGATCGACTCCGCCGCGATCAGCGAGACGACCTCGCCTGGATGGTGGCCCGCCCACGCGCGGCCTGCATCCCGGATCTGCCAGATCACTTGACGCACATCACGGGGGTAGACCGCCTTCTTGGCTTCGACCAGCACGGACAGCGACTTCCCAGCCACGTGCAGATCGACCGCAGCATCCAGGCCCCGATCAGATCGTCCGCCTGAAAGCTCCCCACGCACCACATCCGCATCGACGTCGGGAAGCTCGCGCAACGCATCCACAAGGCGCGAGACCAACTGGTGTTCGGTCATGGTCAGCTCAAGCATGCTTTTGGGCGGTTTACTGCACAGTGAATTTCTGCACTCTATCGAATTTTCCAGCAAATAGCAATATTTACTGTTCAGAAAAGATGCAAGTTCACTGACGTCTCGGCGTCCCGCCGCCGGGCTCGTGGGCTGCGCCCCGGGCTTCGTGCCGAATCCCGGCCATCCGGCTTTGATCCCTGACGTCTCCGCGGCGTTGCCGCTGCGCGCTCCGCATGCCAGGGCTGTGGTGGCGTGCGTGGAGTGGCGGTCTTGCTGTACCCTTTCAACCTACCACGCCGTTCTCGCCGTCAAGGGCTGCGCGTGCCTTGCACGCTGGCGTCCTGGCGGCCGTCTCTGGCTGCGCCTCCGACCCCTGACCGCTTGCGCTGCGGCGTGGGTGGCCGGTTCCGGGCAATCCCGCCCGATTCCGAACCGGAGCCGATCATGTCGCAGCTGTCTTCCCTGTCGTTCAACTCTTCCACGGATTCCTCCCTGCTCGTTCGCGATGTCGCGGGCAGCTACCGTCCGGCCGAGCCGGGTGAGGTGCTGCAAGCCGCGCTGCGGGTGCTGGCGGGCCAATTGCGCGGCACCGAGATGCTGTCGTCACCGCAGGCTGTGCGCGACTTCCTGCGCATCAAGCTGGGCACGCTGGAGCACGAGGTGTTCGCGGTGATCCACCTGGACGCCCAACACCGGGTCATCGAGTACGTGGAGATGTTCCGCGGCACAGTGACCCAGACATCGGTCTATCCGCGCGAGGTGGTCAAGGAAGCCATGGCACACAACACGGCGGCCATCGTCCTGGTCCACAACCACCCGTCGGGCGTGGCCGAGCCCTCGCGGGCCGATGAGCATCTGACTCAGACGCTCAAGAGCGCGCTGTCGCTGGTGGACGTGCGGGTCATCGATCACCTGATCGTGGCCGGGCCGACGATCCTGTCCTTCGCAGAACGCGGGCTGATCTGAGCCCACACAACCGGGAGCCACACCGGCTCCCGGATTTTCGTTTCCTGCCCAACAGCGTGCCACCACTCAGTGGCACGAGCACTTCATGGCTTCGAGGCCGGTGGCGGTGGGACTTCCTCCACCGGCCCCGCATGGACATCCGCATCGAGCCAGCTACGCTGGAGAACGCCTGGCTGGGTTGAAGACGCGATGCATCCGAACGAGGATCGAACGCTGTTTCCGCCACCCCGATTTGACTCGGGGATTCGGAAAGCGAATGCACGTCGTCAACCCACTTCCCATTTCCATGAACCACCAAGGCATCAGTGAAATTTCCTTTGAAGAAACCTACAGCGTGCCGCCCGAACAGACGGCCCGGGCGCTGTTTTCCAGGCTCCCGCATGGGAGCGACTATGCGCAGAGGTTGATCGAATGTCTGGCGACCGGGTATCTGGTCGCCGTCGTCGAATCCATCTGCATCCGCGAGATGCAGCGGCACGTGGATGCCGCCTCGGAGGTGGTGGTGGGCCGGACGATCGAGCTGGAGCACAAGGGGCCGATCCCACCCGGATCAACCCTGAAGCTGCGGGGATGGGTTGAACGCCTGGGACAGCGAAGTGCGAAGTTCTGCATTCAGGCATCCGACGACCACGAGGTGGTTTGCGAAGGCTCCGTCATTCTGGTGGTGGCGCAACGAGTCTCGATGGAGTCGCGCATTGCCGCGAAGGTTGTGGCGCTCGGGATGAACTCGGGCGTTGGCTTGGTTGAAGACGCGCCTGGCAAGTGTGCGTCGTTCGATTCTTTCAGCCTTCGGGAACGGCAAATTTCCTGAACGCGCTCCGCCAATCGGAGCATCTGGGCAGTGGGGGGCTGGCTTGCTGTTGCACCCAGCGTGCCACGCCGTTCTCGCCGTCAAGGTCGGCGCGCATCTGCGATGCGCTGGCGGCCTTGGCGGCCGTCTTCGAACCTTGACCGCTGCGCTGCGCCGTGACCCGGAGGCTGCGGGCAATCCCGCCCGGCATTCCTTCCGGAGTTCACCATGAAAGCACTCATCACCGACGAGCAGCGCGTGTTGCTGCTGGCCAACGGCCGCGAAACGCTGCAGAACCCTGACTTCGACCCGGCGCCCGTGGTCAAGCTGTTCACACCCGACGCCGGCGCAACCTGGCTGCTGACCGAGATCGACCCGGACGACCATGACCATGCTTTCGGTCTGTGCGACCTGGGTCTGGGTGCGCCCGAGCTGGGCTGGGTCAGCCTTCAGGAGCTGGCCACCGTGCGTGGTCGGCTCGGATTGCCGGTTGAGCGCGACCTGCACTTTCGCGTCGAGAAGCGCCTGAGCGCCTACGCGCGAGACGCGCGGCTGGCCGGGCGCATCGTCGTTTGAGCAGCCACCAGGGCGTCACGGACGCCCTGGTTTTCAGGGTTTCAGCAGATCCGGCAGGCAGTCGGCGAACGCCGGCTGGATCTTGCTCATGGGCTTCGCGATGGCTTCATCGCCCGTGAGGATGGCCATGGTCATGCCGGTCATGGTGCTCAGGCCGTTCGAGTTGCGCAGCACCTGCAGGGCCAGGTGCATGGGGAAGCCGTCGGCGCTGCGCCGCAACGGATGGATGCCACCGTGCACGAACGAATTCATGGCGATCCAGGACACGTCCTTGAACTGTGCCAGCATCCCGTGGGCCGCAGCCGACACGCCCTGCCCGACTCGCTTGCCGATCTGATCGATCATCTCCTTTGCGCTTGGCAGGTTCTTGGCAGCCTGTTCGGCTTCGAGCGTGAGCGGGGCCGACAGCTTCTCGATGGCGGCATCGCTGGCCGCATAGATGAGCCACATCGAGCGGGTCAAGGCTTCGAACTGCAGCCGCATCAGGCTGACCGCCGAGGTGGGCATTCCCAGCGCCATCAAGGCGCGCAAGGCGGTGCCATGCTCCATGGCCACCACACACATGCCCAGTGCGGCCTCGCCACGCGCAGACCCATCGAATGCGGCGTTGTCGAGCAGCTCGTTCAGCCGTTCGTGCAAGGCATCCGAGCGCAGCAGCATCTGCTCCAGGGATCGGGGTGGTTCTGGTCTTTCTCGGTCATGCCGTCATCGTAGAGCGCTCCATGCGACCGGGCGTCGCCGGCCCTGTGAGTCTGGCCGGCCGCGCTGTCGTGCGGCGCACCGAGCCCAGTTCCCTGCAGTCACGCGGTCTCGCCCCTGGCGGGCTTCCATCGTTCCCTTCCCTCCGGTTGGCTGACGCCTTCGGCCCGGCCTGACGTCCGGACCTGCGCGCTGCGCTTGCGTGGGGTCGGCGCCATCAGCGGCCAAGGGCCGCTGGCGCCCTCTTCCCTCGTCCATCACCACTTCCGCGACCGTAGCCCGCCACCCGGTGCCGTCAAGGCGCGCCAGGCCGTGTCCTCGGCTGCGCCTGCGGGCCGCACCAGCCCTGGCGCTTACTCCCTTGACGGCACCGGGTGGCGCGCTCCTGTGGTCGCGGGCGATGAACTCAGGAAAGACGGTGGCGACGGGACCGGCCCAGGTCTTTGCGCCGACCCCACCGGAAGACCCGAAGAGGGCTCCGAATCTAGGAATCCGGTGGGGGTTTTCAACAGCCAGCTTCATTTGGAGAAATGACCATGCAACTTGCCTCTCGCTTCGCACCGCGTTCGCCGGTGCTGCGTTCCGAAACCCCGCTGTCGGATGAACAGATCCGCGCCGTGGCGCCATCGATCTTTGCCGAGGCGCCGCACGGCAGCCGCTCCGAGCGCTACAGCTACATCCCCACCGCCACCGTGCTGCAGGAGTTGCGCGGCGAGGGCTTCCAGCCCTTCATGGTGTGCCAGACCCGCGTACGCCACGACGACCGGCGCGAATTCACCAAGCACCTCATCCGGCTTCGCCATGCCAGCCAGATCAATGGCCGCGAGGCCAACGAAATCATCCTGCTCAACTCGCACGACGGCACCAGCAGCTACCAGATGCTGGCCGGCATGTTCCGTTTCGTCTGCCAGAACGGGCTGGTGTGCGGCGACACCGTGGCCGACGTGCGCGTGCCGCACAAGGGCGACGTGGCCGCGCAGGTGATCGAAGGCGCCTACACCGTGCTGCAAGGCTTCGGGCAGGCGCAGGAGTCGCGCGAGGCCATGCAGGCCGTGGCGCTGGACGCTGGCGAATCCGAGGTGTTCGCGCGCGCCGCGCTGGCACTCCAGTACGACGACACCGAGAAGGCCGCGCCCGTCACCGAGTCGCAAATCCTGATGCCGCGCCGCCACGACGACGACCGGCGCGACCTGTGGAGCGTGTTCAACCGCACCCAGGAAAACCTGATCAAGGGCGGACTGACCGGCCGCAGCGCCAACGGGCGCCGCCAGAGCACCCGTCCCGTGCAGGGCATCGACCAGAACCTGCGCCTGAACCGCGCCCTGTGGCTGCTGGCCGATGGCATGCGCCAGCTCAAGGCCTGATTCCGAACCCGCGCGGCGCGCAGGGCTTGGCCCCTGCAGCCGCCCTTCCCTCACCACACACCCCGCTTCACCTCTCACCCGACAGGAGTTTCACCATGAACGCACTCACCGATTCCGAAGCCCTGGCCCTGCACGCCATCCCCGCACCGCAGGTGCCCGCCCAGCCCTCGCAGCAGATGCTGCTCGTGCCGCTGTCGCGGCTGCGCCCGTCGCGCCGCAACGTGCGCAAGACGACAGGACCATCCATCGAAGCGCTGGCCTCCAGCATCGAGCGCGTAGGTCTGCTGCAGAACCTCACCGTCACGCTGGCGGCGGACGGCGGGCATTACGAGGTGGTGGCGGGAGGTCGCCGCTTTGCGGCCCTCAAGCTGCTGGCCAAGAAGCGCCGCATCGCCAAGGATTGGGACGTGCCCTGCCTGCTGGTGGCCGACGCGAGCGCGCGCACCGCCAGCCTGACCGAGAACGTGCAGCGCGAGGCGATGCACCCGGCCGACCAGTTCGAGGCTTTCGCCGCCCTGGTGGCCGAAGGGCGACCCGTGGAAGACATAGCGGCCGACTTCGGCGTCACGCCGCTGGTGGTGCAACGCCGCCTCAGGCTCGCCAATGTCTCGCCCCGCCTGATGGCCGACTACCGCGCCGACACGGTCAGCCTGGACCAGTTGATGGCGCTGGCCGTCACCGACGACCATGCCGCCCAGGAAGCTGCGTTCTACGACGCGCCCGAATGGCAGCGCTCGCCCGCTGCACTGCGCCAGCGCCTGACCGAGCGGGAAATCGGCGCCGACCATGCGCTGGTGCGCTTCGTCGGCCTGGACGCCTACACCGCTGCCGGTGGTGGCATCCGCCGCGACCTGTTCGCCGACGACGAGGCCACCGGCACCACCCTGACCGATGCCGCGCTGCTGGAACGGCTGGTGCGCGACAAGCTGGAGTCACTGGCCGAGCCTGTGCGCGCCGAGGGCTGGGCATGGGTGGAGGCGGTGCCGCACCTGCGCCCGACCGAGTGGCAGGCATTCCAGAATGCACCGCGCACGCGCCGCGAACCCACGGCGCGCGAGGTTCGGCGCATGGAGGTGCTGCAAGGCCGCATCGCCCGCACCGATGCCGCGCTCGAAGAAGCCTACGACGCCGACGACGAGGACAAGGCCGAAACCCTGCACGAGCGGCGCGAGGCCCTGGTGGTCGAGCTGGAAACTGTGCAGTCTCAACTGAGCGACCACGCGCCCGAGGTCCGCGCCATGGCCGGGGTCATCGTCACGCTGGACCGTGAGGGGCAGCCCCTGATCCACCGGGGACTGTTGCGCGACGCCGAAGCCAAGGCCCTGCGCGCGTTGGACGCTGCGCGGCAACGCGCCGCCAACGGCCAACCCCCTGGTGACCAAGGCGGCGATTCGGACGGATCAACCACGGGTGATGCACCGCACGGCGCCGAACACCTGTCCGACCGGCTGGCGCAGCGCCTGAGCGCGCACCGCACAGCCGCCCTGCAGATCGAAATGGCGCGACAACCGCAGGTGGCGCTGGCTGTGCTGGTCCATGCCTTGGTGCAGCAGGCCCTGCAGGGCGGCTACCGCAACGCCCTGCCTCTGGGCGTGCGCCTGAGCCTGCGCGACCGCATGGAAGACTTGGCACCCGACTGGCCCGAGTCGCCCGCCGCGCTCGCGCTGTGCAAACTGCGGCAGACCTGGGCCGACAAGCTGCCGCAGGAACCTGGCGAACTGTTCACGGTGCTGCTGTCCATGCGCCAGGAAGAATTGGTCGAACTGCTGGCTGTGTGCACCGCCCCGGCGGTGGACGCGGTGACGCCCCGCGCGACCGCCAGCCAGCCCGGCGCCGAACTGGCACAGGCGCTGGGACTGGACATGGCCGCATGGTGGAAGCCCACGGCCGACAGCTATTTCCAGCACGTGCCCAAGGCCGCGATCCTGGATGCGGTAGCGCAGTTCGCGCCGAATGAGGTGCAGCGCCTGTCCAAGCTCAAGAAGGCAGAGATTGCGCAGGAGGCCGAGCGACTGGCCGAGGGCAGCGGCTGGATGCCTGCCGTGTTCGGCCGTGAGGCACCGACAGAGGTGGAACGCACCGAGACGGGAGCTTCCGACGATTGACGCGGACGCATCCGCAGCACTGCAAGGCCCCGGCGCTTTCCGTCCGGGGCCTTGTCGTTTCCGGCTTGGACGCGCGCAGCATGTGCAGAACGAGGCCTCAGAAAACGCCACGCCGCCGCCTTGATGAGGCGGCGGCGTGTCGGCGCGCAAGGGCTTGCGCGGGCGCTTCCTGCCAATGCAGTCGATGTCAGCGCTTAGAATGCCAAGACAGCCGCGTCACGCTGAACCTGCTGCCGGGTTAAACGACGTTTCTCGCTTCCCTCCTCTGATCGCAGACCGTGTCCATTCCTCCGGTCGGTGCGTAATCGGCAGTCATCGACCATGCACAAAGGAATTTGGCATGTCTGATTCGACATTCTTCGTCTCCAAAGCGGCGCTGCGCAATCTCAAGCACAGTGCCCAGCACCGCGTCAGCGGTGTCCCTTCCGCTCATCTCAGCGAAGCCCTCGCGTCGGCGCTCGGGTTCAAGACGCATGCGGCACTTCGCGCTGCGCTGAACGGTCGTGTCACTGTCGAGGTACCCAAACCCAACAATGCGCGCATGGTGCGCCGACTCCAGGAACTGGGCTACAACGCCCCGGGAGATTTGCGCTTGCTCCCGGAGTTTGAGCACTCGTACTCTCCGTTCCGCAACTTCCCGTTGAGAAAGAAGCGCAGTGCGCGCTGGATGGGCTGGCGCAACCTGATGGTCGCCGCCATCAATGCAGGACTGGAACAACGACTGTTCGGTCTGGAGCCCTGCGACAACTGGTGGCCCGGCGGCAACCCACACAGTCAGCTCTGCAAGCGGCACGTCTATCGCTTCGAGTTGGAGGACGGCCATGCAGCCGTGGCCAGTGTGGATGCCATCAGTGGTGACGAGCTGTCGATCAACGTGGTGCTTCACCCGCGACACGAGGGGATCGAGCCCGACCGATTCAATGGTCTGCGCGATGGCGACGCCCATGCACACGCGTGGGTGGAGCGCCGCTTGGGCGCGTGGGTTCAGGACGGCGGAGAGGACTTTTCCTGCAAGCGGGCGGTCCAGCCCTGGCTGACTCAACTGAAGATCGACACCAAGGGCTATTCGGACCAGGGCAGCTTCTTCATGTGACCTTGGTGACGGTGAATCCCGGGGCCGGGCGTGTCGGCGCCCTGCGCCGCCAGGCTCTCGAGCTGCGCCCCGTGCCGTCATAGCCGTCACGGCCCTTCGGCTTCGATCCTTCACGTCTGCGCGCTGCGCTTGCCCGTGCAGTCCGGAAGGTTCGTGTCCGGCATCCGGCACTGCATCACCTTGCCGAGTGAGCCGGGTGCTACGCCCGTGCTCGCTGCGCTGGGTTGCCTGGCATGCCGTCTTCCCGCACGCTAGCGGGCAGATCGCTGGGTGCTGTCACAGACCGCAAGGTGTGGGCTACGTCCTGGTCGAACCTGACAGGCGGCGTGCGATGCGAGGCGCCGGGTGGATGCTGCAGTGGCTTCTCGCGCCGTTGCGACTCTGACCAATAGCGCATGGGTAGTGGCCGCTGAAGTTTTGCCAAAAGGCGTGATGAACGTGCTCGGCCATGAGGCTTTCGGGAAAGGTGCGTCCCAGGCGTCCTTGTCTCGTCGTGAATCCTGGCGGGGTCGCGGCTGCGCCTCGGGCTTGATGGCCGCAACCGTACGGCCCAAGAAATTTCCCCTCCGCTGCGCGGATTCCTCGCGAGGCAAATTTCCCGCGCCTGCCGGTCCTCCACGCTGTTGCGGCCCCTTCGCTGCGCTGCGGGGTGCGGCCCGCCCGTCCCCCGCCTGACGGATCACAACAAGGACGCGATGGGCGCGACCTTGGCAACCCGAAAGGAAATCATCATGGCCAACATTGGCACCTTCACCGCTCAGAACGACGGCTTCATCGGCACCGTTCGCACCCTCACGCTCAACGTCAAGGTCAAGTTCGTGCGCAACGACAAGGGCAGCGAGAACGCCCCCGACTACCGCATCCAGGCCGGCACCGGCTACGACATCGGCGCCGCCTGGAAGAAGGTCAGCCAGTCCGAACGCCCCTACCTCTCGGTAACGCTGGACGACCCCTCGTTCCCGGCGACCATCTACGCTCGTCTGATCGAGGAGGAAGACGGTACGCACAACCTGATCTGGTCGCGCAGCAAGCCCACGGCCTGACGGCCACGCCGATCCCGCCATCCGGCGGGATCGATGCTGCAGGCCAAGCCTGCAGTCTCAGGCCGCAGTCGAACCCAGTTGGGCTTCGGTCGCGGCCATCAGGTCGGTCGCACCGCATTCCAGCGCTGCCGCGATCTTGAAGATCAGCGGCAGCGAGGGAATGTGCTCGCCGCGCTCAATCTTGCCCATGTGCGAGCGCTCGATGCCGGCCCGGTGCGCCAGCGCCTCCTGGGCCATGCCCTGCCCCGAGCGCAGCGCACGCACCGCCGCGCCGAAGGCTTGCGCCAGTTCGGCATCGAAGGTGGTGGCGCCGGCCGGACGGCCAGCCTGGACAGGACGCTTCTGCATGGACAGAAGCGTCCTGTCGAGAGACAATTAAAACCACGTTATCTTTAACTCATTCACAATGAAAGAAGCCGCTTTGGTGGTTTCCCTGTTGGGTGCTTTCGTGCTTTTGCGTAACACTCGTGTATCTACGTAAAGCCTCAAAGCCACATTGGCTCATTCGAGCATTCAAGTCATGCCGACTTTCAGCCTTCGTGCAAGGGTGCTTTTCTGCAAAAGCGCCACTGCGCCTTTGCGGGGAGACACGAAAGCGGCTTTGCGATTCGGTGCTTCTGATGCAACGCGGGTTTCCGCACAGCGCCACGCACTCTGACCATGCCGGCTGAATCTCTCATCACCGACGAACAGCGTGCGCAGCTGCTGGCCAACGGCCACGCCCGCGCCACTGACGCGCAGACCGACCTGTGGCCCGTGGTACGTCTTTTCACGCCGGACGCGCACGCGACCTGGCTGCTCGCAGCGCTCGACCCAGCCGATAGCGACACCGCTTGGGGGCTGTGCGACGTGGGTATCGGCATGCCCGAACTGGGCACCATCAAGCTGTCGGACCTCGCGACCATCGTCGGACCTCAGCGGCTGCCAGTGCGGCGCGACCTGCACTTCCACGCCGTACGGCCGATGTCGGAATACCTGCGGCTGGCACAGGCCAACGGCTCGGTCACGGATTGAGCAAAAGATCGACGTACGCGTCAGCCCCCTTGGGTCTGAGTGTTGCTGATGCCATTCCCGGTCACGATCCAGACCGAAATAGACATGACAACCGCGCTGCACCACGCCATGGTCAGCCTTGCCACGATGACCATCGAGCCACGTGGCCGTCGCTTTGGGCGCGTTCTTGGCAAGCCCGGCCACCATCGGACGATGAAGTACAGCGCAGACCCTCACGACCGGATCGCCGACCGATGAACCCGTAGCCCATGCCGGCCGATGCGACGTTCTTGCACAAGAACAGGGAGTTCGCATATGGTCCGATACGACGACGGTCAACAGGCCGCTCGGCCGCCGCCCTGGCACGCCAGCGCGGCGTACCTCTACGTGCTGCACCTGGACGGCCCTGCGCTGGCCTGGGAATACCTACGGCGCCACCCCGGCTACCGCCAAGCCTGGCGCGCGCAGGCCGCTGACGCCGCGCAGCCCTGGGGCTTGCGCACGCTGGAAAACCCGGCGCTGGATGCGCGCGAAGCGCTGCCCGACTGGCTCAACGCCCGGGCACGTGCCATTCGAGTGATACCCGACGATGACCCTGCCCCCGAGGCCTCCCCCTTCGTGCTCTGGCGCCTACCGGGTCGCAAGCAGTTGCAGCACGATGGCCGAGACCTCATGCTCTCCTCACGCTGGCCCGGCTGTTGTGTGCGCCTGACGCTGGCGCCGGAGTTGCACGATGGCATGCCGCACGCCTTCGCCATGCGCGCCTGCAGAGAGCCTTGTGCACGTTACCGTGACATGGCGAACGATCTGGACCAGTTGGCCGCCACCAGTCGCTGCGAGCCTTCGGCCGCAACGCGTCCACGGCCCAGCCCCAGTACCCTGCAGGCGCTGCTGACCCTGCAGGCACTGGACGCCAATCAGGCAGGCGCCTCGCTGCGCGCGATTGCCGAAGGGCTGTTCGGCTCGGACGAGGTCGTGTCCGGCTGGCACGCCGACAGCGCGCTGCGCGCCCGCGTGCGGCGCCTGGTGCAGCGTGGCCGATCTCTGATGGATGGCGGCTACCGCGAGCTGGCCGGGATCGATCCGCTCGTCTCTCCTTCCCGGGGACGAAACAGCCTCACCCCAGATCGTCCCTGAGCAGAACGCCAACGTTTCCTGAGACTGCCTCCACCTGCCTGCAACCCCGCAGGCGGGCCTTCCAAGCCGATGGAGGCGCCTCTCATGCGACCCTTTCCCTTGCGGCCTGCCGCCGCACCCACTCACCCGCCGCAGGCTACCGCACAAGCTGCGGCCAAACCACAACCTCCGCGCTACCTCACCAACGACGAGGCCGCCGACTACCTGCGCCTGTCGCCGCGCACGCTGGAGAAACAGCGCGTCATTGGCGGCGGACCGCGGTTCCGCAAGTTCGGCCGGCGCGTCATGTACGCCGTCACCGACCTCGACACCTGGGCCGACCAGCGCAGCTTCGAGGCCACCTCCGACCCCGAGTACGCCGAGCACCACTCGGCCGACAGCCGTGCGCGCTGAGGGGCGCTGCGCGCCCTCCCCCTTGCCAACGGCCGATGACCTTGCCAGCACCACGCCTCCAGTGCCCGACGGAACAGCTCGACCTGTTCCGCGCGCTGCCTGGCGACATGGCGCCGCGCGACAGCCAGGACCTGATGGCCTACCCCTTCTTCTCGCTGGCCAAGTCCCGTCGCACCAAGCCTATCGACTTTCGCAGCGGCAACGTCGCCATCCGCGTGGAAGGCACGCAGGAACACGGCATCGCAACCATCTGGGACGCCGACATCCTCATCTGGGCCGCCAGCCAGATCGTGGAGGCGCGCGACGCCGGCATCACCACCTCGCGCCTCATGCGCGCCCGGCCCTACGAAATCCTGCGCTTCATCGGGCGCGGGGTCTCGCTGCGCGACTACCAGCGCCTCAAGGCTGCGCTCGATCGCCTGCAGTCCACCACCGTGGCCACGTCCATCCGCGAGACCACCGGCCGACGCCTGCACCGGTTTTCGTGGATCAACGAATGGAAGGAACTGGTCGACGCCCGCGGTACACCGTTGGGCATCGAGCTGATCCTGCCGGACTGGTTCTACGCGGGCGTGCTGGACGCGGCCCTGGTGCTCACCATCGATCCGGCTTACTTCGACCTCACCGGCGGCATCGAGCGCTGGCTCTACCGCCTGGTTCGCAAACACGGCGGGCATCAGCCTGCCGGCTGGCAGTTCGACTTCAAACACCTGCACCGCAAATCGGGCAGCACGGCCAAGCCGCACGACTTCGCCTGCGATCTGCGCGCCCTGGTGGCGCGGCAATCCATGCCCGGCTACCGCCTGGGCATCGTGCGCATGCCGGGCACGGGTGCCGAGGTGCTGACGTTCCGGCCGGTGCCGCCCACGGCACGGGGATAAACGGTTCACGGCCTGTGGACGCACTCGTGCCATCGGGCGTGCGCAGCCACGTGCCATCAGGCGTGTTTCTATCGTGCCATCAGGCGTGCCGATCGGCCGCCAGCCCAATGGCGGTGCGGCTTTGCACCTCCCGTAACTGCTCTAACCAAAATCATCTAACTGGTGGTGGGAGCGCGCCGTTTCGGTGGACAAGTGCGGGCCGGCACGCCGCTACCGCCTCGCTTCGAGCAAGAGGAGCGACGCCATGATCCTGGCCCTGCTCAACCAGAAAGGCGGCGTGGGCAAGACCACGCTGGCCACCCACATCGCGGGCGAGCTCGCGCTGCGCGGCCAGCAGGTGGTGCTGCTCGATGCCGATCCGCAGGGCTCGGCACTGGACTGGACCCAGCGCCGCAGCCAGCAAGGCCTACCCCGGCTCTTCAGCGCCGTCGGCCTGGCCCGCGAAACCCTGCACCAGGAGGCGCCTGAACTCGCCCGCCGGGAAGATCACGTCGTCATCGACGGTCCCCCGCGCATCGCAGCGCTGGCGCGCTCCGCCTTGCTGGCGGCCGACCGCGTGGTCATACCGGTGCAGCCCAGCCCCTACGACCTGTGGGCCAGCGCCGAGATGGTGGCGCTGATCCGAGAAGCCCAGGTGTTCCGCCCGACGCTGCGCGCGGCCTTTGTCATCAACCGGCGCGTCAGCACCACCGTCATCGGCCGCGAAGCGCGCCAGGCGCTGGCAGAACAGCCGCTGCCCGCGCTGCGCTCGGAAGTGCACCAGCGCATCGTGTTCGCTGACAGCGTGGCCGCCGGCCGACTGGCATGCGAAACCGCCCCTGACAGCGCCGCTGCGCGCGAGGTGGCCTCACTGGTTGATGAACTGCTGCGGTGGCCGTCATGACGGAAGAACGCACACAGCGTGGCAAGCGGATCGCCATTGGCTCGCGTCCGCCCGCCAACCCACAAGCCGAGGCCTGGGTGCGCCAGGGCGATGGCGAGAACCTGCAGAAAGGCGATCTGTTCACCGCCCGCCTGACGCTGGACGTCACGCCCGCCATGCGCGCGCGCATCAAGGTCTCGGCGTTCACCCAAGGCACCACCGTGGCCGAGTTGCTGCGCGCCTTGCTGGAGCGCGAATTCCCTCAATCCCTTTCGGAGACATCCCCATGAACATGCACATCACGCCCGATGGCACGGTTGCGCCCAGCGCAGCACGTTCGTCGCTGCCTCAGCCCCTTGCGCTGCAGCACAGACCAGCCGATACCCCACCACTGACCCGCGTCTCGCTGGCCTATGTCCATGAGAGGTTCAACCTCTACCTGCGCTTTGGCCAACCCGAGCGCACCGTGCAGCTCGACCACTGGAGGCGCTGCGCCGTCTTCAAACCATTGGCCATGTTCTGCCGCGTGCGCTGGCAGGCGAACGACCACGGCACGACGCTGTGGCATTTGATGGTGCTGCAGGCTGGCACACCGCTGGACACCTTGCAGCGCCTGCCCGGCGTACGCCCAGGAGCGCGCCTGTTGCTGCACGCAGAAGGCGAACTGAAGGTACGCGCAGTGCTGCAGCAGATCGATGCCATCGAGGCCCAAGGCATCGACGCCTGCACCGTCGCCCCCGCTTACTGGGGCACGCTGGGCAACCGCCTTGCGGCCTGGACCTCCGGGGCGTCGGTCGATCCTCTGCAACTGCCCGCATACTGCGTCGACCGTCGCGCGGCAGCGCAGGCCGCGAGGGACATGCCATGAGAAGCTCGCGTGCTTCCATCCTTGCACTCGGCAGCGCAACGACCATCGCAGTGACTGCACTCGTCTGGGTCTCGTTCGCCAAGCCCATGCCTCGACTGGTCTACAACCCGTCCGACAGCGTGCCGGTAGGCTGGTACCGCGTCGATCCGATGGTGAAACAGCCTACATCGGGCACAACACCGCAGCCTGCACCGCTGCAGGTCGGCAGCATCGTACTTGTCCGACTGCCTGCCGAAGCCGCTGCACTGGCCGCGCAGCGCGGCTACCTACCATTGGAGGTGCCGCTGCTCAAACGCGTGGGCGCCGTGGCACCACAGCACGTGTGCATCATTGGCCAGATCTTCCGCATCGACGGCAATGCTGTAGCCACCACCTTGCGCGCGGACCGCTTAGGTCGCCCGCTGCAAGGCTGGCCGCAGTGCCGGCGCTTGCGGGCCGGCGAAGTCCTCCTGCTCAGCGTGACGAGCCCGGCATCGTTCGACAGCCGCTATTTCGGGCCAGTGCGCACCCCCGATGTCGTCGGCACAGCGCACCCGCTGTGGCAGGAAGCCCAGCCATGACGGCCGGGCGACGACAGTCGCTGCAGCCGCCGGTGCATCACCTCACCGTGCCCGCCGGCCCGGAGGACGGCGGAGGCGCACGGGGAAAGATGCAGGGCAAGATAAAAGGCCGCGGCACTCAGCCGCTTGAAAACCCTGTCTGCACGTGGGGGTGGCGCGGCACGCGCCAAGGAGCAGCGGCGTGCTGCGAGAGTGCGCAACGCTGCATCGGCATTGGCGAAGGTGCGTGCTTCGCTCGCTTGGCTGCGCCGGTCTTGGATGGAATCGCCCGATGAGCCGCAGCAATGAAGACCACTTTCGGATCCGTCCCGGCACGCCGAAACAGCGTGGCGACGCTTTCATCAACAAGGTGCTGCGCCAGACCAACAAGGCCGGAGCCAAGCTCGGAAAGACGATCGGCAAGGCCGGCCAGCGGCCGGGTTCCCGGCTGGGGCGAGGCCACGTCGCGGCCCGTTTCGCCGGGACCTCGCTCACGCCCAACGCTCGCCGCGTGACGATCAAGGCGCGACTGGTCCATCTGGCCAAGGCCGGGCCGCGCTCAACCGCTACGCACCTGCGCTACATCGAGCGCGAAGGGGTTGATCGCCAGGGCGGTCCGGGACACGCCTATGGTCCGACTACTGACGCGGCGGACACCGCCGCTTTCGAGGAGCGCGGACGCGAGGATCGCCACCAATTCCGCTTCATCGTCTCACCGGAAGACGCCGAACAGCTCGACGATCTGCGCACCTACACCCGGCAACTGATGGCGCGCATGGAAGCCGATCTGGGCACGCGGCTGGACTGGGTGGCGGTGGATCACTGGAACACCGACAACCCAC
>CAZJZD010000006.1:0-144858 GCA_964550405.1 uncultured Hydrogenophaga sp. | reverse complement strand
CGACCGCGAAGATCACGTCGGTCAGGCCCACCATGGCGATCACCATCAGCAGCGGGGTGGCGATCTTCTTGCCGTTCTCCATGGTGAAGAACTTCTCGCCGTCGTAGTGCTTGCTCACCGGCATGATCCTGCGCAGCAACTTGAGCGCCGGGTTGTCGTCCAGGTTGTCCTCGCCGTCCGCGCCCATCCACATCTTGATGCCGGTGATGATCAGGAACGCGCCGAACACGTACAGGATCCAGTGGAACTGCTCCAGCAGCCAGGCGCCCACCAGAATCATGATGGTGCGCAGCACGATGGCGCCCAGAATGCCGATCATCAGCACCCGCTTCTGGAAGTTGGGTGGCACGGCGAAGTAGGTGAAGATCAGCAGGAAGACGAAGATGTTGTCCACCGCCAGACTCTTCTCGATCAGGTAGCCGGTCAGGAACTCCAGCGCTTTTTCGTTGGCGATGGCGGTCGAGCCGGTGACGTCCTTGAGCGCCCACCACAGCAGCGCATTGAAGACCAGGCTCACGCCCACCCAGGCAATCGACCAGTACAGCGCCTCTTTGACCCCCACCGCGTGGGCGCCTTGCTTCTTGAGCACAACGAAGTCGACAAACAGTGCGACGAGCACGAAGGCGACGAAAACACCCCACAACCAGAGGGGAGCGATGGTATTCATGGGAGACGGACCTTTTCTTGAGGACGGTGTTGATCGGACGAAGAACACCCTCCAAGGTCTGGCCGGGACCGGGCGGGGCGCCTGATCCGGAACATCCGGCGGCTTGTCGTTGAAAGCCACGTACTGACGAATGCTCCGCCCACCGGAGCCGGACGCGGTGTCCGTCGGCGGGCTGGTTACTCCCCTTGATGGGAGCCGCGATTGTGTCGGGGCCCCCCACTGCGGCACAAGCCGAAGATGGTTCAGGAAAAACAGGAAGGTCCTGAGGCCGGGCCGCAGCCTCCGGCAGTTGGTCAGTCCTCCCGGACGTCGCCGTACTGCCGGCGCAGACGGTTCAGACCCTGACGGTAGGCCTCGGCATCGCCGTGGTCGAAGAACTTCGGGTAGCGGTCGTGCGCCGCCCGGATGCGCCGGGCGTGCTTGATCGGGCACCAGTACTGCTCGGTGCGCGCCGCCACCTCACGGGCGTAGGCGGCCACGCCATTGCCGTAGGAGCAATAAAAGCAGTTGAACTTCTCGATCAGGTTCAAGTAGGGCAGATCGGCACGGTCGAGCACCACATAGTCGCTGCGGCGCACACGCGGGATGCGATAGACCGGAAAACAGATCCACTGGTAGAGCGTGACGAACAGGTCCATCAGCGCAAACGGCACCCAGCCGGCGTAAATCACCGGCGCGGTCAGGATGACCAGCGCCCGCGAGCGCACCAGGTAACGCAAGAGCCCGATCTTGTAGCGCCGCTGCTGCCGCGCCAGTTCGTCGGCCAGGTCGGCCTTCTTGCGCGCCCAATCCTCCCGCGCCCGGCGGTACTCGCCGTCCAGCTCGTCCTGCAAGGCGCTGATGCGCGCCAGCAGCTCGTCGATCCGATCCTTCATGTGCGCTCCTTTGCTCTGCGGCATCATGCCGCATGCGCCGACCCCTGCTTTTCAATGCCCTTTGTGCCACGGTCCTTCTGCTGGCCAACCCGCCCGCGGGTTCCACCGGACGCGACGCAGCGCCACTCGGCACACCCGACACCGCCGAAGGCTTCTGGGTCGCCACCATGCCCAGCGGGGTGAACATCAAGTGGGCCATCCTCGACGATGGTGACACCTGGGGCATCTACGACGCGCAGGGCACCATCCTGGGCGCCTTCCACGGGCTGACCCGGTCGGCCAACGGCGCCTTGCTGGGCAGCGGCCGGGCGTACGACATCCCGTCGGGCACCGTGGGCGCGACCCGCTTCACCGGCAGCTACATCCCGCACCAGGCCATCAGCCTGACGACCGCTTTCGGCCTGACGGTGAATGGCCGCTACGCACCGACCTACGACGAACCCGCCAACCCGGCCGCCCTGGCCGGCCGCTACGCCGGCGAAGGCCTGAGCAGCCGCCGGCCCGTGATCGGCCTGCAGATGCGGGTGGCCGGCGACGGCGCCTTCGTCATGACCTCGCCGGAGGACTGCGCCGCCAGCGGCACGGCCCGCCCCCGCGCGGGCGGCAAGAACATCTTCGATGTGAGCATGTACTTTGCCGGCAGCGGCTGCCCGCTGGGCGATGGGGTGCGGGCCGAGGGCATCGCCCACCTCGGCACGGCCAGTGGCGAACTGTTGATGCTGGCCCTGAACGCCGCACGGACCGACGGCTGGCTGTTCCTGGCCCAGCGCCAGCCCGACTGACCGCAACGGGCCGGCCTGTCACGTCCGGTTGCGATTGCTGACAACTTGCCGCTTCAGACCCCGGCCCGGCGGGCGATACAGGCAGAGGTCAACCCATGGAAAAGGAGGCGTCAGATGATGTTCACTCACGACACGGACGAGTGGTTGCAGGAAGTCGATCTCTGGAACCGGCGCGAAACCGAGGACCTGCTCGCGGCACTGGAGCAACAACACTCGGTTGGCATGTTCGAATTCGCGCCCAGCGACGAGCCGGGGCGCGGCTTCGTGATGGCACCGCACACCAACAGCGTGCTGGTGCTGACCGGCGACCCGCAGCGCCTGGCCCTGGTGGAACGGCTGCGCCGCTCCCTGCGCGGGGAATGGGACAGCTGCCTGATGGTCTACATGAACACCGTGCCCGCTCCAGGCCTGTCCGACGGGGCGCGGTCGCGGCTGATGTGACTCAGGCCGCCTCTTTGTAGAACGGCTGGCGCCCCACCGCACGCGGTGCCTGCGTGGCCACCGCGTCGTGGATCGCGCCAATGTGCTGGGGCGTGGTGCCGCAGCAGCCGCCGACGATGTTCACCAGCCCCTCGTCGGCGAATTCCTTGATCAGGCGGCTGGTCACGTCCGGCGTCTCGTCGAAGCCGGTGTCGCTCATGGGGTTGGGCAGGCCGGCGTTGGGGTAGCAGCTGATGAAGGTGTCGCCCGCGACCTTGGCCAGTTCCTGGATGTAGGGACGCATCAGCGTGGCGCCGAGCGCGCAGTTCAGGCCCACGGCCAGCGGCTGGATGTGGCGCACGCTGGCCCAGAAGGCGGTGACGGTCTGGCCGCTGAGGATGCGGCCCGAGGCGTCGGTCACGGTGCCGCTGATGATGACCGGCAGGCGCTCGCCGCTCTTCTCGAAGAACTCGTCGATGGCGAACAGTGCGGCCTTGGCGTTGAGCGTGTCGAAAATGGTCTCGACCAGCAGCACGTCGGCACCGCCTTCGACCAGACCTTCGACCTGCTCCAGGTAGGCGGCGCGAAGCTGCTCGAAGGTCACGTTGCGGGCGCCGGCGTCGTTCACGTCGGGGCTGATGCTGGCGGTCTTGGGCGTGGGGCCCAGGGCGCCGGCGACGAAGCGAGGCTTGTCCGGAGTCGAATACTTGTCGCAGGCCTCGCGCGCCAGACGGGCAGAGGCGACGTTCATCTCGCGCGCCAGGTGGGCCATGTCGTAGTCCTCCTGCGCGATGGTGGTGGCGCCGAAGGTGTTGGTCTCGATCAGGTCGGCGCCGGCCGCCAGGTAACCCTCGTGGATGTCGCGGATGACGTCCGGCCGGGTCAGGCTCAGCAGTTCGTTGTTGCCCTTGACGTCCTTGTGGAAGTCCTTGAAGCGCTCGCCGCGGTACTGCGCCTCACCGAGCTTGAAGCGCTGGATCATGGTGCCCATGGCGCCGTCGAGGATGGCGATGCGTTGGGACAGGATCTGGGGCAGCGCCTGGGCGCGGGTGTAGACGGGCGTTTTCATGATGCCGCGATTGTAGGAAGCTGGTCCGCGCGACCGCCGATACCGGCCGGGGAAGGCCCCGGGTGCGTCCCCGACAATAGGGCCCCATGAAACACCTGCTCCCGACCGACGCCTGGACCTGGCTGCAAGCCGAAACCGCCCGCCGCGCCGCGCAAGGGCAGGAGCCACCGCTGTTTCTGGACGTGCGCATGGAGATCGAATCGCTTTACGTGGGCCGCCCGCCCGGCGTGGTGCACGTGGCCTGGTACGAATACCCCGACCTGAGCGCCGATCCGCAGGCCTTTGCCGCCGCGGTGGAAAGGGAGGTCAACGGCGACAAGACCCGCCCGCTGCTGCTGATCTGCCGCAGCGGCAAGCGCACGCAGGACGCGGGTGCCGCGCTGGAAGCGGCCGGTTTTGCCGATGTGTCGCACGTGGTGCACGGCTTTGAGGGTGACCTCAACGACGACTTCAAGCGCTCGTCGCTGAACGGCTGGCGCTTCGAGGGCCTGCCCTGGGAACAGATGTGATCGAGATTTCCGCCGAAGGCGAAACGCTGGAAGCCTGCGCCGCCGTTCTGCAGGCCGTTTTTGGCTACGAGGCCTTCCGCGGCCCGCAGGCCGGCATCGTCACGCATGTCAGCGACGGAGGTGACGCGCTGGTGCTCATGCCCACCGGCGGTGGCAAGAGCCTGTGTTACCAGATCCCGGCCATCGTGCGCCAGCGCGCCGGTCACGGCGTGTCCATCGTGGTCTCGCCGCTGATCGCGCTGATGCACGACCAGGTGGGCGCGCTGCTCGAAGCCGGCGTGGACGCGGCCTTCCTCAACTCCAGCCTGACCAGCGACGAGGCACAGCAGATCGAGCGCCGGCTGCTCAAGGGCGAGATCACGATGCTCTACGCCGCGCCCGAGCGGCTGACCACGCCGCGCTTCCTGGCGCTGCTCGATTCGCTGCACGAGCGCGGCTTGCTGAGCCTGTTCGCCATCGACGAAGCGCACTGCGTGAGCCAGTGGGGCCACGACTTCCGGCCCGAGTACCGCGAGCTGGCGCTGCTGCACGAGCGCTACGCCGGCGTGCCGCGCATCGCGCTGACCGCCACGGCCGACCACCTGACGCGCGAAGACATCGTGACGCACCTGCAGCTGCAGGACGCGCGCCGCTTCGTCAGCAGCTTCGACCGGCCCAACATCCGCTACACCATCGTCGAAAAGAAGGACGGCACCCAGCAGCTGCTGCGCTTCATCCGCGACGAACACATGAACAGCGCGGGCCACGACGCCGGCATCGTCTACTGCCAGTCGCGCAAGCGGGTGGAGGAAGTCGCCGCCCTGCTGGTGGACCACGGCCTGAACGCCCTGCCCTACCACGCGGGTCTGGAGGCGGCGGTGCGCCAGAAGCATCAGGACCGCTTCCTGCGCGAAGAGGGCCTGATCATGGTCGCCACCATCGCCTTCGGCATGGGCATCGACAAGCCGGACGTGCGCTTCGTGGCCCACCTGGACATGCCCAAGAACATCGAGGGCTACTACCAGGAGACCGGCCGCGCCGGCCGCGACGGCGAGGCCGCCAACGCCTGGATGGTCTATGGCCTGCAGGACGTGGTGAACCAGCGCCGCATGATCGACGAGAGCCCGGCCGCCGACGAGTTCAAGCAGGTGCTGCGCGGCAAGCTGGATGCGCTGCTGGCCCTGGCCGAAGCCAGCGACTGCCGGCGCGTACGGCTGCTCGGTTACTTCGGTGAACACAGCGAACCCTGCGGGAATTGCGACAACTGCCTGTCGCCCCCTGCCCTGCACGATGCCACCGAAGCCGCGCGCAAGATGCTCTCGTGCATCTACCGCGTGCAGCAGGCCAGCGGCACCGCCTTTGGCGCCGGCCACCTGATGGACATCCTGCGCGGCAAGGTGACCGACAAGGTCACGCAGTACGGGCACGACAAGCTCAGCACCTTCGGCATCGGCGCCGACCTGAGCGAGAGCCAGTGGCGTGCGCTGCTGCGCCAGCTGATCGCGCGCGAGGCGGTGCGGGTGGACGACGCGCCCTACAACACCCTGCACCTGACCGATGGCGCCCGCCCCATCCTCAAGGGTGAAGCCCAGGTCTGGCTGCGCGAGATCAGCGAGTCCAAAGGCACGAAGCGCAGCAGCCGCAAGTCGGCCCGCGACGCGGTGGCGCCCGACGGCCAGCCGCTGCCGCTGGCCGGACGCGAGTGCCTGGAAGCGCTCAAGGCCTGGCGGGCCGAGGTGGCGCGCGAACACAACCTGCCGGCCTTCGTGATCTTCCACGACGCCACGCTGCGGGCCATCGCGGCTCAACTTCCGCAGTCCATGGCCGATCTGGACGGGATTTCCGGCATCGGCGAGAAGAAGCGCGCGGCCTACGGCGCCGAGGTGCTGCGCGTGGTGAGTGCTTTCGTGTGAATGTGCGACAGGCGGTCGAACACCATCGACTGAGCGCCTGATTTCTGAATGACCGTCTGTCGGACGGCCTGCATTTTTTCCCGAATTCCTACTTCAGGGCGCGGGGGGTGCGCCGAAGTGATGGGGGAAGCCGGCAAAGCACTTGCCCGCGCCACCTCTGAACACTTCGGGAGACCCCTCATGTTCTTCAAGCTGCCCTGGTTCAAGAAGTCCAAGGACGCCAAATACAGCGACACCCAGGTGCTGGAGCTGGACTTCCTCGTGGACGAGTTCCACGAAGCCATGGCCGACATCCAGGACCCGATGCGCACACGCCTGCACGCCGCCCTGATCTCCGCCCAGACACCCAAGGACCTGTGGTTCCTGCGCGGCAAACTGTTCAACCTGATTTCCAAGCACCACTGCGAGTACGTGGCCCACGAACGCGTGGCCCGGCTCGACCAGAAACTGCAGTTCTTCGTGGGTCACCACCCGGACCATTCGCCGGAAGAACTGCCGTCGGGCCCGATGGCATTGCTTCATTGACCCGCCGCGCCGCCTGCGGCGCCCTGGAATCGGGAACGGCTCCCGATCAACCCTTTCGCTTGTCTCCTCGCCCGTCCGTGTGACGGGCATTTTTTTGGGGTTTCTAGAATCGCGCGATGTCCGATGCGCTGCCCATCCTCATCCTCAAAACCGGTTCCACACACGCCCACATCCGTGAACGGCTGGGGGATTTCGAAGACTGGGTGGCCAGCGGCCTGCACCTGGGCGGCGCCGATGTCCAGGTGCACGACGCCACGACGGGCGGCCCGTTGCCGGCACACGACCGGATCGCCGGCGTGGTGATCACCGGCTCGCACGCCATGGTCAGCGAGCGCGAGGCCTGGAGCGAGGCCCTGGTGCCCTGGCTGCAAGCGGCGGTACAAGGGCGCACGCCGCTGCTGGGCATCTGCTACGGCCACCAGTTGCTGGCGCACGCACTGGGCGGTGAGGTGGACGCCCACCCGGACGGCGTGGAAATCGGTACCGTCACGGTCGAGCTGAACCCGGCAGCGACTGGCGATGTCTTGCTCGGGGGCCTGCCCGAGGCTTTCCCGGCACAGGCGGTGCACTGGCAGTCGGTGCGGCAGCTGCCCCCGGGCGCTGTGCCACTGGCCCGCAGCGCGCACGAGTCGCACCACGCGTTCCGTGTCGGGCCCTGCGCATGGGGCGTGCAGTTCCACCCGGAGTTCTCCGACGCTGCGCTGCGCGCCTACCTCGACGAACTGGGACCGCTGCTGGCGGGTGAAGGACTGGACACTGCCGCCATTGCCACCCGCCTGCGGGCCTCGCCCGATGCCGCTTCCGTGCTGCCGCGCTTCGCGCGGCTGGCGCTCAGTGAAAGCCGATGGAGCGCGTCTCCCGCACTTCGGGCTTGATGCGGTGCTCGGCTTCGAGCTGGGCCAGGAATTCCTCCGGCGCCAAGGTTTCGGCCAGGATCTCGACCTGACGCTTGACGGCTGCGAAGTCGCCCGGGCACAGCTGCTCCAGCTTCGCCAGGCGTGAGCGCAGCGCAGCGGTCAGTGCCGCTTCGTCCCCCGCCAGCGCCTCGACCACGAACATGCGTTCGCGCTGTTCGCGCGTGAGCGGCCGGAAGCGGATCTTGAAGGTGAAGCGCCGCAGCGCCGCCTGGTCGATGCTGTCCATCAGGTTGGTGGTGCAGACAAAGATGCCGTTGTAACGCTCCATGCCCTGCAGCATCTCGTTGACCTCGGTCACCTCGTAGGTGCGCTGGGCGTTGCGCCGGTCCTGCAGAAAGCTGTCGGCCTCGTCCAGCAGCAGCACGGCCTTTTCGGCCTCGGCCTCGCGGAACATGGCGGCCATCTGCTGCTCGGTCTCGCCCACGAACTTGCTCACCAGGTCGCTGGCGCGGCGGATCATCAGCGGCCGGTCGAGCTCGCGCGCGATGTGTTCGGCCAGCGCCGTCTTGCCGGTACCCGGCGCACCGTGGAAGCACAGCGTGCCGTGGCCACGCGCCTTCAGCGCCGCGACGATGCGCGGCACATCGTAGCGCGACTCGACATTGAGCATGTCCAGGCTGTACTGCGTGGGCGACGGGCGCATCGCCGCATCGGGCTGGCGGCCCAGGGCCTGGTCGGCGTTGCGCAGCTGGCGTTCGATCAGCGCGTCCAGCATGAGCGGCTCGGCCGCGGCCTTGCGCCGGCCCGCGCCCTTGGCCGGCGCGGCAGCCAGCCCGGCAAAACGAACTGCGGTGCGGATCTGCGCCGGCGTCAGGCCCTTGCGCGCGGTCAGCCGCGCCACCAGCGCGTCGCTCACGGCCACACCTTCGAGCGTCTTGCGCACCAGCTGTTCGCGCGCGCCGGGTGGCGGGCTCTTGAGTTCCAGGTGGTAGGCGAAGCGGCGGCGGAAGGCCGGGTCGATCTGCTCGATGCGGTTGGTGACCCAGATGGTGGGCACGGCGTTGGATTCCAGGATCTGGTTCACCCAGGCCTTGCCGCTGACGCTGTGGCTGTGCGGCGCGCTGACCTGCTCGGCGCGCGCCATCAGCTGCGCGGCCTCGCTGGAAATCGGCGGGAACACATCCTCCACCTCGTCGAACAGCAGGGCCGAATGCGCCGTGCCCTTGAGGAAGACCTGCGCGATCTGCAGGGAGCGGTAGCGGTCGCGGCCGGACAGCGCGTTGCCGTCGCGGTCGGCGTACTCCACCTCGAACAGCTCCAGCCCGGCGGCGGCAGCGACCACGCGCGCCAGCTCGGTCTTGCCGGTTCCGGGCGGGCCATACAGCAGCACGTTCACGCCCGGCTCCTTGCGCGCCACGGCTTCGCGCAGCAGGCCCACCAGCAGGCGCACGTCTTCGGACACATAGTCGAAGTCCGCCGGGGTCAGGGCCGAGCGCGCAGCGGGGCGGGTGAACACCGCCATCAGCTCGCTCTCGCTGCGGTATTCGCGCATCAGCACCGGCGGCAGTTTTTCACTGACCTTCATCAGGTCGGCCAGGTCGGTGATGTTGTGTTCGGAGATCAGGTTCTCCACCATGCCGATGCGTTCAAGCCGCGAACCGGCGCGCAGCGCCTCGCCGACCTCGCTGGCCTTGACGCCGGCCACATCGGCGATCGCGGCATAGGCCTCGGGCGCGTTGTTGACCTTGAACTCGACCAGGATGGAACGCAGGTCGCGCTGGTAGCGGGCCAGCGTGCCGTAGAGCAGCAGCGCACGTTCGGCGCGGTTGAGCTGCAGCAGGTTGGCCAGCGCATCGATGTTCTTTTCCACCAGGGTGCTCTGCTTCTTGAGCGCGTGGCTGAGCCAGTCGCCCGTGACCGAAAGCACGGAGAGCAGGTCCTTGGGCGACTCCTTGGCGTATTCGTCCAGATAGAAGAACAGGGTGCCCTCTTCATAAGGACCGCGCCAGACGCCATAACGCTCCATGAACGCCGCCGTGGACAGCCTGTCGTGCCCGCTCCAGAGTTCGTTGTCCTTGCAGCGGCGGTCCAGGAACTCGCGCACGCGAGCCAGCACGGTCTGCGGCCAGACCAGGTGGCGGCCGGCCAGAGCCAGCAAGGTGTTGAGGTCGCGCCGCACGTTGAAGCGCGGGCCCTGCCGCGCGGCGAGCGTGAGCACGAAATGCGAACACATCAGGTCCAGCACCGGCGCCTGGCGCAGGCCCGGTGGCAGGAAGACGCGCGCGTCCGCCCCAGCCCGCACAGCGGGTGCATCGGTCGGCGGCAAGCGTTTGCTCATACAGGCACCTCCTGCGACACCCGCACCACGACAGGGCAACGGGCGTTTCTGGGCGGACCATAACGCAGCTTGATGCGCGATGGAAGGGGCTGATACAGGCCGTCCGTGCAACTGTGGGGCTTTTACCGAGACATGCGGCACACATCCCACCGCCACAATGGCGCCATGCTGAACATTGATCACATCCGCGCCGCGGCCGGCCGCCTGCAGGGCCAGGTCCTGCGGACCCCTTGCGTCGAGTCGCGCACCCTGTCCCAGATCACCGGCTGCCAGGTGTTCCTGAAGTTCGAGAACCTGCAGTACACGGCCTCGTTCAAGGAGCGCGGCGCCTGCAACAAGCTCGCCCAGCTGAGCGCCGCAGAGCGCGCGCGTGGCGTGGTGGCCATGAGCGCCGGCAACCACGCCCAGGGCGTGGCCTACCACGCCCAGCGCCTGGGCATCCGCGCGGTGATCGTCATGCCGCGCTTCACGCCGGGTGTGAAGGTGGAGCGCACGCGCGGCTTTGGCGCCGAGGTGGTGCTGCACGGCGACACGCTGGAAGAAGCCCGTGCCCACGCCTACCGGCTGGCCGACGAACAGGGCCTGGTGTTCGTACACCCCTACGACGATGAAGCCATCGTGGCCGGCCAGGGCACGGTGGCGCTGGAAATGCTGAACGAACAGCCCGACCTGGACACGCTGGTGATCGCCGTCGGCGGCGGCGGGCTGATCGGCGGCATGGCCACGGTCGCCAAGGCCTTGCGCCCGGACATGCGCGTCATCGGCGTGCAGACGGAACGCTTTCCGGCCATGGTCAACGCCATCAAGGGCACACACCTGCCGCAAGGCAGCAGCACCATCGCCGAAGGCATTGCCGTGGGCACGCCGGGCGAGATCACGACCGCCATCGTGCGCGAGCGGGTGGACGACCTGCTGCTGGTGGACGAGGGCGACATCGAGCAGGCCATCGTCATGCTGCTGGAGATCGAAAAGACCCTGGTCGAGGGTGCGGGTGCGGCCGGACTGGCTGCGGTCCTCAAGCACCCCGAACGCTTCGCCGGCCAGAAGGTCGGGCTGGTGCTGTGCGGCGGCAACATCGACCCGCTGCTGCTGGCCTCCATCATCGAACGGGGCATGGTGCGCGCCGGGCGGCTGGCGCGCATCCAGGTCAGCGCGCGCGATGTGCCGGGCGTCCTGGCGCGCATCACCGCCGTGGTCGCCGAGGCTGGCGCCAACATCGACGAAGTCCACCACCAGCGCGCCTTCACGCTGCTGGCGGCGCAGAACGTGGCGGTCGAGCTGGTGCTGCAGGCCCGCGGCCGCGAGCATGTGCAACAGGTCATCGAGGCGCTGCGCGCCGCCGGTTTCGACGCGCAGGCGACCTGAAACGGCGGCCGGACAAGGGTTGGCCCGGTGACGCCGACAGCGCCGCTGGCCTACAATCCGCTTGATTTTTGTCAATTCCAACGGAGCCGACCATGTCCCAAGCCCATCACGACAGCCACAGCCAGCAGCCGCAAGATGTGGTGGAGTCCATCGTCCCCCTGATGCCCATCGTGCTGCCCGTCGCCGGTGGCGTGCTGATTTTCCTGCTGGCCTTCATCGCTGTCTTCATGGCCTGAGCCTTCCGGCATTCCCATACCAGCCGAAGGCCCCTGAAGGGGCCTTCGGCTTTTTCATGCGCAGCACGTCACGAAGCCCCGAAAACCGACATGAGGTTATGCGGTTCTTGCATGTAACTGAACGGTAACTGACCTGGGCTTTGCCTAAAATTTGGTCAACAGGCCGACACACGGGTCAGGTTTCGGGTCATCCACCCCCTATCTGGCTGACCTGCTGCACCGCAACCGCCCTGCAGCCCTCCGAGCGCCGACCGCCCCTTCTCGCCCCGGGGCCCCCTGACAGCCGCCCGCCCGCTCTCGCGTGGCCTGCGGCTGTTGGTGTCTCTCGGGCACGCCGGTTTACAAACTTCTGGAGTCTGATCCATGAACTCTCCCGTGATGCAGGGCCTGAACCTCAACGTCCCCGCCTATGTGAAGAACGCCAAGCTGGTCGCCTGGGTGGCCGACATGGCCGCCCTGTGCAAGCCCGACAGCATCTACTGGTGCGACGGCAGCCAGGCCGAGTACGACCGCCTGTGCCAGGAACTGGTCGACGCCGGCACCTTCACCAAGCTCAACCCGGCCAAGCGCCCGGGCAGCTTCCTGGCTCGCACCGATCCGTCGGACGTGGCCCGCGTGGAAGACCGCACCTACATCTGCTCGGCCAAGAAGGAAGACGCCGGCCCGACCAACAACTGGATGGCTCCGGCCGAGATGCGCGCCACGCTGAACCCGCTGTTCGACGGCTGCATGAAGGGCCGCACGATGTACGTGATCCCGTTCAGCATGGGCCCGCTGGGTTCGCACATCGCCCACATCGGCATCGAACTGACCGACAGCGCCTACGTGGTGGTCAACCAGAAGCTGATGACCCGCATGGGCAAGGCCGTGTACGACGTGCTGGGCGCCGACGGCGACTTCGTGCCCTGCATGCACACCGTGGGCGCGCCGCTGGCCGCCGGCCAGAAGGACACCACCGTCTGGCCCTGCAACCCGACCGTCAAGTACATCGTGCATTTCCCCGAAACGCGCGAGATCTGGTCCTACGGCTCGGGCTACGGCGGCAACGCCCTGCTGGGCAAGAAGTGCTTCGCGCTGCGCATCGCCTCCAACATGGGCCGCGAACAGGGCTGGTTGGCCGAGCACATGCTGATCCTGGGCGTGACCAACCCCGAGGGCAAGAAGTACCACGTGGCCGCGGCCTTCCCCAGCGCCTGCGGCAAGACCAACTTCTCCATGCTGGTGCCGCCCGAGAGCGCTTTCCCCGGCTGGAAGGTGACCACCATCGGTGACGACATCGCCTGGGTCAAGCCCCAGCCCGACGGCAAGATGTTGGCCATCAACCCCGAAGCGGGCTACTTCGGCGTCGCCCCCGGCACCAACATGCACACCAACCCGAACTGCATGCTGTCGCTGAACAAGGACGTGATCTTCACCAACGTCGCGCTGACCGACGACGGCGACGTGTGGTGGGAAGGCATGGAAAAGGACACCGGCACCGTGCCCGATCACCTGATCGACTGGCAGGGCAACGACTGGACCCCGGCCATCGCCAAGGAAAAGGGCACCAAGGCCGCCCACCCGAACTCGCGCTTCACCGTGGCCGCGACCAACAACCCGGCGCTGGACCCGCAGTGGGACGACGCCAACGGCGTGGCCATTGACGCCTTCATGTTCGGCGGCCGCCGCAGCTCCACCGTGCCGCTGGTGACCGAAGCCCGCAGCTGGACCGAAGGCGTCTACATGGCCGCCACCATGGGTTCGGAAACCACCGCCGCCGCCTTCGGTGCGCAGGGCGTGGTGCGCCGCGACCCGTTCGCCATGCTGCCCTTCTGCGGCTACAACATGAGCGACTACTTCCAGCACTGGCTCAACGTCGGCGAAACCGTCGCCAAGACCGGCGCGAAGCAGCCCAAGATGTTCTGCGTGAACTGGTTCCGCAAGAACGCCGATGGCAAGTTCGTCTGGCCCGGCTACGGCGACAACATGCGCGTGCTCAAGTGGATGATCGACCGCATCGAAGGCAAGGCCCAGGGCCAGGCCACGATGTTCGGTACGGCCCCCGCGTACGCCGAAATCAACTGGACCGGCCTGGACTTCAGCGCCGAACAGTTCGCACAGGTGACCAGCATCGACAAGGCGGCCTGGGCCGAAGAATTCAAGCTGCACGACGCCCATTTCGAACAGCTGGCTTATCACATGCCGGCCGAACTGGTGGCCACCAAGGCCGACCTGGAAAAGCGCCTGGAAGCGGTCTGACCGTAAACGGGCCGGGGACACGATCTGTGCCCGGTCCTGATCGCCCGGGTGATCGATCCCGGGCATGAAAAAAGCCACCCGACCGGGTGGCTTTTTTTTGCCAGGCCGCGGGGGACGCTCAGCAGTGGCGCAGGTGGGTGGCCGTGCCCCGGCCATCGGGCAGCTGCTCAGGGAAACGGCCCCAGGACTGCGCGAGGCCGGCAGCGTCATCCAGATCCCGGCCGGCCGCGTTCAGGCAGTCGGCCATGACCCGGTGGTCAGCCCGCGCCGCCTGCCCCAGACGGGCATCGGCCCGCGCCCGGCTCCAGGTGGCGGCGATGTGGCGCAGCCATTGGCTCAATGATCGTTCCGGCAAGCGCCAGCCGGGCATGTGATGCGTGGTGTTCATGGTGTCCTCACAGATCGGAAGGGGCTGCCCGGGAGAGCGATCACAGATAAGGCAGGTAGCCCGCGTGGCGCTGCATGGCCGCCTGCGCCATGCGGCGCACCATGGCCGGAGAGGCGTGGTCGCACAGCATGTCCAGCGGCGCCAGCGCATCCGAGAAGTCGCGGGCGTCTTCCACCGGCTCCACGGACGCCGCCGTTGCGGGCTGCTGGTGGGCGAGTGCGCTCAGCAGATCAGCCTTCAGACGGGGGTCGCGTTTCGCCATTTCCCACAGGCGGGCCTGGGCCCTGGCTTCGGCCAGGGAGCGGGACCAGCCGTCCAACGCGACCATGGTGCTTGCTGCCATGCGGCGGGCGCTGCCGGCCAGCAGGACGGAGCCGGCAAAAATCACCACCCACAGGGCCACCCAGCCCAGGAACAGGTGGCCGTCCGCCCAGGTTTCGATCAGCTGATCGGCCAGAACCACCAATGCCGCGACGGCGGCCGCCAGCAGCAGGGCGGCCAGACCACGCCCGCTTTCGGGCAAGGGCGCGCTGTCGTGGCTGGAACGGGTGGCAGAAACGCCCAGGGATCGGGGCGAAGGGGAGAAGACGGTGCTCATGGTGGGCTCCTTGGACAATCAAAGGTCTTGTGGACAGGCGAATACTAGGGATAACCCGCATGTCACGCCAATTTATTTTTGTGATGAATTACATTCACCAACAGAATGAATGAAGCCAATTTCCGGACGCTGGACCTGAACCTGCTGCGCGTGTTCGACGAGGTCATGGCCGAGCGCAACCTGACCCGTGCGGCCCACAACCTGGCCATGACGCAGCCGGCCGTGAGCAATGCCCTCAAACGGCTGCGCGAAGTCCTGGGCGATGAACTGGTGCGCCGCGCGGGCTACGGGGTGGAACCCACACCGGCGGCCGCGGCGCTGTGGCCCACGGTGCGGGATGCGCTGAGCCAGCTGCGGGCCTCGCTGGCGCCGGGGGCCTTCGATCCGTCACAGGCCCACAACGCCTTCGTGATCGCCATGGCCGACGCGACCGCGGCGCAGGTCGTCCCCGGTCTGGTCGACATCCTGGAGCACGAAGCCCCGGGCGTGAACCTGCGCGTGCTGCCGCTGACCACCCGCGACCCGCGCAACCTGCTGGAGTCGGGATCGGCCGACCTGGCCATCGGCCACTTTCCCGGCGTGATCGCGGAACTCACGGCGGTGCACCTGCAGGAACACAGCCCGCGCTTCCTGCATCAGCGCCTGTACGACGGCGAGTACGTGGTGGTCATGCGCCGCGGCCACCCGCTGGCCGAGCGCCCGATGGATCTGGACACCTACTGCGCTGCCCGGCACCTGCTGGTGAGCTTTTCAGGGCGGCCGTTCGGTTTCGTGGACGAAGCGCTGTCGGCCCGTTCGCGCCAGCGGCGCGTGGTGCTCACGGTCAACCAGTTCTTCACCGCCGGCCGTGTGGTCGCAAGCACCGATCTGCTGACCGTGCTGCCACGCCATTTCGTGGGCGCCACCGGCATCGAGCACGAGTTGGCCCTGCGCGAGTTGCCTTTGCCGGTGCCCGCGGTGCATGTGGACGCGCTGTGGCACCGTCAGTCCGCCCACAGCAGCGCCCACGCCTGGCTGCGCGGGGCGCTGGTGCGGGCGTCCACGTGCGCCTTCGCTGGCGTGCGGGACGCGCCGGCGCAGGACCGGCCATGAAGATCCAGCTGCTCAGCGACCTGCACCTCGAAGCCGATCCGGGTTTCGTGGCCACGCCCGCACCCGACGCCGACCTGCTGGTGCTCGCCGGGGACGTGGGCTCCTACCAGCGTCGCAAAGATGGCAGCACCATGGCCGAGCCCGACTGGGGGCTGCAGCGCTTTTCGCCGCTGCCACAGCACGCGGGCTGGCCGGTGCCGGTGCTGTTCGTGCCCGGCAACCACGAGTACGACGCACTGGACATCGACCAGGCCCATGCCGACCTGCGCGCGACCTGCGAGCGCCTGGGCATCATCTGGCTGGAACGGGAAGCCACCGTGATCGACGGGGTGCGTTTTGTCGGCACCACGCTGTGGACCGACTACGACACCTTTGTCACCCCCGGTTCGCCCATGACAGAGCGGCTGCGCCAGCGCCACAAGGCCTTCCGGGCGGCCAACTTCTACCTGCACAAGATGGCAGGCCAACGCGGCGGCACCCTGTTCGACGCCGCGGCCATGCGCGAGCTGGGCCTGGCATGCCAGGCCTGGCTGCGCGAGGCACTGGCGCAACCCCATGCGGACGGCCCCACGGTGGTGGTAACCCACTTTGCCCCCACCCTGCACAGCGCCGATCCGCGCTACGGCCACAGCCCCGGCACCGCCGGCTTCTGCAACGCGCTGGACGACCTGCTGCCGATGGCCGACGTTTGGCTGCACGGCCACCTGCACTGCGCGACCGACACCCAGGTGGGCCGCTGCCGCATCGTCGCCAACCCGCTGGGCTACGCCGACAAGGGCGAACAGCTGACCTTCAGCCCCACGCTGACGGTGCATGTGGAAAACCGATGACGTGACGGCACGGCCGGCCCGTACACTGGTCGGCTGACACTTCAACCGGAGAAGAAACCATGAAGATCCTGCTCGCCGTCGACGGCAGTGCCTACACCAAGAAGATGCTGGCCTATGTGACCACGCACGAAGAACTGTTCGGTGGCCACAACGACGTCACCCTGTTCACCGTGCAGGCCCCGCTGCCCCCGCGCGCCCGTGCGGCCGTGGGTGCCGAAGTGGCCAACGGCTACTACGCCGATGAAGCCGCGAAGGTGACCGACCCGGTGGTCAAGTTCCTCAAGCGTCATGGCATGGACCCCAAGGTGCTGCACAAGGTGGGCCAGCCCGGTGAACAGATCGCCAAAGCCGCGTCCGCGGGCAAGTTCGATCTGGTGGTGATGGGCTCGCACGGGCACAGCGCGCTCGGCAATCTGGTCATGGGCTCGGTGGCCACCCAGGTGCTGGCGCATTGCGCCACGCCGGTGCTCCTGGTGCGCTGAGAGAGACGGAGAGAGGAGGCACCCACCGGTGCCTCTGCTGCGGGCCGCGTCGCACGCGCCCGAGTTGTTTACGCGGCTTGTTTTCTCAACCCGTCGAAACAGGTGACGAGCACCATGTCGACGATCTGCTCGTCGGTGTACAGCCCGGCCGCCTTGAGGAACCCGAGCACCGGATCACAGGCACGGGCGTAGAGGGTGTAAAGCACTGCCAGCGCAGGTAGCGCGGGGTTGAGGCTGCCGTCGCGCTGGCCTGCCTCGATCCAGCCGCCCAGGCGGTCGCTGGCGTACACCAGGCCGTCCATGTAGGCCTTGTTCTGCATCAGCGTGGTTCGCAGGCTGGAGTTTTCGCTCGGCAGCGACGGCATCTCACCGGCCAGCTGCACCTGCATCATCCAGCGCGCCACCTCGCGCAGCAGCTCCACAGGCGGACGCGTGCTGTCCAGCGTGTCGAGAAACGCTCGCGCCCGATCCATCACCCGGACCATGGCGGCGGCGGCCAGGTCCTCCTTGCTCGGGAAGTGCTTGTAGAGGCTGGCTTTGGCAATCCCGACTTCGGCCGCGACCTCGTCGAGCGTCATGGCCTCGAAGCCTTTTTCGGCCAGCAGCCGGTTCACCACCGAAACGATGGCGTCTTCCCGGGCTTCATGCATGCGGGCGCGGAAGCTGCGCCGGGCGGCGACGGGGGCTACTGGAGTGGGGGCGTCGGTGGACATGAGGGCGATCCATTGGTACGGATCGAATTGTGCCTGAAAAGTCCAATTCGTCTATATCCATACTTGACGTTGTGTTTTGTGACTGATTAGTCACTTTACAAACTTTCAAGTTATTCTGCGCGCCGGGCCGCTCTGGAATGTACGTCTCAACGATGCGTCCGAGCCGCCCGTGCCGTCGTCCTCATCCTTCCAACCGTATGGAGTGTTCCCATGAAAAAAACCCTCGTTGCTTCTCTGCTGGCCTTCGGTGCATTGACCGCCGTTCAAGCCAAGGACATCGTCGACACCGCCGTGGCGGCCGGTTCGTTCAAGACCCTGGCCACCGCCCTGCAGGCCGCCGGTCTGGTGGACACGCTCAAGGGCAAAGGCCCCTTCACCGTGTTCGCCCCGACAGATGAAGCCTTCGCCAAAGTGCCCAAGGCCGACCTGGACGCGCTGCTCAAGGACAAGGCCAAGCTCACCGCCGTGCTGACCTACCACGTGGTGCCGGGCAAGGTGATGGCCGCCGACGTCAAGGCCGGCAAGGTCAAGACCGTGCAGGGCAGCGAGCTGACCGTGAGCACCATGGGCGGGGTCAAGGTGGACGCGGCCAACGTCATCAAGACCGACATCGTGGCCGACAACGGCGTGATCCACGTGATCGATAGCGTGGTGCTGCCCAAGTAAGCCTGTCCTCCCCCAAGCCCCAGGAGAACACCATGAAGCGATGGATGCAATGGCTGGTCACCCTGGCCACCGCTGGCCTGCTTGCGGCGTGTGGCGGTGGTGGTGACAACAGCAACGCCACCTCTGACAACCCGACGCTGGCACAGGCGCTGGGCAACGCGCCGGAAGCCAGCGAGTTCATGAAGCTGGTGACCGCCAGCGGCCTTTCCGGCCGGCTGGCCGACGAGCCCGCGATGACGGTCCTTGCGCCCAGCAATGAGGCCCTGGCGGCGATGGGGGCGGACATCGAGGCACTGATGCAACCCGAGAACCGGGCCGAACTGGAGGACTTCGTGAACGCCCACATGGTCCCACGGGTCCTGGGTGAGGACGAACTGGCCTCGGTGATGCCGCCCGACGCCGCCGACAGCCTCCCGGATGCGCAACGCTTGAAGGCCCAATCCACCAGCGGCACGCCGATGGTGGCGGGCAGCCAGCAGGCGCGCAACGGGGTCATGTACGTGATCCGGCTGCCGCTGTGGCGACCGCCGGCCACGCTGTACCTCAAGCTGCTGCCCGACTTCAGCATCCTCAACCAGGCGGTGACGGCAGCCGGTCTGGGCTCGGCCTTCAACGGTGGCCAGCCGTTCACCCTGCTGGCACCGAACAACGCGGCCTTCGCCGATCTGTTGCGCGAGCTGGGCCTGACAACCCAGCAACTGCTGTCCAACCGGGCACTGCTGACCGAGGTCCTGACGTACCACGTGTTGCCGGCGCAGCTGCCATCGCGCCGCATCGCCGACGGCGACACCGCGGTCACGCTGCAAGGTCAGGCCCTGACGTTCGACGTGCAACGACGCAGTGGTCCGGACATCCGTGCCACCGATGCCCGGGGCCGCAGCGCCGGCGTGGTGCGCGCCGATCTGTTCGTGCGCAACGGGGTGCTGCACGCGGTGGACAAGGTGGTGCTGCCGCAATCGCAGAACCTGGTGCAGATCGCGCAAGGTCTGCCGGACTTCAGCATCCTCGTGAACGCCGTGGTGGCCGCCGGCCTGGTGGACACGCTCAGCGGCCCCGGTCCGTTCACCGTGTTCGCGCCGACCAACGCGGCGTTCGCCGCCCTGCTGGCCGAACTGGGCGTGACCGCCGAGCAGCTGCTGGCCGACCGCGCACTGCTGACCCAGGTGTTGACGTACCACGTGCTGCCCGGACGCGTGCTGGCCGCCGACATCACCGAAGGGGCACAGCCGGTCACCGTGCAGGGAACGGCCTTCACCCTGGGTCTGACCGGCGGGCCGAACATCACCGACGCCCGCGGCCGCCGCGCGAACATCGTCGCCACCAACGTGCAGGCCAGCAACGGCGTGATCCATGTGATCGACCGTGTGATCCTGCCTCCGGCCCAGACGCCGCCACAGCCACAACCGAACATCGTGCAGGTCGCCCAAGGCCTGCCCGACTTCAGCATCCTGGTGGACGCGGTGGTCGCCGCCGGCCTGGTCGACACGCTCAGCGGCCCCGGTCCGTTCACCGTGTTTGCGCCGACCAACGCGGCGTTCGCCGCCCTGCTGGCCGAACTGGGCGTGACGGCCGAGCAGCTGCTGGCCGACCGCGCACTGCTGACCCAGGTGCTCACCTACCATGTCGTGCCCGGCCGGGTGCTGGCGGCGGACATCCGCAACGGCCAGCAGGCGGACACGGTGCAAGGCCAGGTGTTCACGCTGGGCACCACCGGCGGGGTGGGCATCACCGACGCCCGGGGTCGACAGGCCCGCGTGGTGGCCACCGATGTGGCCGCCTCGAACGGCGTGATCCATGTGATCGACCGGGTCATCCTGCCGCAGACCCGCAACATCGTGGAGATCGCGGCCGGCATCGGCGACTTCAGCATCCTGGTGGAAGCGGTGCAGGCGGCTGGCCTGGCGGACACGCTCGGCGGCGGCGAATTCACCGTCTTTGCGCCCACCAACGCCGCCTTTGCTGCGCTGCTGCACGAGCTGCGCATCACCAAGGCCCAGCTGCTGGCCAACCGCAGCCTGCTGACCCAGGTGCTGACCTACCACGTGCTGCCCGGCACAGTCCTGGCGCGGGATGTGCCCGCCGACAGCACCGCGGTCACCACGGTGCAGGGTGAACGCTTCACACTGACCCGCAGCGGCGCCTCACTCCACATCCGCGACGCCCGTCACCGCGGAGCCAACGTGACCGCCACCGACGTGCAGGCCAGCAATGGCGCGATCCATGTGATCGACCGGGTGATCCTGCCCCGTCTGTAAAGCGCCTTGCCCGGCTTCAAGCCCCGCCCCGGCGGGGCTTTTTCATGCCTTGGCCTGCCGCAGATCGCGCGATGCGGCGCCGCGCAGGGCCGTGCTCAGGGCGTCCAGCACCTCGGAACTGAGGTTCCAGCAATGCCAGTACAGCGCCACCCCCTGGCGGTGTCGCGGCGTGACGTTGACCAGCTCACCGCTGGCCAGACCTTCGCGCACGCCCAGCTCGGGCAGCACGCTGACGCCCCAGCCAGCCCGCACTGCGCGGATCTGCCCCTCGCTGGACGGCACGAACAGCTGCTTGAGCACCACCCGCGGCAGGCCGAAGGCCTGTTCGACAAAGCTGTGCTGGAGCTGGTCCTTGCGGTTGAACGCGATGAAGGGCAGCTTGTGGAAGTTGTGCGCGTTCATACCCTTGGGGCAATGGCGCGCCGCGTAGTCGGCCGAGGCCACGGCCACGTAGTCCATGGTACCCAGCGGTTCCATCTTGCAGCCGCGCAGGGCCTGGCCCAGCGAGGTGACGCAGCCCAGCACCTGGCCTTCGCGCAGCCACTCGTGGGTGAATTCCTGGTCGTCGGCGATGATTTCGATCGGCAGTCCGCCCTGTGCCAGCGGGCTGAGGGCGGGCAACGCCCAGGTGGCGATGCTGTCGGCGTTGATCGCCACCGAGATGCGTTCTTCCTCTCGCCCGCCACCGGTGGAACTGGGCGCCAGTTCCTTGAGGTCCTTCTCCAGGTCGGCGCGCAGCAGCCGCATCATCTTGGCGTGCTTGAGCATGAGCTGCCCCGCTGGCGTGGGCTTGAGCGGCCGGCTGCGCACGATCAGCACGGTGCCCACCTGCGCCTCCAGCGCGCGCAGGCGCTGCGAAACCGCCGACTGGGTGATGGACAGTCGCTGCGCCGCCCGCTCGAAGCCGCCCTCTTCAATGATCGCGGCCAGACATTCCAGGGCGTCGGGGTCAAAGGTGCTCATGTCTCTTTATTAGTTGATCTGATGTTTTTGATTTTAAGTTAATCCAACTTCACTTGTGGACGGCTTTTTTTCATACTCGCGCCCAGTTTTTCTTTTTTCTCAAGCTGGAGCGGATCATGAAAGTTGTCGTCCTGGGCGCGGGCATCATCGGTGTGAGCACGGCGTGGCACCTGCTGCAGCGCGGTCATGAAGTGACGCTGGTGGACCGCCAGCTCGACGCCGCGCTGGAGACCAGCTTCGGCAACGCCGCTCAGATCTCGGTGAGTTACTGCGAGCCCTGGGCCAACCGCGAGGCGCCGCTGAAAGCACTGAAGTGGCTGTTCGACCCCGAGGGTCCGCTCAAATTCCGCCCGCAGCTGGACCCGGCCCAGTGGGCCTGGGGTCTGCAGTTCCTGGCCCAGTGCAACGACGCTGCCTTCGAGCGCAACGTGGCCCAGCTGGTCGCGCTGGGCAGCTACAGCCACGCCGCCCTGAAAGACGTGGTGGCCGCCACCGGCCTGCAGTACGACCGCCTGACCAAGGGCATCGCTCACTACTACACCAGCCAGAAATCGTTCGACGAAGCCGGCAACGCCGCCGAACTGATGCGCCGCCACGGCGTGAACCGCAAAGTGGTGAGCAAGGACGAGCTGCTGCAGATCGAACCCGCGCTGCGCGCCTTTGGCGACCGCATCGTCGGCGGCACCTACACCGAGAGCGACGAGTCCGGCGACTGCCGCGTCTTCACCCAGCAGCTGCTGCGTCTGTGCGAAGCCAAGGGCCTGCAAACGATGATGGGCCACGACATCGTGCAGCTGCAGGCCAGCGGCGGCCAGGTCGGTGCCGTCAGCGTGCGTGAGCGTGCCACCGGTCTGACCCGCAACCTGCAGGCCGACGCCTACGTGGTGGCGGCCGGCTCGTACACCACGCCGCTGCTGCGCCAGGTCGGCCTGCGCGTGCCCATCTACCCCGGCAAGGGCTACAGCGCGACGCTGCCCCTGCTCAAGCCCGAAGCAGCCTCCCAGGTCAGCCTGCTGGACGACCAGCTCAAGATCGCCATCTCGCGCCTGGGCAACCAGCTGCGCGTGGCCGGCACCATCGAACTCGGCGGGTTCGACCTGTCGCTGGACACGCCGTTGGCGCAGACGCGCGCCCGCATGCTGGTCAAGCGTATTGAAGAGGTGTTCCCCGGCGTCTGCGACACCCGTCTGCCCGAAGAAGGCGGCGACCCGCAGTTCTGGACCGGCCTGCGCCCGGCCACGCCGACCAACATCCCGCTGATCGGCCGCACGAAAGTGGGCAAGCTCTGGATCAACGCCGGCCACGGCACCTTGGGCTGGACACACGGCGCCGGCTCGGGCAAGGCGCTGGCCGAGCTGATCAGCGGCGAAGTGCCGGCCATGGACTTCGGCTTTGCGGGCTACGACCGCCAGCCGCGCGGCGCAGGCGGCCTGCGGCTGAGCCGGGCCTGACCCCCCGGCGCGGCGTCAGCCGGCCTTCTTCACCTTCACGGGCACCGGCCCAGCAGGCGCCTCGGGACGGATGCGTTCGCTCATCCAGCGCATCAGGTCCAGCCACATCTGGCGCATCTCGGCGTCCATCGGCGTGCGGAAGGCGCTGGGCAGTTCGATGGTCACCACCGGCATGCCCTTGTGCACCCCGCCGTAGTTGCCCAGGCTGCCAGGGAAGATGCCGACCTGGTCCAGGTAGAGCCGGCCCAGGCGGGCGGGCGGCACAGACGGTCCGTCGAAATCGAGCACCCCATAGGGCGCGTGGATGCTGACGATCAGGTCGGGCTGGAAGCGCTCCATCTCTTCGTGGAAATACTTCGACTCGGGCTCGGACAGCGGGCTGGGCCCCGGCCAGCGGCGCGGGTCCTTCTTGGTGCGCTGCTCCCAGTAGATCTTCGCGTCGCGGGCCCAGTTGGGCGTGGGGAAGTTGCGGTTGAGGTCCACGCCATTGGCGTTCACGCGCTTGGCCGGTCGCGCCATCAGGCCATCGGGGTTGAGCGCCGGGATGAAACGCCAGTGCGCGTTCGACGGCGTCTGCGCCGCCAGCTGGATCCAGTGCAGCGCCACCGACGCCGAGGACAGTTCGTCCCCGTGCATCGCCCCGACCACCAGCACCCGGATGCGCGGCTCGGGCGCGATCACGTCGCGCTGGTACAAGGTGCGGCCCTGCACCGAGCGCCCCGCCGTGGGCTTGAGCTGCGCCGCCTCGCACAGCGGTCGGCGCACGTTGGGCAGACGCGCCACAAACTCCACGCAGGGATCGACCGTGTGGGCGTCGGCCTGGGCCGGCGAAGCGGAACGGTCGGGTGCGGCGGCCACGGGCCCGGTCGACAGACAGAAGGCCAGACCACTGGCGAACAGGGACAGGGAAATACGCAATCCGGACATGCGCGCATTCTAGGGACCGCCCCGCCCGTCCATGACCGGCCGGGCCGGACAGCGGCCTGGCCTGCGCAATAAGTCTCCAGCCGGCGGTCATCGCGTGCCGCCGGCGCACCTGGTTCACTCAGGACGCGGTTCTGCGCCGTCACAATACGGCGTTGGCCCTCCCGACGCGGCACCGCCCGTCCCGGCCGTTTGCAACAGACGACCCACCCATGCCTTCCACCCGCAGGGCACGCCCGCCCGACTTCACACAGCTCGAGTTCCGCGCCTCGCTGGGCATGTTCGCCACCGGCGTGACCATCGTGACCGCGCGCACGCCGGAGGGCGAGCTGGTGGGCCTGACGGCCAACTCGTTCAATTCGGTCTCTCTGAATCCGCCGCTGGTGCTGTGGAGTCTGTCGCTCAAGGCCGGCTCGATGAACACCTTCTCCAACGGCCAGCACTACGCCATCAACGTGCTGGCCGCCGACCAGCAGGCGCTGGCCGAACGGTTTGCCGCGCGCGACGTGGACCGCTGGGCCGGCGTCGCCTTCAGCGAAGGCATCAACGGCGCGCCGCTGCTGGCCGGTGCGGCCGCCAGCTTCGAATGCTTCAACCGCAGCCGGTATGCCGAAGGCGACCACGTCATCTTCGTCGGCGAGGTCGAGCGCTGCCGCCACCGCGCGGACGCCTCACCCCTGCTCTACCACGGCGGCCGGTTCTACGCCGAGCATCCGCTCTGAACGGCCGTCCCGCATGACCGCCGTCCAGCGCAAAGACCACCTCGACACCTTCGCCATCACCCTGCTGGTGGCCTGTTGTGCGTTCTGGGGTTTCCAGCAGATCCTCATCAAGTTCGCCAGCCGCGAGATCGCCCCGCTGTGGCAGGCCTCGCTGCGCATGGCCGGTGCCACCACCCTGCTCTGGCTGTGGTGCCAGCTCCGGGGCGTGCGGTTGTTTCAGCGCGACGGCTCGCTGCACGGCGGCCTGCTGGTTGGCCTGCTGTTCGCGGCCGAGTTCTGCCTGATCTACCTCGGCCTGCAGCACACCAGCGCCTCACGGCTGACGGTGTTCCTCTACACCAGCCCGTTCTGGGTGGCGGTGCTGCTGCCGCGCTTCGTGCCCTCGGAGAAGCTGCGCCGCATCCAGTGGGTTGGTCTGGTCATCGCCTTCAGCGCGGTGGGCATCGCCTTCAGCGAAGCCTTCCTGCACGGCTCCGCGCCGGGGCAGTGGAAAGGCGACGCCATGGGCCTGGCCGCCGGCATGTTCTGGGGCCTGACCACCATCGCCATCCGCACCACGAAGATCGCCAGCGTGGCGGCGGAAAAATCGCTGTTCTACCAGCTGGGCGTCACCGCCCTGGTGTGCCCGCTGCTGTCGCTGGCGCTGGGTGAAACCTGGGGTTTCGACTACTCTGCGCTCGCCTGGGGTTCGGTGTTTCTTCAGACCGCCGTCGGGGCGTTTGCCAGCTACCTGGCCTGGATGTGGATGCTGCGCCACTACCCCGCGACGCAGATGTCCACCTTCACTTTCCTCACCCCGCTGTTCGCGCTGGTGTTCGGCGTGGTGCTGCTGGGCGAGCCGCTGACGCTGCAGCTGGTGCTGGCGCTGGTGGGCGTGGCGGCGGGGATCGTGCTGGTGAGCCGCAAGGGTTGACCAGCACGTCCCGTCAGACCCTCACCGCAGGTGGTGCACCGCCGCCTGGCCGTAGACCGGCGTGTCCAGGCCCTCGTAGCGTGCCTTCAGTTGCAGCGACAGGAACTGCGAGTAGTGGCGGCTCTGGTGCAGGTTGCCGCCGTGGATCCAGAGCTGCTGCTGGTTGGTCGGCTTCCACATGTTGCGCAGCTCACCTTCCCACGGCCCCGGGTCCTTCGTCGTGCTCGACCCCAGGCCCCAGACCTTGCCGACGCGATCGGCCACTTCGGGTGACACGAGGTCGGCCAGCCAGTGGTTCATCGAGCCGTAGCCGGTGGCGTAGACGATCAGGTCGGCCGGCAGTTCGGTACCGTCGCTCAGTGTCACGCTCTTGGGGTTGATGCGCTCGATGTTCACGCCGCTCTTGAGCTTGATGCTGCCGTTGGCCACCAGCTCGCTCGCGCCCACGTCGATGTAGTAGCCCGAGCCGCGGCGCAGGTACTTCATGAACAGGCCCGAGCCGTCGTCGCCGAAGTCGAGCAGGAAGCCCGCCTTCTCCAGCCGGCTGTAGAGATCGGCGTCGCGCTTCTTCATCTCCTCGTACACGGGGATGTGGAAGGTGTGCATGATCTTGTAGGGCACGCTGGCGAAGATGAGGTCGGCCTTGTGGTGGTCGATGCCGTTCTTCACCGCTTCCTCGCTGTAGAGCCCGCCCAGCGCCAGTTCCATCAGCGAGTCGGACGGCGCGATGTGCGTGCTGCTGCGCTGGATCATGGTGACGTCGGCGCCGTGTTCCCACAGGGCCGCGCAGATGTCGTGCGCCGAGTTGTTGGAGCCGAGCACCACGCACTTCTTGCCCGCGTACTTCTCGGGGCCGGGGTGCTTGCTGGAATGGTGCTGGTCGCCCTCGAAGGTCTCGGCGCCCGCGATCTTGGGCACGTTCGGGTAGCCCGAGACGCCGAGCGCGAACACCAGCTGCTTGGGCCGCAGCGTCACCTCTTCACCGTTGCGGTCCACCACCACGGTCCACTCGCCCTTGGCCTCGTCGTAGCTGGCCTTCTTGGCGGTGGTGGAGCCCCAGTAGTTGATCTCCATGACCTTGGTGTACATCTCCAGCCAGTCGCCCACCTTGTCCTTGGGCGCGAACACCGGCCAGTCGTCCGGGAACGGCATGTAGGGCAGGTGGTCGTACCAGACCGGGTCGTGCAGGCACAGGCTCTTGTAGCGGTTGCGCCAGCTGTCGCCGGGCCTCGGGTTCTTCTCGACCACGATGGTGGGCACGCCCAGGCGCCGCAGCCGCGCGGCCAGGATGATGCCGCCCTGCCCGCCCCCGATGATGACCACGTAGGGCTGCTCTTCGTAGCCCAGCCGCGCCTGCTCGTCCTGCCGCAGTTCGAGCCAGCTCTTGCGGCCCTTGTGCACGCCGTGTTCGGCGCCCTTGATGCGGCGCGGCCCCTTTTTCTCTTCAAAACCCTTGAGCTCGACCATGGTGGTCAGCAGGGTCCAGGCCTTGTCGCCCTTGAGGCGCAGGTGGCCGCGGCCGCGCGAGACGCGGGTCTCGAAGGTGAACCAGGCTTCGGTGACGCCGTCGGCCTCGGTGGCCTCGCCTTCGAGCTGGAAGTTGGACGCGCCCGCGTCGGTCTGGCGCGCGGCGAGCATGTCGCGCACCGCGTCGTGGCCTTCCTGCGTGCGGATGTTCCAGGTGAAGGACACGAGGTCGCGCCAGTAGCAGTCGGCGTCGAAGAGGGGCAGCACGTTGTCGGGATTGCCGGAGGCCAGGGCGGCTCCGAAAGCGTCCAGCCAGCGTTGGGCCCGCTGGGAGGGCGTGTTTGCAGTCATGGGTTGTCTCCTGTGATGCCGGCCTCGGTGCGGGCCGGTGCCTTCTGCATCACAAGACGCGTGCCATGCGGTCGGCGCGCACAAGTGCTTGATTTGCCTGCGATTTGCTGGCGGTGTCGGGTGTCACACCCCGTGCACCTGTCACCCACCCCGAGTGACAGCTGTCACTCCCCACACATTCACGCCATGCGGTTGGGCGGCACGATGCCGGCTCTTTTCATGCGGCGGTAGAGCGTCATGCGCGAAAGCCCCATCGCCCGCGCCACCGCGCTCACGTTCCAGTGCGCGGCGCGCAGGGCATCGAGCAGCGCTTCCGGTCCTTCGTCGCGTGCCACCTCACCCGCATCGGTCCGCAGCGGCAGCCGCGCCACCTGCAGCTCCGGCAGATCGTCCAGGTCGATGGGCCCGTCCGCGCACAGGCTGGCCGCGTAGTCGAGCACGTTGCGCAGCTCGCGAAGGTTGCCCGGCCAGCGGTGCGCCAGCAGGCGCTGCAGCGCGGCGGGTGTGAGGGCGCGGCCGCCCAGCAGACGCGTGATCATGGCGCCCAGGTCGCTGCGCTCGCGCAGCGGCGGCAGCTGGATGTGCGCGCCCTTGAGGCGGTAGTACAGATCGTCGCGGAAGCGCCCCGCCAGCACCAGCTGCTCCAGTGGCGCGTGCGTCGCCGCGATCACACGGATGTTCACCGGCACCGGCTTCGTCGCGCCCACCGGCAGCACCTCGCGCTCGGACAGCACGCGCAGCAACCGCGCCTGCAGCGCCAGCGGCATGTCGCCGATCTCGTCGAGGAACAGCGTGCCGCCGTCGGCCTCGGCGATCAGGCCGCGCTTGCCCTTGGGCGAGGCGCCCGAGAAGCTGCCCGGCAGGTGGCCGAACAGCTCGCTCTCGATCAGGTGCTCGGGGATCGCCGCGCAGTTCACCGCCACGAAGGGCCGGCTGCGCCGTTCGCTCGCGCTGTGCACCGCCTTCGCGAAATACTCCTTGCCCGAGCCGGTCTCGCCGGTGATCAGCAGGCTGATGGGCGTGTTCACCAGCCGCGCCACGCGCTCCACCTGCCGGTCCAGCGCCGCATCGCCCGCCGACAGCGCGGCCAGCGGCGCGGGCACGCGGCGTTCCTCGCGCGGCGCGCTCGCGACCGGTCGCGCCGGCGGCGGCACCGCCGAGAGGAACAGCAGCTGTTGGCCGCCCGCCAGCATCACCGCCCGCTGGTCCGAGGGCTGGGTCATCACGAAGCGGCCGATCTGGCCGAAGGGCAGACCGAACAGCTGCTCGAAGCCCATGCCCAACAAAGGCTCGCCGTTCTGCAACGCCAGCTGCGCCCGCCGGTTGTGGCCCACCACGCGGCCGTTGGCGTCCAGCGCCAGCAGGTAGTCCGGCTGCACGTCCAGGAACTGCGGCGCGTGCGACAGGCGCAGCACCCAGTCGTGCCGGTGGCGGTGCAGGAAGGCCGCGTTCTCGATGTCGTGCGCGTGCATCTTCACCAGCTGCAGCGCCAGGTGCTGGCTCTCCTTGGGCTGGTTCGAGCTGAGCTGCGAAATGTCCAGCACCGCGCTCAGCTGCCCCGCGCTGTCGTACACCGGCGCGGTGGTGCAGGTCAGCGGGATGTGGGTCGCATCGAAGTGGTCGTCCAGGTGCACCGTCAGCGCCTGGCCGGTGCTGATGCAGGTGCCCACGCCGCAGGTGCCGGCGTGGTGCTCGCTCCAGTCCGCGCCGAGGTACAGGCCCGCCTTGCGCAGGCTGGGCTCGAACACCAGGTCGCCCAGAAAGTCCACCGTCACGCCACGCGCATCGGTCAGCAGCACCACATAGCCCAGCCCCGCGACCTTGCTGTAGAGCGACTCCAGCCCGTGGCGCGCGATCTGCAGCAGCGCCTCCATCTGGTCCTGGTGCTCGCGCAGCCGCGCCTGCGGCAGGATCACCGCCTCCTGCATGCGCGCCGGGTCCAGCCGGTGCTGCTGCACACAGCGCAGCCACGAATCGCGGATCACCTGCTCATGCCGCGCCGCCGCCTGCGCCCCCACGCCGTCCGCGGCCACCTGCATCACGGTGGCGATGTGCTGATGCGGGCTGGTGGTTTGCATGGCGCGTCTCCGGGGAAAAGGCTGGCAGGCGGAAAGCCTTGCACCTTCGGATCAGCGCGGGGTGGTGTCAATGGAGGGTTTACCCGGGGAGGTCAAACGAGCGGCCTACTACACGTTTCTTGCGTACACAGCCAACTCCGCTTTGTAGGCGTCGACTGCGGTGTTGAACCGTTTTAGAACTGCTCGAAGTGCAGTTGCGGCCGCGTCGCTGGGTTGCCCGTTTGTCTTGTACTGTTCTTTGAAGGCGGAGTGGATCTCCGCTGCTTGGTCTCGACTTGAGACAAGAGTGCTCAATGCACCTTGTGCAGAAGGAAAGTACAACTCTGCGAGAGTGAACATGCGAATCGAGTCCACCGGTACGCCACGCTGAATCGTGATGTCGAGTGCTTGGTTATAGGTCAGCTCCCCATCCATGACCTTCAAGTACGGCAAGTAGTGGGTCACAAGCTCATTGCTCCAGCGACCGACCAAAGCGTATAGCTCCTCAAGCCGCTGCCGCAGTGCCTCCCGCGCGTCGCGATCTGCCTCATGCTGGAGTCGCACTTCAAGCTGTCTCAGACTGCTTCGATTCGAAATCCAAACGCCAAGAACGGCGAACAGGCCCGTCAAAAGCGCGCTTCCCCAAGCAAGAATCGACGAAAGGTGTGTTTCGAGGGCCATGAAGGTGTTCCTTCCCGTTTGAAAAATGTGCGGAGCGTTTGGGATTCTGTTGTTTTTGGATTCGCGCGAACTCAATGAATGTACAAGTCGCAATCGATCCAAATGCCCTTCCCCTCCAACCCGAAAACTTGGGTTCCAGCTACCTTCAACGATGGCAGTCGCGTCGGGGCATGGTTCAGCGCGCCAGCAACAAACCCTCATCCATCAGCCCCTGCACCGTCTGCGCCTGCAGCGCATCCCGCCTGCGCTTGGACGGCTCCCGGCTGGGGCGCTCCGCCAGCCAGCGCTTGAACTCTACAAAGGTCACCGGGGAGATGGTGTGCATCACCGCCATCTTTCCGGTGGCGCCGATCACCACGTGCGAAAAGCGCGGCGCCTCGGTCAGCAGCTTGGCCCGTTCGGCCATGACGGGCCAGAGTTCGTCTTCCGCGTCCGAGAGCTTGAAGGGATGGGGGTCATCGCCCTCTTGCATGCGGCGCAGGAAGTCCACTTCGAAGCCTTTGGCGTTGATGGCGGTTTCAGCGTGCAGCTCTTTGCGCACGAAGGTGGGGTCCACCTCCTGCAGCAGCTGCAGCATGGACTTGTCCAGGCGCTTGATATCGGCGAGGAAGCGCACCCGCTGCCGGGCGTCCCACAACAGATCGACGTCCTGCGTGGCGAGCGCGCCAGCAACGATGCGAACACCCGCCGCCGCTTCGTAGGCATAGAGCGCGTGCGTGCCGACCACCGTGAAGTGCTGGCTCAGGCCGCTGTCTTCCAGCTTGTTGAGCAGGTCCACCACCAGGGCGGGCACGCGCCCCGCCCTCACCGCCTTGTTAAGCCGCTGCGCAGTGGTGGCTGCGGCCTTGAGGCTGGCCAGGCGGGCCTCGGTCTCGGCCTTGCGCGCCTTGAAGGCGATGTAGGTGGCTTCCAGTTCCGGGCTGCGGGCGCCCAGCCGCTGTTGCCGGTTGCCCCGACCGGTCTTGATCAGGTACTCGTAGGCGCCTTCCTGCTTCCAGTACATGCCGCCTTCGTGCTGGCGGGCGAGCGCCTTCACGCGCGTCAGCTCGGCCAGGATGGTCTGGGCGTCAATCACCTGGCGGGCGGCCTCGTCGGGCAGGGGGAGGTAGTTCATTCACCTGTCGAAATCAAAAAATGCAATCTAACAGGTGAATTCTTTTAAATCAACGAGATAGGCGCTAGTTCAAGCCACCCGACTGCGCCGACAGCGCCAGCTTCGACAGATCAAAGCCCTTGACCTGCAAGCGCCCCAGCAAGGCCTGGTACGCCGTCGCGTCCACCGTCGGCGTGCGCGACAGCACCCACAGGTATTCGCGGCTCGGTTCGCTCACGGCAACCAGCTGGTAGGCCGGGTCGAGGTCGATAACCCAGTAGTTGCCCCAGACCATGGGCAGCCACGACAGCCAGGCGGGCGCGAAGCGCACTTCCAGCTTGGGCGAATCGGCGGCGCCGATCTGGCGCGCGCGGCCCACGGCCTCGGTCATCTCGCCATTGGACTGGCGGCAGCGGTTGACCACGTCGAGCTGGCCGTCTTCGCGCTGGCGGTACAGCGCCTGCGTGTCGGCCACGCACTGGCGCTGGAAGCGGTTGGGGTATTTCGCGATTTCGTACCAGGTGCCCAGGTAGCGGCCGACGTCGAGCCGCTCGATGGTCTGCAGGGGTTCGGGCGGGGCGGTGGCCGGGCCGCTCTGCGCCCATGACGACAACGGGCTGAACGCGGTCAGCGCGAGCGCCAGACCCGACAGGCGGACCAGGAACGCGGCGCGTGCAAGGGTGTGGAACATGAGCAGACTCCCCGAATGGAAACCGCAGTGTGCCCTGTTGTACGCTTGCGCCGATCTGGCGGGACATTTTCGCGCGGCCAGCACGGGCATTCGGGAGGAAACCAGATGAGGCAACCACGTCGCATGCAGGCGCCGCAGGTCACGCTGGGGGAGCGTGTGGTGGCCGCACTGCTGACCCCCTTGCTGTTCAACGCTGCCGTGATCATCTCGGTGGCCATGCTGTCCAAACGCACGCACTACCTGCTGTTCCATCTGGATGACGTGTACCGTGCCCTCGGCAGTGGCGCGGTCATGCTGCTGGTGGCCCCGGCCTTGGTGGGGTTCCTGGCCGGGTCCGAGGGCACGGCCAACCTCTTTGGCCATGCGTTCTGGACCCACCATGAACACCAGCGCAGCTGGCTGGCCACCGCCCTGGTCTGGGCGGTGTTCGGGGGCGCGGTGATGTACGTCAACACCCGCGTCGCGGGCTGACCCGTCCCACGGATCGTCAGCCTTTCTTCGCCAGCCCCAGCCGTTCGATGGTGGCCTTCTCAGCCTTGAAGGTGCGCTCGGCATACGACGTGTAGTCGGCCGTGCTCATGTAGACGTCGGGCATGAAGAACTTGTCCAGCGTCTCCTGCACCTTGGCGTCTTCGAGCGTCTTCCTGAACGCGTCGTGCAGCACCTTCACCACGGCCGGGTCCATGCCTTTGGGGCCGCCGATGCCGAACGGCGATTCGGTGATGGTGTCCCAGCCGCTTTCCTTGACGGTGGGCACGTCGGGGAAGGCCTTGTTGCGCTTGCTGCCCAAGGTGGCCAGCAGACGCAGCTTGCCGCTTTGCACGTGGGGCGCGAACTCGGTGGTGCCGCTCATGACACGGATGTGGCCGCCCAGGATGGCCTGCATGATTTCGGCCGAGCCCTTGAACGGGATCGGGTTGAGCTGGATGCCGGCCTTGTCGCTGAACTCTTCGATGGCCAGGTGCGGCGTGGTGCCGGTGCCGGTATGGCCGTATTCGAGCTTGCCGGGGTTGGCCTTGGCGTAGGCCACCATTTCTTTCAAGGTCTTGAAGGGCGCGTCGGCCGTGCAGGCGATACCGAAGGTGTAGCCCGTCAGGCAGACGATGTGGGTCAGGTCCTTCACCGGATCGAAGGGCATGGCCTGCATGTGCGGCAGGCGGTAGATGCCCAGCGGCAGCTGGGTGAGCAGGTAGCCGTCGGGCGTGGCACCCACCATGGCGGCGGCGCCCAGCGTGCCCCCCACGCCGGGCTTGTTCTCCACCACCACGGGCACGCCCAGGTGTTTGCTGGCGCTGTCGCCAAAGGCGCGCATGACCGCGTCACTGCTGCCCCCGGCGGGCCAGGGCGCGATGAGCTTGATGGGACGGTTGGGGAACTTGTCCTGCGCAAGCACATGGGCCGGGAGCAGGGCCGGTGCCGCGAAGGCGGCGGCCGAGGCGATGACCTGGCGACGGTTGAGGGCAGCGGGGCGGCGGGGATGGCTCATGCGATGTCTCCTGCGTTGGTTGGGATCGACCGACCCGCAACATAGCCCGCACCGCCGCCGCTGGGAACCGGGCCAGCCCCGGGGCCGGTGCGGTTTCAGTCGCGCCGGAGACGATCACCTAAGATGTCTCCATGCCTGCGTGTCCGTCCACCCCCTTGCTACGCACCCTGCTGCTACAGGGCCGGGGCAGGACCGCGCGCCCCTGGCCTGCATCTGCAGGCCGTTGATCCCCCTGCCCCGTTGGACCACCGGTTGCACCCGCAGCAGCCGGCAGGGATGTGACGCGCGAACCCTCCGCATCCACATCTCACCCATCAACGGACATGAACGATCACCAGAACCTTCGCGAACCCGGGGCACTCGCCGCCCTCTGGGCCGACACACAAGCGGCCGGCTTCACCATGGCGTCGGAGCAGCTCACAGGCAGCCTGCTGCGCTCGCTGGCCACCAGCAAACCGGGCGGTCAATTGCTGGAAATCGGCACCGGCACAGGCCTGTCCACGGCCTGGCTGCTCGACGGCATGGACCGCACGGCTCACCTCACCACCGTGGACAACGACGACGCCGTGCTCGGCGTCGCCCGGCGGCACTTGGGCGACGACCCGCGCCTGTCGGTGGTGTGTGCCGACGGTGATGCATGGCTGGACACGCTGGCCCCTGGCTCGTTCGATCTGGTGTTTGCGGATGCGTGGCCCGGCAAATACCGGCGCCTGCCCGAGACGCTGGCGTTGCTGCGCCCAGGCGGCCTCTATGTGGTGGACGACATGCTGCCGCAAACCAACTGGCCTGAGGGACACGACCTGAAAGCGCAGAGCTTGCTGCAGACCCTGACCACCTTGCCCGGCTTCAGCACCACGGTGCTGTCATGGGCGTCGGGCATCGTGCTGCTGAGCCGCATCGGCTGAGCAGCGCGCCAGGCCTCAGGCCCCGGCCTGTTCGCCCATCAGGTAGTCGGCCTTGCCCAGGTCCACCCCGGCGTGGCGCATCAGCGCATACGCGGTGGTGACGTGGAAGAACAGGTTGGGCAGCGCCCAGTGTTTCAGGTACGCCTCGCCCTGCATGGTGCGGGTCTTGTCGCGGCCAACCGGGAAGGTGATGTCGGCTTCTTCGCGTCCGTCGATGGACGCGGCGGGCACGGTGGCCAGCCAGTCCAGCGTCTTGCGGATGCGCGCCTGCAGTTCGGCGAAGGTGGTCTCGTTGTCTTCGAACCGGGGCGCCTCGATGCCGGCCAGGCGCGCGGTGCCGTTCTTGGCCGCGTCGCAGGCGATGCGGATCTGCGAAGCGAACGGAAGCATGTCAGGCGCCAGGCGCATGGTCACGAACACGTTCGGGTCGAACTGGCGCGCGGCGGCGTTGGCCTCGGCCTTGTTCAGGCAGTGCAGCAGGTTGGACAGGGCGGTCTGGAAGACGGGCAGGCTGGCGGACGAGAGGGTGATGGACATGGTGCGTCAGTGGCGGTTGGAACGACGCGGCATGCTACGCCGCCCGCGCCAGGTGCTGCGCTGCGTAGGCCACATACCAGTCCAGGCAGCCCGGGTTGGCCATGGCCTCGCGGTTGATGACCTTGTCCAGGGGCTGGCCCAGCAGCAGCTTCTTGATGGGCAGTTCCTGCTTCTTGCCCGAGAGGGTGCGCGGGATCTCGGCGACCTGCAGGATCTGATCGGGCACGAAGCGCGGCGACAGCGCGGTGCGGATGGCGCCGGCGATCTTCGCGGTCAGCGCGTCGTCGAGCGTGAGACCGGGCCGCAGCACGACGAACAGCGGCATGAAGCTCTCGCGGCCCAGGTATTCGAGGTCGACCACCATGGCGTCCAGCACCTCGGGCAGGGCCTCGACGGCGCTGTAGAGCTCGCTGGTGCCCATGCGCAGGCCGTGGCGGTTGATGGTGGCGTCGGACCGGCCATAGATGACGCAGGAACCGTCGGGGAAGATGCGCAGCCAGTCGCCGTGGCGCCAGACGGCGCCGGCTTCTTTTTCAAGGTCGCCGCCGCCCGGCTTGCGGCCATGGCCGGGCGGGTACATGTCGAAGTAACTGCCGATCAGGCGCCGGTGATCGGTGTCGCCCACGAAGTACAGCGGCATGGAGGGAATGGGCTGGGTGCAGACCAGTTCACCCACCGCGTCGAGCACCGGCCGGCCCTGTTCGTCCCAGGCCTCGACCGCGGCCCCGAGCTGGCGGCATTGCATGCGGCCCGGGATCTGCGGCAGGTCGCGCACGCCACCGATGAAGGAGCCCGCGAAGTCCGTGCCGCCGGAGATGTTGCAAAACCAGATGTCCTTCTGGGCTTCGTTCTTCGCGATGGCGGCGAACTGCGACGTGCCCCATCGCTGCGCGTCTTCCGACAGCGGCGAGCCTGTGGTGCCGAGCGCGCGCACCGTCGACAGGTCGCCGCACGCCGCGAGGTCCACACCGGCCTTCAGGCAGTTGGCATAGAACGCAGCACCGGCACCGAAGAAGGTGACACCTTCGCGCGCGGCCAGACGCCAGAGCACGGTCCAGTCGGGGTGGTCCTTGCTGCCGCCGGGGTTGCCGTCGTAGATCACGCAGGTGGTGCCGCCGAGCAGGCCGGCGATCTGCGCGTTCCACATCACCCAGCCGGTGGAGCTGTACCAGTGGTAACGCTCGCCCCAGCTGTTGGGGTCATAGCTGCAGCCGATGTCGTTGTGCAGCGTGCCCATGGCGCGCTTGACCAGCACGATGCCGCCGTGGCCGTGCACGATGGGTTTGGGCAGGCCGGTGGTGCCGCTGGAATAGACGATCCACAACGGGTGGTCGAAGGGCAGCCACATCGGCTCGAAGGCGGCGACGGCGGCGTCATCCCTCGCGACCGCGGTGCTGAAGGCGGCGCAGGGCTGGGCGGCTTCCATGGCGCGGTCCACGCCGGCCGGGTCCTGCGCCAGGTTGGCGTGCAGCACCACATGCCGCACGGTCGGCAACGCCGCGCGCAGTTCGGCCACCACGGACAGACGGTCGTGGTCCTTGCCGCCGTAGGTGACGCCGTCGCAGGCGATCAGCGCCACCGGCTCGATCTGCTTGAAGCGGTCGAGCACGGCGTTGGTGCCCATGTCAGGCGCGCACACGCTCCACACGCCGCCGATGCTGACCACGGCCAGGAAGGCGACCATGGTCTCGGGGATGTTGGGCAGGTAGGCGGCGACCCGATCACCGGGCATCACGCCCTGGGCCTGCAGGTGCAGCGCGAGCGAGGCGACCTGCCGCCGCAGCTCGGGCCAGGACAGTTCGCGCCGCTGGCCTTTTTCGTTGTCCGAAATGACGGCCGGGAAACCGGCCGCGTGGGCCGGCTCCACGTGGCGGAGCACCTGCTGCGCGTAGTTGACCTGCGCGCCCGGGAACCACTGCGCGCCGGGCATCGCATTGCGGGCCAGTACGGCCGTGTGCGGTGTCGGTGAGGACAGGCCAAAGTAGTCCCAGATGCTCTGCCAGAAGGCGTCCAGATCGGTGGTGGACCAGCGCCAGAGCGCGTCGTAGTCGGCGAACCGCAGGCCGCGTTCGCGGGCCAGCCAGTCCTGATAACGGCGGATCTGGGGCACAAACGGGGCCGGCCCGGTGGGCGTGTTCTCGGTGCGCATGGGTCTTGTCTCCTGCGGCCGCAGGGTAGCAGTGGTGGCCCCGGCCCGTTGTCGCACACCGGATCGGAAGACCCCCGGGTTTGCGAGCAGAATCCCGGCCCATCACCAACGAGAAGGAGAAGTCATGGGCCTGTTGAGCTGGACCGAAAAATCCCCCACCACCCTCGCCAACGGCGGCGTCATCGGCCCCGATGAGCGCCTGCCCTGGCCGCAGACCGGCGTCATGGGCGTGCAGCACCTGATCGCCATGTTCGGCGCCACCGTGCTCGCCCCCATCCTCATGGGCTTCGACCCCAACGTCGCCATCCTCATGAGCGGCATCGGCACCCTGATCTTCTTCCTCGTCACCGGCGGCAAGGTGCCCAGCTACCTCGGCTCCAGCTTCGCCTTCATCGGCGTCGTCATCGCGGCCAGCGGCTACGCCGGCTCCGGCCCCAACGCCAACATCGGCGTCGCGCTGGGCGGCATCATCGCCTGCGGCGCGCTCTACACCCTCATCGGCGTGGTGGTGCAGGCCATCGGCACCGGCTGGATCGAGCGCTTCATGCCCCCGGTGGTCACCGGCGCGGTGGTGGCGGTGATCGGCCTGAACCTGGCCGGCATCCCGATCAAGAACATGGCGCCGACCGACTTCGACAAGTGGATGCAGGGCATCACCTTCGTCTGCGTCGCGTTGGTGGCGGTGTTCAGCAGCGGCATGGTGCAGCGCCTGCTGATCCTGGTCGGCCTGATCGTCGCCAGCATCGTCTACGCCGTGCTCACCAACGGCATGGGCCTGGGCAAGCCGCTGGACCTCTCGGGCATCGCCAACGCCGCCTGGTTCGGCATGCCCAACTTCAGCGCCCCGGTGTTCAGCGCCAACGCCATGCTGCTGATCGCGCCCGTGGCGATCATCCTGGTGGCCGAGAACCTGGGCCACATCAAAGCCGTGACCGCCATGACCGGCAAGAACCTCGACCCGTACATGGGCCGCGCCTTCATCGGCGACGGCATCGCCACCATGGTGGCGGGCAGCGCGGGCGGCACCGGCGTGACGACCTACGCCGAAAACATCGGCGTCATGGCCGCGACCAAGATCTACTCCACCGCCGTCTTCCTGGTGGCCGGCTGCATGGCCATCCTGCTCGGTTTCAGCCCCAAGTTCGGCGCGCTGATCCAGGCGATCCCGCTGGCCGTCATGGGCGGCGTGTCCATCGTCGTCTTCGGCCTGATCGCCGTGGCCGGCGCCAAGATCTGGGTCGACAACAAGGTGGACTTTTCCGACAACCGCAACCTGCTGGTCGCCGCCATCACCCTGGTGCTGGGCACCGGCGACTACACGCTCAAGTTCGGCGACTTCGCGCTCGGTGGCATCGGCACCGCGACCTTTGGCGCCATCCTGCTGTGGGCGCTGATCGGCGGCAAGAAGCGCTGAGCCATCGATACCGCCCCTCCGAAGCCAAAAGCCACCCCAAAGGGTGGCTTTTTCTCGTTCTGGAGCTGTCCGCGGCCGCCTGGAGGCACTCAAGGTGCGTCGGCCAAAGCCGATAAACGCACAAGCCGCACCCTATGCCCGGACGCACACCATGGACTCCGCCCTGCTTTCCAACCAGAACGACGACCTCGGCCACTACCTGCAACTGATGGTGGCGCACGGCGCGTCGGACCTGTTCCTCTCCAGCGGCAGCGCGGCCGCCCTGAAAGTGCAGGGCGTGGTGCGCCGCCTGCCGGAGGCCGCGCTGGACGCGGTGCACACCCAGCGCCTGGCCTATTCGGTGATGCGCGATGCGCAGATCCGCGAGTTCGAATCCACCCTGGAATGCGATTTGGCGATTGCACTCCCGGGCCTGGGGCGCTTCCGCGTCAACGTCTACCGCCAGCGCGGCGACGTGGCGGTGGTGGTGCGGCACATCAACGCCAAGATCCCGTCGCTGGAGCAGCTCAAGCTGCCGCCGGTGCTGCGCAAGCTGGCGCTGCTCAAACGCGGACTGGTGCTGGTGGTGGGTGCGGCCGGCTCGGGCAAGTCCACCACACTGGCGGCCTTGCTGGACCACCGCAACCACAACTCGGCCGGCCACATCCTGACGGTGGAAGACCCGATGGAGTTCGAGCACGCGCACGGCACCTGCATCGTCGACCAGCGGGAGGTCGGGCTGGACACGCGCAGCTTCGACGACGCGCTGCGCCACGCCATGCGCGAGGCGCCGGACGTGATCATGATCGGCGAGATCCGCGACCGCGACACCATGCAGCACGCCATGGCTTATGCCGAAACCGGGCACCTGTGCGTGTCCACCCTGCACGCGAACAACGCCAACCAGGCCATCCAGCGCATCCTGAACTTCTTCCCCGAGACCGCGCATCGCCAGGTGCTGATGGACCTGTCGCTCAACCTCAAGGGCGTGGTCGCGCAGCGGCTGATCCGCGGTGCGCACGACAAGCTGGTACCGGCCACCGAGGTGATGCTGCTGTCGGCCTTCATCAGCGAGCTGATCCAGAAGGGTCAGACCGACGAGATCAAGGACGCCATGGCCAAGAGCACCGAACTGGGCATGTGCACCTTCGACCAGAGCCTGTACGACCTCTACGAGGCGGGCGAGCTCACCGCCGAACAGGCCGTGGAGCACGCCGATTCGCGCACCGATCTTTCGCTGCGCATCCGGCTGCAGCACGGCCAGCGACCGGGCACGGGGGGATTGCGGGTGGTGTGAGTCTTCGGAGCCACCCGGATCCGCACCAGACGGCCGCAAATGAGCAAAAAAAAAGAGCCCAAGGGCTCGTTTTTTTTGAACTGAGGCGGTGGTCGAGAACCAGCGCGCGGGATCAGCTGTTCTTGCGACGACGTGCCACAGCGGCACCGATCAGGCCCAGACCGGCCAGCAGCATTCCATAGGTTTCGGGTTCCGGCACCGGCTGGGCCACCATGCTGCCGCTGTAGCTGCTGGCGCCTCCGGTGGTCGAGCCAAAGACGTACAGCGCGTAGTAACCCTCGGCCACGTTGTCGTAGGAGAAGCTGAGGTCTTTGCCCAGCGTCGCCCAGACGAAGTTTCCATTGCCGGCCAGTTTCACGCGGTCCAGCGTGGCGCCGACCAGATTGGCAAAGGAACCCGCGATGGAACCGGCAGAGCCCAGCTCGAAGTGGTAGAGGTGGAAGAAATTCGAGGCTTGGTCGGTGTCGGACAGGGAAGAGAACGACAGGCCGGCGCCCGAATCGAGCACACCCAGATCGTTCTGGAGGCCGTCAGCGTGTGCCGTGAGCGCGCCGAAAGCCATGGCTGCGGCCAGAACGCCATTTTTGATCTTCATGTTCCCACTCCTGAAAAGAATGCTGAGGCGACTCGTAGAGACGCGCGGATTTTTGGGAAAGTGTACCGACTACTTACTCGATAAGCAATGTTTCTACGTGATCCGTATGAAATCCGGCACGAAAACGGCCCATCAGCTGACACAGGACCGCACCGACCATCCACCCGACGCCCTCCTTGCCGCCCGAGAACCGCGGATCACCCGAACCGGGCTCAGCCCCGCCGTTCGCAGCGCCCCTGCGCCTTGGCCAGTCCACGGAAATCGCTGGTCCAGGTCTGGTTTTCGAGGTCGAGCTCGATGCGCTCGTTGTCCAGCGCCGTGAGGATGAGGTTGCCCCGCACGGCAAAGGCATAGGCCTGCAGGCCATCAACGGCGACGCTGGTCACGCGACGGTCATCAAAGGCAATGCGCACGGTGCGCAGCCAGGTGCTGCGCGCCGGCAGGTAGACGGCCTCGCACAGCAAATCCCAATATTCCACCGGTGCCGCCGAAGCGAGGGCGGAAGCACTGGCCAACACTGTTGCTGCCAGGCCACGCACGAACATGTTCAGCCTTCGCCCTGGGCGTTCAGGCGTTCGCTCTTCCAATAGATGTCATCGCCGCCATTCATGCGGTTGAGCACGCGCGCGAGCACAAACATCAGGTCCGACAGACGGTTGAGGTACTGACGTGGCGCTTCCTTGATGGCTTCTTCGTTGCCCAGCGCCACCAGATGCCGCTCGGCCCGGCGGGCGACGGTGCGGCAGACGTGGGCCTGGCTGGCGGCACGGTTACCGGCCGGCAGGATGAATTCCTGCAGGCGGGGCAACTGGGCGTTGTAGGTGGCCAGGGCTTCGTCCAACGCCAGCACGGCGTCGGGCTTGAGCAGCTCGTAGCCGGGAATCGACAGCTCGCCGCCCAGATTGAACAGCTGGTGCTGGATCTCGACCAGCAGCGTGCGCACATCGGCGGGCAGATCCTCGCACAGCAGCAGGCCGATGTGGGAGTTCAGTTCGTCCACGTCGCCCATGGCATGCACGCGCAGGCTGTTCTTGGAGACGCGCGCGTTGTCGCCCAGTCCGGTGGTGCCGGCGTCGCCGGTGCGGGTGGCGATCTGTGTGAGTCGGTTGCCCATGGCAGCGGATTCCTGTTGGTGGGGCGGAAAAAACCGCCATCGCGGCAGCACATTTTGCGCGATGCACGGCACGGTTACAGATGCATTTGCATGTGAACCGTGCAAGCGACCGTTAAGCCCGGAAACGCCATGCAAAAACGCTCGCATATCCATAGCAGATGGGCTGCAATGGCTTCACCCGTCGCTCTGACGGGTTTTTTCATCCCCACTCAAGGAGGTCCTATGACAACAGCACAACGCATTCACCACTTCGATGCCCGCAGCCTGGTTCTGATCAGTGCACTGGCGGTGTCGGCCAGCGCGGCTTGGGCGCAGGACAAGCCCGCCACCGACAGTGCGACCGACCCGTCCCTGGTCGCCGCCTTTGCCAAGGCCGATCTGGATGGCAACGGAAAACTCACCAAGACGGAGGTGGCCAGCCTGCCCGCCGCAGCCGAACAGTTCGCCAAGCTGGACAAGGACGGCGATGGCGCCTTGTCCCAGGCCGAGTTCGTGCAGGGGCTGAAGTCGAACTGATCGCGTCCCCGGGGGGTCATGGCGCGTGTGCCGCACCATAGGGTGCGGCGTAAACTGCTTGGTCGATCGGCCGCACGAAGCGCCGACGCCTGCAGGAGACCGCCATGAACGCCCCCACCGACCACGTCCACCTCGCTCCACCGTTGCAGCTGCGCGAGGTGCCCCCCGCGCTGATCGAGGCCCTGCAACAGCGCTTCGGCGCCCAGTGCTCCACCGCACTGGCGGTGCGTGAACAGCATGGGCGCGACGAGTCCATTTTCGACGTGCCGCCGCCCTCCGCCGTGGTATTCGCCGAATCCACGCAGGACGTGGCCGATGTGGTGAAGCTGGCAGCGCAGTTCAAGGTGCCGGTCATCCCGTTTGGCGTCGGCTCCTCGCTCGAAGGCCACCTGCTGGCCATCCAGGGTGGCATCAGCATCGACGTCAGCCGCATGAATCAGGTGCTGTCGGTCAACGCCGAAGACCTGACGGTGACGGTGCAACCCGGCATCACCCGCACAGGCGTGAACAACGCCGTGAAGAGCGAGGGCCTGTTCTTCCCCATCGATCCGGGCGCCGACGCCTCCATCGGCGGCATGACGGCCACGCGAGCCAGCGGCACCAACGCCGTGCGCTACGGCACCATGCGCGAGAACGTGCTGGCGCTGGAAGTGGTGACCGCTCGGGGGGAGGTCATCCGCACCGGCACACGAGCCAAGAAGTCGTCGGCCGGCTACGACCTCACGCGCCTGATGGTCGGCAGTGAAGGCACGCTGGGGCTGATCACCGAAATCACGCTCAAGCTCTACCCGCTGCCCGAAGCGATCTCAGCCGCGACCTGCTCTTTCCCGACCATCGAGGCGGCGGTGCGCACCGTCATCCAGATCATCCAGCTGGGTGTACCCATCGCGCGCTGCGAGCTGATCGACGCCGGCACCGTGCGCATGGTCAATGCGCACAGCAAGCTGGGCCTGCGTGAAGAACACATGCTGCTGATGGAGTTCCACGGCTCGCCCGCGAGCGTGAAGGAACAGGCCGAGACGGTGCAGGAGATCGCGGGTGAGTTCGGCGGCAACGCCTTCGAATGGGCGACCACGCCCGAAGAGCGCACCCGCCTGTGGACCGCGCGGCACAACGCGTACTTCGCCGCGATCCAGAGCAAGCCGGGTTGCCGCGCCATCAGCACAGACACCTGCGTGCCCATCAGCCGGCTGGCCGACTGCCTGCTCGATTCGGTGGCCGAGGCCGACGCCTCCGGCATCCCCTACTTCCTGGTCGGCCATGTGGGCGACGGCAACTTCCACTTCGGCTACCTGATCGACCCCGGCCAGCCCGACGAACACCGGAAAGCCGAAGCCCTGAACCACACCCTGGTGGCACGCGCGCTCAAGCTGGGCGGCACCTGCACCGGCGAACACGGCGTGGGGCTGCACAAGATGGACTTCCTGCGCACCGAAGCAGGCGACGGCGCCATCGACATGATGCGCAGCATCAAGCAGGCGCTGGACCCGGACAACATCCTCAACCCGGGCAAGATCTTCGCGCTCTGAGGGGCTTCGTCATGACATGGCGCCTGCTGCTGGGCCTGTGTTGCTGGCTGGCGCTGACCACCGGGCTGGCCCGGGCCGGCGATTGCTCGGCGATCACGCCGCTGGCCCATGCACAGCGCCAGGTCTGGCTCGATGGACGTCTGCAGGCCCAGGACACCGTGTCTCTGCCGGATGCCCTGCACCGCGACTGGCGCCGCGAAGGCTTCAGGGCCCGTTACACACTGGACGTGAGCGCCTGCACCCACCAGCCGGGTCAAAGCCTGTGGCTGTTCCGGGTCGGCGCGCCCTACGCCCTGACGATCGACGGCGCAGCAGCGGTCCCCGAGCTGCCCCGCGTCGGCAGCGCCACGGTCACGGCGTTCAATGGGCGCACGCCCATGCTGTTTGCGCTGCCGCAGGGCGCTCGCACGCTGACCATCGAACTGCGCACCATGCCCTTCATACCGGCGGGCGTGGCGCGCGCCGAGATCGGCCCCATGAATGCACTGCTGCCCAGGCACCTGGCTGCCTACAACCAGCACTCCGGCGGCATGTATGTGGTGTCGCTGGTCACCTTGCTGGTGGGGCTGGGCTCGGTGCTGCTGTGGCGCACGCGCCGCCAGGACAACGTGATCTTCTGGTTCAGCATGATGTGCCTGACCTGGGGCTCGCGCGGTGTCATGTACGCAGGCGACGCGGTGCACCTGCCGCCGCTGCTGTTCGAGCAGATCAACCCGTTCACAGTGTCGCTGTTTGCGGTCTCGTGCATCCAGACCACCTTGCTGCTGCTGGGCAAGCAGACGCAGGCGCGTCACCGCGCCCTGATGGGTGCGGGCATCGGTTTCACGGTCACGTTCGCGCTCACGCTGGCGCTCGGCCAGGGTGCGCTGCTGGTCAGAGGGCTGTCCTACCTGTTCGGTCTCACCATGTTGGGCACCATGCCGTTTGTGCTGTGGTCGGGGCGTGATGTGCTGGGCCGCTGGCGCGCCGGGCTCATGGCCCTGGGCTTTGCCGCCCTGTTCGGCGCCAGCCTGAACGACGTGTTGATCGTGGTGGGCACGCTGCCGCCAGATCGCACCTCCTTCATCCTGCTGGGGTTCACCACCGTGCTGCTGGCCTACGCCCTGGTGTGTGCAGAGTATGTGATGCGCGCGCTCAACCAGGCCGAGATCAGCAACGAGTTGCTGGAGGCGCGCGTGCGCGAAAAGTCCAGCGAACTGGAACGCAGCTACGCGCTGCTGCGCGAGAGCGAGCGCGCCAGCGCCCGTGCGCAGGAGCGGGCCCGCTTCAACCGCGAAATCCACGACGGCCTGGGCGCGCAGCTGATCACCGCGCTTCGCGGGGTGGAGCGCGACGCGCTGAGCAAGCACCAGGTGGTGCAGACACTGCAGGAGGGGCTGGACGAGTTGCGCCTGCTGATGGATGCGTCGGACCTCGGGCGCAGCCTGCACGGCGCGCTGGTGTCGTGGCGCAACCGCTGGGACGCCCGGCTGCAGGCCATTGGCCTGCAGTTGCACTGGTCGGTGGCCGACGATCTGGACGGACTGGAGCTGGGCAGTGACGCCACCCTGCAGATCATGCGGGTGCTGCAGGAGTCGGTGACCAACACGCTCAAGCACGCCGGGGCACGCAACATCCACATCCGTGCCTGGCGCGAGACGGGCGAGGTGGACACCTTGCGGCTGGACATCCAGGACGACGGTCAGGGGCTGCCCGTATCCGGACCGACCGGCAGCGGCCGGGGCCTGCGCCACATGGCGCAGCGCGCGGACAAGCTGGGTGCCCGCCTGCTGGTGAGCCATGCGCCCGCGCCGCAAAGCGGCGTGCTGGTGAGCCTGGCCCTGCCTTTGCCGGAGGGGGATTTCCCGTCGTCCGACGCCGCGCCTCTGACGGCCTGAACGGCCCGACCGTTGTCAGGCCACCAGGCCGCGGCGCGCCGCCTCCATCGTGGCCTCGGCCCGGCTGGAAATGCCGAGCTTGCGGTAGATGTCACGCACGTAGCCGGTGACGGTGTGGCCGCTGAGTCCCAGCAGCTGGGCCACTTCACCCGACTTGTAGCCCTTGGCGATCAGGCGCAGCACCTCCACTTCGCGCTCGGTGAGCTGGGCCTGGGATTTCGCATCGGTGACACGGACTTCATGGAAGTGCTTGAGCACGCGCGACGCGATGGACGGCGAGAGCGCAGGCTCGCCCTGCTCGATGCGGCGCAACTGCGCCACGACCACCTCGGTCGGCTGCGACTTGAGGATGTAGCCGGAGGCGCCGGCCCGCAGCGCGGGGAACACATGCGCATCGTCGTCGTGGATCGTAGCGACGATGACCACCGCGTCGGGCCGGGCGGCGAGCAATTCCACGATGAGTTCGCCCCCATGACCGTCGGGCAGACCCCAGTCCACCAGGGCCAGGCCATAGGTGTGGGTGGCCATCAGGGCGCGCGCCTGGGCCAGCGAGGCCGCGGCATCCACCACCCGGACCACCGGCAAGGCCTGGGGCAGCAGCTCGGCCAGCCAGCGCCTGGGCTCATCCAGGTCCTCGACCACCAGCACACGCTCGAAACGGAGGGCTTGCGACATGGGAGGCAGTGTAGGCCAAAGGCCTCTTTTTCCAGCCCCGACATGGCCCCCTGAACAGGGGGGAGCGATCTCCCCTTGTTTCAGGGGGATCCCCCGGTTCGGGGGGTGGCGGCATGGGCAGGCAGGACTGAAGAATCGCACCCGATCCTTGTCCATTCCCCTGCCGTCCCGTCGCTGGAAAACGCCATGCATTCAATCCTCTGGAAGTTCTCGAACATCCGCCTGCCCCGCTCCATCGGCCGCTCCCTGCGGCGGCTGCCACCCGTGCTGGTGGGCCTGAGCCTGGCCGCCTGTGGCGGTGGTGACGACTCGGCCAGCCAGGCCCCTGCCCCGCCGCCCACGGCGGCGGCGCTGACCATCGGCGGCGTGGCCGCCGTCGGCGCGCCCCTGGCGGGCGCCACCGTCAGCGCGAAGTGCAGCGCGGGCACACCGGCGTCGGGCACCACCTCGGCCACCGGCAGCTACAGCCTGAGCGTGGTGGGTGGTGTGCTGCCCTGCGTGCTGCGCGCCAGCGGTGGCACGGCAGGGGGTGTGCCCAACACCCAGCGGCTGCACGCCTGGGTACCGGGTGCCGTTGCCAGCACGAGCGCACGCGCCAACCTGACGCCGCTGACCGAACTGATGGCCGCCCACACGACAGGCGGGAGCCCGGCCGCATTTTTCGACGCGGTGGATGCCGCGGGCTTTGCGCGGATCACCACGGCCGCCAGCAGCGCGGCGCTGGACGCTGTGCGCAACGGCTTGCCGGAGGCACTGCGCAGCGCGCTGGGTGGCACCGACCCGCTGACGGCCGTGTTCCAGGCCGACGGATCCGGGCTGGACGCGGTGCTGGACCAGTTCCAGACCGCACTGGCCGCGGCAGGGCTGTCACTGGACGCGGCCGCTGCGCGCCTGGCGGGCGGTGACGCGCCTTTGCCCCCCTACCTGGGCGGTCCCTTCACCGGCAGCGGCGAGGCCGGCGACAGCGTCGTGCTCAACGGCCACGCCTTGCCGGCCAACCCGGTGGTGCGTTTTGGCACCACGACGGCGACCGGCGCCAGCACCAACGCGGCGGGCACGCAGATCAGCGTGACCGTTCCCGCCGGCCTGACCGCCGGTGTGGTGGACCTGACGGTGGACGGCGTGGCGGGTGCCGTGGCTTACACCGTGGTGGTGCCGCCACCGCCCGGTCCGGACGCCCCGGTGATCAGCGGCTTCAGCCCGGCCAGCGGTGCGCCCGGCACCGTCATCACCGTCAGCGGCACGGGCTTCGCCAGCGGTCAGGTGGTCCGGCTGGGCAACACCGCCGTCACGCCCGCCACCCTGTCGGCCACGTCGATGACGCTGGTCGTCCCCGGCGGGCTGACCGATGGCGCCTACAAGCTGTCTGTGGACGGTGTCGAGTCGGCCACCAGCTTTGCACTGAGCACACCGGTACCGCCACCCCCGGCAAGCGGCTACACCACCTACCCCGACTTCTACGCCGCCGCACCGCGCGCGGGCAGCAGCAACGGCGCAGGCGCGACGGGCGACGCCGCGCAGTGGCTGGTGGGCACCTACTGGGGCCGTGGCACCAGCAGCGGCACCCAGTGCACGCTGACGGTCAACTCGGACGGCAGCGTCGCCAGCACGCTGGCGGGCAACACGCGCAACGCCGCCCTCACGGGCGACAGCGGCGACCGCTGGCTGGTGGCCGACACGGTCGGTTCGTTCTCGCTCAACGCCGTCACGGGCAGCGAATACATCGGCATCAGCGGCGTCGGCGGCAGCCTGGTCAACGTGCAGCTCTCGGGGATCGCGGGCGACTTCTGCGTGCCGATGTTCAAGTCGGCCACGCCGGTCGACACCGGGGCCGCTGCAGCGCCGTTCCGTATCACCGCCGCCGGCTTCACCTCGACCGACCTGCCGGCCGGCCTGGTGGGGAGCTACACCGGCTGGAGCATCGGCAAACCCCTGACCTTCCCGGCGGCGGCGCCGACGGCCTGCACGCTGGCGATTGCGGGCGACGGCACGCTCTCGTTGAGCAACGGCGGGGTGTCGTTCACCGCCCGGCTGGACGGCAGCGAAGACCGCAGCGGCGATGGTCAGGTCTCCAGCCTGCAGGACCCGGGCTTCAATACCCTCTACAACTTCCGTGCCGACAGCGTGTCCGGCGGCGTCACGCAGCGGGTACAGGTGGAGGTGCGCCACACCGTGGGCCGCATGCAGGTGACGTACGCATCCGGCGAGGTGGTGGGCGGCAGTGGCGCAGACAGCGGTCGCGCCTGCTACTTCCCCAACTGAAGCCCGTCCACGCGACACTGGCGGCACCGGCGAACGTGCTCAACCCGGGCAAGATTTTCCGTCGCTGATCGCACCCTGTCCCATCCCTCCGGAGGAGGAACGACCCCGTGGCAGGGCCGACGAACGTGTAACCATTCGTTCAAGTCCTTCGGCACAATGACGCCTTCGGATCACGGCAGGGAATGGACATGAACAGGAAATGGCTGATCTCCGCGCTGCTGCTGGCCAGCGGTGCGGCTTTTGCGCAATCGGGCGACAAGACCGTCCGCATTTGCGACGACCGCGGTTGCTCGGACCGCCCGCGCAACAGCGCGACCTTCGACCCCACGCGCGACGACAACCCCGAAGAAACCAAACGGGTTGCGGCGCTGGAAGACATTGCCCGCAAGGACCCGCGGGCAGCCTACGACCTGGGCCTGCGCTTCTTCCGCGGCGACGGCGTGCGCCAGGACAGCTACCTGGCCCTCAAGTGGATGCGCGATGCCGGCGAACGGGGCGTGCTGCCCGCGCAGGCCGCGCTGGGCCGCTTCTACCTGGCCGGCCTGCAGGAAATGGGTTCAGACCCCGCCGAGGCCGAGCGTTGGCTGTCCATGGCCGCCGACCGCGGTGACCAGGAATCGGCCAAGCTGCTGCCCGAGGCGCGCAAAGCCAAACAGGACGAGCAGGCGCTCTACCGCTGGCGAGAGGCCCACCGCAAGTACTGGCACGGCTGGTGGTACAGCGGTTACCCTTACTACTGGTACTGGGGTCCGGTCGGCTGGGTGATCCGCTGACCCTTCCCATCATTTTTTCCGTTGAAACCTTCTGGACGAAAGGGCTTACCGATGAACCTCCCCTCCACCTCCCTGCGCTGGGCTGCCCTGGCCACTTCCCTCGCCCTGGCCGGCTGCGTCACACCCGGTGGTGGCAAGGTCTCCACCGGCACCAGCGCCACCGCCGCCACCGGTGGGGCGGCCGGCGGCACCAGTGTGGGTGCCAACGCCGACCTCGAGCGCTGCAGCGCGCCACTGGGCACGCTGGCGGTGGACGATGGCCGCGGCAAGGAGTGGTACGCCAGCTTCGGCCGCGCCACCAAGGTCACCAACATCGAGCCGCTGCTGCGGCTGGCGGTGCAGCAGTCCAACTGCTTCGTGATCACCTCCATCGGCAACAACCGCACCGAGAGCAAGCTCTCGGCCATCACCGACCAGCAGCGCAACTCGGGCGAGTTCCGCGCCGGCTCGCAGCAGCAGAAGGGGCAGCGCGTGGCGGCCGACTACTTCCTGGAGCCGGCCATCATCATTGACAACGACTCCACCGGCAAAGTCGCCGGCGGTCTGGCCGGCCTCATCGGAGGCGGCTTGGGCGCGCTGGCCGGCTCGGTGGAGTCCAAGGCCTCGGTGGTAACGCTGACCATGTTCGACATCCGCTCGGGGGTGCAGATCGCCATCTCGGAAGGCAACGCCACCGCCACCAACTTCGGTGCGGCGCTGGGCGCCTTCGGTGGTGGTGCGGCGGCCGGCCTGAGCGGCTTCTCGCGCACGCCCGAAGGCAAGGCCACGGTGGCGGCCTTCATGGACGCCTACAACAGCATGGTGATTTCCCTGAAGAACTACAAGGCCCAAACCGTCAAGGGCGGCCTGGGCAAAGGCGGCACCCTCAAGGTCGGGGATTAAGCTCCCCCCTGCGCCGCTGCGCGGCTTCCCCCTGAGGGGGACAACGCTGGCGGCCGGCAGAGCCGGTTCCGCGGCGTTCTCGAAGCTGGCGCCTCGCCACGAAAATGGCCTCCGAGTGGAGGCCATTTTTTTCTGGTTGTTCGGACCGTCTTCAGCGCTCGCCGCGCAGCCGGTCGATCAGGCCGTTGAGCTCGTCCAGCGAGCCGAACTGGATCGCGAGTTCGCCCATCTCTTCGACGCGACCGTGGCGCTTGACGCGCTTCTTGATGCGAACCTCGACCTCGGCGGTCAGCAGGTCGGCCAGTTCTTCTTCCACCCGGCGGATGTCGCGCGATTTTTCCTTCTTGGGCTGCTGCGGCACCAGGTTGAACTCGGCACCCAGCTTCTTGACCAGGCTCTCGGCCTCGCGCACCGACAGCTTCTTCGCCGCGATCTGGTTGGCCGCGGTGATCTGCGCCACCTTCTCCAGCGACAGCAGCGCGCGCGCATGGCCCATGTCGATGTCACCGGCCATCAGCATGGTCTGCACCGGATCGGCCAGCTGCAGCAGGCGCAGCAGGTTGGATGCCGCCGAGCGCGAACGGCCCACGGCCTGCGCGGCCTGCTCGTGCGTCAGCCCGAATTCCTTGACCAGACGCTGCAGACCCTGCGCCTCTTCCAGCGGGTTCAGGTCCTCGCGCTGCATGTTCTCGATCAGCGCCATCGCGGCCGCGGCCTCGTTGGGCACGTCGCGCACCAGCACCGGCACCTCGGTCAGGCCCGCCAGCTTCGAGGCGCGAAAACGGCGTTCGCCCGCGATGATTTCGTACTTGCCCGAGTTCGGCCCGTCGGCCAGCCGGCGCACCAGGATCGGCTGCATCACGCCCTGCGCCTTGATCGATTCGGCCAGCTCGTAGAGCGCGCCTTCGTCCATGCGCGTGCGCGGCTGGTAGACGCCCGCGACCATCTGGTCCAGCGGCAGCTTGCTCGGAGCGCCTTCTGCGGCGGCCGGGGCCGCAACGCTGGCGGTGTCGTCCACCTTGGGGCCGAGCAGGGCTTCGAGTCCGCGGCCGAGGCCCTTGGGTTTTTTGGTGACCATGGGGTTCAGTCTTTTTTCGGGTTTGTCAGTTCGTTCAGCAGTGCCACGCCTTCGGGCCAGTCGCCCAGGCCGGATTCGGCATTGATGTGGCCGCGTTCGCCCAGGTCGATGAAGCGCGAGCCCCAGCTGTCGGCCAGGCTTTGCGCCTTGTCTAAGCTGCAATACGGGTCGTTGCGGCTGCCCACCAGCGTGCTGGGGAACGGCAGGCGCTGGCGGACGATGGGCGTCCAGCTCGGGAGCACGCCTTGCAGTTCCTCGCGCTCCGGATCACCCGGCGCCACCAGCAGCGCGCCCTGCACGCGGCCGGTGCTGCGCGAGACCTCGGCCCAGGCGGCGGTGAGGATGCAGCCCAGGCTGTGCGCGACCAGCAGCACCGGGCCGTCGCAGCCGAGGATCACGTCCTCCAGCCGGGCGATCCAGTCGCCGCGGCGCGGGGTCATCCAGTCGTGCTGGTCCACACGCCGGAAGCCGTGCAACGCTTCCCAGAGGCTCTGCCAGTGCTCGGGGCCACTGTTCTGCCAGCCGGGCAGGATCAGGACGTTTTCAGGCTTCATTGGCTATTTGAAAGAAGCAGGCGCTCACATCACATCTTCTCGATGCGGGCGACCATTTCAGTCGCAAAGGCCACAAAGGCCTGGCTGCCACGCGCGGACGGGTCGAACACCACCCCCGGCAGGCCGTAACTGGGTGCCTCGGCCAGGCGCACGTTGCGCGGGATGACGGTGTCGAACACCTTGTCGCCGAAGTGGGCCTTGAGCTGGTCGCTGACCTGCTGCTGCAGCGTGATGCGCGGGTCGAACATGACGCGCAGCAGGCCGATGATCTGCAGGTCCTTGTTGAGGTTGGCGTGCACCTGCTTGATGGTGTTGACCAGGTCGGTCAGGCCTTCGAGCGCGAAGTACTCGCACTGCATGGGCACGATGACGCCGTGCGCCGAGCACAGGCCGTTGAGGGTGAGCATGCTCAGGGACGGCGGGCAGTCGATGAGCACGAAGTCGTAAGCGTCGGCCACGGCGGCCAGCGCGTTCTTCAGGCGGGCTTCGCGGCGCTCGACCTCGACCAGTTCGACCTCGGCACCGGCGAGTTCGCGGTTGGCGCCGAGCACGGTGTAGCCGCATTTTTCCGAGAACACCGCCGCCTCGGGGATGGACGCGGACTCCAGCAGCACGTCGTAGACGGAGAGTTCCATCTTGCGCTTGTCCACGCCCGATCCCATGGTGGCGTTGCCCTGCGGGTCCAGGTCCACCATCAGCACGCGCTGGCCGATCTTGGCCAGGCCGGCCGCCAGGTTGACGGTGGTGGTGGTCTTGCCGACACCGCCCTTCTGGTTGGCGACGCAGAAAATTTTGGCCATGTGGTCGATACCCGATCGCTTATTTGGAGATGGCCAGCTTGACGCCGAAACCAATGAGGAAAACACCGGCGAGCTTGTTCAGCGCCTGGGTGATGCGCGGGTTGGCGCGCATGCGTTCGGCCAGGAAGTGGGTCAGCAGCACGACGGTGAGGCCGTAAAGGAAGGTGAGCACAGCGATGGTCGCGGCCATGGCGCCGAAGGTGATCAGGCCCTGGTGGCGCGCCGGGTCGACGAACAGCGGGAAGAAGGCCATGTAAAAGACGATGGCCTTGGGGTTGAGCAGGGTGATGGTGACGGCCTGCTGGAAGAACTGGCGCGGGCGGATGTTGAGGATGGGCGCGTCGCCGGGTTTGGCGGTGAGCATCTTGAAGCCGAGCCAGGCCAGGTAGGCGGCGCCGGCCCACTGCACGAAGCTGAAGGCGGCCGGGTAGGCGGCCAGCAGCGCGGCGACGCCGGCCACGGCCATCCACATGAGCACCTGGTCACCGGCGATGACGCCGAAGGTGGCCGCCAGCCCGCCCCGGATGCCCCCTTTGCCGGTGGACGTGATCAGGGCCAGGTTCCCCGGGCCGGGAATGGCCAGGAACAGGATGATGGCGGCGACGAAGGCGCCGTAGTCAGCGATGCCGAACATGGTGGCTCTCTTGGGGTGTGGAGACGGTCGAGTTTACGTGAGGGGTGTTTTCTTTCGGGCGGCTTTGTGGCTCGGGCGCTGCTTGTTTCGCTCATCCTTGGGCTCAGAGGGGGTTGTGGCGCGTGGCTGGGCTCTGGTCCGGGCGCGGGCGACCGGACCTGCGCGCCGCCCTCGCCTCGTCAATACCGGACGGGAACGCCGACTCTGGGGCAACCGCGAATCGTCCCGCCGCCCATCCACACGCCACAACCCCCTCCAAAGGAATGCTGGCACACCACCGGTGGTGCACCACCCTCGGCTCTCACAGGACGGTGGCGATGTGCGCGGGCGCAGGCCCCATTCGCGGTTGCCCCAGAGGCGCCCAGCGGTAACGGTGTTGACGAAGTGGTGCTGATGAACAGGTCCGGTCGCCCGCGAGCGAGGGCCGGAGAACGCGCGCATCGCCACTGGCCTGGCGCGAGGTCTCACCGAGAAAAAGGACTCAAGCCGAAGTGGCCGCCCGCAACCAGACAATGCACCGCTCGGCATCCAGCCCCGGCACGACCAGCTGTTCCACGTGAAACACCGACACATCGGCCGGCAGCGCCGCCAGTTCGTCAACAGGGTGTTTGCCCTTCATCGACATCCACACCGCCCCCGGCTTGAGCGCCGCGCGCGACCAGGCCGTGAAGTCCAACAATGAGGCAAATGCGCGGGAGCAGACCACGTCGTAGCCGCTCCCCTCTTCTGCCTTCAGCGACTCCACCCGCGCGTGGATGCCCCGCAGGTTCGGCAACTTCAGCGAAGCCGCCACCTGCTGGATAAAGGTCGCCTTCTTGAGCACTGTGTCCACACAGTGCACCTGGATCTGCGGGCAGGTGATGGCGATCACCACACCCGGCAGACCTCCGCCCGAGCCCACGTCGAGCAGCTGGATCGGCCTGCCTTCGGTCTGGCGCAGCAGCGGCGGGATCGCGGCCAGGCTGTCCAGCAGGTGGTGCGTCAGCATCTCCCGCGGGTCGCGCACGGCCGTGAGGTTGTAGACCTTGTTCCACTTGGCGATCAGGTCCTGGTAGGCCAGCAGCTGCTCGACCTGGGCATCGGACAGGCTCAGGCCGAGTGCGTGCAGCCCGGCTTCCAGTGCCGGCTTCAGACTCGAAGAACTCATGCGCCCTGCTCTTCCGTGGTACGGGCAAAACCCTTGAACCCACCCTTCTTGAGGTGGATCATCAGCAGCGAGATGCTGGCCGGGGTGATGCCCGAGATGCGCGAGGCCTGGCCCAGCGTCTCGGGTCGGTGCTTGGCCAGCTTCTGCCGCGCCTCGAACGACAGGGCCGTCACCTGCGCGTAGTCCAGGTCGGGCGGCAGCTTCAGGTGTTCGTAGTGCGCGGCGCGCTCGACCTCGTCCTTCTGCCGGTCGATGTAGCCCGAGTACTTGGCGGCGATCTCCACCTGCTCCACCACCGCGTCGTGCAACTCGCCCAGTGTTTCACGTGAAACCACCGGGCGGGCATCTTCGTCGACCGCCTTGGCCGCCGGCGCCCAGCGGCCTTCGCCCATGCCCATCAGCTCGGCATAACCCACGCCCGGCCGGCGCAACAGATCGAACAGGTTGTATTCGCGCTCAATGGCCTTGCCCAGCACCCGCTCCGACTCGGCGGCTTCCAGGATGCGCGGGTTCACCCAGGTCGATTTCAGGCGTTCTGTTTCACGTGAAACCGCGTCGCGCTTGCGGCTGAAGGCATCCCAGCGCGCATCGCCCACCAGACCCATGGCGCGGCCTTGTTCGGTCAGGCGCATGTCGGCGTTGTCCTCGCGCAGCTGCAGCCGGAACTCGGCCCGGCTGGTGAACATGCGGTAGGGCTCGGTCACGCCCTGGGTCACCAGGTCGTCCACCAGCACCCCGAGGTAGGCCTCGTCGCGGCGCGGCAGCCAGGCGTCCTTGCCCTGGCACTGCAGCGCGGCGTTCAGCCCGGCGAACAGCCCTTGGGCCGCGGCCTCTTCGTAACCGGTGGTGCCGTTGATCTGGCCAGCGAAGAACAGGCCCTGGATCTGCTTGGTCTCGAAGCTGTTCTTGAGCGAGCGCGGATCGAAGTAGTCGTATTCGATGGCGTAGCCCGGGCGCAGGATGTGGGCATTTTCCAGGCCGGGCATGCTGCGCACCAGCGCGTACTGGATGTCGAACGGCAGGCTGGTGCTGATGCCGTTGGGGTAGACCTCGTGCGTGGTCAGGCCCTCGGGCTCCAGGAAGATCTGGTGGCTGTCCTTGTCGGCGAAGCGGTTGATCTTGTCTTCGACGCTGGGGCAGTAGCGCGGCCCCACGCCCTCGATCTTGCCGGTGAACATGGGGCTGCGGTCGAAGCCGGAGCGGATGATCTCGTGCGTGCGGGCGTTGGTGTGCGTGATCCAGCAGGGAATCTGCTTCGGGTGCATGGCCGTGTTGCCCATGAAGCTGAACACCGGCACCGGCAGGTCCGGGTTCAGGCCGCCGGGCACGCCGTCGCCCGGCTGTTCGGTGCACTTCGACCAGTCGATGGTGCGGCCGTCGATGCGCGGCGGCGTGCCGGTCTTCAGGCGGCCTTGCGGCAGCTTCAGCTCTTTCAGCCGCGCACTCAGCGACACGGCCGGTGGGTCGCCTGCCCGGCCGGCCGCGTAGTTGTTCAGGCCGACGTGGATCTTGCCGTCCAGGAAGGTGCCCGCGGTCAGCACCACCGTGCGGCTGCGGAAGCGGATGCCGACCTGCGTCACCGCGCCCACCACCCGGTCGCCCTCGACCATCAGGTCGTCCACCGCCTGCTGGAACAGCCAGAGGTTGGGCTGGTTCTCCAGCATGCGGCGAATCGCGGCCTTGTACAGGATGCGGTCGGCCTGGGCGCGGGTGGCGCGCACCGCCGGACCCTTGCTGCTGTTGAGGATGCGGAACTGGATGCCGCCCTCGTCGGTGGCCAGCGCCATCGCCCCGCCCAGCGCGTCCACCTCCTTGACCAGGTGGCCCTTGCCGATGCCGCCGATGCTCGGATTGCAGCTCATCTGGCCCAGCGTCTCGATGTTGTGGGTGAGCAGCAGCGTGGCGCAGCCCATGCGCGCGGCTGCGAGCGCGGCTTCGGTGCCGGCATGGCCACCGCCGACGACGATGACGTCAAATTCCTGTGGGTACAACATATCGATAGAGCGCCTGAGGGCCGCGACCATCCCGGCCGGCCGATGACAACGCGTGTTTCACGTGAAACAGTGGCGGCGGGCCTGCCCCGGCCCGCGAAAGTCCGCTATTGTCCCATCAAGCCCTTTCGCCCGCATCCATGCCCCCATCCCACGACCTCCCCGGCCTCGGCCCCCGGTCCCTCGCCATGCTCGCCGCCGCCGGCATCCACAGCCGGGCCGACCTCGAACGCCTGGGCGCGGTGCGGGCCTACCTGCGGGTCATGGCAGCCGACCAGAACGCAAGCCTCAACCTGCTCTGGGCGATGGAGGGCGCACTGACCGGCGAAGACTGGCGAGTGGTCGCCCGCGAGGAGCGCACGCGGTTGCTGCTTGAGCTGGACGCGGCGCAACGGCCAAACCCGGGATAGCCCCACGCAGGAAACCTGCAACTGCCCGCTGCCACAATCCGCCCATGAGCACCCCCACGCCCCTCCTCGTCTTCGCGGGCAGCACGCGCGCCCAGTCCTTCAACCGCAAGCTGGCCACCGTGGCCGCCAACCTGGGTCGTGAAGCCGGGGCGCCCGTCACGCACATCGAGCTGGCCGATTTCGACGTGCCGCTGTACAACGCCGACCTGGAAGCCAAGGGCACGCCGCGCGATGTGGTGCGGCTCAAAGAGATCTTTTTCGCCCACCCGGCTTGGATCGTGGTCTCGCCGGAATACAACGGCAGCTACACCGGCCTGATGAAGAACACCATCGACTGGGTCTCCAGCCCCATCAAGGGCGACCCGGTCTGGTCCAGCGGCACCAAGCCCTTCGCGGACAAGGTGGTGGGCATGCTGTCGGCCTCGCCCGGCGCGCTGGGCGGACTGCGCAGCCTGAGCCACCTGGCCCCGCTGCTGATGAACCTGCAGTGCTGGGTGTCGCCGAAGCAGTTTGCCCTGTCCAAGGCGGGTGAGGCCTTCACGCCCGAAGGGCAGCTGGTGGCCGAACCGGCGCGCGAGAACGTGCGCGCCGTGGTGGATCAGGTGCTCTGGGCGGCACGCCGGTTTCAGGGCTGAACGGCGTGGACTGCCGCCCCGGCTGTGCGGCCTGCTGCATCGCGCCGTCCATCAGCAGCCCCATGCCGGGCCTGCCCGGCGGCAAGCCGGCGGGTGTCCGCTGCCCACACCTCGACGACGCCTTGCGCTGTCGCCTGTTCGGCCAGCCCGAGCGGCCGGCGGTCTGCGGCTCGCTGCCACCGAGTGTGGAAATGTGCGGCAGCAGCCGCGAGCAGGCGCTATTGTTTTTAGAGCGACTGGAGCAGGCTACACAGCCGCTTCACCGCGGATGAAGGCAGCCACCTGCTGCCCGACCGGCGCTGCGAGCGCGTCGGGCAGCAGGTGACCCATGTCGAGCGCCACCAGACGCGCACCGGGAATGAGCCGCGCCAGGGCCTCGCCGTGGGCCAGTGGCAGACAAGGATCGTGGGCACCGTGCAGCACCAGGGTGGGCAGGTTCAGTGTCGGCAACCAGGCCATGCGGGGCTGTGCGCGGTCCACCGCCAGCGCGTGGTGCATCGCGGCCAGCGGCTGGTGACCATCGGCCAGGGCGGCTCGGGCCTGCTGGCGCACCCGTTCGGCCGGGAATGGAAACGACCCACCATGAAAAACGGCCCAGCCGTCCACGGCCACATCCTCCGGCGGGCGGGTGAAGGCACCCACGGAGGCCGCCATCAACGCGGGCAGGAACGCCGGCACCGGGCCGGGCAGGCCATCGGCCGGCACCGCCCGCCCCAGCGTGGCCGCCATGTAAGGCCGGTGATCGGGCGAACTGCCCAGCAGCACCAGGTGGCTCAGGCGCGCCGGGTGTTCGTGGGCCAGGTGCTGCGCGATGTAGCCGCCCATGGACCAGCCGACCACCGCCGCGCGGGACACCGCCCAGGCGTCGAGCACCCGCAGCGCGTCGGCCACCAGATCGTCCAGCGCATACGGTGGGGCATGCAGGGGCTGGACAAAGGACCGCCCGGTGTCACGGTGGTCGTAGCGCAGCACCCGGCACCCGGCTCGCACCAGCGCGGCCACGAAGTCGTCCGGCCAGAAATGGGCCGGATTCATGGCCCCCATCACCAGCAAAACCGGCGGGCCATTCTCAGGTCCGCAGGCCTCGCTGAACAGGTCGCCCAACCCGGGCACGGGGACGCGCAGTGGCGTCCAGACAAGTTTTGACATCACCCGTTTGTAACGCAGCCAAAACGAAGGCCCGCACAAGCGGGCCTTTGTCGTGGCAAAGCACAGGAGAAGCGTCAGGCGCGAAGTGCCTGAACCCAGTCGCACCGCGTCAGCGGCGCAGGGGGGCTTACTGCTTCACCGCCTCGACCTGCAGCACCAGGCGCACGTTCTTCGGGAAGCCCCAGTCCACGCCGTAGTTCACGCCGAAGGCGGTGCGGTCGATGGTGGTTTCGAAGTCGCCACCGCAGACTTCGCGCTTGAGCATGGGGCTTTCGAAACAGTTGAACTGGTTGGCCTTGAGGGTCACCGGCTGGGTCTTGCCCAGCAGCGTCAGGTTGCCTTCGACGGCGCTGACCTTGTCACCGTTGAACTGGAACTTGGTGGACACGAAACGGGCCTTGGGGAATTTCTCGGCGTTCAGGATTTCCGCGCTTTGCAGGTGCTTGTCGAAGTTGGCGGTGCCGGTGTTCACGGAAGCCACGTCGAAGCTGATGTCCACGCTGCCGGTCTTGGCGGCCTTGTCGAAGCTGATCTTGCCTTCCTTCTTGTCGAAACGGCCACGGTTCACGCTGGCGCCGAAGTGGCCGATTTCGAAGGTGGCGAAGGTGTGCGTCGGGTCGATCGCGTATTCGGCCGCCTGGGCGATGCCGGCGGTGGACAGAACGGCCGCAGCGGCCAGCAGGGACAGGGACTTGCGCATGGTTGAACTCCTGGATTGAGGTTGGAAACGGAACGGAAAACGCGGGGTCACAGTTTTGGCACGCCGGTCAGGGCGATCCTGAACTTCACTTGCACTTCGTCGGCGACCATCGAGGTGTCGGCCCATTCCTTCTCGCCGATGCGGAAGGACAGTCGCTTGATCGGGAAAGTGCCGCTGGCGACGGTGGTGGCACCGTTCTGCGCCAGGGTCACGGGCACCACCACATCGCTGGTCACGCCTTTGATGGCCAGTTTGCCGGCCACTTCGTACTTCGTGGCGTCGATGCGCTTGAAGCTGCTGGAGGTGAAGGTGGCCTTGGGGAAGGCCGCGACGTTGAACCACAGCGGCTTGACCAGCTCGGCGTTCGCTTCGCGGCTGATGTCGGCACTGCCGGTGTCCACGCTGAACGCGATCTTGCTGGCGGCCAGCTTGGCCGGGTCGAACGCCACCTGGGCGCTGAAGGTCTTGAACTTGCCGTCCACCGGCACGCCCATCTGGCGGCTGGTGAAGCTGATTTCGCTCTGTGCGGGCACGACGGCCTGCTGGGCCTGGGCGGCCATCGCAGCGGCCAGCAGGGTGAGGGAGACGACGACGGATTTCATGGAGGACTCCGGAAGGAAAAAGGATCAGCGTTGGCCGAAGGACATGCGGCTGAGCAGGCCGTCGCGATCGATGAACTGGTGCTTGAGCGCGCCGGCCACGTGCAGCAGCACCAGACCGGCCATGGCGAAGGCGGACAGCTCGTGCAACTCCTTGAGCACGTCGGCCAGCCCCTCGTTCACGGGCACGAAGTCGGGCAGCGGCAGCACGCCGAACAGCACCACCGGGAAGCCGGCGGCCGAGCTGAAGGCCCAGCCCAGCAGCGGCACGGCGAAGAACAGCAGGTACAGACCGAGGTGCGTGGCGTGGTGCGCCATGCGCTGCCAGCCCGGCATGGCGGCTTCGATGGCGACCGGCAGCGCGGGCGGCCGGTGCGTCAGGCGCCAGAACAGGCGCAGGAACGACAGGGTGAACACGACGATGCCGGCCCACTTGTGCCAGCTGTAGAGCTTCAGGCGCTCGGGCGAGAACGGCAGGTCGCTCATGTACAGCCCCAGGGCGAAGATGCCGATCAGGGCCAGGCCCAGCAGCCAGTGCAGAGCAATGGCAACGGGGTGGTAACGGGAGACAGCAGCAGATGCAGACATGCCGGCAGTGTAGGAAGCGAGCGACCGCCCGGAGGCCAAGCCGCTTGAAGCCCGCATTCAAAGCATTTGAACGAACTTATGCCACCCGTTCGGATCGTTCAAGCGGTACCCGGCTCCTACAATGGCCGCCATGAACGACGCCGTCCCGCCCGAACTGCTCTCGCTGTACCCGGCACTGGGGCAGTTGCCGGGCCTGCTGCCCGGGCTGGTGCCGATGACGGTGCCCGCCGGCACCCAGCTGTTTCGCGAAACCGATGCCTGCCAGGGTTTCCCGCTGGTGCTGCGCGGCGAAGTCAAGGTCTCGCGCAGCGCGCCCAACGGGCGCGAGCTGGAGCTCTACCGCGTGGCACCGGGCGAGATGTGTCTGGTCTCCTCGGCCAGCCTGTTCGCCGAACAGCCGCTGAGCGCCCGCGGCGTGGCCATCACCGACACCACCCTGTGCCTGCTGGCCCCGCCGCAGTTCCGCCAGGCGCTGGCGGACGCGGATTTCCGCCAGTACGTGCTGGGCCTGTTCGCCGCCCGCATGGCCGACCTGACCGGGCTGATCGAGGCCATCGCCTTCCAGAAGCTCGACAGCCGGCTGGCGGCCGCCCTGCTCGGCCACGGCACCACGCTCAAGACCACCCACCAGGCACTGGCCGACGAGCTGGGCACGGTGCGCGAGATCGTCAGCCGCCTGCTGCACCGCTTCGAACGCGACGGCCTGGTCGAACTCTCGCGCGAGAGCATCACCATCCGCGACAGCGCCCGCCTGCGCGCGGTGGCGGCCGGCGGCTGAACCCTCAGCCGGCCTATGTGACCACGGTCACATACAGGCCGGACCGATGCCGCTTCAATACGCCCATGTTCCGCGAGCCGGACATGTGTTCCAACCCTCACCTGGAGATTTCCATGACCAAGAACGTTGGCGGCGTTGACCGCACCCTCCGCATCGTCGCAGGCCTGGCCCTGATCGCCGCCGCCGCCACCGGCGCCATCGGCGTCTGGGGCTACATCGGCATCGTGCCTCTGGCCACCGGCCTGATGGGCTGGTGCCCGCCCTACGCGATCCTGGGCTTCAACACCTGCAAGACGAAGTAACCCCCCCTGCGCCGCTGCGCGGCTTCCCCCCCTGCTGCGCGGGGGGGACGGCCCCTGTGCAAAGCCGGTTCCACGGGGCCTTGGTGATCAGTCCCTTCGTGCCGGCTGCGCTGTCTGGCTCGAGACAGCGCATTCACCCCCAGCACACCACCATGTCGCTCCAGCCGCGCCCCCCGACGCGGCGCAGGAGACACGGCATGCTTTCGATCCCTTCCCTCCAGAACCAGGTCAGCGCCGAAGAATGGCAGCTGCGCTGCGACCTCGCGGCCTGCTACCGGCTGGTGGCCGCCTACGGCTGGTCCGATCTGGTGTTCACCCACATCAGCGCCAAGCTGCCCGACAGCATCACCGGCGGTGAACACCAGTTCCTCATCAACCCCTACGGCCTCATGTTCGACGAGATCACGGCGAGCAGCCTGGTCAAGGTCGACATGGCCTGCAACAAGCTGATCGACTCGCCCTTCCCGGTCAACCCCGCCGGCTTCGTCATCCACAGCGCGGTGCACGAGGCGCGGCCCGAGGTGCAGTGCGTGCTGCACACCCACACCCGCGCGGGCGTGGCAGTGAGCGCGCAGAAGGCCGGCATCCTGCCCATCAGCCAGCAGAGCACCTTCGTGCTGGCCTCGCTGGCGTACCACGACTATGAAGGCGTGGCCTTCCGCCCCGACGAGAAGCCGCGCCTGCAGGCCGACCTGGGCACGGCCAACTTCCTGGTGCTGCGCAACCATGGCCTGCTGACCGCGGGCAAGAGCATCGCCGACGCGTTTCTCTCGATGTACACGCTGGAGAACACCTGCCGCATCCAGATCGACGCACAGGCCGGCGGCGGCGAACTGACCATGGTGGACCCGCGCATCCTGGCCGGCATGGGCGAGGTGATGAAGATCGCCACCGCGGGTCAGGGCGCGAACATCGCCTGGCCGGCGTTGCTGCGCAAGCTCGACCGCAGCGACCCGTCGTACCGGACCTGAACCGCCTCAGCGCCCGGGCGCCGACCGCACGAAGGCCGCCATGCCGTCGAGCACGGTGCGCAGGCGCTGCAGCTCGCGCGAGCCGTCCAGCCGCGACGACCAGGCCGCCACGCGCGAGACCCGCTGCAAGCGCGGCAACAGGTGGCGCAGGAAGCCACGCAGGTCCGGCACCCCGGCGATCCGGGTATAGGCGTCCAGCACCGACGCCACCGCCTGCGGTCCCAGCGGCGCGAGGTAGCGCGCCAGCGAGAACACCAGTTGCAGCGCGTCGTACAGCTGCACCGTGGCCAGCGGCATGCCCGGCTGCAGGCATTCCTCGAAATCCAGCCGAGCGAAGTGCGCGCCATCCCAGGTGATGTTGCGCGTCTGTGCCCCACCGTGCCACTGCCCGCGCGCATGGAAGGCCGCGAGATCGGCCGCCGCGGCCTGCATCATCTGCAGGTGGTCGGCATCGGGATGGGTGTGCAGCCAGTGGTCCAGCGTGGTGCCGATGTCGCCGGTCACCAGGCTGAAACCGTCGAAGGCGAGCACCGGCGGCACCCGCTCGCCGGCCGTCGCCAGGGCCAGCAGGCGCTGGTGTTCATAGGCCAGCAGCGCCCGGCCATCGGTCTGGCGCGCGGCCGACCACGGCACCGGCACCCCCACAAAATGGGCAAACAGCCAGACCCCGATCGACTTGCGCAGGCTGCGCAAGGGCCGGTCGGCGGTCTTGGTCCAGGTTTTGGGGGGGATGGGCGGGGTCAAGGCTCGGGGATTATCCCGAAAACGCTGCCGACCGGCCCTCGACCAGCCGCCACCGTCAGTCGTTGGCGGTCAGCTCGCGCACCACGGTGGCGACCGAACCGGCGTCGGGCAAGTGGGACAGCGCCCCGATGAGCTCGTCGCGGACCTGGCCCAGCAACTCGTCGAACCGGCTGGCGCTCACGCCCAGGGTGGCCGCCATGGCGCTGACGGCGGCCCGCTCGCCCGCACTCAGGTGGCCATCGGCGTACCCGGTCATCAGGCACATCAGCACCACGGTATCGGCCACCGCGGCAGGACTGCCGGCCAGCGTCCCGATATCGAAAGCGGAGCTGTCGGACATCAGGGCCGAGGTGGTGGGCATGTCGGCCGAACGCGAACCCTCGTAGAACTGGCCGATCAAGGCGGCTTCGGCCGGCTGGATGCCGTCGATGCGCGCGACGGACAACATGGCCCGCGTCAGCTGGGTGACCTGGAAAGCGCTCAGAGACTGATCTGGGATGGCATGCATGGAAACGTCCTCCGGATGAAAAGGGTTCAGCGCGTCAGGGCGCGCCGTTTGGCGGCGAGCAGATTGCTCTGGATATCGGCGATGGCCATGTCGCGGAAGCGCCTGGGCAGCATGGAGCGACGCGAGGTTTCGGACACCGCCAGCAGCTCCATGAACTCGATCATGTCGCGCTCCTGCGGCGGCATGAAATCGGCCACCGCCTGCGCCAGGGCATCGGCATCGAGGGGGGCAGCCTTCTGCCGTGCAAAGTCCACCGCCAGCAGCGCCAGCGCTTCCAGATCGGCGTTGGAGTAGCCGTTCAGCGGCTCGCACAAGGTCAGCAGCTGCTCCTGGGTCGCGACACAGGATTCTTCGTACCGCGACAGCACCGCCTGCAGCACCTGCACGCGCTCAGGCGCCGACTCGCAGTAGAAGAACGGGATCTTGCGGTCCAGACGTCCCGGGCGCTTGATGTCGGTGTCGAGCTTGTCGGGCCGGTTGGTCATCATCACGAACAGGACCTGGCCCCGGTTCTCGGGCTCGGCCATGAACTCCTTGAGCCGTGCGATCACGCGCGAGCTGGTGCCGCCGTCGCTGTCTTCGCCACCGCCGGAGCCGAAGCTGCGGTCGCCCTCGTCGATGATCACGGCGATCGGCCCCATGGCCTTGACCGTGGCCAGCACACGCTCCAGGTTGGCTTCGGTGGAGCCGACCCACTTGGACCGGAAATTCTTGAGCGCCACCGCCGACAGGCCGGCTTCCTTGAGGAAGGCCTTGATGACGAAGGTCTTGCCCGAACCCATGGGACCGACCGCCAGCAGGCCCATCGGCGTCAGCGTGGTTTCACCCGACTTGAGGTGCTGTGCGATGGCCATCAGCTCGTGCTTGATGTGCTCGTGTCCGCCCACCGCGGCCAGGCCGTGTTTGGGCTCGATGAACTCGATCAGGCCGGCGCACTCCTTCTCGATCATCTCGCGCTTGCGGGCGTGGATGACCTTCAGCACCTGCTGGTCGGCATCACCCGGCGGGGGTGTCTTGCCGGGCTCGATCAGGCGTGTGATCTCGGCGGGCGTCATGCCGGCGGTGATGGTGGCCAGGGTGTTGGCCCGCTCCTGGGCGTCGGGCGTGCCTTCCAGCAGCTGGCCGATCAGGGTGCGGCGCTCCGCTTCGCTCAGTCCGTGTCCCTTGGCGGCGAGGATGTTGGCCAGCTGGACCGTGCGCAGACCGCTGGTGCGTTCGGAAAACAGGATCTTCTGGTGTTCGCTCAGCTGTGGCGCGAAGTGCCCGATCACCTTCTTGCGCAGGGGCAGATCGGGCATCGGAATCTCGATCGCAGCGACCTTGGGGTTGGACAACAGCCCCGGGTTGATGGCGTTGAGCGACTCTGCGATCAGCACCACGATGTTGTCGCCCTGGGTCAGCGCCGGGTCCAGCGACCAGCGGTGGAACACCAGGTAGGTCTGGCGATCGGGCTGCGCCATGAAGCTGGGGTCGCCCGCCGGCAGCAGCGCGTCCGCATAGGGCACGATCACCGCGGTCGACTGCTGCGCGCGCATGCGCTGCTCCAGCGCATGCAGCGCGGCCAGCAGATCCGGCTCGCCACCGTCTTCGAGCTGGTGCAACAGGACCTGCTGCCGGTCTTCCAGCGAACCGGAGAGCACCCGGATGCCGCGCTCCAGGCTCACCTCGCACACCTGCTGCTTGGTGTCCTTGAACAGCTCCTCCACGAGGAACGAGCCCAGGGTGTGCAGCTTCTCGCCCACCAGCACCGTGTCGAACACATTGCGGTAGAGCACGAAGGTGGACGCTTCGCCCGCCAGGTACTTCTGTCGCAGGATGTCGGCCCAGCGGGGCAGGTCCGGTCGGGGCGTGGCAGCGGTCATGGTCGCTCCACCGTGGCTCAGAGGGTCTTGGCCGGCGCGGCCTGTGCGGCGGCACGGGCCTGCTTCATCGCGTCGAGCTGCGCCTTGGCGGTCACGCTGCCGCTGCTCTGGCGCAGCTTGTTCAGACGCACATCCAGATCGGAGGCCTGCAGCTCGGCGCCCAGGCTGGCCTGCGCCACCTGGCTCTTGATGTGGTCGCGCACGGCCCCCAGCGCCTGCACCTCGGCGTCCACCGACAGGCCGTCGAGCTGGCCCTGGATCTTGAGGCGGGCCTGCGCGCTGTGCATCTGCGCCAGCATGCGTTCCTTTTCGGCCTTGAGCTTGTCGATCTCGGCCTTGACCTGCATCAGCGAGTCCTTGGCGCTGTCGGCGTCGGCGGTCGCCTGCGCCGCGTCGGCCCGCAGATCGGTGATGGCGGCGTCCAGCGCGTTCTTCTTCTGGATCAGGACCACCGCCAGGTCGTCCTGGTTGGTGGCCAGCGCCGTTTCAAGGTCGGCCGTCACACCGGCGAGTTCGCGCTCATGCGCCTCCAGCCGCGAGGTGATGTCCTGGCGACGGGCGATGATCGCGCCGGTCGCCGCCTTGAGCTGGGTGTACTTCTCGATCATCGAACCGATCGCGTTCTGGTACGCGATCTCCGGGTGTGCCTTTTCGACATCGGACACCCACAGGGAGACGAAGCCGGTCCAGAGGTTGATGAGGCGGGTGAAGATTGCGTTGTTGGCCATGGGATCTCCTGGTGGTGTGCAAGGGGTGGTGTGTCAGGCCTTGAGCCGTTGGGCGGCCTGACGCTGGGCTTTGGGGTCGACCTGGGGCTTGGCGGCGCGAACCGATGGGCTGAGGGACGCGGTGAGCGCGTCATCGTCGAACTCGGCCGCCACCTCTTCGGCAATGCGCAAACGCGCGAGCGATTCTTCGAGCTTGCTGCCCATGTCGGTGGCGTATGGCGAGGTGATCACCAGCTGGTAGACCTCCTCCATCTTGTCGGGCATCGACACCAGCGTCGCCTCCAGCGCGCTGCGCCGTACCGCCAGCCGGCGCGAGCGGTTCAGCACCTCGGTGTATTCGTTCAGGGTGGTCCGGAGCTGCCGGGCCTCTTCGTCACCCAGTGCCGGGTTGCGCAGCTGCGCTTCGACGCTGGCGATGCGCCGGTTCACCTGGTCCTCGCTGAGCAGGTCCTTGCGCTTGCGCAGCGACGCGTGAACCGCACTGAGGCCCAGGAAATCGACGGTGAGGGCTTCGAGCTTCTCCACGTCCGGCCGCGTCAGGGTGGTGCTGCGATCGCCTGCGGTCTGGTAGAGCGCCTGCACGCGTTCCCACATGTGCTGGTAGGTGGCCAGCGCCTGCGACTCTCCGCGGTCACGCAGCTCCGCGATCAGCAGGTTGCGGCGCTGGCTCAGCGTCTGGTGCCGGGCCTCCCGGTCCACCCAGGCCTTGAACGATGGCAGGCTCGGAATGGTCAACGCCGCCAGGATCTCGGTGCCGATGGCCAGGACGCCGACCAGTCCCAATCCCGCCAGCCCCATGGGGATGGAGGCAAAGATCGCCACCACGCCGGCCGCCAGCAGCGCCGTCCGGTTGGCCGGGTGGCGCAGAAACGCCCCCAGGTAGGAAGGTTTGGCGGTCAAGGCGGTGGGGGGTCGGGTCACCTGGCCAGGCGCGACCAGATCCGGTTGATGTCCTGCTCGTCCTGGGCCGACAGCACAGGGATCGGCGAGGAGCGGCTGAGCGCTGTCGTGCTGGGCACCACCGCGGGGTTGGACTTGATGCTGGCGCTCATGAACTCGCCGGCCTTGAGGTTGGCGTTGGCGTAGCCCACGGTGTTGGACACCTTGGCGATCACCTGGGGCCGCATCAGGTAGTCGATGAACTGGTGCGCCGCACGCTTGTTCCTGGCGTTCGCGGCCACCGCCATGGTGTCGATGGCGAGCAGGCCACCGTCGGCCGGCACGCGGTACTCCACCGTCCCGCGCGACTTGGCCTGCGCCTGCACCGCATCGCCCGAGAAGCCGATGGCGACGCAGAGCTTGCCGTTGGCCAGCGCGTCGATGAACTGGTCGGTCGGGATGACCTTGACGGTCCCGGCCAGGCGCTCCATCACCTTCTCGGCGGCCGCCACCGAGGCGCGGCCCACCCACTTCGGCTGACCGCCGGCCATGGCGGCCAGCGGGACCACGTCGGACGCCGAGTCCACCACGCCGATGCCGCACGACTGGAAGCGCCGGGCGATGGCCGGGTCGAACACGGTGGCCAGTGCGTCCATCGTGTGGCCGGGAAACGCCTTGGCGGTCAGCTTGGGGTTCCAGGCAATGCCGACCGTGTACCACATGTAGGGCAGGCTGTAGGCACCGTCCTTGTCCCAGGCCCGCAGGGTCGCGTCCACCCGCGGGTCGATGTTGTTCAGGTTCCTGAGGCTGCCTTTGTCGAGCTTGCCGAGCAGCCCTTTGGCCGCCATGCCGGGCACGGCATTGGCGGTGGGGAAGACCACGTCGTAGGGCGTGCTGGCCGACCCCATGCGGGCCTGCAGGTCGTCGTTGTCCGCGAAGATGTCGTAGACCACGCGGATGTTGAATTCCTTCTCGAAGTCCTGCAGCACGCTGGGTTCGATGTAGTCGGGCCAGTTGAGCACGCGCACCGTTTCCTTCGCACCGGCCCCCACGCCGTTGACCGCGCGGCGCAGGTTCATCAGCACGGTCGAGGTGATCAGACCGTCCACGCTCACACCCTGGGATTCCTGGAAGGCTTCCGTCGCCACCTGGGTCTGCGGGCCGAAGGTACCGTCCAGCGGGCCGGCGTTGAAGCCCAGCTTGCCCAGCAGGATCTGCGCCTCGCGCAGGCCCGCCGCGTCGACGATTTTTTCCTTGCCCTTGTAATTGCCGCTGGACCAGTTCTGGCTCTGCCAGATGTGGCGCCGGATGGCGTTGAGCAGCGCGTCGTTGACCTCGGTGGCGGGCGCCGTTCCGGAGCGGGCGGCGAAGGCACGCATGGCGTCCAGGGTGGCCGGCGTCATCGTGCCGGTGGGTGTCTCGCGCAGCAGGCCCATGCGGGCGAGCAGGCGCTGGGCGGCTTCGATCTTGCCGTTGCGCGCGCCGGCGGGCGCTGCGGGCGCGGCCTTGGGGTCGGCGGTACCGAAGACGAAGCCCTGTGCCTGGACAGAGCCGTGGATCCAGAGGCCGCTGATCAGGGTGGCGGCCAGGGCGATGTGGCGAATCTTCATGGGAGTCCTTGTGTACGGGCGTGGGCAGCGGTCACTGGCCGGCGGTGAAACAGATGGTGTTGCGGGACTGCGCGAGCTGGAACAGTTTGGCCGCCGCGGCCTGGTCGGCGGCGATGCCGCCCTGCCCCTTGAGCGTCATCTCGCCCAGCAGGCAGGCCGCGCCGGCGTCGCCGGCCTGTACCGCCTGCTCCAGGTGGCTGCGGGCCTGCACAAAGTCGTTGCTTTCCATGAACCGGCGGCCTTGCTCGGCGTGCTCGGCGGCCGACAGCTGCCCCCCCACGGCGGGCTCGACGGGGACGGGGGCCTGGGGTGCCGGCGTAACGCTGGCAGCCGCAGCATCCGGCTGGGCCGGCACGGTCGTACCGGCAGCGGGGGTATCGCCCCCCATGCGCTCCTTGAGCGCCAGGTGCCACACGGCAGACGCCATGGCGCCGACCACGGCGAGACCGATCAGGCCTTTGGAAAGGGGCGTCAGACTGGCCATGGGCTCATTCCTTGTTCGTGGCGACCGGCGCGCCGAACTGCGCCGAGAGGTTGTGCAGCTGCTGGGCCAGCTGCGACAGGCTGGCCTGCTGTCCCGCGGCGTGTTCGCGTGCCGCCTGCAGCTGTGCTTCCTGACCCGCGATGTCCTGCGCCGCGCGGGCCACCTCGCGCGCCATCAGGGCGTCGAGTTCGGACATCTGCTGGCGGATGTCCGCCACGACCTTCTCGCGACGGGCCGTGACGGCTTCGATGCGCGCCTGCGTGTCGCGCTCCAGGGCTTGCAGGTTCAGCGCCAGCAACTCGGAGTGCATGGCCAGTGCCTGGGCCTTGGCCTGGGCATCGGCCAGCGGGTCTTCGATGGTCCAGGACTCGTCGGCCGCATCCATGGCCTTGACGGCCATCAGCCGGGTGTTGGCGTCCATGGCGCTCAGGCCATCCATCAGCCGCAGCAGGCGCTCGGCGGGGTATTGGGAGACGGGCACGCCGGCCTGGGCGTAGATCTCGTCGAGCTTGAGGGGCACGGCCACCGAAGCGGTGCCATCAACCACGGGCGTGCGGACAGCGGGCTCGGGCACCGGAGCGGGGACAGGATCCGGCGATGCCTCGGCCGGTGGTGCGTCCATGCGGACCAGCCCAGCCTTCTCCAGAAAGCCCATCACACCCTTCATGTCTTGATCTCCAGTGGTGTTTGTCTGCATGCAGCGCACCCGCAGAGGTCCGCCACCCATCCCTGAAGCCCTTCGGACCAACCGTCCCAGGGCCACTGCCGCGGGGCGAGTTTACTGCCTGTCCCCCGGCAACCGGGCCGCGGGTGGCGTCAGCAACCGTCGGCGTAGCGCGCCAGCTCCCAGTCGCTCACCTGCTGCGCGTAGGCGTCCCACTCGGCCTGCTTGAGGGTCAGGAACTGGTCGCAGAAAGCCGCCCCGACGTCGTCGCGCAGGATGGCATCGGCCCGCAATGCGGCGCAGGCCTCGTGCAGATCGCGCGGCAGGCGCGGCGGCATCGGGTCGCCGGCCGCGTGGCGCTGGTAGAGGTCGGCGTCAACGGCCTCGGGTGCCGGCAGCTCGCGGTCGATGCCGTCCAGCCCGGCCGCGAGCACCGCCGCCAGCGCGGCGTAAACGTTGCAGGCCGCGTCGGGCAAGCGCCATTCCAGCCGGCCGGCCACGGTGCGCAGCAGACAGGTGCGGTTGTTGTCGCCCATGGCCTTCCACACCGGCGACCAGGTCGTGCCCGAGGCGCTCTCGCTGACCGCCAGCCGCTTGTAGCTGTTGACCGTGGGTGCGCACAGTGCGGCCAGCGCATCACCGTGTTCCAGCAGGCCAGCCGCGAACTGCAGCCCAGTCGCGCTCAGCCCCATCGGCCCGTCGGCGTCGGCCATCACCGGCCTGCCTTGCGCATCCGTCAGGCTCAGATGGAAATGCAGACCGCTGCCCGGCGCGTGCGCCAGCGGCTTGGGCATGCAGGAGAACACCTGGCCGTACTGCGCCGCCACCGCGTGCGCGGTCAGCTTGAACAGCTGGTAGCGGTCGGCCGCGGCCAGCGCCTCGTCGTGCCGGTAGTTGATCTCGTACTGGCCGGTCGCGTCCTCGTGGTCCATCTGCTGCAGCTCGAAACCGAGCGCACCCAGGTGCCGCCGCATGTCGTCGAGAAAGCCGTGGTGGCGCACGATGGCCTTCAGGTCGTAGGACGGCTTGTCCAGCCGGTCCTCGCCGTCGGCCACCCGCCAGCGGCCGTCCGCGTCGCGCCGCAGCAGGAAGAACTCGGGCTCGATGCCCACGTGCAGGGTCCAGCCGCGTTCGCGCAGCCGCGCGACCTGGCGCCGCAGCACCTGCCGCGAGCAGGTGTCCAGCGCTTCACCACCCGCAAAACCGTCGCAGACCGCATGCGCCACCCCGGGCAGCCAGGGCAGCGGCCGCAGACTCTCCGGCACCACGCGGCCGAAATACTCGCTGCGTGCGCCCATGCGCGGCAGCCCGGTGCCCCAGATGCTGGGGCCGGCGAAACCCGCGCCCACGGTCACCGCGTCGGGCAGGGCCTCCAGCGGCACCAGCTTGCCCTTGGGCACACCGTGCAGGTCGGTGAAGCTCGCCATCACCGTGTGGATGCCCTGCTCGCGCAGGGCCGCGATACGCTGCGCCAGCATCTTCAGACCGGGCTGTCGATGCGGATCCACGTGGTCTTGCATTCGGTGTACTTGTCGAACGCGTGCAGCGACTTGTCGCGCCCCACCCCGCTCTGCTTGAAGCCACCGAAGGGCACCGTGATGTCGTCCTCGTCGTACTGGTTCACGTGCACCGTGCCGGCGCGCAGCGCGCGCGCCACGCCGTGCGCCTTGTTGATGTCGCGCGTCCACACCGCGGCCTGCAGGCCGTAGATGTTGTTGTTGGCCTGTTTCACCACGTCGGCCGCGTCGGTGAACGAGAGCACCGACAGCACCGGGCCGAAGATCTCTTCGCGTGCGATGGTCATGCTGTTGGTCACGCCGTCGAAGATGGTGGGCTGCACGTAGCAGCCGCCGGCCACCGGCGCCACGCGCTCACCGCCCGCGAGCAGCTTCGCGCCCTCGCTCTGGCCCAGGCCGATGTAGCGCATCACGTTGTCCAGCTGCACCTGGTCGACGATCGCGCCCATGACGGTGTTGTGGTCCAGCGGGTTGGCCGGCTGGTACTGCGGCACCAGCTTCAAGGCCTTTTCGAGGAAGGCGTCCTTGATCGAGGCCTCGACAAACAGGCGCGAGGGCGCGTTGCAGCTCTCGCCCTGGTTGAAGAAGATGCTGCCGACCGAGGCCTCGACCGCCTTGTCCAGGTCGGGGCAGTCGGCGAACACGATGTTGGGCGACTTGCCGCCCAGCTCGGTCCAGGCGCGCTTGAGGTTGCTCTGCCCGGCCATCACGTGGATCTGCTTACCCACGCGCGTGCTGCCGGTGAACGCAATGCAATCCACGTCCATGTGCAGGGCCAGCGGGCTGCCGGCTTCGGGGCCGTAGCCGGTCACCACGTTGAACACGCCGGCCGGGATGCCGGCTTCCAGCGCGAGCTCGGCCAGCTTCAGGGCCGTCAGCGGGCTCTTCTCGGACGGTTTCAGGACCACCGAGTTGCCCGCGGCCAGGGCCGGCGCGATCTTCCAGGCCGCCATGATCATCGGGTAGTTCCAGGGCACGATCACGCCGACCACACCCACCGGCTCACGGGTGATGAGCGCCAGCGCGGTGTCGGGCGTGGGCGCGATCTCGTCGTAGACCTTGTCCACCGCCTCGCCGTACCAGCGCACGCAGTTGGCGGCGCTGTTGACGTCCACGCCCTTGGCGTACTTCACGGGCTTGCCCATGTCCAGCGACTCGGTCAGCGCGAGCAGGTCGCCGTGGGCCTGGATGAGCTCTGCGAACTTGATCATGGTGCGCTTGCGCGCGGCCGGAGCCTGGCCGGCCCAGCGGCGGTCTTCGAAGGCGGCGCGAGCGGCGGCCACGGCGGCGTCGATGTCGCTCTGGCCGCAGCGCGCGACCTGGGTCAGCAGGCGGCCATCGACGGGGGAAGTGCAGTCGAAGGTCTGGCCGTCGCGGGCGGCGACGCGTTCACCGTTGATGAGGGCGCGACCGTCGAAGGTCGGCATGGCGGTATCGGTCATGGGCACGGGCCTCCACGTTGAATTGGCACCATGCTACGCCCGACACAGGGGCTTGAATCAATCCACTTTGTACGACTTCAGCGCATCCAGTGGGGTGCAGGCGCGAGCTTCCAGAACGCCGCGGAACCGGCTCCGCCGGGCCGCAGGCGTTGCCCCCTGGGGGGTGACGCGAAGCGGCGCGGGGGGGCCTTACTTGAGCGCAGCCAGCTCGGCCCGCGTGGCGGCCGCGATCTCGCGTTCGCGCTTGCGCGTCGCCCGCGCCACCCAGATGCTGTAGCTCACGATCACGATGGTGACGGTGGTGATCAGCAGCGTGGCCGCCGCGTAGATGGTCGGGTTGATGCCGCGTCGCGCGTAACCGAAGATCACCTGCGGCAGCGTGTTCACGCCGGGGCCGGAGAGGAATTCGGAGATCACCACGTCGTCGAACGACAGCGTGAACGCCAGCAGGAAAGCCGCCAGGATGCCCTGGAAGATGTTGGGCAGCGTGATCAGGAAGAACACCTGGTGCGGGCGCGCGCCCAGGTCCATGGCCGCCTCCTCGATGCTGCGGTTGACCTCCAGCAGGCGGCTCTGGATCACCACCATGCCGTAGGCCATGCCCAGCAGGGTGTGCCCCATGATGATGGTCAGCATGCCACGCTGCGGCCAGCCGAAGGCGTTCTGCGCGCCCACCATCAGCAGCAGCAGCGACAGGCCGATCACCACCTCGGGCATCACCAGCGGCGCATTCACCATGCCCGAGAACAGGGTGCGGCCCAGGAACTTGCGGTAGCGCACCAGCACGAAGGCGGCAAAGGTGGCCAGCACGGCCGAGAGCACGCCGGTGACGGCCGCCACCTTCACCGACAGCCAGAAGCCTTCGACGATCTTGGTGTCGCGGGTGAGGGCTTCGTACCAGCGCAGCGAGAAGCCGGTGAAGTTCGCGTCCTGCCGGGTGCTGTTGAAGCTGAACACGACCATGAAAAACAGCGGCGTGTACAGGAACAGGAAGACAAGGGCCAGCCAGGCCTTGCCGAAGTGCTTTTCCAGGAGGCGTTTCATCACTTCTTCTCCTCACCGGTGTAGTGGTAGTAGATCGCCAGCGGCACGATGATGAGCAGGATCATGACCACCGCCAGCGCCGAGGCACGTGGCCAGTTGTTGCTGGTGAACATCTCGTCCCAGACCACGCGGCCGATCATGATGTTCTCCGGCCCGCCCAGCAGCGAGGGGATCACGAACTCGCCCAGCGCCGGGATGAACACCAGCATGAAGCCGGCGATGATGCCGGCCTTGGACAGCGGCACCGTCACCAGCCAGAAGGCCTTGAAGGGCGTGGTGCCCAGGTCGTAGGCGGCTTCGAGCAGGCGAAAGTCCATCTTCACCAGGTTGGCGTAGAGCGGCAGGATCATGAACGGCAGGTACACATAGGTCATGCCGACCAGCATCGAGACGTTGGTGTAGAGCATGAGGATGGGCTCCTGCGTGATGCCCGTCCACATCAGGAACTTGTTGATCACGCCCTGGTCGGCCAGGATGCCCTTCCAGGCGTAGACGCGCAGCAGGAACGAGGTCCAGAACGGCAGCATCACCATCATCAGCAGCGCGGGCCGCACCGCCGCCGGCGAACGGGCAATGAAATAGGCGAACGGGTAGCCGATGAGCAGGCACAGCAGGGCGGTGAGCAGCGCGTACCAGATCGAGCGAAGGTAGGCCTCGACGTAGATGGTCTTGAACAGCGCCCCCTCCTCCCCGTCGCGGAAGATGGTCCAGTAGTTCTCGTACTTCAGGCTCAGGATGCCGGTCTCCGGATCCCACAGCGGCTTGAAGGGGTGGATGCTTTCGCCCTGGTGCACGAAGCTGATGTACAGCAGGATCAGGAACGGCAGCAGGAAAAAGACGAACAGCCAGGCATAGGGCACGCCGATGACGAAGCGCTTGCCTGGAACCGGAAGGGGTGAAGCCATGGTGGTGCTCCTCGTTCAGGTTCAATCGCGCAGGACCACGGCGTCCAGGTCGTCCCACCAGAAGAACACGTCGTCCTCCCAGGTGATGTCCAGCAACTCGTGGCGCGAGCCGTTGGGCTCGGTGATCTTGACCTTGGTGCCCTGCGGCGTGACCACGATGTAGTTGTTGTACGAGCCGAAATAGCCGATCTCCTTGACGCGGCCGGCAAAGATGTTGTGGTCCACATGGGTCGGCCGCTGCTTGCTGATGCTCACCTTCTCGGGCCGCACCGCGACCGCCACCGGCATGTCCAGCGCACCGCTGATGCCATGGCCCACGTGCACCTCGCCAATGGCAGTGCCCACGGCGCAGCGGTCGGGTTCGTCCAGCGTGAGCTTGCCGTCCAGCAGGTTCACGTTGCCGATGAAGTCGGCGACGAAGCGGTTGGCCGGGTATTCGTAGATCTGCTGGGGCGTGCCCACCTGCAGCACGCGGCCCTTGCTCATGATGGCGATGCGGCTGGCCATGGTCATGGCCTCTTCCTGATCGTGCGTCACCATCACCACGGTCACGCCCACCTTCTCGATGATGTTGACCAGCTCGAACTGGGTCTGCTCGCGCAGCTTTTTGTCCAGCGCGCCCAGCGGTTCGTCGAGCAGCAGCAGCTTGGGTTTCTTGGCCAGGCTGCGCGCCAGCGCCACGCGCTGCTGCTGCCCGCCCGATAGCTGGTGCGGCTTGCGCTTGGCGTACGGTGTGAGCTGCACCAGGGCCAGCATCTGATCGGTGCGCTGGGCCACCTCGTCCTTGGGCAGGCCTTCGCGCTTGAGGCCGAAGGCCACGTTCTCCCAGATGTTCAGATGGGGAAACAGTGCGTAGCTCTGGAACATCATGTTCACAGGCCGTTCGTAGGGCGGCATGTTGGCCACGTCCTGACCACCGAGCAGGATGCGGCCCTTGGTCGGCGTCTCGAAGCCGGCCAGCATGCGCAGCAGCGTGGACTTGCCACAGCCCGAACTGCCCAGCAGGGCAAAGATCTCGCCCTTGCCGATGGACAGCGAGACCTCGTCGACGGCCACCGCCTCGTCGAATCGCTTGACCAGTTTTTCCGTGACCAGATAGCCCTCTTGCGTGCCGGCTGCTGCCATGGGAGACCCCTCGTTGTTGGAGATTCAGAAACAGAAAGGGCTGTTCATACGCAGGGTACGAACAGCCCGGTTCAGGCGTCGCTCGGAAGCGGCCGGTGCTTACTTGCCCTTCTTGAAGCTGTTGTAAGCGTTGGACATGGCTTCACGTGCCTCGTTGGTGAAGCTGCTGGGCGGGATCATCTTGGCCATGTAGTCGGCCTCGACGAAGATGGTCTTGTTGCCCGCGATCTCGGGGTTGACCTTGTCCATGCCCGCCTTGTTGCCGGTCGGGTAGCCCATGTCGTTGGCCATGGCGGCGGCGTTTTCAGGACGCAGATAGAAGTCGATGAACGCGGCGGCGTTGTTCGGGTGCTTGGCGTCCTTGGTCACGGCCATGGTGTCGAAGAAGATCAGGGCGCCGGTGCTGGGCAGCAGGGCTTCGATGACTTCCTTGGAGCCGTTTTCCTTGGCGCGGGCGGCGGCCTGGTTGATGTCGCCGGACCAGCCGATCGCCACGCAGGCCTTGCCGCCGGCGATGTCGTCGATCATGGTCGAGCTGAACAGGCGGATGTCCTTGCGCACCTTGGCCAGCATCTCGTTGGCGGCCTTGTAGTCGGCCGGGTCGTTCGAGTAGGCGTCCTTGCCGATGTAGTGCAGCGCCACAGGCAGGATCTCGGTCGGCGAATCCAGGTAGGCGATGCCGCAGGACTTGAGCTTGCTGGTGTACTCGGGCTTGAAGACCAGGTCCCAGGCGTTCTCGGGCATGGGCATGCCGCCCAGGGCCTTCTCGGCCTTGGTCTTGTTGATGCCGACGGTGGTGAAACCCCAGGCCCAGGGCACCAGGTGCTTGTTGTCCGGGTCGGCCTTGGTCAGCACCTGCATGATGGCCGGATCCATGTTGGCCAGGTTGGGGATCTGGTCCTTCTTCAGCGGCTGCAACAGGCCACCTTCGATCTGGCCCTTGGCGAACACGGTGCCGGGCACCACGATGTCGTAACCGGTGTTGCCGGCCACCAGCTTGGCGTGCAGGGCCTCGTTGGTCTCGAAGGTGTCGTAGTTGACCTTGATGCCGGTTTCCTTCTCGAAGGCGGCGATCATGCCTTCGGGGATGTAGTCGGGCCAGTTGTAGATGTTCAGGACCTTCTCGTCGTCGAACACCGGGCCGGCGGGCTTGGCCGGTTCAGCGGCAGGGGCGGGCGCGGCGGCCACCGGAGCGGGTGCAGGTGCCGGCTCTTCCTTCTTGCCGCAGGCGGCCAGGATGAGGGCAGACGAAATGGCCAGGGCCAGAACGGACTTCTTCAACATGATGGGGAACACTCCTGTGAAAGGGATGGAACCGGTGGGATGGCACGCTGAAACCGGCTGCATTGCTGAGGCTCAAGCTAGCAATTTGCAGACCAAGAATATCCCCAAAACGGGGCATCGCGGCACTGTAACAAAGAAACGCAACGCCCCGCATGCCCGCTAACCCGCACCGCCTCAGGCCAGCAGCCCTTTGCTCCGCAATTCGTCCACGGTCGCGTCCAGGCAACGCTGGATCAGCCCCATCAGCTCGTCGATCTGGGCGCGGGTCATGGTCAGCGGCGGCGCGATGATCATGCGGTCGCCCACGGCGCGCATGATCAGCCCGTTGGCAAAGCAGTGGCGGCGGCAGACCATGCCCACGGACAGGTCCGGGTCGAACATCTCGCGCGTGGCCTTGTTTTTGACCAGCACCAGGCCGGCGACGAAGCCGCAGGTCTCGGCGTCCCCGACCAGCGGGTGGTTTTTCAGTTCTTCAAAGCGCTCGGCCAGATAGGGGCCGGTGTCGTTCTTCACCCGGCCGGGCAGGTCCTCGCGCTCCATCAGCTCCAGGTTGGCCAGGCCCACGGCGCAGGCCACCGGATGGCCGCTGTAGGTGTAGCCGTGGTTGAACTCGCCACCCTGGCCGATCAGCACGTCGGCCACGCGGTTGCCCACCATCACACCGCCCAGCGGGATGTAGCCGCTGGTCACGCCCTTGGCGAAGGTCACCAGGTCGGGCTTGATGCCGAACTTCTCGTACGCGAACCAGTGGCCCAGGCGGCCGAAGGCGCAGATCACCTCGTCCACGATCAGTAGGATGCCGTACTTGTCCACAATGCGCTGGATCTCGGGCCAGTAGGTGTCGGGCGGGATGATCACGCCACCCGCGCCCTGCACCGGCTCGCCGATGAAGGCCGCCACCTTGTCCGGGCCGACTTCCAGGATCTTCTCTTCCAGCCAGCGCGCGGCGCGAATACCGAAATCCGCCTTGCTCTCGCCGGGCAGCGCGTTCTCCCAGTAGTGGGGCTGCTCGATGTGGGTGATGTTGGGAATCGGCAGGTCGCCCTGCGCGTGCATGCCGCTCATGCCGCCCAGCGAGGCGCCGGCCATGGTGCTGCCGTGGTAGGCGTTGTGGCGGCTGATGATGACTTTGCGCTGCGGCTGGCCCAGCAGGTCCCAATAGCGGCGCGCCATGCGCACGTTGGTGTCGTTGCTTTCGCTGCCGCTGCTGCTGAAGAACACGTGGTTGAAGCTGCGGTCGCCCACCTTCGGCGCCAGCGACGCCAACTTGGTGGCCAGCTGCACCGCGGGCACGTTGGTGGTCTGGAAGAAGCTGTTGTAGAAGGGCAGCGTCATCATCTGCTGGTAGGCCACGTCCGCCAGTTCCTTGCGCCCGTAGCCGGCGTTGACGCACCACAGGCCGCTCATCGCGTCCAGTACCTTCTTGCCCTCGGAGTCCCAGACGTAGATGTCCTCGGCCCGGGTCATCACCCGCGCGCCGCGCGTGGCCAGGTCACCGTGGTCGGTGAAGGGGTGGATGTAGTGCGCGCTGTCCAGCGCCTGGATGGCTTTCGTGTCCTGCTGCTCGGCACGGCGGACCAGGGCGGGCGGGGCGATGAGGGTGGAGGTGTTCATCACAGTCTCACAGTAGGAATGAGGGGGAGTTCGTCAAGGACGCCGCGGAACCGGCTTTGCCGGGCCGCCAGCGTCGCCCCCTGGGGGGTGACGCGAAGCGGCGCGGGGGGTCAAACATGTAGCAGAAGGTGTTCGCGTTCCCAAGGTGAAATCACCTTCATGAACTCCTCGAACTCCAGCTCCTTGATCTCGGTGTAGATGGTGATGAACTCCTTGCCCAGCACCTCGTGCAGATCGGTCTCGCGGCGCAGCCAGTCCAGCGCCTCGCCCAGGCTGCGCGGCAGCGCGTAGGGCGAGAGGTAGGCGTCGCCCTTCATCTCGGGCTTGGGCTTGATCTGGTTCTTCATGCCCAGGTAGCCGCAGGCCAGGGTCATGGCCATGGCCACGTAGGGGTTGGCGTCGGCGCCGATCACGCGGTTTTCCACCCGCCGCGCGGCCGGGCTGGAGATCGGCGAGCGGATGCCCACCGTGCGGTTGTCGTGGCCCCACTCGATGTTGATCGGCGCGGCCGTGTGGCGCGACAGGCGCCGGTAGCTGTTCACATACGGGGCCACCAGCACCATGGCCGCCGGGATGTAGCGCTGCAGGCCGCCGATGTAGTGGTGGAAGGCGTCGGACGGCGAGCCATCGGGGTTGCTGAAGATGTTCTTGCCGGTGGCCTTGTCCACGATGCTCTGGTGCACGTGCATGGCGCTGCCCGGCTCGCCGGCGATCGGCTTGGCCATGAAGGTGGCGTACATGTCGTGGCGCAGCGCGGCTTCGCGCACCGTGCGCTTGAAGAAGAACACCTCGTCGGCCAGGCCCAGCGGGTGGGCGTGGAAGAAGTTGATCTCCATCTGGCCGGCGCCCACCTCGTGGATCAGCGTGTCCACGTTCAGGTTCATCTTCTCGCAGTAGTCGTAGATTTCCTCGAACAGCGGGTCGAATTCGTTCACCGCGTCGATGGAATAGGCCTGGCGCGAGGTCTCGGCCCGGCCGCTGCGGCCGATGGGCGCCTTGAGCAGGGTGTTGGGGTCGGTGTTGCGCGCGGTCAGGTAGAACTCCAGCTCGGGCGCGACCACCGGGTCCCAGCCCTCTGCGGCGTACAGGTCGCAGATGCGGCGCAGCACCGAACGCGGCGCGAACGGCACCAGCTTGCCGCTGTGGTCGAAACAGTCGTGCACCACCTGCGCCGTCGGGTCGGTGGCCCAGGGCACGATGCGCACCGTGCTCGGGTCGGGGCGCAGCTGCATGTCGCGGTCGGTCGGATCGACCACGTCGTAGTAGGGGCCGCTCTCGGGGAACTCACCCGTCACGCCCATGCCCACGATGGCCTGTGGCAGGCGCATGCCGCGGTCTTCGGTGAACTTCTCGCGCGGCAGGATCTTGCCGCGCGCCACGCCGGTCAGGTCGGGCACCAGGCATTCGACCTCGGTGACGCGGTGCTGGTTGAGCCAAAGCTCCAGATCGTTGAATGTTTGCGGGCTGCTCATGAGCCGTTCCTTTGTGTTGTCGTCTGTCGGTGGTTCGGGGGCGGGGCTCAGGATAGCTAACCGGGCGCGTGCCGGGCCAGATCGGCTGCCTGCAGGCGCAGGCTGCGGCGCTGGCGACAGGCCTTGCCGAAGGCGTCGAAGATGGCGCCGTAGAACGGGTTTTCCCAGCAACGCCATTCGGGATGGAACTGCACCGCATAGGCAAAACTGCGCGCGCCCTCGATGGCCACGGCCTCGATCTGGCCGTCGGGCGCCTCGCCCAGGGCCCGCAGACCGGGCGCCAGGCGGTTGATGCCCTGGCCGTGCAGGGAATTGACCATCACCTCGGGGCCGCCGGCCCATTCCTCGAACACGCTGCCCGGCGCCAGCCGGATGGCGTGGCGCGGCGCGTACTGTTCCTCGAACGGCGCGCCCTTGGGCTCGCGGTGGTCGTTGCGGCCGGGCACCTCGTGCACCCGCTGGTGCAGCGTGCCCCCCAGAGCCACGTTGATTTCCTGGAACCCGCGGCAGATGCCCAGCAGCGGGATGCCCTCGTGCACACAGGCCTTGACCAGGGCCAGGGTGAGCGCGTCGCGCACCGGGTCCAGCGGCAGACTGGGGTCGGCCACGTCCTCGTCGAAATGCGAGGGATGCACATTGGACGGCGAGCCGGTGAGCATCACCCCGTCCACCAGCGACAGCAGATCGCTGATCTGATCGGCATCGGCCAGGGGAAACATGACCGGCTGGGCCTGGGCCCCGACCTTGACCGCGCGGGCGTACTTGTCGCCCAGCAGGAGGAAGGGCATCTGGTGCCCATGGTCGCCCAGCAGTCGGTGGTCGGCGGGCAGCCAGACCATGCATGGCGGCGGCTTGTTCATGGAATCTCCAAACAGGTGGGTGGATTCTGGCCGTCAAATTGGATCACAATCAGGGCCATTTGAAGCCACCCAACGGTGCCACTTGACCGCTGTCATGGTCAACTGGCTTTTGCATCAGGCCCGCCATGCTCTCCGAATTCCTGCTCAGCGAGATGACCCGCCTGGGCGCGCAAGACGCCCTGCCCCTGCACCGCCAGCTCTACGAGGCGCTGCGCCGCGCCATGCTGGACGGCAAGCTCGGCGCTGGCGAACGGCTGCCGTCCAGTCGCGACCTGGCGCAGGACCTGAACCTCTCACGCAACACCGTGGTGGCCGCCATCAACCAGCTCAGCGTCGAGGGTTACCTCGAAAGCCGGGTCGGCAGCGGCACCTACGTCAACGACAGCGTGCCGCGCCTGAACCCCGGCAGCGCGGCGCGGGTGCCGCTGCGCAGCGGCGCACCCGGCGCCGTGGCGGGCGGCAGGCTCTCGGCGCGAGGCCAGGCCCTGGCCACACGTTTTTGCGCCACCCAGCTGGAGGTGCAGCCCTTCACGCCCGGTATCGCCGACTTCAGCGCCTTCCCGCTCACGCTGTGGCAGCGGCTGCAGAACAAGCACTGGCGCATGACCTACCCGGACATGCTGGACTACAACGATTCCGGTGGCTACGCCCCGTTGCGCCGCGCGATCGCCGACTACCTGCGGGTGTTCCGCAGCGTGCAGCTGGACGCCGACCAGGTCATCGTCACCACCGGCACCCAGCAGTCGCTGGAACTGTGCGCCCGCCTGCTGGCCGACCACGGCGACACCGTTTGGGTGGAAGACCCGGCCTACTGGGGCGCGGCCAAGGCCTTCATGGCCAGCGGCCTGCACCTGCACCCGGTGCCGGTGGACGACGAGGGCATCCACCCCGGGCCGGCCGACGGCGCCCGGCCGCCGCGCCTGATCTACCTCACGCCTTCACACCAGTACCCTTCGGGCGCGGTCATGTCGCTGGCACGGCGCCACCAGCTGCTGTCGACCGCACGCGCGCACGGCGCCTGGGTGCTGGAAGACGACTACGACAGCGAGTACCGCTTCAGCGGCCCGCCCATCAGCAGCCTCGAAGGGCTGGACACCGACGGCCGCGTGCTCTACATGGGCACCTTCTCCAAGGTGCTCTACCCCGGCATCAAGCTCGGTTACCTGGTGGTGCCCAAACCGCTGGTGGCCGCCTTCAAGCAGGCGCACTACGACCTCAACCGCCCGGGCCAGATGCCGCTGCAGGCCGCGCTGGCCGAATTCATCGAGATGGGTCACTTCAGCAGCGCGCTGCGCCGCGCCCGCCAGAGCTACGGCGAACGCCGTGCGGCCCTGCTTGAAGCGCTGCGGCCCGCGCTGGGCGGCGACGTATTCATCAGCGGGGCCGAACAGGGTCTGCACCTGTGCCTTCGCCTGCCACCGTCGGTGGACGACCGGGCGCTGGCCCAGCGCCTGGCGCAGCAGGGCCTGACGGTGCGACCGCTGTCGGCCTACTGCCTGGCCCGCACCGACCTGCGCGGGCTGGTCATCGGCTACGGCTACGCGCCGCTGGCCGAAATCCAGCGCAGCGGGCCTGCGCTGGCGACCGCGGTGCGCCAGACCCTGGTGAGCCCGGGCTGAGCCGCACAGCGCCTGGTGCTCAGGTGTGGTTCGGACCATCGTCCTGGCCACGACCGCGCCGCTGATGACCGGCACCATCGTCCGCACCGCGACCGCGGCGGGCCATCTGGGTCGACTCGTCGGCCGGGGCCTGCGTGTGATTCGGGCCGTCATCCGTGCCACGACCGCGACCACGGTCATCACCGGCCGGATCATCGGTCCCGCGGCCGCGATGACCGCTGTCATGGCCCGGGCCATCGTCGGTGCCGCGACCACGACCGGAATCGCTGCTGCTGGAGCCGCCGCCGGAGCTGCTGCTGCCACCGCTGCTGGAACTGGAACCGCCACCGCTGCTGGCGCCGTCACCGCCACGACCCCGGCCACGGCCGGAATCGCCACCGCTGTCACCGCCGCGGCCGCGACCCTGACGGGCCAGCTGGATGACCTCCACGACGGTGGCGGCCGACAAGGCGTCGGAGGATGAGAACAGATCCCGGCCATCCGAGGCCGGTGCGGCGGCCGAGGCGGCGCTGCCGAAGGTGCTGAGGGCGGCGCCCAGCGCCAGGATGGACAACAAGGTCTTCATGATGGACTCCCGATGGAAGGGGGAAGAAAAAGCGTGGGCGCCGGACTGCGCCACACGGGTTCTCTTCAGCAGCGGACGTGCCAGTCCGTGCCATCGGAACAGGGCCTTGATTTGCATGGGCTTTTTGCACATCCCCCGAAACCGGCGCCACCTGAAGATGGGCAAAAAGCCCATTTGCGGGGGATTTGCCCCACCCAGCCGGGACCCGATCCCCCGGTTCAGGGCCGCAGCCCGAACTTGTCGATGCGGTAGCGCAGCGTGTCGCGCGAGATGCCCAGGGCCCGCGCGGCCTGGGTCACGTTCCAGCGGTTGCGCTCCAGCGCATTGAGCAGCAGGCGGCGCTCGGTCTCGGGCAGGCTGGCCGGCAGGGCATCGGCGCTCATCGGCTCCAGCCCGGCAAAACCCGAATCCAGCGGCACCGGCAAGGCCAGGTCGTCGGCCTCGATCACCGGGTCCACCGTCAGCATCACGCACTGCTCGACCACATTGGCCAGCTCGCGCACATTGCCGGGCCAGTGGTGCGCCTGCAGGCGCGCCAGGGCTTCGCTGGAAAAACGCAGCCCGCTCTTGCCATAGCGCCGCGACGAACGCGCCAGGAACAGCCGGGCCAGCAGCGGCACATCACCGGCGCGCTCGCGCAGCGGCGGCAGGTTCACGCGCAAGGCGCCCAGGCGGAAGAACAGGTCGCTGCGGAAGCGCCCGGCCTGCACCATGGCTTCGAGCGGGCGGTTGGTGGCCGCCAGCACGCGCACGTCCACCTTCTGCTGGCGCACGCTGCCCAGCCGGCGCACCTCGTGGTCTTCCAGCAGCTTGAGCAGCTTGGCCTGTGTGGCGAGCTCCAGTTCGCCCACCTCGTCCAGGAACAGGGTGCCGCCGTGCGCCGCTTCCACCAGGCCGATGCGGCGCTCGCGCGCGTCGGTAAAGGCGCCGCGCTCGTGGCCGAAGAGTTCGCTCTCGACCAGGTGCGCGGGCAGGCTGGCGCAGTTGATTTCGACGAACGGGCCGGCGCGGCGCGGACCCTCGAAGTGCAGCGCGCGCGCCACCAGTTCCTTGCCGGTACCGGTCTCGCCGTGGATCAGCACCGCCGGTGCCGCACCTTCGGTCAGTCGCGCATCGGCGTCCACGATCTGGCGCAACCGGCCGACCAGCTTCTGCATCGCCGGCGATTCACCGGCCAGCGCGGCCAGGCCCTGGCCGGTGGCGGGGCTGCCTTCGACCACACGCCGCAAGTGCTGCAGTTCCTGGGTCTGGCGCTGGGACTGCACCGCCCGGTCCAGCACCTGCTTGAGCTGGTGCAGCGACACCGGCTTGATCAGGTAGTCGAAGGCTCCCGCCTTCATGGCGTCCACCGCCACCTGCTCGCTGCCATGGCCGGTGGCCATGACCACCGGCAGCTGCGGCTCGCGCTCGCGCATGCGCTTGAGCACCGTCAGCCCGTCCTGCCCGGGCAGGTTGTGGTCCAGCACCACCACGTCGGGCCGTTCGGCCTCCAGCAGGGCCAGACCTTCCTCGCCGCTGCCGGCGGTCTGGCAGCTCAGGCCCTGGCGCTCCAGGTAGAGGTGCATGTTGCGCGCGAGCACAGGCTCGTCTTCGACGATCAATACGGTGTAGTTCATGCAGTGCTTCGGGGGCTGGCGGTGGGCAGGGTCAGCACGGCCTGCGTGCCCTCACCCTGCCAGCTGAACAGGCGCAGGCTGCCGCCCAGCCGCTCGATGCTGCGGCGCGCCAGCGGCAGGCCCACGCCGACGCCGGTGCGCTTGGTGGTGTGAAAGGGCTGGAACACGCGCTCCAGGTCGGCCGGGGCAATGCCCACGCCGGTGTCGGCCACCTGCAGCTCCAGGACGCCCTTGCGTTCGCTGATGGTCAGGCGCAGTTCGCCGCCCTGCGGCATGGCGTCGATGGCGTTGGCCACCAGGTTGTCCAGCGCCTGTTCGAGGGCCGCGGCGTCGGCCCGCACCGCCGGCAACTGCGCCGGCCAATGACGCACCACCGACACCCGCTGGCGGGCCATCCGCGCGCCGTGGCTCAGCAGCACGGCGTCGCACAGGGCGGCCAGGTCCACCGGCGCCAGCTGTCGCCCGCCCTGCTGGGCATAGGCCAGCAGCTTGTGGATCCAGGTCTGCAGCCGGTCCACCTCGGACATGATGTCCTGCGCCGCCGCAGCCTCCGGGCCCTGCGCCATCAGCTCGGCGCTGGAGCGGATCGAGCCCAGCGGGTTGCGCAGCCCGTGCGCCACGGCCGAGGCCATGTCGCCCACCGCCACCAGCGATTCGTTGGCGACGATGGTGCGCTGCTGGCGCGCGATCTGGCGGTCGGCCATCATCACCAGGCCCACCAGGGCCAGGTAGATGAGCAGGCCGCTGGCGCCGCAGGCCAGCCAGACAAAGCGCGTCATCTCGTGCACCGATTCGATCAGGCGTTGCGGCTGCATGTACAGCTCGGCCACGCCCACCACCCGCCGCTGCGGATCGCGCACCGGGATGTAGATCTCGATCGCGTCGCGGGCCTCGTTGATCACGAAGGCGTGTTCGGGCTTGATGAAGCTGGCCGTCTCCAGCAGGTCGCTCTCGAGTGCCAGTTGGCCCGCCAGTGCATCGTCCAGTTCGTGGTTGGCGCCGGGGTCGCGACCGATGGCCTGCGGGTTGGTGGACCACACGAGACGCCGCTGCGTGTCGTACACATTGGTGTGCACCAGCCCCGGCATGCGCGCGAGCTCACCGAACAGCGCCTCGAAGGCCTTGGGCTCGGTCGGCCGGGTGAACAGCTCGTCGCCGCGCTGCATGCGCACCAGGCTGTCGAGGAACTCCTGCGCCAGTTCGCCGTTGCGCCAGAGCATGCGCTCGGACACGTTGCGCGAGAGCAGCGCCGCGCTGATGGAGGCGGTGACGACCACACACAGCAGGCTCAGCACGGCAAAACGCCGGGTCCAGAACAACGGGGGTTGCTGCAGAAACTGGCGCAGATCGGGAAGGACCATGGGGACGTCGGTGCTGAAGGTGAGCTTCAAGGCAGTTCTCCATTCTAGGGACGCAAGGCCCGTCGCCCGCGGGTATCGGTGCGGATGGCCCGGACCGCCACCCAATGCGGGGGAAATGCCCCACCCGCCGGTCCGTGCGGGTTGCGGCGCCCGAACAGCCGGACACCCGTGGAATGGGCGATCTGCACAGGGAAATCAAACACTTGCATCGGTCGAAAGACGGCATTTGGCGGGTGTTGCAGACGGCTGGCATGCGGTTTGCGCAGAAGGCTTACCGCAGCGCCCGGGTCACGCCACCGTCCCGACGGCGCGGCAGGCCGCAGAAGCGGTCTCTTCCGTTCATCCGCCTGTCACACCTCAGCAAGGAGCACACCATGCAACGCACCACCCTCACCGCCCTGGCCCTGACCGCCATCCTGGCCGCGACCCAGGCCCACGCCGGCCCCACCTGCACCAGCGAACCGGAGTCCAAGTGGATTCCCGCCGCCGAGATGACCAAACGCTTCCAGGCCCAGGGCTACAAGGACGACGTCAAGGCGCTGCACGTGTCCAAGGGCAAGTGCTGGGAGATCTACGGCCACGACAAGCAGGGCCGCAAGGTCGAGGTGTATTTCCACCCCATCACCGGCGCCATCGCCGAAGAGAACATCCGCAACTGACCGGCGCCGCCGGTCCTGCAGGCGTCGACCATGTCCGATCACCGCAACACCGTGCCCGTCTGGGACCGCTTCGTGCGGGTCTTCCACTGGACCCTCGTCGCCTCGTTCGCGACGGCCTACTTCTACACCGAGCACATCGGCCTGGTGCACAAAGGCGCGGGCTACCTGGCGCTGGCGCTGATCGCGGCGCGCATGGTGTGGGGCTTCGTCGCGCCCTCGCGCCATGCGCGCTTTGCCGACTTCGTGCCGACCCCAGCGCGGCTGCTGGGTTACCTGCGCCTGCTGCTGCACGGCCGGGAGCAGCGCCACCTGGGCCACAACCCCGCCGGCGCGGTGATGATCCTCTACCTCCTGGCCGCCACGCTGGTCATCGGCACCACCGGTTTTCTCATGACCACCGACGCCTTCTGGGGCAACGAGCTGGTCGAGACGCTGCACACCGTCACGGTGGACCTGACCCTGATCGCCATCGCCGTGCACGTGGGCGCCAACGCCTACGAAAGCCTCCGTCACCACGACAACCTGTTCAAGGCCATGGTCACGGGCCGCAAGCGCGCGCTGACCGACGAAGAGGCCGAACCCTACGACAGCTTCATGGACGATTGGGACGACACCCAGCCGTCCGAACCCGCACCGCTGCTGGTGCGTTCCACCCCACCGGCTCGCCGACCATGAACCCCATCCCCACGCTGCTCGCCGCCGCCATCCTGAGCGGCCCTGTCACCCTGGCGCAAGCCGTCCCCGCCCGCCCGACCGCCGACCTGGCGACCTGGAACTGCACCGGCACCTGCGGCGCCACCGCCCCGGGCGGCGACGTCGGCGCCTCGCCCACCGGCAATGCCCTGTTCGGCTACGTGAGCACCACCGGATCGGAGGCCCTGAACACCTCGCCGATCGACGTGAAGGCCAACGCCACCGGTACGGCCACCAACGGTTCGCGCTACCTGTCGGGCGCTTTCGACGCCGCCGGCGGCGACCAGCTCAGCCTGTACTTCAACTACGTGTCGACCGACGGCAAGGGCTTTGACGACTACGCCTGGGCACGACTGGTCAACGCCACGGACAACACCCTGGTGTCGTGGCTGTTCGCCGCGCGCAGCACCAACAGCGGCACGCGCCATGTGGTCCCCGGCGACCTGCTCGACAAGGACGCGTTCGATCCGGATCGGACCCTGGTGGGCTACCAGGACTGGGACTTCAACAGCAAGACCGCCAGCGATCCGGTCGACTTTTCGGTGCTGGGCGATTCCAACGGCACTTGCTGGGAAGACAACGCCAAGGGCTGCGGCTACACCGGCTGGATGGAGTCGCTCCACAGCTTCCGTGAAGCGGGCAGCTACCGCGTCGAAGTGGGCGTGACCAACTGGGGCGACACGGCCTACGACTCGGCCCTGGCCTTCGACTACCGGCAGTTGAGCGCCACCGCGCCGGTGCCCGAACCCGCCACACTGTCCATGCTGGCCAGCGGGCTGGCGCTGCTCGGCATCGCCACCCGTCGACGCCGGTTCAACCCAGCGCGTCCCTGAGCCGGTACCAGAGCATGCCCAGCGCCAGGCTGGGCGTGCGCAGCAGTGGCCCGCCCGGGAAGTCGTGGTGCTTCAGGCGTGCAAACAGGTCGAAACGGCCGGCCTGACCGGCCACCGCCTCGGCCACCAGCTGGCCGGCCAGGCCGGTCAGCGCCACGCCGTGGCCGCTGAAGCCCTGCAGGTAGTACAGGTTGTCGCCCAGGCGGCCGAAGTCGGGCGCGCGGTTCATGCTGATGTCCACGAAGCCGCCCCACACATAGGGCACCGCCACCTGCGCCAGTTCGGGGAACACGGCGCCCATGCGCTGCGCCATCACACCCTTGAGGTTGGGTGGCGTCATGGTGGTGTAGCTCACACGGCCGCCGAACAGCATGCGGTGGTCGGCGCTGAAACGGAAGTAGTCGAGCACGAAATTGTTGTCGCACACCGCCGCGTTGCCGGGGATCAGGCGCTCGCACAGCGCCGGGTCCAGTGGCTCGGTGCCGACGATGTAGGTGCCCACCGGCATGATGCGCGGGGCGATTTCGGGCGCCACCTGCGGGCCGAATTCCGGCAGCATGCAGTTGCCGGCCAGCACGCCGAAACGCGCCGTCACCTGGCCCCGCGCGGTGCGCGCCACCAGGGTCTTGCCGCGCTGCAGACCGGTGACCGGCGACTGCTCGAAGAGGCGCACCCCCGCCGCCTGCGCCGCGCGCGCCAGGCCCAGCGCGTACTTCAGCGGGTGCAGGTGGCCCGAGGTGTTCTCGCGGAACGCCGCCACATAACGTGGGCTGCGGATGAAGCGCGCCACGTCGGCGCCCTCGGCCCAGTCGCAGGTCACGCCGCGGCGGTGGTGGTCTTCACACTCCTCGTGCAGGGCGCGCGCCTTTTTGGGCGAGTCGGCCACGTAGGTGTAGCCGCGTTGCCAGTCACAGTCGATGCCGTGCGTGCGCACGCGCTGCTCGATCAGTTCCACCGCCTGCAGCGACAGGTCCCAGGCCTGCTGTGCGTCGCGCGCGCCCAGCTGCTCCTCGAACGGCCCCTGCCCACTGGCGTAGCCCACGATGGCCTGCCCCCCGTTGCGACCGCTGGCGCCGGAACCGATGCGGTCGGCCTCCAGCAGCACCACGCTCAGGCCCTGCTGCGCCAGCTCCAGGGCCGCGCTCAGGCCGGCGAAACCGCCACCGACCACCACCACGTCGGCCTGCACCGCGCCCTGCAGCGGCGCAGCCGCCGCCGGCCGCGTCACGCTGGCCTCGTAATAGCTCTGCTGGTTGAGCTGGGTGTCGGAGTTCAGCAGGGAGCGCGCGAACATGGGGGTCTCACTTTCCCTTGGCCACCTGGCCACACAGGTAGGTCCAGACGAAGGTCGCGGCGGCGTTGCTGGTCAGCTCGGCGTGGTCGTAGGCCGGGGCCACCTCCACACAGTCCATGCCAATCCAGTTCAGCCCGGCCAGTTCTTCGATGAAGGTCAGCACCTGCGCGCTGGTCAGGCCGCCCGGCTCGGGCGTGCCGGTGCCGGGTGCGAAGGCCGGGTCCAGCACGTCGATGTCCAGCGTCAGGTAGCAGGGCCGCTGGCCGATGCGCTGGCGGATCGCGGCCAGCACGGGGCCGAGCGCCGCGCCGTCCAAGCCCCGCAGCGCACGCGCCGTGAAGATCTGTCCGCCCTGGTCGGCCACGTACTCGCGCGCGGCGCGCTCACCGGCCGATCGGATGCCGATCTGCACCGTGTGTTCGGCACTGATCAGCCCTTCCTGGATCGCCTCGTAGGTCCAGGTGCCGTGGCCCGAGGGCTCGCCGAAGTGGTCGGTCCAGGTGTCGCAATGCGCATCGAAGTGCACACAGGCCAGCGGCTCGCCGCCGCCGTAGCGGGCCTGGGCCGCGCGCAACAGGGACAGGGTCACCGAATGGTCGCCGCCGAGAAACACACAGTGGTGGCGCGCCATCAACCCGGCCGCCTGCCGCTCGATGTGCGCGCGCACCTCGGGCAGGGGCGAGGCATTGGGCAGGCGCATGTCCAGCGCGTCGCCCAGCTGGCCCAGCGGCGAGACGTCGAACACCGGGTGGATGCCGTCGCACAGCATCAGGCTGGCGGCGCGGATGGCCTGCGGGCCGAAGCGGGCCCCAGGCCGGTTGGTCACCACCCCGTCGTAGGGCACACCGGCAACGGCAAAGGGCTGGGTGCCCAGCGGGTCGCAGGCGAGGAAACGGTTGGTGTTGTTGGCGAAGGCGAACTGGCCGATGGGCATGGCAGTGCTCGGGACAGGAGAGAAGGAGGGGGAGAGGCGGCTTGATTGGACCTGCAAGATACAGAAAAAATGCCGCTTCAATAAGTCCACTTGGCGGCCCGAACAATGGTCCAGGTGAACCCCAAGCCCCTGGCCACCGCAAATCCGGTCTGGGCGGCTAGCATGCGGTGGCTTCCATTCAACACACAGGAGACCCCATGCTCAAGCTCTATTACTCGCCCGGTGCCTGCTCGCTCTCACCCCACATCGTGCTGCACGAATCCGGCCTGCCCTTTGAAGCCATCCCGGCGCCGACCAAGACCCACCAGCTGCCCGACGGCACCGACTACTACACCATCAACCCGCTGGGCTATGTGCCCCTGCTGGTGATGGCCAATGGCGAGAAGCTGCGCGAAGGCCCGGCCATCGTCCAGTACATCGCCGACCAGGCGCCCGAGAAAAACCTGGCACCCGCCTACGGCACGCTGGGCCGCTACCGCCTGATGGAGTGGCTGACCTTCATCGGCACCGAACTGCACAAGGGCTTCTCGCCCCTGTTCACGCCCGGCATGCCCGAAGAAGCCAAGCAGATGGCCAAAACCCGCCTGGTCCAGCGCCTGACCTGGGTCGACGGCGAACTGGCCGGCAAGCAGTACCTGCTGGGTGATGCCTTCAGCGTCGCCGATGCCTACCTGTTCACCGTCACCAACTGGGCGGGTTTCGTGGGCGTGGACATCAGCGGCCTGGCAAACCTCAACGCCTACCGCGCCCGCGTGGGCGCACGCCCGGCGGTGCAGGCGGCCCTCAAGGCCGAAGGTCTGGCCAAATAAGCGTCACAGGGCGCGCTGCCGCAAGGCCAGCAGCGCGCCCAGCCACAGCACCGCCGCCGAAAACACCAGCCCGCGCGCCAGGCCGCCCGGACCGTCGGCGATGAAACCCACCACCGTGGGGCCGACGATCTGCCCGGCCGCAAAGGTGACGGTGAAAGCGCTGATGCCGGCCGCCCATTGCGAGGGCGGCAGGTTGTGCCGCACCAGGGCCGTGGTGCTGGCCACCACCGACAGGAACACGGCGCCGAACAACAGGCCCGAGGCCAGCACCAGCGGCCAGGCGCTGGTCAGCGCCGGCAGGATGGCGGCCACCCCCAGCAGGGTGTTCAGCCGCGCCAGCGGCTGGCCATTGCGGTAGCGGTCCAGCAGACCGGCCCAGATGCGCGAAGACGCCACCACCGCCAGACCCAGCAGGGCGTAGAAGCCGGTCACCGCCGCCGGCGAGGCCCCCTGCTCGCGCAGCAGTGCGATCACGAAGGTCATGTAGCCGATGTAGCCCATGCCGAAGCCCAGGTAAGCCAGCAGGCCAAACGCAAAGTCGCGCCAGCGGAAGCGCCGGGTGTCGGCCCCGCGCCGCGTCGCCGCGCCGGCCGCTGTGGGTGGTGTCGCCTCCATCTGCGTCAGCACGCGCGCCGGCCAGACCAGCAGCGCGGTGGCCGCGGCGCACAGCAGGGCCATCGCCCACCAGCCCCAGGACCAGGCATGGGGCTGCCCTTGGGCAGCCGCCAGCGCCAGCGGCACGAGCAGGGCCGACAGCACGATGCCAAAGCCCGTGCCGCCGTAATAAAGCCCCAGCAACAGGCCGCTGCGCGCGGGCTGGCGCGCGCCCAGCCGGGCCGCCAGCAGGCCACCGGTGCTGAACACCAGCCCACTGGCCAGACCCGCTAGGAGGCGCTGCAGCATCAGGGTCCCCGGGTCGGTGAAGAAGCCGCTGGCCGCCATGAACACGGTCGCCAGCACGGCGCCGGTCAGAAACAGCCGCGTCGGCACCATGCGCTGCAGCAGCCACGACATGGCCAGCGCACCCAGCAGGTACCCCACGGCGTTGGCGGTGTTCATGGACCCGGCCAGGGTGTAGCTCCAGCCCAGGTCGGCCCGCATCGGCGGCAGCAGCAAGCCGTAGGCGAAACGGGTGATGCCCAGCGACACCGCCGCCCCCAGCGAGAGCGACAGGGCCAGGCGCAGGTAGGGGGTGCGGTCGGGTGGCGGCGGCTCGACTTTCAGGTCAGCCGTCTGGGTGCTTCGGGGCATGCGCCCATTGTGGCGCGGGCCAACCGGCCGGGCAGCTCAGCCACCCAAGCCCACCGGTGCGGGCGCCTGCATGACGATCCGGGTGAACAGGCGGTCGAACTGCGGGTCGCGCGGGATGCGCGCGCTCAGGGGGTTCTGGTTGGTGGCAAACGCCGCGTTCAGCACATGCCAGTCGGCCTCGGTGAGCGCACGCTCGGCCTCGGGCAGGATCTGCTCTTCCTCCACCCGCATGTGGGCCAGGTAGAAGTCGATGTAACGGCCCACCTCGTCCATGAACACGCGCCGCCGGCCGTCGCCCAGCAGTTCCCAGGCCAGCAACAGGTGCATCAGGTCGCGCACCTGGGTCTCGCCGGACCGGTGGTCACGTTCAAGCTGGTCGATGGTCGGCTGCAGGTGGGGCGCGACGGGCAGCAGGCGCACGAACAGCAGGTCCGATTCCTTGGGGTGGTGCTGCTTCTGCGGGAATTCGTCGATGTAGAACAGCATCGCCCGCAGCACATCGAAGTACCGGGTCGAGCCCTCGCCCCCATCCACCTCATGCCCACGCTCCAGCAGACGCTGCAAAGACTGCAGCATCGCAGCCAACGTGGCGTGTTCCTCGCGGATCACGCGCAATGCGACATGGCTCATGGGGGTCTCCTCATCTCTGCGGAGCGTCGGTCGGTACAGGCGCGCTCGCGGGCCCGACACTGTGCGCCGCCCGGCCGGCGACGGGCTTGACCGAGGTCAAATCCGGCCGGCCCGAGGGGTGCCGCTCATCGGCCCGGCGGCCGCCAGCGCCGCAGCAACAGGGCATTGCTCATCACACTGACCGAGCTCAGCGCCATGGCCGCGCCGGCCAGCACGGGGCTGAGATACCCCAGCGCCGCCAGCGGGATGCCGGCCGCGTTGTAGGCAAAGGCCCAGAACAGGTTCTGCCGGATCTTGCGCACCGTGCGGCGCGAGATGTCCAGCGCCGCCGCCACCAGGGCCGGCTCGCCGCGCATCAGGGTGATGCCGGCCGCGTGCAGGGCCACGTCGGCGTTGCCACCCTGGGCGTGGCTCATGGCCATGCCGACGTCGGCGGCCGCCAGCGCCGGGGCGTCGTTGACGCCGTCCCCCACCATCAGAACGACATGGCCCCCACGCTCCGCCGCTGCGCGGGTCGCTGCCCCAAGACCGGGAAGGACCCCGGTCGTTGCCGGTTCCTGGGGCTGATCCGGCTTGGGGCGGCCCGGCGCCGGATCGACGTGACCACCCTCCTTCAGCCGCGCGATCACGGCCGCCTTGTCGCCCGGCAACACTTCGGCGATCACCTCGCCCGCATCGTCGCGCAGGCCCAGGCGCTTGGCCATGGCGCGCGCAGCGGCCATGTTGTCGCCCGACACCATGACCAGCCGAAGGCCCTGTTCCCGCAAACCGGCCAGGGCTTCGGCCGCGCCGGCCTTGGGTTCGTCGCCGAAGGCCAGCAGGGCCAGCGGGCTCCAGCGGCCGTCCGCGGCCTGGCTGGCCAGCAGCGACACGGTGGCGCCCTGGGTCTGTGCACCCTGCAGGGCCAGGGCCAGCGGTGCGGTCGGCACGCCCAGCTCGTCCATCCAGCGCAGGCTGCCCAGCGCCAGCGTCGCGCCTTGCACCGTACCCCGGGTGCCGCGGCCGGCGACGGCCTGCACATCCTGCGCCCCGACCACCACCACGCCGCGCTCGCGCGCCGCGTCCAGCACCGCCCTTGCCAGCGGGTGCGCGCTCTGTGCCTGCAGCGCGGCGGCGGCTTGCAGCACCGCCACCTCGTCCACCCCCGGAACGCCTTCGACCAGCCTCAGCGTCGGGCGGCCTTCGGTCAGCGTGCCGGTCTTATCGAAGGCGATGGTGTCCACGCGGTGCGCGATCTCCAGCGCCTCGGCGTCCTTGATCAGGATGCCGTGCTGCGCCGCCACCCCGGTGCCGGCCATGATGGCCGCCGGCGTGGCCAGCCCCAGCGCACAGGGGCAGGCGATCACCAGCACCGCCACCGCATGCAGCAGCGCCTGTTCCACCGGGGCACCGGCCCACAACCAGCCGCCCAGCGTGATGACCGCGATCACCAGCACCACGGGCACGAAGACCGCCGCCACTTTGTCCACCAGGCGCTGCACCGGTGCCTTGCCGGCCTGTGCGTCCTGTACCAGCGCAATGATCTGGGCCAGCACACTTTGTGCACCCACCGCCCGCACCTTGACCTCCACCGAACCCTCGCCGTTGAGCGAACCACCGGTCACCAGGTCACCCGGCTGCTTGGGCACCGGCATGGCCTCGCCGGTCAGCATGGACTCGTCGGCCTGGGTCTGGCCCAGCAGCAGTTCGCCGTCGGCCGGGAAACGTTCCCCCGGCAGCACCCGCACGATATCGCCGGGCAGCAGTTCGTCCACCGGCACCTCGGTGATCTCGGTGCGTTTCACGCCATCCGGAATCAGCCGCGCACGCTCGGGCCGCAGCGCCTGCAGTGCGCGGATGGCGCCGGTGGTCTGGCGCTTGGCGCGCGCCTCCAGCCACTTGCCCAGCAGCACCAGGGTGATGACCACCGCCGCGCCTTCGTAGTACAGGTGCACCATCTCGTCCGGCTCGGCTGTCCACCACAGCCAGGTGGACAGCGCCCAGGCGGCCGTGGTGCCGATGGCCACCAGCAGTTCCATGTTGCCGGTCAGTGCCTTGAGCGCGTGCCAGCCGGCCCTGTAGAAGCGCGCGCCCAGCCAAAACTGCACCGGTGTGGCCAGCGCGAACTGCACCCAGGACGGCAGCATCCAGTGCTTGCCGAACAGGTCACCCACCATGGGCAGGGCCAGTGGGGCCGACAGCAGCAGACCCGCCAGCACCGGCCAGAAGTCTTTGGGAATGCCCAGCGGGCCGGCCTCGGCCTGGTCATCGGGCGCGTCCATGGCGCGCGGCTCGTAGCCGGCATCGCGCACTGCGCGCTTGAGGCGCGCCACGGTTTCGACGTCACCGGGTCCGGCCAGCGTGATGCGGGCCGACTCGGTGGCCAGGTTCACCGTCGCCTCGCTCACGCCGGCCTGTTTCTTGAGCACCCGCTCCACCCGCGAGACGCAGGAGGCGCAGGTCATGCCGCCGATGCCGAGGTCGATCTGGCAGAGGTCGGTGGAGGTGTCCAGTGAGGCGGTTGCAGCGGTCATGACTTGTAGCTTAAGGTTTCCCCCCATGGGAAGGTCAAGCCACAAGGTGTTTCATCGGTGGCCTGGCCGTGCTTGACCTTGACACCGTGTCAAGGTGCATCATCCGGGCTTTCATCCATCAGGAGTCACCCATGAGCCAGGAAGTTTTCACCGTGCAGGGCATGACCTGCGGCCACTGCGAACGCGCCGTGCAGACCGCGATCAAAACCCTGGACCCGCAGGCCGAGGTGCGCATCGACCGTGCGCAAAACAAGGTGGAAGTGACCACCGAAAAACCCCGCGACGCGGTGGCAGCGGCCATTCGCGAAGAGGGCTACAACGTCGCCGCATGACCCCCATCTGGCCGGTCAGCATCGGCACCGCTGCGCAGCTCTCGGGCATTTCGCCCAAGATGCTGCGGCACTACGAATCGCTGGGCCTGCTGGGCGCGGTGGCGCGCACCGGCAGCAACTACCGCCAGTACACCGAGGCGGATGTGCACACGCTGCGCTTCATCCGCCGCGCCCGCGACATGGGCTTCGGCCTGGACGCCATCACCGAACTGGTGGACCTGTGGCACAACCGCCGCCGCAGCAGCGCCAGCGTCAAGCGCATCGCCCAGAAACACCACAACGACCTGGCCCAGCGCATCGAGGCCCTGCAGGCCATGCAGCGCACGCTCGAAGGACTGCTCTGCGACTGCCCTGGCAACGAGCGCCCCGATTGCCCGATCCTCGACGACCTCTCCTCAGGCGTCTGAGCGGAACAAATCTTTACCAAACAGACGCACAGGCCCTGACACCGGTTTACACGCCGCTCCGACACTGAACCCATGCCAGACGGAACCGATTCGCTGGCCCGTTCATCCAACCGTCCAGGAGCGTCACATGAAGCTGAACACCACCAAGGCCCTCATCGCCACCGTCCTGGCCACCGCCTTTGCCGGCGTGGCCGCCACCGCCGTCGCCCAGAACGCTGGCGTTCCGGCCGATCTTCGCGCCCAGCACATGGCCCAGCGCGCCAGCGGGCCCATGGACCCGGCCCAGCATGCCGAGATGCAAAAACGCATGCAGGAACGCATGGCCGAACGCCACGACCAGCGCATGGAGCGCCTGAAGGCCGAACTCAAGCTGACCCCGGCACAGGAAGCCGCCTGGAAGGCCTACGTGGCCCGCACCGAGCCCACGCCCCGCAAAGCACCGGCCACGGCGCAGGACTGGTCCAAGCTGACCACACCCCAGCGCCTGGACGCCATGCAGGCACAGCACGCCGAGCGCAGCGCCGAGATGGCCAAACGCATCGACGCCACCAAGAGCTTCTACGCCCAGCTCAGCCCCGAGCAGCAGAAAACCTTTGACGCACAAGGCGGCGGATTCCACCGCGCCGGCATGAAGGGCGAACACCGCATGGGTGGCCAAGGCGGTCATGGCCGCCACGGCATGGGCGGTGGCATGGGCTGCGAGGGTGGCCCCATGCCCGGTGGCATGGGCGGCCAAGGCCCGCGCAGCTGACCGACGTTTTTCTCCGGAACTCCTCCTTCGCCCCGCTCCGCCGGGGCGTTTTTTCGTCCGGACGGCCTTCCTGCACCGTTGACCCGCATCAAGCCCCGGGCCCCGGTGGGCGGCTAAGCTGCGCCCCCATGGACTTCGACCTCATCCTCATCGGGGCCGGGCCGGCCGGCCTGTGCCTGGCACGCGCCCTGCGCGGCAGTGGGCTGCGCCTGTGCCTGCTGGAGCAGCAACCCCTGGCCGCCGTGCAGAACCCCGCCTTCGACGGCCGCGAAATCGCCCTCACCCAGCACAGCGCCGAGCTGATGCGCCAGCTGGGCCTGTGGCAGCGCCTGGGCGAGGCGAACATCGCACCGCTCAAGGACGCCCTGGTGCTCGACGGTGGCGCTGGCCGCGGCCAGCAGCGCATGGTCATCAGCCACGCGCTCAGCCCCAAGCCGGAACTGGGCTTCCTGGTCGCCAACCACCACATCCGCCGCGCCGCGTTTGAAGCCGCGATGGAGGCCGGCGATGCGCCCGAACTGCGCTGCGGCCAGCAGGTCACCCAGATCCACAGCGACGAACACGCCGCCCACATCCAGCTGGCCAGCGGCGAACGCCTGAGCGCCCCGCTGGTGGTGGCCGCCGACAGCCGCCACAGCAGTACCCGCCGCGCCATGGGCATCCCGGCCGACATGCACGACTACGGCCGCACCATGCTGGTCTGCAACATGACGCACGAGCTGCCCCACCACGAGACCGCCTGGGAATGGTTCGACCACGGCCAGACCCTGGCCCTGCTGCCCATGAATCCCGACCCCGCCAGCGGCCTGCCGCGCTCGTCGGTGGTGCTGACCCTGCCCAGCCAGGAACTGCTGCCGCTCATGGACCTGGCCGAGGCCGCCTTCAACGACGAGATGACGCGCCGCTTCAGCGCCCAGCTGGGCGCCATGCGGCTGGTGAGCACCCGCCACGCCTACCCGCTGGTGGGCGTGTGGGCGCGGCGCCTGGTGGCGCGGCGCTTTGCCGTGGTGGGTGACGCCGCCGTGGGCATGCACCCGGTCACCGCGCACGGCTTCAACCTCGGCCTGCGCAGCATCGACGCGCTGTCGCGTCTGGTGCGCCAGGCCCGGCAGCATGGGCAGGACGTCGCCAACCCCGCGCTGCTGCAGCGCTACCAGCGCGAACACCAGGCCGCCAGCCGCGGCCTGTACATGGCCACGCACGCCCTGGCCACGCTCTACACCCGCGAAGAAGCCCCGGCCCGTCTGCTGCGCCAGGCCATGCTCGGCCTGGGCGAACGCTTCACGCCGTTCAAGCGCGCGGTGGCGGCGAGCCTGACCGGTCTGCACTGAGCAGCCACCCCGGTGTCAGGGCCTTGTTGCGCTGCATCAAGGCACACGTCAGCATCCAGGTCTAGATTGGTTCCGAGCCATTGAACGGGCGCATCCAGCCCGTGCGATCCCGTGCGACCCGAGGAGACCTGAAAACATGTTGTCCGCCTACATCACCCACCCCGACTGCGCCCGCCACGACATGGGCACCCACCATCCCGAATGCCCGGAGCGCCTGTCCGCCATCAACGACCACCTGCTGGTCAAGGGCCTGCTCGACTACATGGTGCCGTACGACGCCCCGCTGGCCACCGAAGAACAGCTCGGCCGTGCCCATGCGTCGCTGTACGTGCGCGAACTGATGGCCATGGCGCCCACCGAAGGCACCCGCCAGGTGGACCCCGACACCTGCATGAACGCGTGGACCCTGCCGGCCGCGCTGCGCGCCGCGGGTGCCGCCATCGAAGCGACCGACCTGGTGCTGGCCGGCAAGGCCCCCACCGCCTTCTGCAACATCCGCCCGCCGGGTCACCACGCCGAACGCGCGGCGGCCATGGGCTTCTGCTTCTTCAACAACGTCGCCGTCGGCATGCGCCATGCGCTGGACGTGCACGGCCTGGAACGTGTCGCGCTGATCGACTTCGACGTGCACCACGGCAACGGCAGCGAGGACATCTTCCGCGGTGACGAGCGGGTGCTGATGTGCTCCATCTTCGAAAAAGGCCTGTACCCCTTCAACGGCGAACAGGCGGTGGGCCCCAACATGGTCAACGTGGGCCTGCCCACCCGCAGCGGCAGCGATGCCTTCCGCGCCGCGGTGACCGATGAGTGGATCCCTGCGCTGGACAGCTTCCGCCCGCAACTGATCTACATCTCGGCCGGTTTCGATGCCCACCGCGAGGACGACATGGGGAACCTGGGTCTGGTCGAGGCCGACTACGCCTGGGTGACTCAGCAACTGATGAAAGTGGCCGAAAAGCACTGCAAAGGCCGTGTCATCTCCTGCCTCGAAGGTGGCTACGTGCTCAGCCCGCTGGCGCGCAGCGTGGCTGCCCATGTCAGGGTCCTGATCGGGGCCGATTGAATTCAAGCAACCTGAGTCCCTCATGGACAAACACTACCTCACCCCCCTGTTCCAGCCCGACTCCATCGCCGTTTTCGCCAGCAAGGATTCGCCCGACCAGCAGACCCCGCAGGCGCGCGCCCTGGTCGAAGCGCTGACCGCCCAGCGCTACAAGGGCCAGTTGGTCTTCCTGGACATCCAGACCACCGGTACCCTGGCCGACCTCGCGCAGACCCGGGCCGATCTGGCCATCATCGCCCTGCCGCCGGCCGAAGCGATTGCCGCGCTCGAAGTGGCCGGGCGCATCAAGTGCAAGGCCGCCCTGGTGCTGGGCAGTGGCACCCCGGCCGCCGATGCCGGCGAAATGCACCGCGTGGCCAAACGCCACGGCATGCACCTGCTGGGACCCAACAGCCTGGGCCTCCAACGCCCCGCCCTGGGCCTGAACGCCAGTGCCGTGGGCCCGCTGGCCGCGGCCGGTCCGCTGGCCCTGGTGTCACAGTCGGGTGCCCTGACCGCTTCCATCCTCGACTGGGCCAGCCAGAACGCGGTGGGCTTTTCCAACGTGGTCTCGCTCGGTCCCAACACGGCGGTGGACATCGCCCAGGTGCTGGATTTCCTCTCGGCCGATGCCTCAACCCACAGCATCGTCGTCTATCTTGAAGGCATCTCCAGCGCCCGCCGCTTCATGAGCGCGCTGCGCGCCGCCGCCAATGCCAAGCCGGTGATCGTGCTCAAGGCCGGCCGCAAGACCGCCGGCAACCTGGCCGCACAGACGCACAGCGGCGCCATCGTGGGCAGCGACGACGTGTTCGACGCCGCCCTGCGCCGCGCCGGTGCGGTGCGCGTGCGCTCCTTCGTGGAACTGTTCTCCGCCTCCAAGTGCCTGGCCTCGCGCTACCGCCCGGTGGGCAAGCGCCTGGCCATCATCACCAACGGCGGCGGGCCGGGTGTGCTGGCAGCCGACTGGGTGAGTGAAATCGAACTCCAGCTGGGCCAGCTCTCGCCCGAGACCGCCGCCGCGCTGAAGGCCAAACTCCCGCCCCTGGCCTCGCTGACCGACCTGATCGACCTGTCGGAAGAAGCCACTGCCGAACACTACCGCGCGGCCATCGACGCCGCCGGGCACGACAAGGCGGTGGACGGTGTGCTGGTGGTGCACTCGCCCAAGGCCGGCATCGACGCCGCCGAGGTCGCCACCGTGATGGCCGATCTCAAGGGCCGGCTGGGCAAACCCCTGCTGTGCTGCTGGATGGGCGATGCTTCGGTGGCCCCGGCGCGCGCAGTGCTGGCCAAGGCCGCCATCCCCAGTTTCCGCACGCCCGAAGCCGCCGTGGGCGCCTTCGGCAACATCGCCAGCTTCTACCAGAACCAGCAACTGCTGCAGCAAACGCCGCCGCCGCTCTCGCCGCTGGGCGATCCGGACATCGAGGGTGCGCGACTGATCATCGAACACGTGCTGGCCGAGCGCCGCAAGATCCTGTCGGAACTGGAATCCAAGGCCCTGCTCTCGGCCTTCCACATCCCGGTCACCCAGACCCTGCTGGCGCGTTCGGCCAACGAGGCCATGATGATCGCCACCCAGCTGGGCTACCCGGTGGCGCTGAAGATCGACTCGCCCGACATCAGCCACAAGAGCGACGTCAACGGCGTGGCGCTGGACGTGCGCAACGCCACCGCGGTGCGCGACGTGTACAACACCATGATGCAGGCGGTCGCCCGGCTGCGCCCCGATGCCCAGCTCAATGGCGTGACCATCCAGCGGATGGCGCGCAGCAAACGCGGCCGCGAGCTCTACATCGGCCTCAAGACCGACGACCCCTTCGGCCCGGTCATCGCCTTCGGTGCCGGCGGCACCATGATCGAACTGATCAACGACCGCGCCATGGAGCTGCCGCCGCTCAACCAGTTCCTGGCGCGACGGCTGATCGAACGTTCGCGCGCCGCCGAAACCCTGGACGAGTGGCGTGGCGCCAGCGCGGTGGACCGCGAAAAGCTCGAACAGGTGCTGCTGCGCGTGTCCGAAATGGTCTGCGAACTGCCGCAACTGCGCGAGATGGACATCAACCCCATCATCGTGGACGAGGACGGCGCGGTCGCGGTGGACGCGCGCATCGTCATCGAAAGTTCGCCGGCCACGGCGCGCAACTACGCGCACCTGGCCATCCTGCCCTACCCGGCGCGTTACGAGCAGGTCTGGCCGCTGCGCGGTGGCGGCGAATACACCATCCGCCCCATCCACCCGGACGACGCCCAGATGCTGCAGGACCTGGTGCACGGCCTCTCGCCCGAGAGCCGCTACTACCGCTTCGTCTCCAGCATGACCGAACTGCCGCCGGCCATGCTCTCGCGCCTGACCCTGATCGACTACGACCGCGAAATGGCGCTGGTGGCCATCCACCGCACGCGCCAGATGGGCGCCGACGGCGAACCGGTGGAAACCGAACGCATCGTGGGCGTGTCGCGCTACATCACCAACCCCGACAAGGCCAGCTGCGAGTTCTCGCTGGTGGTGGCCGACGACTTCAACGGCAAGGGCCTGGGTTCACGCCTGATGCTCAGCATCATGGAAGAAGCGCGCGACAAGGGCCTGGACGAGATCGAGGGCCTGGTGCTGGCCAACAACCCCGGCATGCTCAAGCTCATGAAGGGCCTGGGTTTTGCGATCAAGCCCTTCCCCGAGGACCCGGACTTCAAGCTGGTGACCCATCCGCTCTAGACCGGGAAGAATCCCATTCACGGCTGCCCGGTGCACAACGCTCCGGGCAGCTTTTTTTTGGCTCCAACGGCTTGGCCAGGCCCGGAAAGTTGTTGTTCTGCTATCTCTTATAGGTATTAACTTTTAAATTAGTCGTAGTAGTAGAGGACGCCCGGCGCTGTGGACAAGCGGATTTTGTCCAGATAAATCAACATGCTTGCTCCCGCAGAAGGGTGTGCACCAGACCCGGCGCCTGCTGCACCTCGAACGGGGACAACCTGAACTTTGTCCACTGACTTGTGGATAAGTTAATGGTTACCAGAAATTTATCCACAGCTTTGTTCGTGAATGTCAGTGCAGGCTCGCCATCTGGGCAAAACCCCAGGCCATGCCCAGGCCGTGCAGCCCGGTGGCGGCCACCGTCAGGGCCAGGGCCGGCTTCAGGCGCTGCGGCTGGTGGCGAAAACGCCAGACCCAGATCAGCGCGGCCAGACCCAGTGGCAGCGACACCAGGCCCCAGAGCGCCGGCATGGGCGGGATCAGCAGCCAGACGCTGAACGCCAGCCAGGCGTGGGCGCCCAGCACCAGCCAGGTGAACAGCAGCGCGGTGGCGGTCGGCCCCAGGCGCACCGCCAGGGTGCGTTTGCCGGTTCTGGCGTCGGCATCGGCATCGGGCAGGCCGTTGACCAGCAGCACCGCGGCGACCATGAGGGCAAAACCGACCGCCGCGCTGGCGGGAATGACGAAGAACTGGCGCCGCTGCACATAGTCGGCGCCCACCACCACCAGGAACCAGACCAGGGCCACGGTCAGCTCGCCCAGGCCGCGCGACATCAGCTTGAGCGGCGGCGCCGAATAGGCCCAGGCCAGCAACAGCCCGGCCAGGCCCAGCACGATCACCCCGCCCCCGGCGCGCACCGCCAGCAGCAGCCCGGCCGGCACCAGGAACAGCAGCAGGGCCTTGGCCAGGTCGGCGGTCTGGCGTTCGCTCACCAGGCCGTTCTGGATCAGGCGCGAGCCGCCGGTGAACGGAAAAAGGCCCTGGGTGTTGGCCGCATCGGCTCCGCTGCGGGCATCGTGCAGATCGTTCAGCACATTGCCCATGGCATGGGCCATGGCCGCCAGTGCGGTGGCCCCCAGGGCCAGAGGCAGGTCCAGCCCACAGCCGCAGGCCGCGGCGGTGGCCGTGCCCAGCACGCAGGCCACCACGGTCAGCAGCAGGAAGGCGGGGCGCGTCATGCGCCACAACAGGGCGGCGCTCAGGCGGGGTTCATCCATGGGTCCAGTGTGCTTGCAAGGTCCGAACCAGGGCTTGCGATGCCGCAAAACAGTCTGAAACGAGCGTGTTTGCAAGCCCTTACATCGGTTCACACTCAAGAGGCGTCAAGGCTCCGGTGACCCGGCATCGGGCTGTTAAGATGCGCGCGCCTTCGGCGCTGCCAGCCGGCACCCCGTTTGCATGCGCCCGGCCATTCCCTTCGCTCCCGCGTTCTGCGCGTCTTCCATGTCCGTCGCCCTCGCCGCCAACGCGCCCGCCACATTTGAAATCAAGAGCGCCAGCCTGCCCCTGGTGGCCCTGCTGCTCAAGTCGCCCGATCTGGACCGCCTGGCCGCCGAACTGGCCCAGCGCTTCGGCGACATGCCCGACTTCTTCGACCACGACCCGCTGCTGATCGACCTGAGCCCGCTGCAGGCCAGTGACCAGGCCGACAGTCCGGTGGACTTTGCCGCCCTGTGTGCCCTGTTGCGCCCCTACCGCCTGCAGCCGCTGGCGGTGCGCGGTGGCAACGAGGCGCAGACCGCCGCCGCCCTGCTGGCCGGTCTGGTGCTGGCCAACGACGCCACGGTGCAGCGCGGCAACAGCGCGACGCCCGCCGCTGCCCCGGTGACCGAAGCCCCGGCCGCACCGGTGGCACCCCAGCCCGCGCCCGGCGCTCTGGTCATCGACAAACCCCTGCGCTCGGGCCAGCAGGTTTATGCCCGCGGCCGCGACCTGGTGGTCATGGCCATGGTCAATCCGGGTGCCGAGGTCATCGCCGACGGCCACATCCACGTGTACGCGCCACTGCGCGGCAAGGCCATCGCCGGCGCCCGCGGCAACGGCGACGCGCGCATTTTTGCGATGGGCATGGACCCCGAACTGATTTCGATTGCCGGCATTTACCGCACCAGCGAGACGCCGCTGCCCGCCAGTGTGCAGGGCAAGGCGGCCCAGGTGCGGCTGGTGCCCGGCCCGGACGGCGACAAGCTCGTCATCGAACCGCTGAACCCCTGATCTTCCGAACCCCGAGGACCCCTCACCATGACCAAGATTGTTGTCGTCACTTCCGGCAAAGGCGGCGTGGGCAAGACCACCACCAGCGCCAGCTTCGCCTCCGGCCTCGCGCTGCGCGGCCACAAGACCGCGGTCATCGACTTCGACGTCGGCCTGCGCAACCTGGACCTGATCATGGGCTGCGAGCGCCGTGTGGTCTACGACCTGATCAACGTCATCCATGGCGAAGCCAACCTCAACCAGGCTCTCATCAAGGACAAGGCCTGCGACAACCTCTTCGTGCTGGCCGCCAGCCAGACGCGCGACAAGGACGCGCTGACGCAGGAAGGTGTGCACAAGGTGCTGACCGACCTGTCGGAGATGGGTTTCGAATACATCGTCTGCGATTCGCCGGCCGGCATCGAGACCGGTGCGCTGATGGCGATGCACTACGCCGACGAAGCGCTGGTGGTCACCAACCCCGAGGTGTCTTCGGTACGCGACTCCGACCGCATCCTGGGCATGCTGGGCAGCAAGACGCAGCGCGCCATCGACGGCAAGGAACCCATCAAGGAACACCTGCTGATCACACGTTACAACCCCAGCCGTGTGGCCGACGGCCAGATGCTCAGCCTGGAAGACATCCAGGACATCCTGCGTATCAAGCTGATCGGCGTGATCCCCGAGAGCGAGAACGTGCTGACCGCGTCCAACCAGGGCACGCCGGCCATCCACCTCAAGGGCACCGACGTGGCCGAGGCCTACAGCGACGTGATCGACCGCTTCCTGGGCGCCGACAAGCCCCTGCGCTTCATCGACGCCGAGAAGCCCGGCTTCTTCAAGCGCCTGTTCGGGAGCAAGTGAACATGTCCTTCCTGTCCTTCTTCCTGGGCGAGAAAAAGAAGACCGCCAGCGTCGCCAAGGAACGGCTGCAGATCATCCTGGCGCACGAGCGCAGCGGTCGCAACGCCGCCGAACCCGACTACCTGCCCGCACTCCAGAAGGAGCTGGTGGCGGTGATCAGCAAGTACATCAAGATCAACCCGGACGACATCAAGGTCCAGCTCGAACGCCAGGACGACCTGGAGGTGCTGGAAGTCAAGATCGAACTGCCCGACCGCAAGTGACCTTGCAGCAGGCCTTGTCATGAGCCGCATCCAGTTCGCGTTGCCGGAGCACTTTGTCTTCGCAACGCAGCTCCCGATCTACATCAGCCACGTCAACCAGGGTGGCCATCTGGACAACGCCCAGCTGCTGACCCTGGTGTCCGAGGCGCGGGTGCGTTTCTTCAAATCGCTGGGGTATCGCGAATCCGACGTGGCGGGTTGTCCCATCGTCGTCGGTGACCTGGTGGCGCAGTACAAGTCCGAAGGCTTCCACGGCGAAACCATGCGCGTGCGCATGCTGCCGATGGACTTCAACCGCTACGGTTTCGACCTCGTCTATTGCATGGACTGCGTGGACACCGGCCGCGAGGTCGCACGCGGCAAGGTCGGCATCGTCTTCATCGACCGCGCGACCCGCAAGCCGGCGCCGGTGCCCGCAGCATTCACGGCCCAGCTGGACGCTCTCTCGCCGCTGGCTTGACACACCCGCACGGTGCGGGTGGGCGGGTCTATCATGGCCGCATGCTGATCGAAACCCTGGGCGCGGCCCGCGACATGGGGCGCCTGAACCAGATCCTGGGCGTCTTCATCCGACACGGCTTCGGCGACAGTGTGCGCCGCCTGGGCCTGGCCGACCGGCTCGAACGCGCCGGTCACGCGCTCAAGTGGGAGCACGCCGCCGACCTGGCGCGGCTCGAACCACCAGTGCAGGTGCGCCTGGCCATCGAAGAACTCGGCCCCACCTTCGTCAAGCTCGGCCAGATCCTGGCCGGCCGCGCCGACCTGTTCGGCCCCGACTGGATCGCCGAGTTCGAAAAACTCCACAGCCGCGTGCCCGCGCTGCCGCTGGAGCAGCTGCGCCCGCAGCTGCGCGAAGACCTCGGTGGTGAACCCGAAGACGTGTTCGCCCGTTTCGACACCGAGCCGCTCGCCGCCGCGTCCATCGCGCAGGTGCACCGCGCACAGCTGAAAGACGGCAACGAGGTGGTGGTCAAGATCCGCCGCCCCGGCATCAGCGACACCATCGCGGCTGACCTGCGCCTGCTCGGCCGCCTGGCGGCGCTGGCCGAGGCCGAACTGCCCGCGCTCAAACCCTACCGACCCCAGCAGCTGGTGCGCGAACTCGCCCGTTCGCTGCAGCGCGAGCTGGACCTGGCCAGCGAATGCCGCAGCGCCGAACGCATCGCCGCCCACATGGCCGGCCTGCCCTGGATCGTGGTGCCCCGGGTGCACTGGGATTTCACGAAAGAACGCATCAACGTGCAGGACTTCGTGGACGGCATTCCCGGTCACGAGCTCGCGCGGCTGGACGCCGCCGGCCTGGACCGACGCCTGCTCGCGCAGCGCGGCGCGCAGGCGGTGCTCAAGCAGATCGTCGAGGACGGGCTGTTCCACGCCGACCCGCACCCGGGCAACGTGTTCTACCTGCCGGGCAACCGCATTGCCTTCGTCGACTTCGGCATGGTCGGTCGTCTGTCGGTGCGCCGGCGCGAGGAACTGCTGCAACTGCTGCTCGGCCTGGTCGAACGCAACCCGCAGACCGTGGCCGATGTGCTGCTGGACTGGACCGGTGACGACCACGGCGTCAACCTGAGCACGCTGGAGAGCGAGATCGAGGCCTTTGTCGACCAGTACCACGGTGCGCCCCTGTCCGAGCTCAACCTGGGCCAGATGCTGGGCGACGTCACCGCCATCCTGCGCGAACACCACCTGGGCCTGCCGTCCGACCTGGCCCTGCTTATCAAGGCCTTCATCACCCTAGAAGGCATGGGGCGCGGGCTGGACCCGGGCTTCCACATGACCACCGAGGCCCTGCCGCAGCTGCGCCAGGTGGTGCGCGCGCGCTACCGGCCCAAGGTGGTGGCCCTGCGGGCCTGGCAGACCCTGCGCCGCACGCTGGCGGTGGCCGAGCAGCTGCCACACGATGTGACGCGTCTGCTGCGCAACGCGCGCCGGGGCCGGGTGCACGTGGGCATCGACGTGGCCCACCTCAAGCGCGTGGGCGATCAGATTGACCGCGCCGCCAACCGCCTGACCATGGCCCTGGTCATCGCGGCGCTCATCATCGGCTCGTCCATTGTCATGACGGTGCAGGGTGGTCCCACCCTGTTCGGCCTGCCGGCCTTCGGCTTCATCGGCTTTGCCAGCGCCTTTGTCGGTGGCCTGTGGCTGGTGCGGGCCATCTGGCGCAGCAGCAAGGGCAAGGACCTTGGGGACGACTGAGCCCCCCATTTGCTGCAAACCGGTTGGCGTGAGAGAATCGCGGGTTGATCGTTGACCCGCGCCACATCCATGATCCCGCCGCCGGGGTCGGCGGGTCGGCCCCGCTCGGGGCCGCTGGGCAGTCCTGCGCGTGGGCGGCCCATCCATCCGATAGCCCATACGCCACACCCCCGTGCTCCCCTGCAGGACCGGGGCTGCCTTATTGATTTCAGGAGCATCCATGGCCAAGGAAGAACTCATCGACATGTCCGGCATCGTCAACGAAGTGTTGCCGGACTCGCGTTACCGCGTGACGCTGGACAACGGTCACCAGCTGGTGGCCTACGCCGCCGGCAAGATGAAGAAGAACCACATCCGCATCCTCGCGGGTGACCGCGTTTCGCTGGAACTCTCGCCCTACGACCTGAGCAAGGGGCGCATCAATTTCCGCCACCTCGAAGGCCGCGGTCCCGCACCCGCCCGGGGTCCGGCGCGCCGCTGATCGCCGCACCCCTCCCGGCGGTGGCGGGCCTCACATGCCCATGCCGCCGTCCACCGGCAGGCCCGCGCCGGTGATGAAGCGGGCCGCATCCGAGCAGAGAAACGCCACCGCATCGGCCATGTCGGCCACCGTGCCCAGCCGGCCCAGTGGCGTCTGAGCCACGATGGCGCCCACCGCCGCCTCGGCGCTGGGAAACAGGCCGACCGAGACCACATCGTTGGCCAGCTTCATGCCCATGTCCGTGGGCACCAGCCCCGGGTACACGCAGTTGACCCGCACGCCGTAGCCCAGCTGGCCCGATTCCATGGCCGCCACGCGCGTGAGGCGGTCCACCGCCGACTTGGTGGCCGAATACCCGGCGATGGCCGGGAAGGCGATGGTCGCCGCGACCGATGCCACGTTCACCACCGCACCTCCCTGACCGGCCGCGCCGCCCGGGCGCATGGCGCGGAACGCGTGCTTGAGGCCCAGTGCGGTGCCCACGATGTTCACGTCCAGCATGCGGCGCAGCGCGGCCACGTCGATGTCCGCCACCAGCGCGGTTTCCTCCACCCCGGCGTTGTTGACCAGGATGTCGAAGCCGCCGAGCGTCTGCACCGTGGTGCCCACGGCCGCGGACCACTGCGCCTCGTCGGTCACGTCCAGGTGCACGAAGTGGGCATGGGCACCAACGGCGCGCAACGCCTGCACCGTGGCCTGGCCCGCCTCGTCAAGGATGTCGGCCACCACGACCGATGCGCCGGCCGCGGCCAGCGCCTGCGCCATGCCGGCGCCCAGTCCGCGCGCACCCCCCGTCACCAGCGCCTTGCGGCCGCCGAGATCAAAACCTGCCATGGATCCTCCTGTGTAGCGATGGAGCGACCAGCTTATGCCGGGTCGCAACTGTCGCCCGGCGACACCCTGTACGGGTTCGCAACCGTTCAACGCAAGGGAGTGAATGCATGCAATCGAGATGCCTGCTCGCGGCGCTGGCCGCTGCCGTCCTGTCGGCCGGTCCATCGGCCACGACCAGGACGACGCGACCAACAACCCCGATGGCATGTCTGGTTCGCGGGCGGGATGTCCTTCACCTACAGCCGCTGCCAGACGCCAACATGGGCACGGCTCCGGGCAACAGGAACAGGGTGGTCCTGGAATCAATGCGGTCAGCGGTAGCACCGCGGACCAGATGGTTCCGCTGGCGTCAGCGGGCCTGACCAGCGGGCGCGCCTACTTGCTGGCCATCACCGCCTTCAACAACAGCCACCAGCGCGTCGGGTACGCCTCGCTGCGTTACACCGCGCCCTGAGCACGCGTGCGCCGCGCGCGCACCGCCTGCGCCAGGCCCTGCAGCACCGGCACGGTCTGGTCCCAGCCGATGCAGGCGTCGGTCACGCTCACGCCGCGCTGCAGCGGCTGCCCGGCCACGATGTCCTGGCGGCCTTCGCTCAGGTGGCTCTCGATCATGACGCCGGTGATGCGTGCATCACCCGCTGCGACCTGTTCGCCCACCGAAGCGGCCACCTCGATCTGTTTGCGGTGCTGCTTGCTGCTGTTGGCGTGTGAGAGGTCGATCATCACCTGCTCGCGCAGACCCGCGGCCTTGAGCAGCGCGCATGCGGCATTCACGTCTTCCGGCCCGTAGTTGGGTGCCTTGCCGCCGCGCAGGATGACGTGGCAGTCGGCGTTGCCACGGGTCTCGAAGATCGCGGCCTGGCCCATCTTGGTCATGCCCATGAAGGCGTGTGGCGCCTGTGCGGCCAGGATGGCGTCGCTGGCGACCTTGATGCCGCCGTCGGTGCCGTTCTTGAAGCCCACCGGGCAGCTCAGGCCCGAGGCCAGCTGGCGGTGGCTCTGGCTTTCCGTTGTGCGGGCACCGATCGCGCCCCAGCTGACCAGGTCGGAAATGAACTGCGGGCTCAGCAGATCCAGGAACTCGGTGCCCACCGGCAGGCCCAGGCCGACGATGTCCAGCAGCAGCTGGCGCGCCAGCTCCAGCCCTTCGTTGATGGCGAAGCTGCCGTCCAGGTGCGGGTCGTTGATGTAGCCCTTCCAGCCCACGGTGGTGCGCGGCTTCTCGAAATAGACGCGCATGACGACCAGCAGGTCCTCGGCCAGCGCATCGGCCTGTGCCTTGAGCAGGCGGGCGTAGTCCATCGCCTGGTCGTGGTCGTGGATGGAGCAGGGGCCGACGACGACGACCAGCCGGTCGTCCTGGCCGTGCAGCACGCGCGAGATGGCGGTGCGGCTGCCCTCGACCACGGCCTGCGCGGCCGGTGGCGTGGGCAGCCATTCCTGCAGCAGGGCGGGTGTGATCAGCGGGCGCACCGCGCCGATGCGCAGGTCGTCGATGCGGGTCGAGTCCTGGGTGGACAGGGGGGTGGCGTGGTGGACGGTGTGGGGCATGGGAACGGGTGCGCCGTGCGCTTTGGCATTTGCTTACAAACCGGGGCATTCTGCGACAACTGAGGGCTCAAGCCGCGCGCGCCCCGGTCGAACTCCACGGACACCCCCCGCCCGCTGTGCGCCGCCCAGCCGGTCCTGGGGGTGATTCCCGGACGAAAGCGAGGCCCCCGTGCACCCATCCACCCCCACCGTGCTCCTGGCGCTGGCCGCCTGCTGCTCTGGCCTGGCAGGAGCCCAGGAGGCCTGGGACGGTGAGCCGGCGCTGCGCCTGCCCGGCGAGTCCGGCGTGCAGCCCTGGACCCTCACCCCATCGGACACGCTGCGCGGCTGGGCACGCGATCTGTCCTTGCGCTGGTCCGAACGGCCGCGGACCCCGGCGGCTTCGTACCGTCTGCAGGCGTCGGCCGCGCAAGTCTTGCGCGTCGAGCGCAGCCGCAGCGCGTTGGCCCTGCACTGGCGGCCCTGGGCCGCGGGCGCCTGGACCCTGGGTGCTTCCGTCGGCCTGTACCGCGCGCTGCCCGGCACCACCCGACCCGGCTTTGCGGCCATGCCGGTGGCGAGCTACGAACGGCCCGACTACCGCCTGAACCTGGGTCTGGTGCGGCCGCGCGACGACCGCCCTTCGGTGCTGGTGCTCGGTCTGGTGCTGCCGTTGCGCTGAAGCGCGCCGGCTCAGGGCCGGCGAAAGCGCACCGGCTGGCGCGCCCAGTAGACGTTGTCCAGGCGGTCCATGCGCACCGTGCCGCCGGTGGACGGCGCGTGCACGAAGCGGCCTTCGCCCACGTAGATGCCGGCGTGCCAGGCCGGGTCCTTGCCGAAGATCACCAGGTCGCCGGTGCGCAATGCGCTGGCGGTCACCGCCTCGCCGAAGCCCGCCAGCTGCGCCACGGTGCGCGGCGGCGCGCGTCCGGCGCGGCTCTTGTAGACATAGCCGATCAGGCCGCTGCAGTCGAAGCCGCTTTCCGGCGTGTTGCCGCCGTAGCGGTAGGGCGTGCCCACCAGGCCCAGCGCGTGGATGGCGATGTCGCTGCCCTGTTCGCTGCTCAGTGCGGGCAGCGTGGCCGGGCTGCGCGCCGGCGGTGTGCTGCCGCAGGCGGCCAGCAACAGGGCGCCGAGCAGGGCCAGGCCGGCCAGCACGGCGCGGGTGGGTGCGGAACGGGGGTGTGGGGTCATGGATCAGATCGGGGTGGTGGCGCGCGCCTGCCAGAACTTCGGCAGGGCGGCCTTGCTGCATTTCTGCAGGCTGCACAGCAGCGCGTGGTCGGGCCGCGCCACGCCGTGGCGCAGCATCAGGTCGTGCCGGATGCGGCCCAGCAACTCGGCCGCCATTTCGGCGTCCGCCAGGGCGCGGTGGGCACGACCGGTCTGGGGCAGACCCAGCCATTGCACCAGCTGGCCCAGCTTGTGGCTCGGCGCATCGGGGTAGAGCCGGCGCGAAAGCAGCACCGTGCAGGCATAGGGCTGCAGCGCCGGCAGGCCGCAGAGCGCGAGTTCGGCCTGCCAGTAGCGGCGATCGAAACCGGCGTTGTGCGCCACCATGGGCGCGTCGCCCACGAAGCGCGCGGCCTCGGCCATCACCTGCGCGGCCGGTGGCGCGGCGGCCACCATCGCATTCGTGATGCCGGTCAGCTGCGTGATGAAGGGCGGGATGCGCACGCCCGCGTTCATCAGGCTCTGGTAGCGGTCCACGATGCGGCCGCCCTCGGTCATGACGATGGCGACCTCGGTGGCGCGGTCGCCCAGGTTCGGCGAGGTGCCGGTGGTTTCGAAGTCGATGACGGCGATGCGGGTCATGCGGTGGGGCGGGTGGTGGCGCGCGGCAGGCGCAGGGTGAAGGTGACGCCGCCTGCGGTGTTGGCGGCCGTGATGGTGCCACCCATTTTGGCCATGTAGGTGCGGGCCACGAACAGACCCTGGCCACGGCCCTCGCCCTGTCCGTCTGCGCTGCCGTCGCTGACGCCGTACTCGAAGATGGTCTCCAGCTGCCCGGGCGGGATGGACGGGCCCTGGTTGCGGATGTGCAGCGCCACCAGCGTGTCCTGCGTGTCCAGGGCCAGCTGCACCGGTGTGCCGGCCGGGCGGTAGCGGTCGGCGTTGCGCAGCACGTGGGTCACCACGTCTTCCAGCGAGTGTTCGTCGGCCTGCACCCAGACCGGCCCGGCCGCCGGGCTGTAGGCCACGTCGGTGATGCCCGCATACGGCGCGTTCTCGGCCACGTGGCGCAGGAAGTGGTCGAGGTCCAGCGCCTCCAGCTCCACCGTGGCGGCCGAAATCGCCTCGCTCGGCGACGCCGTGCCGTAGAGCACACGCACCGCCTGCTGCATGCGGTGCACATAGCGGTGGCTCGGGTCGGCGGCGTCGCCGTGCAGCACCATCAGCGACTGCAGCGGCGACATGATCTCGTGGCCCACGGCCTGCCACATGTCGCGCTCCTGCTCGTTGCGCAGGTGCTCGCGCCGCACGCCCTCCTTCACCCGCTGCAGCAGCGCCGCCAGCGTGCTCGCGAGGATGCCCATCTCGTCGCGACCGGCCATGTCGCGCACCTCCAGATCGCCCAGCCGCCGCTCGACCTGCGGGTCCTGCATGTTGTAGTTCAGCGCCGCGGCGCGTTGGGTCAGCAGCGCCACCGGGCGGATCAGGCCCAGCTCGATCACCAGCCAGGCCAGGAAGATGGCGGCGAGCATCGCGCCGACAAAGCCGCTCATGCGCGTGGCGGTCGCGCTCAGGCTGCGGTCCACGCTGGCGAGCTCGCCGCTGAGGCTGAGCTGGTAGCGGCCGCTGGAGGTGCTCACGGTCTCGCGGGCCATCACCTGCGTGCGGGTGTCGCTGGAGGGCAGCCGCAGGATCAGGCGCGTCAGCCAGGGCGCGGCCACGCCCTCGCCTTGGGCCTGGCCGCGCAGCTGCGTCACGAGGTGCGGCGTGGCGCCGCCCAGGCGCTCGATGCGCAGCACCTCGCCTTCGGACAGCGTGCCCGCCAACTGCTGCAGCGAAAACGGTTGCACCGCGCCCGGCCGCGCACTGTCGAACAGCACCCGCCCGCCCGGCGCCACCCACTGCAGGTGCAGCCGCGTCTGCGCCAGGTCGGCCGGCGGCCAGGTGCGTGCGCCCTGGGAAAACAGCGCGCGGCGCCAGGCCTCGACCGGCACCCGCAGCGACAGCAGGCTGCGGCGCGCGCAGTCCGGCAGCGTCTGCCCGGGCAGCGCGCACCCGGCTTCCTGCCATAGCCAGCCGCGGAAATCGCGCACCGGCAGCGAGCCCTTGACCAGCAGCGGGCCCTCACCCGCGAAGCCGGTCACACGACCGCGCAGCCCGCCGTCGCCCAGGTCGGCCGGCGCATCGCCCGGTGCCTCGAAGGGCGCGACCCAGCGCTCGGCGCCGGCGGCCGTCTCGGCGCGGATCACCGCGTGGCTCACCGGGTCCAGCTCCAGCGTGCCCTTCTCGCGCGCCACCGCCGGCGGCAGCACCAGGTCGGCCACCAGATACACCACGCCGCCCGCGTAGGCGCTGTTGCCCACGCCCACGCACAGCTGCCCGCCGTCGTCGGGCCAGTGCACCGCGCAGCCGCTCATCTCCACCGCCTGCCGCGCCTTGAACGGGTCGGAGTAGTCCAGCGCTGAGAACGGCAGCACCACGGGCGAGAGCCCGGCGGCCGAGGGCGCCACCGCGTCGGCGTTGATCAGCGCCAGCTGCCCCGTCGGGTGGCGCAGCTGCGCGGCCATGGTGGAGAGCGTCTGGCGAAAGCCTGCCTCGTAGCGGTCGCGGGCGCGCTGCTTCTCCTCGGCCAGCAGCGTCAGCGCCAGCCCGACCACCGCCAGCGCCAGCAGCAGGAAGACCCCGTGGAACACGATGCGCCGCCGGAACGCCGCCAGTGGTAGCCGCGGCAGCGTCAGCGCCGGCAGCGACGGCAGATCGAGAGGCCCGAACTTCATCGGCTCCAGCGGAAGCCGCGCATGGGCACGTTCTCGATCGCGTCGAACGACGGATCCAGGTCGCGGAACGCGTCGCGGATCGCGCTCACGTGCTTGCGCACGTTGTCGCGGTTGCGCCCGCTCTTGACCACCTCGAACAGGTCCTCGTAGCTCACCGTCTGGCCCTTGTGCTGCACCAGCACCGCCAGGATGCGCTGGGCGGTCAGCGGCAGGTTGATGCGTTGTCCGCGCCAGGTCGGGCTGCGCTGCCACAGCGGGTCCAGGCTCAGCTCATCGTCCGCCGCAGCCACCGGTTCGGCGCCCTTCTGCGCCCGCGCGCTGCGCAGGATGTCGAGGAAGGTCTCGACGAACTCGGCCTCGTCGAAGCTGGTCTTCTGCAGGTAGTCCCAGGCGTCCAGCGCCTTCATGATGCTGCGGTAGATCGCGGCCGGCATGGCCGAGACCACCAGCACCGGCGTGCCCTGGTGCAGCTTGTTGATGGTGTTGATGATGGCCACGCCCGCGTGCCGCTCGCGGCCCAGCTCGATGTCCAGCACCACCAGCTCGTAGCGCTCGCGCGCCAGCGCGGCCTCGGCGCTGTCGCGGTCGAACCACTGGTGCACGCTCAGTTCGGGGCGTGCGGCCCGGATCCAGCCGGCCAGCTGGGCGCTGGTGGGGCGGTCGTCTTCGATCACGGCAACGGTGGGCATGGGCCGATTATCGAAGCGCCCCGGGATGGGCCCCTGTGAGTTTTTCTTCCGGGGCCGTCGGCAAACCCGCCCGGCGGCCGCATTGAGACTTCCGCGCGCCTCCGGAACGATGCAGGGCATGGCGAACCCACCCCGGGAACGCCGGCCACACCTTCTGGAGGACCCCATGCTCTACCGCCTGAAAGCCCTGACCCGTTCCACCCGCCTGGCCCTGGCGCAGTGGCTGCGCCGCACCCCGGCCGCCGCGGACGCCGTTGCCGATGCGCCGCGAGCCCCGCGCCAGCCCTTGCCGCTGCGCCCCCTGCTGCTGACCCTGGGCGGCGCCGCCATCGCCGCGGGTGCCGGCTACCTGCTGGTGCAGCGCCCGCCGGTGCAGCCGCTGGAGCCCGGCCACCTGGCCTTGCGCACCAACAACCTCACGGGTGAGACCAGCGTCTGGCGTGAAGGCCCGGTCTGGGTGTTGCCCGGCCTGCATCAGCTGGCCACGCTGTCGCTGCAGGACCGCACCTGGACGGCCGCCGCCATGGCCACGGCCGACGGCGCTGCGCCCGCGCAGACGGTCGAGGGCCTGTCCATCGGCATGGACCTGCGGGTGCGCTACGCCATCGATCCTTCGCGCGTCGGCGGTGCCAAGCCCTTGAGCTACCCGAAGGACCTGGACGCGCAGATCGTCGAACCCGCGGTGCAGGCCACGGTCTACAAGATCGTCGCGCGCCACACGGTGCGCGAGATCTTCTCCTCGCAGCGCGCCCAGATCGAGCAGGACATCGAGGGCCAGATCCGCGAGCGACTGAAGACCGACGGTCTGCTGCTGCGCTCGGTGCACATCGGCAAGATCGACCTGCCCGAGGACTACCGCCGCGGCATGGAAGTGTTGCTGACCGAAGGCCTGTCGGCCGAGAAGATGCGCTACACGCTGGAGCTGCGCGAGAAGCAGGTGAAGGAAAGCGAGCTGACCGCCACGGCCGAGAAGGCGCGGCGCGAGGTCGAAGCCGAAGCCGCCGCGCGCGAACAGGTGATCGCCGCCAAGGCGCAGGAAGAGGCGATGAAGCACGTGCTGCCGCTCAAGCAGCGCCAGATCGAACAGCGCCAGCTCGAAGCCGAGGCCACTCGCGTGGCCCGCGTCAAGCAGGCCGAGGGCGAGGCCCAGGCGCGCCGCATCGAGGCCAGCGGCGAGGCCGAAGCGCGCCAGAAGCTGGCCGACGCCGAGGCCTACCGCCTCAGGAACATCGGCAAGGTCAACGCCGAGCAGATGGCGCTCGAAGGCGCACTCATCACCAGGCACCCGCTGCTGATCCAGAAGACCATGGCCGACCGCCTGAGCGACAAGGTGCAGGTCATCATCGCGCCGCCCAACACCGGCGGCTTCATCGGCAACCACCTCATCGGCAACGTGGCCGCCGCATCGCAGGACACCGAGCCGTCCGGCGAACAAGGGGAGCAGTGAGATGAGCCGCAAACCCGACACCCGCTGGGCGCGTGCCCTCTGGGCCGGCACCCTGGCCATGGCATTGGCCGCCACGTTCTACACCGCCACGGCGCGTGCCGCGACCGCGGCTTCCACAGCCGCCACCACCGTCGGCCTGGTGACGCGCGACAAGGTCGCCCTGCGCGCCGCCCCGCGCGAGAGCGCCGCCAGCCAGACCCTGCTCTGGCGCGGCGAGGCGCTGGAGATCCGCGGCGCCAAAGGCGACTTCCTGCAGGTCTGGGACCACCACCGCGAGCGCGGCGGTTATGTGCGCGCCACGCAGCTGATGCGTGTGGCCGGCGACGCCGCCGAAGCGCCGCAGCTGCTTGCCCTGCTGGGCTTCGTGAGCGAGCAGCCCGGCGCCGAACCGCTGGGCCTGGCGCTGGCCGCCGCCACCATCCAGGCCCTGCCCGCGGCCGCGCTGCAGGGGCCGCAGGGCGCCGCGGTGATGGACGCCATCGGCCGCCAGGCCGAGCGCCTGGCCGAACGCGCGACGGCGGGCACCGGCCGCGCCGACGACCCGCTGCTGACCGCCCACCTCGACATCGCGCGCCGCCATGGCGTGCAACTTCTGACACGTGAAAAAGACGGACGCATGACCGTCTGCTACGACGGCGACGCCTTCCGCCGCCTGCTGGCCCTGCCCGCCGCCAGCGCCGAACAGAAGGCCCGCGCCGTGCTGGCGCTGAGCCGCACCGAGTGCCTGGAGCAGCCGGCCCGCATCGCCGACCGCGAGGCGCTGGACGAAGGCCTGGCCGACCTGATGGCCCGCGCCGACGCGCCCTCGCTTGCACCCCACTGGCGCGCCCGCATCGCCACGCGGCAGGCCGAGGTCTGGAGCCGCATCGCCTACGCCCGCGCCCAGCGCGACCAGGCCGAGCCAGCGCGCCGCGCCGCGCAGCAGGCCATCGACGCCATTGGCCGCATCGACAAGGCCGAACTCGTGGACGAGGACCTGGCCCGCTTCCACACCGCCGCCGTGCGCGTCAACGCCGTGCGCTGGGCCGCCGCGCCGGCTGTGGCCACCAGCGGCCGCCTCACCGTCACCACCCGCCGCGCCGACGATGGCCAGACCTGCGCCGCCCTGCGCGACCCGAAGGCCAAGGCCGACGCGCCCGCGCTGGCCGAGCGCTGCAGCTGGGGCCAGGTCTGGGCCGCCTCGGCCGCGCCCAACCGCGAAGGCACGGCGCTCGCGCTGGCGGTGCAGCCGGTGGACGGCTGGCGCGAGCTGTGGGTGTTCAAAAAGGACGCGGACGGCTGGGCCGTGCAGGTGCTGCCGCCGGCCGCGCTGCAACCCGGCACCGGTTACGCCGAGTTCGCCGGCTGGGAACCCGGCGGCCAGCGCCTGCTGGTGGCGCGTGAAGCCATGGCCGAAGGCAAGACCATCCGCCGCTTTGAGGTGGTCAAGCTCGCGACCCTGCAGACCGAACGCACCGCCTTCGACGCCGAGGCCCTGGGCCCGTTCAGCCGCTGGCCCGATGCGGCGTGGAAGCGGGCGACGCTGGCGCTGCGGTGATGCGGCGGGCGTGCACCACTTGCAGGCGCGGGGCGGTGTGACACCGCCCGCGCCGGGGGGGCTCTGCCGCCCTTTGGTGCACAAGCCGGGGGTGCACCCCTGGCACGCTCCATGCATTGACCTTTTCAGCATGGAGAGCGGTCTGCACACAGGGGTGTCAGCGCTCGTGCGTAGGTCCACTAGGGTTCCGTCTGCGGCAACGCAGGGTCTGGTCCGAGAGTGGGCCGGCCTCATCGCAGGCTCCACGGAGGGACAAAAGCCCGGGAGAACGACGTCAGATCGTCTCTCCTGCGCCTGTCCTTCACCACATGGAGCTTCACATGAAACTGGCTGGTCTCTTCTCCTCTCCCGCAGCGTCCTCCCCGTCTTCTTCTTCCCTGCTCGGCCGGCTGTTCAAGCCTGCGCTGGGTGTTGCGCTCTCGCTGGCCACGGCCGCCGCGGTGGCCGCCCCCACCAACATGAAGATCGCCACCGTGGTGTGGATCGGCTATGGCCCGTTCTACGTGGCCGAGTCGCTGGACCTGTTCAAGAAGTACAACCTCAAGGTCTCGCTGCAGGTCTTCACCGACCCGGCGCTGATCCCGCCCGCCATCGCCTCCGGCGCGGTCGACGGCGGCATGCTGACCTACGACCAGGTGGTCGGCCAGGTCGCGGCGGGCAAGGCCATGAAGGTGGTCATGCCCATCGACTACTCCAACGGCGGCGACGCCATCGTGGCCGACGGTTCCATCAAGTCGATCAAGGACTTCAAGGGCAAGAAGATCGGCTACAACCCGCTCTCGCCCAGCGACTTCCTGCTCTCCTACGCGCTCAAGCTCAACGGCATGACCGAGAAGGACATCAGCCCCGTCAGCATGACGCCCGAAGCCGTGCCGGCGGCCATGGCCTCGGGCCAGCTGCCCATCGGCGTGACCTACGAGCCCAGCCTGTCGCAGGTGCTCAGCCAGGGCGGTGGCAAGAAGTTCAAGGTGGTGTTCTCGTCCAAGGACGCGCCCGGCCTGATCGCCGACGTGCTGGTGTTCGACGACAAGGCCATCAAGGCCCGGCCCGCCGACATCACCGGCATCATCAAGGGCTACCTCGACGGCATGGCCTACATGAAGGCCAAGCCCGACGAGGCGGCCAAGATCATCGGCAAGTTCATGGGCGTCTCCGCCAAGGAAGCCAAGGAACAGATGAGCGGCGTCTACAACATCCCGCTGGCCGAGATGCCCAAGGCCTTCCTGCCGGCCAAGGAAACCACCTCGTACTACGCCAGCGGTGAAGTGATCGGCCAGCTGCTCAAGGCCAAGGGCCAGATCAGCGCCATCCCGCCCACCGAAGCGACCTTCGACGCCTCCTTCGTCAAGGCCCTCGCCAAGTAAGCCGGGAGGCCCGACATGCCCGCCCTGTTCCGGCACGCCGACGGCGCGCTGCCCAACACGCTCGCCCTGTCGGTGACCGTGCTGGGCTGGCCGGCCGGCATCTGGATGCTCGGCCAGAGCGCCTGGTGGCTCAACGCCACCGGCGTGCTGCTGGTCGCGCTGACGCTCACCTGGTCGGCCTACTTCATCCACGAGTTCGCCCACCAGGCCATCTTCCGCACCCCCAAGGCCAACGAGCGCTGGGGCGTGCTGATGACCTGGATCAACGGCAGCTGCTACGCCCGCCTCGACGACCTGCGCCGCAAACACATGCGCCACCACATCGAGCGCGCCGACGTCATCACCTTCGACCACCAGGCCTTCCTGCGCGCGCACCCGCTGGTGCGGCGTGTGGTGCTGGCACTGGAGTGGCTGCACATCCCGGCGGTGGAGTTCGTCATGCGCGGCTTCGTGATCGCGCTGCCCTTCATGGACGAGCGCAAGAAAGCCGCACGCGGCCGCATCATCGGCGTCGCCATCGTGCGGCTGTCGGCCTGGGCGCTGCTCGCGTGGTGGTCGCTCAAGGCCCTGGCGCTGTACGCGCTGGCCTATCTGCTGTTCGTGCACCTGCTGCGTTTTGCCGACTGCTTCCAGCACACCTACGACGTGTTTCCCGTGGTCGACGAGACGCCGGTCCCGGCGGACAAGCTGCGCGACCGCGCCTACGAGCAGGCCAACACCTACAGCGACGTGGTCGGACTCGACGCCAGGTGGCTCAACCTGGTGTGGCTGAACTTCGGCTTCCACAACGCGCACCATGAACGACCGGTCGCACCCTGGCACCAGTTGCCGGCCTTGCACCGCCAGCTGTACGCCGACCAGAGCCCGCAGGTGGTGACGGTGGGTGAGCTGCTGCGCGCCTACCACCGCCACCGCGTCACGCGCGTGCTGGCCAAGGACTACGGCGAGGTGCTGCCACCCGGCGCACCGCGCCGCGCCGACGGCTTTGTGGGGGCGGTGGGCGTGTCCTTCCTCACCGCGGTATGAGCGCGCTGCGACGGCGGGCCGCTGCCCTGACGCAGTGGCCACAGCGGCCGTCCGACCGTCTGGCCACCGGCGTGCTGCTGTTCTCGGCCACGCTCTGGGGCCTGACCTGGATGCCGCTGAAATGGTTCGTGGCCCAGGGCCTGCCCGGCCCGCTGGTGTCCATGCTCACCTTCGGCCCGGTGGGGCTGCTGGTGCTCTGGTGGTTCTGGCGCGACCGCGCGGCCTGGCTGCCCCAGTGGGGGCTGGTGGTGGCGCTGGTTCTGGTGGGCGGCTGGGCCAACACCTCCTTCGTCAACGCCGTGATGCTGGGCGACGTGGCGCGCGTGATGTTCCTGTTCTACCTCTCGCCCGTGTGGTCGGTGGTGGGGGGCTGGTGGCTTCTCAAGGAACGCATTCCCCCTGCGCGCTGGGCGGCGGTGGTGGGCGCCATCGTCGGCCTGTGGCTGGTGCTGGGCGGGCCCGGCCTGGGCGATGCCGATGCGCTGGCGTTCAGCTGGGTCGACGCCCTCTCGCTGTCGGCCGGCCTGGCCTATGCGGCCAACAACCTGCTCGCGCGCGCCGCCGACCGCGTGCCCCTGCGCATCAAGACCTTCGCCGTCTTCGTCGGCTGCGGCCTGCTATCGGCCCTGGTCACCGCACTGGCCGGGCGCGCGCTGCCCTCCTTCGGTGCACCGGTCTGGCTGGCCCTGCTGGCTTACGGCTTCGTCTGGATGCTGCTGGCCACCGTGACCTGGCAGTACGGCGTGAGCCATCTGGAAAGCAGCCGTGCCGGCGTCATCCTTTTGGCGGAGCTGCTGGTCTCGGTGGGCACGGCCATTGCATTCGGCGGGGAAAGCCTCAGCCCCATGGGCTGGGCCGGCGGCGCGCTGATCACCCTCGCGGCGCTGGCCGAAGCCCTGTTCCCGCCGTCTGCCCCGTCAGCGGCCCTGCCTCTGGCGCCGCACGCCACCCGAAGCCCATGACACTGCCCACCGACCTCGACCCTTCGACCACCGCGCTGATCGTCATCGACATGCAGCGCGACTTCTGCAGCCCCGGCGGCTATGCGCACCAGGCCGGGCTGGACATCGCGCCGATGCAGGCCGTGGTGGGCCAGGTCAAGGCCCTGCTGGTGGCCGCGCGCGCGGCCGGCCTGCACGTCTTCCACACGCGCGAAGGCCACCTGCCCGACCTGTCGGACTGCCCGCCGGCCAAGCTGGCGCGCAGCGCGGCGGCCGGTGCGACCATCGGCAGCCCCGGCCCGCTGGGCCGCCTGCTGGTGCGCGGTGAACAGGGCCACGACTTCGTGCCCGAACTGCGCCCGCTGCCGTGCGAACACGTGATCGACAAACCCGGCTACGGCGCCTTCCACAAGACCACGCTGGGCGCGCTGCTGGGCGCCTTCGGCATCCGCCGCCTGCTGCTGTGCGGTGTCACCACCGAGGTCTGCGTGCACTCGACCCTGCGCGAAGCGGTGGACCGCGGCCTGGTCTGCACCACCGTGGGCGACGCCACCGCGGCCAGCCGGGCCGAACTGCAGGCCCCCGCGCTGGCCATGATCGGCGTCGAAGGCGGCATCTTCGGCGGCGTGTGCAGCACGGCCGAGGCGGTGGAAGCGCTCAACGCCCTGCCGCGCGCGAACCGCGAGGCCGCCTGAACGCCATGCCCCGCTGGACCGACCTGCCCGCACCCGACGAACCCGTGCCCGCCGCCTACCGCGGCGTCTGGCAACGCACCCTGCTTGAAACCCCCGAGGGCCGCGACACCACCACACAGGTGCACTGGCTGCAGACCGAAGGCTGGCACGCCGACCTGCGCGTGCCCGCCGGTGTGGACCCCGCGACGCCCGAAGGCCGCGCGTTGCTGCAAGGCTTCTGCGGCCTCACCCGCATCACGCCCGGGCGCGACGGCCAGCCCGACATCTGCACCTGGCACCGCCGCTGGGACGTGCAGCCCCCGGCCAGCACGCCCGACGCCGGCTATATGGTGTTCGAGAACCCCGAGCGCGTGATCGAGACCGGCGTGCACGGCCGCTACCTGGAGGTGTGGGAACGCCTGCCCGGCTCCACCGGTTCGTACGCCGCCCAGACCGAGCTGGACGACCAGGGCCAGCCCACCGGCGCGATGCGCTTCGTGGCCGGCCGCTACACCCTCACCGTGCGCCCGCGCAGCGCCGCCTGGCCGGCCGACCTGCGGCCCGACGAGACCCTGGCCGAGCTGGTGCAGCGCCACCCCGATGCTGCGCCGGGCCTGCTCGATTTCGAGCTGGTGTTCAGCGAGGCGCCGGCCTAGACTGGCCGTCTCCACCACAGGCCCGCCATGCTCCCGACCCTCGACGGCGACTGGTTCAGCTTCCGCTCCCTCGGCGACGGCCTCACGCTGATCACCGAGCCTCACGTCATCCCGCTGCTTCGCTGCAACATCTGGCACATCCGCGGCCGCGACACCGACCTCGTGGTCGACACCGGCCTGGGCGTGAGCAGCCTCTACCAGGCCTCGCGCCACCTGTTCGGTCAACGCGTCGCCGCGCTCGCCACCCACGTGCACCTGGACCACGTCGGCGGCCACCACGAGTTCGCCGAGTGCTGGTGCCACCGGCTCGAAGCGCCCGGCCTGCGCGGCGCCGACCCCGGCTACACGCTGGCGGACTTCAGCCTCGCGCAGGTGGACCTCGACGTGCCGGGCTACGAAACCGGCGGCCCTGCGCTCACCGCGCTGCCCCGCCCGGACTACGACCTCTCCGCCTGGGAAATCCAACAGGCCACCGTCACGCGCGAACTCGAAGACGGCGACGTCATCGACCTGGGCAACCGGCACTTCGAGGTGCTGCACCTGCCCGGCCACTCACCCGGCAGCATCGGCCTGTGGGAGGCCAAGACCGGCACGCTGTTTTCCGGCGACGCGGTGTACGACGGGCCGCTGCTCGACGCCCTGCCGCACTCCGACCGCGCGGCCTACGCCCGCACCATGGAACGCCTGCTGGCCCTGCCGGTGAACGTGGTGCACGCCGGTCACGACCCCAGCTTCGGCCGCGAACGGCTGCGCGAACTGGTGCGCGCGTATCTGGACCACAACGACGCGGCCTGAGCGCAACGCGTGCCGCTTCAGCTCCTGACAAAAACCATCAGTGGCTGCAGGTCGCCTGCGTCCGCCGCCCGCAGCGCGTCGATGTAGCTTTGCCTTGCGGTGCCGGCCGCCACCAGATTGCGTTCACCCCAGCTGAACCGCGTGCCGCCCTGCTGGCGCAGCAGCAGATCGGTCATCAGCCGGGCATGGCGCCCGTTGCCGTTGGGAAACGGGTGCACCAGCACCAGCTGGTGGTGAAAGCGGCTCGCCGCTTCGTCCAAGGGATACACGCTTTCGGCCAGCTGGAACGCGGTGTTGTCCAGCAACTGCCGCAGCTTCAAAGGCACCTGCCGCCAGTCGCAGCCAATGTTCTTGTCCGATTGCCGGAACTGTCCAGCCCAGCGCCAGGTCTGGTCGAACATGCGCCGGTGCAGTTCGCGGCAGAAGGCCTCGCTCAGCACCTGCGCCTTGCGCTGGCGCCCGGCCCATTGTTCGGCGCGCAGGATGTTGGCCTGCTCCCACTCGTTCAGGTCGCCCTGTGTGGTGATGTGCCCCGGCAGCAAGCCGGCCGCCTCGTCCGGGTCCAGTGGCGTCTGCCCTGGTTCGTAGTCCAGATTCAGCGCCACAGCTTGGCCCACGATCCGGCCAGCAGGGCGCGGCGGCGGTCTTCGATCAGCTGGTCCACGAACGCGTTGGACGGCCTTTGCTCCTCCAGCGCCATCGAGTGCGTGACCCCCATGACCGCCTCGCGCGCCAGCTTGTCGGCCTGGGCCTCGACCATCTCGCCCAGCGGGCGGCGCGGCACCAGGCCGTACACCAGCTCGCAATCCAGCCCCTCGGCCAGCTTGCGCAACTGCGCCAGCGAAATGCGCCCCTCGGCCTCGGCCGCTTCGGCCTTGAACAGCGATGGCGCGGACATGCCCACACGGGCCGCCTGCGCGCGCAGCGACAAACCCAGCGACTCGCGCACCGCCTTCAGCCAGCCCCCACGCGGCGCGGGCTTGCCGCTCAGCGGTGCAAACGCCGCCAGCGCGCGGTCGGTCTGCTCAAGCTTCAGGCGATGGAGCGGGACGGACATGATGTGTTTCCCAAATGGATAACAATTTCACGACAGTGTATCCATTATGGGAAACAAAACAATCAAAAACATTGCATCAAGAGCTAATGAAACGTGCCGCAGCACCACTGTGCTGATCGGCACGCCCCATGCTTGTCCCCGGCATGGACTCCGCCACCCGCCTCGCCCCGGCCCCCGCCGCCCACTCCTGGTTCGACGACATCCATGCGCTGATCGCCGGCTCGCTCTTCGTCGCGCTGGGCATGACCATGTTCGGCCATGCCGGCCTGCTCACCGGCGGCGTGGCGGGCGTGGCCTTCCTCGCCAGCTACGCCAGCGGACTGCCCTTCGGCCTGTTCTTCTTCCTCTTCAGCCTGCCGTTCTTCGTGCTCTCGTGGGTCCGGCTGGGCCCGGCCTTCACCTTCAAGAGCTTCGGTGCCGTCGCCCTGGTGTCCGCCTGCACCACGCTGGCGCCCAAGGTGGTGCGCTTCGAACTGCTCAACCCCTGGGTGGCCTCGGTGCTCGGCGGCTTCCTCATCGGCTTCGGCCTGCTGGCCCTGCTGCGCCACCAGGCCAGCGTGGGCGGCGTCAACATCCTCGCGCAGTGGCTGCAGCAGGCCAAAGGCTTCAGCGCCGGCAAGGTGCAGATGTCGGTGGACCTGGTCGTGGTGCTGGCGGCCCTGTGGGCCCTGCCGCCCCTGCAGGTGGCGCAGTCGGTGGTGGGCGCCATCGCCATCGGCGCCATCCTCGCGCTCAACCACAAGCCCGGGCGCTACCTCGGGGTGTGACGGCCCGGGCCGACCGGGGGGCTCGACCCGGCGAAGCCGCCAGCGCACACTGCGCAGCTGATGTCAGGTTCCAGGGAGCGCCACCATGCCACCTCGCTTCTTCCGTCCGCTGCTGCTCGGGCTCGGCCCTCTGGTGCTGGCCGCCTCGGCCCAGGCGGCGACGCCCCAACAGGTCGAACAGTTCAGCGCACTGCTCAAGAGCCGGGTCAGCACGCCCGAGGCGATTGCGGCGGTGCGCGACACACCGCCCGCCGAATACGCCCGCTGGGGTGAAGAGGTGTGCAACTGGGTCCGCATCGGCAAGGCCGACTTTGCGGCAACCCAGGCCAACCTCGAAGCCTTCTTCGGTGAAGACCTGTCGGCGGCCATCGTGTTCGCGGCGCGCCGGGTGATCTGCCCCGAGCTTCAGTAGCCCGGGTCCGCTCAGGAGCGGGTTTCCGCCGGCGGCGTCAGCACCACCTGGCCGTCCTTCACCGGCAGCGTGGCGCCGGGCCTGTAGGTGGTGCGCGCCGTCGCTTCCTGGCCATTGAGGCGGTAGCGCACGTCGTAGCCCGCCAGCTGCTCCGACTTGACCTGCACCGTCTTGCAACGCTGCTCGGTGCGCGTGACCACGTCTTTTTTCTGCAGGTTCTTTTGCACCTGGTTACCGGCATAACCCCCGGCCACCGCGCCCGCCACCGTGGCCAGCGTGTTGCCGTCGCCGCGCCCGATGGTGCTGCCCAGCAGGCCACCGGCCACGCCACCGATCACCGTGCCCGCCACGCGGTTCGGGTCCTTCACCGGTGCCTGGTGGCTCACCTGCACGTTCTCGCAGCGCACCTGCGGCGTGCTCACCACCTTCATCACCTCGTGCACGGCCACCACCTCGGCCTGCCTGGGCTGTGCCAGCGTGCGGTAGCCGGTCACGCCGCTGGCGCCCAGTACCACCATCGCCAGGCCGCCCACGGCCAGGCCCTTCATCATCGATTTGTCCATTGCTTCACTCCTGTGTGAGCCGGCAATCTAGTGCGGTCTGCCCGCCGCGGCGTGACAAAGCGTGTCGATTCCGGCCCGGAGCCGGTCAGGCCGGGTCCAGCGCAATTGCCCCTTTGGACAGGTAGCGCCGCAGGTCCGACAGGGGGATGGCGGTGGCGCCGTGCGTGTCGCCATCCACCCAGCTCAGGGTGGCCTCGGACCGGCTGGTGATGATCTCCACCGGGCCCTCGGGGATGCGCATCATGGGCCCTTCGCCCGGGCGGAACTCCACCTTGCCAACGATCATTCCGTTCTGTGTCATGGGGATCTCCTTTCGGTTGAGATGAACCCCATTCTGGAAAACGATGGTCCTGGCGCACATCGGCCAAGACGCGGTCCGGCCGTAGGACGGCGCCTACAGCGCCGCACCTGCCCGACCGCGCCAGAAGGGCGCCGGCGTGTGGTTCAGGTCGCCGGCGGGCGCTGCTTCTTCGCGATCCGGTCCCAGTCGCGCAGCGTCTGCAGCAGGCGGTTCTTCGCGTCGGTGTGGCGCTCGCCGAAGGTGCGGGTCATGCGCTCGCGCAGCGCCGCGTCCGGCGGCGGCGCGCCCAGCGCCTTGAGCCGGTCGATCACCAGCATCACCACCTGGAAGCTGCCCGACTCCACCGCCATCGTCAGCGGCGTCTGCCCGTCGGCCGCCGCGTCCAGCACATTGGCGCCGTGGTCCAGCATGTGCTGCACCACCCCCTGCTTGCCGGCCGCACAGGCCCAGTGCAGCGGCACCAGCCCACCGTCCAGCCGCGCATTGAAGTCGGCGCCCGGCGCGAGGTGCTCCGCGGCCAGGGGCCAGCCGGAGGCTTTGATCATTTGCTGGAGTTTCCAGTCGGTCATGGGAGGGGCTGGAAGGAGTAATGGATCACAAGCTGACGAACTTCTTGCCCGACGTGTGCCGCCATGGGATTCTGTGAACCCCACCTTGGGAGAGCCTTGCGTGTTCAATCACATGCGGCCACCACAAGACAAGACGTGCCGACTTTTGCCAGAACGGTTGAGAAGACCATTGCGGATCTAGTACGTAAACCGTATGACCAGCTCGGCGCAACGCTTCCCGCTCTTGTCCTCGACTCTTGTTGAATTTGTCGATGCTGACGATGTACCAACTTCCGTTGAGGCTTGGTATCCAGGTCAGATCAGGGGTGTTCCCTTTGAATTTGTCTGTGAGATGGCAAACCTCCAAGACATGCTGCTCGCCTGAACACAACTCACGGATCGCGTGCGCTAGATCCGGGGGCAGATTAGCGTCAAAGAGGAATCTCACGCAGCGAGACGAGTTTCAAATGCAACAGCTGCCTGAACTGCCTGAGGAGTGACTTTGTAGAGTCGTGCAACCCGGCCAGTGTCTTTGCCTTCGGCAAAAAAAGCAGATGCAAGCGTGTCGGTTGGAACGCCTGCCTCGGCAATGATCGGCTCACCGAACTGAATCTGCGGGTCCAAGACGATCAGCTTGCGTTTGCTCAAAGGAAACCACCTCAGCGCGCGTGAATCGTCGTCATATTCGATGCCCTCAATCAGACTGGGCCGGATGACGGCATCGATGGCGAATTGCTTTCCTCGGACATCTAGCAGTTTCGGGTCTTCTCCTACCCGTTCAACTGCTTCTAGAAATATCTTCTTTCCGTCGGTGACGAATCGACGAGAGTGCAGGGGATAGTCGCCCAGTGTTTCGCGAGCTACATCAATAGTGGCGCGAATCACCTGCAGTGGGACCCCCTGACGGACAAACCGAGCTACTGCCCTGAGTTCAAGGAGGTCACGAAAACCGAGCACCTGCTCTTCGCGGAGGTCTTCGTCTTGGCTGTACTGAAGTGACCAAAGCGGACTCGAAACCCTGTGTCCTTCACGATACTTCCAAGCGTAGCCCTTTATCCATCGACGAACGGTGCGCAGGTCTTCTCCCACTAGCCGAGCAGCTCTGGCCAGTGGATACATTCCTGTACCGAGAAGAGATGGTGCATGGATCATTCGCGGGAAGTGTAATCCTGCAGGAGCAGATACGTTGGCCCCTGGCACCAAACCTGCTAAACACAAACCACAGAGAGGCGGGTGCACCAAAACAGTGACCCGCTGCCTTGAAGACCGCTAGGGTTCCGGGCGCCATTTGCTGGCGCTGACTGGTCCGAGAGCGGTCGGCCATGATCGTGTGGCTCCACGGAGGGACAAAAGCCCGGGAGATGCTGGCGCGCCGCTTGCGGTGTGTGCCCGCCTCTCTGGCCCATGTCCCCCGCTCAGGAGCCCGCATGTCTTCCCTGCCGCCCGCTGTCACCATCGCTCCCGCGCCACCGCCCGTGCGCCGCCCCTGGTCCAGCTTGTGGACGGTGCGCGCACCCATCGGCCGCCGCGCCTACTGGGTGCTCGCGCTCACCGGGCTGATCGTGCCGCTGCTGGCCTGGGCCGCGCTGGCCGCCTGGGGCGGGCTGGACCCGACCTTCATGCCCTCTCCCGGTGCGGTGCTGGGCAAGTTCTGGTTCTGGCTGACCGAGAACGACCTGATCGACGACATGGCAATCAGCACCTACCGCGTGGTCGCCGGCTTCGTGCTGTCGGCCGTGATCGCGCTGCCGCTGGGGCTGCTGATCGGCTCCTACCGCGCGGTGCAGGCGCTGCTGGAGCCGCTGACCGACTTCATTCGCTACATGCCGGCGGTGGCCTTCATTCCGCTGGTGATGCTGTGGGTGGGCATCGACGAGGGTTCCAAGATCGCGATCATCTTCATCGGCACCTTCTTCCAGATGGTGCTGATGGTGGCCGAGGACGTGCGCCGCGTGCCGGCCGCGCAGGTGGAGGCGGCGCAGACCATGGGCGCCAGCCGCGCGGAGCTGATCGAAAAAGTCATCCTGCCCAGCGCCAAGCCCGCGCTGCTGGACACGCTGCGCATCACCATGGGCTGGGCCTGGACCTACCTGGTCGTCGCCGAGCTGGTGGCCGCCAACTCGGGCCTGGGCTACGCCATCCTGCGCGCCCAGCGCTTCCTGCAGACCGACACCATCTTCGCCGGGATCATCGTCATCGGCCTCATCGGGCTGTTGACCGACCAGCTGTTCCGCTTCGCGCACCGCAAGGCCTTCCCCTGGCTGTACCTGAAGGGCTGAACACCATGAGCACGCCATCCCCCACCACGCCCAAGATCCGCATCCGCGAGCTGTTCAAGCGCTTCGACGGCGCGCCGCTGAACGCGCTGGAACACATCAACCTCGACATCGCGCCCAACGAGTTCGTCACCTTCGTCGGGGCCTCGGGCTGCGGCAAGAGCACGCTGCTGCGCACCATCGGCGGGCTGGAAACGCACACCAGCGGTGAACTACTGGTGGACGGCCAGCCGGTCAAGGGCCCGGACATCGACCGCGCCATGGTGTTCCAGCACTACAGCCTCTACCCGTGGATGTCGGTGATGGAGAACATCAAGTTCTGCCGCCAGCTGGCCGCGCACACGAAGAACCGCAGCTCGGCCGACGTGGAAGCCGCCTCGGGCCGGGCCGACGCGCTGCTGCGCCTCATGGGCCTGCAGGCCTCGGCCAAGGCCTGGCCCAACCAGCTCTCGGGCGGCATGCAGCAGCGCGTGGCCATTGCGCGCGCGCTCATGGGCCGCCCCGGCATCCTGCTGATGGACGAGCCCTTCGGTGCACTGGACGCGCAGACCCGCGAGGTGATGCACGATCTGATCCGCCACGTGCACCGGCTGGAGAAGGCCACCATCGTCTTCGTCACGCACGACGTGGAAGAGGCCATCTACCTCGGCGGCCGCGTGGTGCTGATGGCGCCGCGCCCCGGCCGCATCGACACCGTGTACGAGGTGCCCTTCGGCGACCGGCGCGACCAGGACCTCAAGCACGCACCCGAGTTCCTCGCGCTCAAGCGCGAGATCCTCGGCCGCATCCGCGAGACCTCGGGCATGAAGACCGACCTCGAACAGCTGCAGCGCCTGTCCGGCCTGGCCACCGAAGCCCAGGTCTGAACCCATCGAACGGAGTCCTTCCCATGAGCGAACCCCAAGCCTCCACCCCCTGGACCGAACCCGCGGTGCCCGTGCCCGCCAACCCGCCGCAGGCCGCGCCGGTCGACGCGCTGGCGCTGTGGCAGCGTTTCCCCGAAGCCGCGCTCAAAGGTGTGGACACCAGCAAGGCGATGTGGAGCGAGATCGTGCCCGGCGGCGGCCACTGGAGCTGGCGCATGCCGCGCGGCAGCGCCATCCGCTTCGTCGCGCTGGAAGACGGCCCCAACGTCAGCGCGGTGCTCTATTCCGCGCTGGAAAAGCTGGAGCGCTACAACATGCCCGACAGCCTGAAGGCGCAGCACACCGCGCACTACCAGGCCGGCCATGTGCTGATGAGCGACATGGGCCGCAGCCTGGCCAGCATCACCGCCGACAGCCTGGGCTGGCACGACCCGCTGGGTGCCCTACTCGACAACGAGCGCATGGCGCTCAAGTACGGCGAACGCCGCTACGAAGACGCGCGCAACGGCATGTACCGCTCGGGCAAGGACGGGCTGCTGATCGAGATCGGCAAATACGGCCTGAGCAAACGCGACCTGATCGCGCCGGTCAACCTGTTCAGCAAGGTCAGCGTCGATGCGCAGGGCCGCTTCCAGTTCGCGGCCCACCACGCCAAGGCGGGCGACTTCGTCGAACTGCGTTTCGACATGGACGTGATCTTCGCCATCAGCACCGCCCCGCACGCGCTGGACCCGAACCCGGCCTACGCGCCCAAGAAGGTGGGCCTGCTGGCCTGGCGCTGCGGCGCCGCCCCCGCCAACGACGCCTGCCGCGCCTTCCGCCCGGAAAACGCACGCGCCCTGCACAACAGCGACGTGCTCTACCTGTGATCGAGGAACAGCCATGAACATGACCACCGACACCCTGGCCACCGACATCCGCATCCAGGAAAGCCGGCTCGACCCGGCCGCCGCCGTCATCGACCAGCGCCACCCCGCGGGCGAGCCCATCCTGTTCCCGCTGAACAAGGGCCAGACCCTGCGCATCGTGGACCTGGAAGGCAACCAGGCCGCCGACGTGCTGTTCTACAACCGCGACGACATCGCAGAGCACTACAGCGCGGTGGACACCATGGTTCACCAGGGCGGCATCTACCTCACCACGGGTTCCGTCATCCGCAGCAACGACGCGCGGCCCATGCTCACCATCGTGGCCGACACCTGCGGCCGGCACGACACGCTGGGCGGCGCCTGCGCGGCCGAGAGCAACACCGTGCGCTACGCGCTGCAGAAGAAGTTCATGCACAGCTGCCGCGACAACTACCTGATCGCGCTGCAGCACGCCGACATCGGCCTGGGCAAGCGCGACCTGGTGCCCAACATCAACTTCTTCATGAACGTGCCGGTCACCGACAGCGGCGACCTCAAGTTCGACGACGGCGTGTCCGGCCCCGGCAAGTACGTGGAGATGCGCGCCGAGATGGACCTCTGGGTGCTCATCAGCAACTGCCCGCAGCTCAACAACCCCTGCAACGCCTACAACCCCACGCCGATCCAGCTGATCGTGTGGGACCCGGCCTGACCCCCTTCCTTGCCAACGGCCAGCAGGACGGCCTGCTGCGCGACACCCCTCGGCAGGACGGCCTGCCACCGGAGAGCCCATGTTCCGCAAGGTCCTGATCGCCAACCGCGGCGCCATCGCCTGCCGCATCATCCGCACGCTCAAAGCCCTGGGCGTGCAGAGCGTGGCCGTGTATTCCGAAGCCGACGCGATGGCGCGCCACGTGCGCGAAGCCGACGAGGCCTATCTGCTCGGCCCCGCACCCGCGGCCGAGAGCTACTTGAAGGCGGAGCGCATCCTGCAGATCGCCAAGGACTGCGGCGCCGAGGCCATCCACCCCGGCTACGGCTTCCTGTCCGAGAACCCGGGCTTTGCCCAGGCCTGCGAAGACGCGGGCATCGCCTTCATCGGCCCCACGCCCGAGCAGATGCGCGCCTTTGGCCTCAAGCACACGGCGCGCGACCTAGCCGAGCAGCGCGGCGTGCCGCTGCTGCCCGGCACCGGCCTGCTGGCGGACGCAGCGCAGGCCCGCGCCGAGGCGCTGCGCATCGGCTACCCGGTCATGCTCAAGAGCACGGCCGGCGGCGGCGGCATCGGCATGCGCCTGGTGTGGAGCGAAGACGAACTCAGCGACGCGTTCGCCTCGGTGCAGCGCCTGGCCAGCGCCAACTTCAAGGACGCCGGCCTCTTCCTGGAAAAGTACGTCGAGCAGGCGCGCCACATCGAGGTGCAGGTGTTTGGCGACGGCGCGGGCACAGTGCTCGCGCTGGGCGAACGCGACTGCTCGGTGCAGCGCCGCAACCAGAAGGTGATCGAAGAGACGCCCGCGCCGGGCCTGACCGACGCGCAACGCAGCGAGCTGCACGCCACCGCCGTGCGGCTGGCGCAGGCGGTGAACTACCGCTCGGCCGGCACGGTGGAATTCGTCTACGACGCGGCCACTGGTCAGTTCTACTTCCTCGAAGTCAACACGCGCCTGCAGGTGGAACACGGTGTGACCGAACAGGTGACCGGCGTCGATCTGGTCGCGTGGATGGTGCAACTCGCGGCCGGCGACCTGCCCTCTCTCGAATCGTTGAAACCCACGCCGCAGGGCGCGTCCATCCAGGTGCGGCTGTACGCCGAAGACCCGGCGAAGAACTTCCAGCCCAGCGCCGGTCTGCTGACCGAAGTGGTCTTTCCATTGGATGCACGCGTGGACGGCTGGGTCGAGCGCGGCACCGAGGTGCCCGCCTGGTACGACCCCATGCTGGCCAAGCTCATCGTCACCGCGCCCGACCGCGAGCAGGCGCTGGCCAAGCTCGACGCCGCGCTGGCCGCCACGCGCCTGGCCGGCATCGAAACCAACCTGGGCTACCTGCGCCAGGTGGTGCGCGACCCGGTGTTCCGCGAAGGCCGGCAGGTCACGCGCTTCCTCAACAGCTTCCACTTCCGCCCCGCCACCGTCGAGGTGGTCGAGCCCGGCGTGCAGACCAGCGTGCAGGACTGGCCCGGGCGCCTGGGCCACTGGGACGTGGGCGTGCCACCCAGCGGCCCCATGGACGCCTACGCGCACCGCATGGCCAACCGCCTGGTGGGCAACGCCGACGACGCGGCCGCGCTGGAGATCACGCTCTCGGGCCCCACGCTGCGCTTCAACGCGGACGCGGTGATCGCCGTGACCGGTGCACCCGTCAAGGTGATGCTCGACGGCGCGCCACTTGCCATGTGGCAGAGCCACCGCGTGAGCGCCGGCAGCGTGCTCGCCATCGGCCGCGCCGAAGCTGGCGCACGCCTGTGCCTGGCCGTGGGCGGCGGCTTCGATGTGCCGCTGTACCTGGGCAGCCGCAGCACCTTCACGCTCGGCCAGTTCGGCGGCCACGCCGGCCGCCACCTGCGCACCGGCGACGTGCTGCACCTGGCCGCGCCCGGTGCTGGCACAGCCGGCGTGAGCGCCGCACCCGACACCGTGCCCGCCTTCACCCACCACTGGGACGTGGGCGTGCTCTACGGCCCGCACGGCGCACCCGACTTTTTCACACCCGATGACGTGGCCACCTTCTTCGCCACCGACTGGGAGGTGCACTACAACTCCAGCCGCACCGGCGTGCGCCTGATCGGCCCCAAGCCGCAGTGGGCGCGTGCCGACGGTGGCGAGGCCGGCCTGCACCCCTCGAACATCCACGACAACGCCTACGCCATCGGCGCCATCGACTTCACCGGCGACATGCCGGTCATCCTCGGCCCCGACGGCCCCAGCCTCGGCGGCTTCGTCTGCCCCGCCGTGGTGGTGGACGCCGAACTCTGGAAGCTTGGCCAGCTGCGCCCCGGCGACACGGTGCGCTTCCACCGCCTCTCGCTGGACCAGGCGCTGGATCGAAGCGCCACCGTCGAAGCCACGCTCACCTCGCTCAGCCAGCCCCTGCCCGCCACGCCCACCGACGACGCCACCGCCCACCCCACGCCCGTCGTCCACGAAGACCCGGCGCGCGAAGACGAGGCCGTGCCCGCCATGGTGGTGCGCCAGGCCGGCGACCGCTACCTGCTGGTCGAGTTCGGCCCGCTGGTGCTCGACATCGAACTGCGCCTGCGCGTGCACGTGCTCATGCAGGCGCTGCAAGCGCGCATGGCCGCGGGCACCCTGCCCGGCATCGTGGACATGACACCCGGCATCCGTTCGCTGCAGCTGCACTTCGACCCATCCAAGGTGTCGCGCGCCGAACTGCTCAAGGTGCTGGTCGAAGCCGAAGCCGCGCTGCCCGCGGTGGACGACATGGAGGTGCCCAGCCGCATCGTGCACCTGCCGCTGAGCTGGGACGACCCGCAGACCCGACTCGCCATCGAGAAGTACATGCAGTCGGTGCGGCCCGACGCGCCCTGGTGCCCGAGCAACATCGAGTTCATTCGCCGCATCAACGGGCTGGACAGCATCGACGACGTGTTCAAGGTGGTCTTCGACGCCAGCTACCTGGTGCTGGGCCTGGGCGACGTGTACCTGGGCGCGCCGGTGGCCACGCCGGTGGACCCGCGCCACCGCCTGGTGACCACCAAGTACAACCCCGCGCGCACCTGGACGCCCGAGAACGCCGTCGGCATCGGTGGCGCCTACCTCTGCGTCTACGGCATGGAAGGCCCCGGCGGCTACCAGTTCGTCGGCCGCACGCTGCAGATGTGGAACCGCTGGCGCCATGGTGAGCCGGGCTCGGTGTTCGAGCAGCCCTGGCTGCTGCGCTTCTTCGACCAGATCCGCTTCGTGCCGGTGGACCAGGACGAGCTGCTGCGCATCCGCGCCGCCTTCCCGCACGGCGGCTATGCGCTGCAGATCGAAGAGACCACATTCAGCCTGCGCGACTACCGCCGCTTCCTCGCCGACAACGCCACCAGCATCGGCGCCTTCAAGGCACAGCAGCAGGCGTCGTTCGACGCCGAGCGCGAGCGCTGGGCCGCCAGCGGCCAGCTCGCCTACGCGGGCGACGCCGACGTGGCCGCGGCCGACGCCAGCGTCGAGCTGGACCTGCCGCCCGGCGGCCGCCCGCTGGCCAGCAGCGTGCCCGGCAGCGTGTGGAAGGTGCTGGTCAGCGAAGGCCAGCGCGTGGCCGCCGGCGACGTGCTGCTCGTCGTCGAGTCCATGAAGATGGAATTCAGCGTGCTCGCCCCGCAGGACGCCACCGTGCACCGCCTCATGTGCCGCGAAGGCGCGCCCGTGGCCGCCGGTCAGGACGTGCTGGTGCTCGTCACCGAAGACTGAACAGAACCGAATCAGCGGAGCCCACCATGACAACGAACCTCCAAGACCTGTCCTTCGACCTCGCCAGCCTGCGCGCCGCCTACGCCGCCGGCACCCCGGTGCGCGCCGTCATCGGCGAAGCCATGCGCCGCTGCGCCACCGACGCGCACCACGCCTTCATCCACCGCCTGACCCACGCCGAGATCGAGCCCTACGTCGCCCACCTCGACGGCGTGGACCCGGCCAGCCTGCCGCTGTACGGCGTGCCGTTTGCGGTCAAGGACAACATCGACCTCGCGCACATCCCCACCACCGCCGGCTGCCCCGAATACGCGTACACGCCCACGCAGAGCGCCTTCCTCGTGCAGCAGCTCATCGCGGCTGGTGCCGTGCCGCTGGGCAAGGCCAACCTCGACCAGTTCGCCACCGGCCTCAACGGCACCCGCTCGCCCTACGGCGCGTGCCGCAACGCCTTCAACCCCGACTTCGTCTCGGGCGGCTCCAGCAGCGGTTCTGCGGTGAGTGTGGCCAAGGGCTGGGTCAGCTTCTCGCTGGGCACCGACACGGCCGGCTCGGGCCGCGTGCCCGCCAGCTTCAACAACCTCATCGGCCTCAAGCCGACCATCGGTCTGCTCTCGGCCACCGGCGTGGTGCCCGCCTGCCGCTCGGTCGACACCGTCTCCATCTTCGCGCTCACCGCGGCCGACGCACAGGCCGTGCTGGCCGTGGCCGCGGTACCCGACGAAGCCGACGCCTTCAGCCGCGCCGCCAAACCCTTCGGCGTGGACTTCTCGGCCGGCCCCTTCCGCTTCGGCGTGCCGCGCGCGCAAGACCTCAACTTCTTCGGCAACGACGCCGCGGCCTCCTTGTTCTCCGAGTCGGTCGAACGCCTCAAGGCCCTGGGCGGCACCGCCGTCGAGGTGGACCTCACCCCCTTCCTCGACGCCGCGCGCCTGCTCTACGAAGGCCCCTGGGTGGCCGAGCGCTACGTCGCCATCAAAGACTTCATCGAAGCGCAACCCGAAGCCGTGTTCCCGCCCGTGCGCACCATCATCGAAGGGGGCAAGGCCAAGACCGCCGCCGACGCGTTTGCGGCCAGCTACCGCCTCAAGGCCCTCAAGCGCGTGTGCGACGCCGTGTGGAAAGACGTGGACTGCCTGCTCACGCCGACGGCGGGGACGATCTACCGCATCGCCGACATGCAGGCCGACCCGATCCGCCTCAACAGCAACCTCGGCCACTACACCAACTTCATGAACCTGCTGGACTACGCCGCCGTCGCGGTGCCCGCAGGCTTCCAGGCCAGTGGCGACGCGCAAGGCCTGCCCTGGGGCGTGACCCTGGCCGCCCCCGCGTTCAAGGACGTGCCCCTGCTGCGCCTGGCCGATCGCTTCCACCGCGCGCAAGCGGCACTGTCACTCGGCGCCACCACCGCGACGCTGGCCGACACCCCCGCCATCACCACCACCGATCTGCCCAAAGGCAGCAACACCGCCGGCACCGTCAAGGTCGCGGTCTGCGGCGCCCACCTCAGCGGCCTGCCGCTCAACTGGCAGCTCACCCAGCGCGGCGCGCGCCTGCTCGGCGCGGTCCAGTCCGCGCCCGAATACAAGTTCTACGCCCTCGCCGGCGGCCCGGTCCAGCGGCCCGGCATGGTGCGCGTCAACGAAGGCGGCGCCGCGATCGACATGGAAGTCTGGGAACTGCCCGCCGAACACTTCGGCAGCTTCGTCGACGGCATCCCCGCCCCGCTGGGGATCGGCAAGGTGAAGCTGGCCGATGGGTCGTGGGTGAGCGGGTTTGTGTGCGAGGCGGTTGGGGTGGAGGGCGGGACCGAGATCACTGCGCTTGGGAGTTGGCGGGCTTGGTTGGCGCGGCAGGGGTGAAGACGGGGGTAGGGCGTGTTTGGCCTCGCTCGACAAGAGCGGCAGTTAGCCGCCAGGATCACTGAGGTAGTGAAGGATGTATCCAGAGTAGACGATCGATCCAGCGGCGACTTCAGCTTTAAAGCAGGCGACCAACTCCTCCTCCGAATGAAACTCGTACTGGCGAAGCGTGCCTTCAGCGAAGGCGCAAAGACGCCACGCATCGAACCCATCGGTTTCGCCCTTCTCGCCAAAGTCGAAGTCAACGGTCCCGCCCCTGAGGTGAACCGCGCACCCATACCCGTGCTTGAAGTACTTAACTTCACCTGGAAGTAATCCGGTTTGGGGAATCCCATTGCACGCCCATTCCATGTTGCTTCGCGGTAGATCGATTCCCGCTTCGCCGATCAGCTTGACTGCTGACGCTACCGACGCGAGGTAGTCGGCGATAAGTGTTGCAAGGCGCAGATCCAAGGTGCCCAACGTATAAATTCAGCGGCTAGCGGAGGCTGTACCCTGCAACGAACGAGGGGTTAGCATCACTGTGCGTCCGCGGGCGGGTGAGCAGTTGCGACCTGTCTAGCGATGACTCTCTCCACTATTCGAGCGACTGTGACGGCGCCGCTCCACTGGATGTGTCGGAGAAAGGACTCACGCGAAAGTCTGTGTTCCAGCTTCAGCAAGAACGAGTCTAGCCATGCGTGATAGTCCCAGCCCGTTCGAGTTAACAGCGCCAAAGGCTTGAACTCAACGTCCACGGCGACCGCCACTTGGTAGGTGGAAACGTCAGGAAACTGAACTTCCCCAAGGTAGAGCTCTTCAAATCCGCGAGGAAGAACTGACCCAAAGCCATCGAAGGCGACAGACAGGGTCATGATGAACTTTGGCGCGTCGATTCGAATTGAGTTCGAGCTGACTCGAGACACCATTGCTTCCTTGGGAAGAACAAGATCGAACTTGTGGTACCTGAGGCCGCCTGGGCCATAGGACGAAACTGCTTGCTCGTGCCAAGGTTGTTCTGCAAGCGTTTGATCAACAAACGCGGCTCGTTCACGCATTGGACGAGAAAAGGTGTCTAGAAATCGATTCTTGAACAGCAGCGTAGGTACGTCTTCCCGGCCGAACTCTCTGAGCCTTTCGGCGTCGAAATCCGATTGATTGAAGTAGTCAGTCAAATGAGTCGAGAGAGTTTCTAGGACGAAGTACTCGGTTGCTTCGATTAGCAGTTGGCCCGCTGCGGTGACTCTCTTCGTTGCAGTGAGGGTCTTGGTGTCTACTTCCAAGGACTTGTGAACAGGGTCACTTTCCCAAAGCTTCTTGGGTGCCTCGTTCTCCGCGAAGAGTGCGTTGACATGGTCAATGAGTTTCTCGACATATTCGTACCTTGGAACGGCCAGTAGTTCGGAGGTTTCGCGACGAAAGCAAACGAAGCCTTCGAATCGACGTTGGACCTTGCTAGTGCCGAAAAGTCTCCGAGCTGTGACGGCGATACCCAGCACCACCAAGGAAGCGCCAAAGAGGGCAAGAGGCGAAGCTGCGTCTTGAAAGTAGGTTGCGGCTATGCTGGCTAGAACATTGACACCCAAGCCAAGAACAACTGCGGCGAGAACCAGCTCGATGATAGAGCTTCGGTCTTTGAGTACGGTTGCTAGGAGCGGTCGATCTGGCATGGTGGATATTGAGTGATACCTAACGTAATGTATCCCGCGCACCCTGCGGAATATGCTGGGCGGTGTGGGGTATTCTGGTCACGTCGTTCCCCCGGAAGCTCAATCAGGTCAATCCGTTGCGCGTGGCCGCCGGCCATTTATACCGGTAGATGTAACCCGCGAAACCCGGCAGCCTTGTTCATCCCGGGACCTTGGCGTTTTCAGTCGTCCGGAAGGCGCCTTAAGTCACCCCCGCCTCGCCGCCTCGATTCCGCAATAGCGATCTTCACCATTTCGATCATGGCGTTGAATGCGGGTTGGGCGGCGGCCAGGTCGGGGTCGACCAGTGCTTCAGTCGATGCTCGCGAAGTGATCTGCCACGACAAACCCCGGCGGCTCTAGCACCAGTCCTCCATCTCGCCCACGAGGTGGCCACGCCGCTCGGACCAGTCGAGGCGTAGGTAGGCTTAGCGACTTTTTCTGCCGGGCTTAGGCGCCTCGAGCCTCAGTCGCAGCAGTCATGCGTTGCCGTACTCATCCGTGCAATTTCCGCACCGCCATCCGGTCACACCTCCCCCGTCCCTTCTTTTCCTCACCTTTACCCTCACCCGCCACCCCGAGCCAAACTCCTTCCCACCCGCTCGCTCGCCCGGCGCAGCCGCTCCTTGAGCGCGGGCGGCTCCAGCACATCGAACTCCACGTCCAGCGCCATGAGCCAGTAGACCAGCGAGTCCAGCTGGCCCGTGCCGCAGAGCATGAGGCAGTGCGTGTCGTCAATCGCTTCCAGCGTGGCGGCGGATGGGGGGATGGTTTTCGCCATCACCTCGCGCGGCTGGTGCAGCACCACGCGCGCCTGCTCGCCCTGCTGGTGCACGCCGGCCATGGCCCCGGTGACGTAGGCGCGCAGGTCGCCCGCGGGCGGCGGGCGTGGCGCGAAGTGGGCGCCGGTGCGGGGTGTGCCCTGCACGCGGTCGATGCGGAAGGTGCGCCAGTCGTCGCGCGCCGGGTCCCAGGCCACGAGGTACCAGTGGTGGCCGGTGTGCACCAGCCCGTGCGGCTGCACCTGGCGCACGCTGGCCTGGCCGCGCAGGTCGCGGTAGCTGAACCCCACCTGCAGCTGGTCGCGGCAGGCCGTGGCCAGGGTGGCGAGCACGCTGGCATCGATGGTGGGCCCCATGCGCTGCACCGGCACGATGGCCGAGCGCAGCGCGCCCGTGCGGCGGCGCAGGCGGGTGGGCATCACCTGTTCCAGTTTCACCAGCGCGCGCAGCGAGCTTTCTTCCACACCGCTCACGGTGCCGGCCGCGGCGATCTGCAGGGCAATGGCCACGGCCAGCGCCTCTTCGTCGTCCAGCAGCAGCGGCGGCAGCGTCTGCCCCGCGCGAAACGCATAGCCACCCGCCACGCCGCTGCTGGCGTGGATGGGGTAGCCGAGCTGGCGCAGCCGGTCGATGTCGCGCCGCAGCGTGCGCGGGTGCACCGCCAGCCGCTCGGCCAGCTCGGGGCCGGCCCAGTGGCTGCGGGTCTGCAGCAGCGAGAGGACGCGCAGCAGGCGCGAGGACGATGACAGCATGGCCGTACTCTAGCTTTTATTGAGGGCTGAAGCTGTCCGCAATGGGCGCGACATTGCGGCCACGGGTTCGGCGCGGTGCCGGGCCCGCTGTCCACATCTTCAAGGAGCCCACCATGTCCAAGATCGTTCTCTACTGGCACCCCATGTCCAGCGCCACCCCGGTCGCCTGCGCCCTCGCCGAACTCGGCGTGGCGCACGAGCGCGTCAAGGTCGACATCACCACCGGCGAGCAGCGCCGGCCCGACTTCCTGGCCCTCAACCCCAATGGCAAGGTGCCCACGATGACGGTGGACGGCGCGCCGATGTTCGAGGCGCTGGCCATCGAGATGTGGCTGGGCCAGACCTACGGCGTGCAGAGCGGCCTGTGGCCCGCCGAAGGCACGCCCGAACGCCTGCAGGCCATGGCCTGGAGCACCTGGTCGTACGTGACCTACGGCGCGCAGCTGGTGCGGCTGCAGGCCGCGAAAAACATGGGCACGCCCGACGACGCGCACGGCACCGCGGCGCACAAGGCCCTTGACGAACTGCTCACCGTGCTTGACGGGCACCTGAGCAACAAGCCCTGGCTGCTGGGCGATGCGTACACGCTGGCCGACCTGATCGTGGCCTCGGTGATCGGCTACAGCGTCTACCTCGGCGCGCCGGTGGACCAGCACCCGACCACGAACGCGTGGCTGCAGAAGGTGCAGGCGCGCCCGGCGATGCAGATCGACGCCTGACCACATCGGCGCGCCCTGCCGTTTTCACTAGGTCGGGCGGAGCGTCTGGGGGGTGAGAATGATCCGATGACCACCTCAACTTCCTCCTTCCTCTCTGACGCAGACGGCACCCAGGTGGTGACCTACACCTGGGCCGACGTGGACGGCGCACCCACCGGCGTGGTGCAGATCGCGCACGGGCTGGCCGAGCACGGTGAGCGCTACGACCGCTTTGCCCGGGCGCTCAACGCGGCCGGCTTCGTGGTGCACGCGGTGGACCACCGCGGCCACGGCCGCACGGCCAATGGGCGGCTGGGCGACTTCGGCGCCGCCGGGTTCGGCGGCCTGATCGCCGACGTGGCCCAGTTCGGCGCCCTGCTCCGCGCGCAACACGGCGGCCTGCCGGTGTTCCTGCTGGGGCATTCGATGGGGTCGTTTGCCGCACAGGCGGCCCTGCTCGACCACTCGCGCACCTGGTCGGGCGCGGTGCTGTCCGGTTCGACGGCGCTGGATGCGTTTGCCGCGGCCATGGCCAACGCGCCCGCAGACGGACCCGCCGGGCTCGAAGCCTTCAACGCGGGCTTCGAGCACCGCACGGGTTACGAATGGCTGTCCCGCGACCCCGCCGAGGTGGACGCCTACGTGGCCAACCCCTGGTGCGGCTGGGACGTGCCGGCCGATGTGATTCCCGCCCTGTTCGAGCCCGCGGCCCGGGTGGCCGACCCGGCGCGGCTGGCCGGCATCCGCCGCGACCTGCCGGTGCTGATCGCCTCCGGCGACGCCGACCCGCTGGCCGGCGGCGGCGCGCTGATCGAGCTGCTGGGCCAGCGCTACCGCGACGCGGGTCTGGCCGATGTGACGGTGAAGCTGTACCCCGGCGGCCGCCACGAGATCCTGAACGAGACCAACCGCGATGAGGTGACCGCCGACATCGTGGCCTGGCTGCGCGCGCACGCAGGGTAGGCGGCGCAGCGGCGAAATTCCGCGCTCATCGTTGCCGATGAAGCGGCTGTGGCTCCGGTTCTCCGGCGCCGTATGCTCACCCTCGCCGGACAGGGTCGGCCGTCACGGCACCGTCACCGGCACCCCGAAGGCCCCACCCCGAGTTCAACCATGAAATCCCGCCTGGCACTGCCCGATATCGCAACACTCAGTCCGGAGCAGCAAGCGGTCCGTGCGTCCATCCTCGCGACCCGCGGCAACCTCGACGGGCCGTTCCTGGCCTGGATGCACTGCCCGGCCATGGCGTCCCATGCCGAAAAACTCGGGTCGTTCTGCCGCTACCAGACGGGCTTCTCGACGATCGAGTCCGAGCTGCTGATCCTGTGTGTGGCGGCGCACTTCCGTTGCCTGGGCGAGCAGCAGATCCACGAGCCCATCGCCCAGCGGGCGGGTCTGTCCGAGACCGTCATCGCCAGCATTCGCAGCGGCCAGCCGCCGTCGCTGGGTGACGCGCGGCTGCAGCTGCTGTACCGCCTGAGCACCGAGCTGATGCGCGAGAACCGGATCGGCCCCGACGGCTTCGAGGCCGGGCTCGCCGCGTTCGGGGAACGGGGCATGGTGGAACTGGTGGGCATCGTCGGCTACTACACCTTCGTGGCGATGACCCTCAACGCGTTCGACATGCGCGCCGACTGACCCGGTCGTGTTCGCTCGGTGCCCTCGGCCGGAGGCGGTGAGGGCAGGACCCGAGCCCGAGAACAAGGCGGCTGGGCGCGTGTCTTGCTTGGCGATACAGGCCACCACCCGTGCGCACTCGCACGGTGCGTGCCCTTCAACTCTCTCGGAGACGCCATCATGGTCACCCGTCGCACCACCCTGGCCTGCGCTGCCGCCCTTGGCGCCCTCTCTTTCGGCGGCCTCGCGGCCGCGCAAGGCAAGTACCCGGACCAGACCGTCAAGCTCATCGTCGCGCTGCCGGCCGGTGGCAGCGTGGACATGATCGCCCGCGCGCTGGGCCAGAAGCTGAACGCGTCGCTGGGCGTGCCCTTCATCGTGGACAACCGCGGCGGTGCGTCGGGCCAGATCGGCATGCCCATGGTGGCCAAGGCCGCGCCCGATGGCTACACGCTCGCCGTGTCGCCGGCCTCGTTCCTGACCACGAACAAGAGCGTGTTCAAGAGCCTGCCCTACGACCCGGAGGCGGACTTCACGCCCGTCACCCGCCTGGTCAACCAGCCCATGGTGCTGATCGTCAAGGACAAGCAGAAGTACCCCTCGGTCGCGGCGCTGATCGCAGCGGCCAAGGCCAAGCCGGGCGGCATCACGTTCGCCTCGTCGGGCGACGGCAGCCCGCAGCACCTGGGCGGCCTGCTGTTCGAGTCGCGCGCCAAGGTCAAGATGCTGCACGTGCCTTACAAGGGCGGCGCGCTGGCCATCAACGACACACTGGCCGGCACGGTGGACGTGATGTTCGCGGTGATGCCCGAGGCGGTGCCGCATGTGGCGGCGGGCAAGCTGCACGCGCTGGGCGTGATGAGCCCGACCCGCTCCCCCGTGCTGCCGCAGGTGCCCACCATGGCCGAGGCGGGCGTGGCCGACCTGAATCTCTCGGCCTGGATGGCGCTGCTGGCGCCGGCCAAGACGCCGCGCCCCATCGTGGACCAGCTCAACCGCGCGGTGCAGGCGGCCTTCGACCCCGAGCTCAAGGCCAAGCTGGCCGCCAGCGGCATCGAGGTGGCGACCAGTTCGCCCGAAGACCTGCAACGCCTGATCGCCAACGACATCAAGCTGCACGCCGAGCTGGTCAAGTCGGCCGGGCTGGTGCCGCAGTAAGGGGCGCTACGGCGCCCGTGCCTACCGCGCCATCAGCGCGAACACGCCCCAGCCCAGGTACTCGCGCGTGTAGGTCGCGTAGCGCACGGGTTCCGAGCGCAGCTGGGCCTGCACCTCGGCGGCCATGTCGTCGTCTGGGTTGGCTGCCAGCCAGCGGCGCATGGTGAGCCACTTGGCCGCTTCGTAGCGGTCCCAGCCGTCCTGGTCGGCCAGCACCATTTCCACCACGTCGTGGCCCAG
>CAZJZD010000005.1:0-159829 GCA_964550405.1 uncultured Hydrogenophaga sp. | reverse complement strand
GCAGTTCCTTGCCGTGCTCGGTGGAGTCGTCGGGGTAGAGCACGCGCGAGACGTTTTCCGACTGGTTCTTGGCCTCGACGGCACGCATGTAGTCGCCCTTGTTGAAGGCGTCGAGGTTGATGCCGCTGGTGGCGCGCGCGGTCCACAGGCGCAGGGTGGACACGCTGGTCAGCTCGTGGCCCGGCACGCCGCTGTCGTAGGCGGTGGCGATCACGTCGTCGGTGTCGGTCCAGCGCACGTGGTCGCCTTCCTGCACCAGACGGCCGCCGAACTGCACGCGGTAGCTGAACTCGGGGCGCATGAACTCCCAGGGGTTGCCGTTGACCATCCAGTAGTCGGGCTCCTCGACCTGGCGGCCATCGACGATCTTCTGCGCGAACATGCCGAAGTCGTAGCGGATGCCATAGCCCATGCCCGGCACGCCCAGCGTGGCCATCGAGTCGAGGAAGCAGGCCGCCAGACGCCCCAGGCCACCGTTGCCCAGGCCTGCGTCGGACTCGAGGTCGATCAGGGCGTCGAAGTCGGCCCCCAGCTGGGTGCAGGCTTCCCGGGCCGCGTCGTAGATGCCGACCGACAGCAGGGCGTTGGTCAGCGCGCGACCGGTCAGGAACTCCATCGACAGGTAGTACACGCGTTTGGCGTCGCTGGCCTGCGCGGTGGCCAGGGTTTCGCGCCAGCGGTCCATGGTGCGGTCGCGCACGGCGTGGAACAGGGCGAACAGCCAATCGCGCCGGGTGGCCGAGCGCAGGTCCTTGCCGACCGCGTAGACCAGCCGGTTGGCGATGGACTTGCGCAGTGCGGCGACGGAGTTGTCTAGCTGGTCGTATTCGAACGGGGCGGTGGCGGAGCCGGTGGAGAGCAGGGTGTCGGGCATGGGGGCGTTCCGGTGCGGTGGCGATGAGGGAGCACAAGCATCAGCCGTGCCATCACGGCATCAGGGGCTGGTGATGGCCTGGCGGTAGACGTGGAGGTAGTCGGCGGCGGCGCGTGCCCAGTCGAAACGCAGGCCCATGGCGTGGCGCTGCACCGCGCGCCAGTCGGCCGGGCGGCGGTGCAGGGCAAAGGCGCGGCGGATGGCGGCCTGCAGGCCCGCGGCATCCAGGGTCTGGAAGACGAAGCCGCTGGCGCTGCCGTCGTCCAGGTTTTCCAGGCTGCAGTCGGTCACGGTGTCGGCCAGGCCGCCGACCGCGCGCACCAGCGGCAGCGTGCCGTAACGCAGGCCGTACAGCTGGGTCAGGCCACAGGGCTCGAAGCGCGAAGGCACCAGGATCACGTCGCTGCCCGCGATGACGCGGTGCGACAGCGTCTCGTCGTAGCCGATGTGCACCGCCACCTGACCGGGATGCGCCGCGGCGCTGGCCTGCAGCGCGGACACGATACCGGCGTCGCCCGTGCCCAGCACCACCAGCTGGCCACCGCGTTGCACCAGGTCGTGCACCACCTCGGGCAGCAGGTGCAGGCCCTTCTGTTCGGTGAGGCGGCTGACCACGCAGAACAGCAGGGCGCTCTTGCGCGGCTGGAGTTTCATTTCCTTCTGCAGCCGGGCCTTGGCCTGGGCCTTGCCGTCCAGGTGCTCGGCGTCGTAGCCGGGTTGCACCTGCGCATCGGTGGCCGGGTTCCAGACCGCGTCGTCCACACCGTTGAGGATGCCGTGCAGCACCGCGTGGCGCTTGCGCAGCACGCCATCAAGCCCGCAGCCCTGCTCGTGCCCGGTGATCTCGCGCGCGTAGGTGGGGCTGACGGTGGTGATGGCGTCGGCGTACTTCAGGCCGGCCTTCATGAAACTGATCTGACCGTGGTATTCGATGCCGTTGAGGTGGAACAGCGCGTCCGGCAGGCCCAGGCGCACCCGCAGCTCGGCCGGGAAAACACCCTGGTAAGCCAGGTTGTGGATGGTGAAGACCGTGGCCGGCTTGCGAGCGCCACCCAGGCCCAGCTGGCGCAGGTAGGCGAAGGCCAGGCCGGTGTGCCAGTCGTGGCCATGCACCACCTCGGGGACCCAGGTGCTGTCCAGTCCGGTGGCCAGCAGAGCCGCGGCCCAGCCCAGCCAGGCGAACTGTTCGGCCGCGTCGGGCCAGGGGCGACCCGATTCGTCCAGGTAGGGGTTGCCGGGGCGCTCGTACAGACCGGGCGCGTGCAGCAGCCACACCGCCTGACCACCCGCCGTGATACGGCCGCGTTGCAGCCAGGGTTGTGGGCCCTGTGCCGTGCCGGGCCGCGGACCCAGGCCCAGCGGCAGGCCGGCACTGTCGCCAGCGGGCACCGGCAGCGGAAGGCCTTCAGGCGTGACGCCGGCCACCACCGACGGAAAGGCCGGCAGCAGCAGGCGCACCTCGGCACCGGCGGCCGCCAGCGCCGGCGGCAGGCCGGCGCTCACATCGGCCAGTCCACCGGTCTTGAGCAGCGGATAGACCTCGGAGCAGACGTAGAGAACTTTGGGTGAATTCATGCACTGAATAGAAAACAGGGGCCAATCGCCGGAGGGGAAGCTCAGCCAGCACGCACCGCGGAACTGGCTTCGCCAGGCCGCTGGTGCGGTCCCCCTTCAAGGGGGAAGCCGCGTAGCGGCGCAGGGGGTTACGTCAAGCCCTCAAGCATCTCTTTGGTGACCAGCACCACACCGGCTTCGGTGCGGTAGAAGCGTTGCGCGTCTTCCGCGGCGTCGAAGCCGATCTGCATGCCCTCGGGCAGCACGCAGTCCACGTCGATCACCACCTTGCGCAGCCTGCAGCCACGACCCACGTCCACACCGGGCAACAGCACGGCTTCCTCGACCTCGGCGTAGGAGTGGATGCGCACCTTGGAATACAGCACCGAGCGGCGCACCGAGCCGCCGGAGATGATGCAGCCGCCCGAGACCAGCGAGTCCACCGCCATGCCGCGGCGGCCGTCGTCGTCGAACACGAACTTGGCCGGTGGCAGCTGCTCCTGGTAGGTCCAGATCGGCCAGTCGCGGTCGTACATGTCCAGCTCGGGGATGGTGTTGGTCAGGTCCAGGTTGGCGGCCCAGTAGGCCTCCACCGTGCCCACGTCGCGCCAGTAGGCCGGGGCTTCCGGTGTGCTGCGCACGCAGGACAGGCCGAAGGGGTGGGCGACGGCCTGGCCGGCGGCCACCATGGCGGGGATCACGTCCTTGCCGAAGTCGCGGCTGGACCCCGGCGTGGCGGCATCGCGGTCCAGCGCGGCGAACAAAGCCTTGGCGTCGAACACGTAGATGCCCATGCTGGCCAGCGACACGTCCGGCTTGCCCGGCATGGCGGGCGGGTTCGCCGGCTTCTCGACGAACTCGACGATGCGTCGCTGGTCGTCGATGGCCATGACGCCGAAGGCGCTGGCCTCGGCGATGGGCACCTCGATGCAGGCCACGGTGCACTGCTTGCCCAGCGCCACGTGGTCGGCGATGAGGGCGGCGTAGTCCATCTTGTAGATGTGGTCGCCGGCCAGGATGAGGATGTACTCCGGATTGTGCGAGCGCAGGATGTCCAGGTTCTGGTAGACCGCGTCGGCTGTGCCGAGGTACCAGCTGTCCTCGTCGATGCGCTGCTGCGCGGGCAGCAGGTCGATGAACTCGTTGAACTCGTTGCGCAGGAAGCTCCAGCCGCGCTGCAGGTGGCGCAGCAGGCTGTGCGACTTGTACTGTGTGAGCACGCCGATGCGGCGCACGCCCGAGTTCAGGCAGTTGGAGAGCGCGAAGTCGATGATGCGGAACTTGCCGCCGAAGTACACCGCCGGCTTGGTGCGGCGGTCGGTCAGCGCCTTCAGGCGCGAGCCACGGCCGCCCGCGAGCACCAGCGCGATGGTGCGCCGGGCCAGTTGCTGGGGAGAGGGTTTGTCCATGTCTTGTCTCCTGGGGTGAAAGTCTGGTGTCGGTGGGGTTCAGGGTTCAGGCCAGCGCCCGTGCGCTCTGGTCATGGCAGCCAGCCGTTCGGCCGGTTCGTGGTTGACCTGGTTCCACTGGAAGCGCCATTCCCAGCAGCCGGTGGCCAGGCCGGGCGTGTTCATGCGGTGGCGCGCGTCCAGGCCCAGCACGTCCTGGAAGGGCACGATGACCGTGTTGGCGATCGACATGGACAGCGCGCGGATCAGCGTCCAGTGCGGTTCCACGTCCATGCAGGTGCCCAGGTAGGCACGGGCCGATGTCTTTTCACCCGAAGGCGCGCTGTCCCACCAGCCGAGCGTGGTCTCGTTGTCGTGCGTGCCGGTGTAGGCCACGCACTGGCGTTCCAGGTTGTGCGGCAGGTAGGGGTTGGCGGGGCCGCTGCCGAAAGCGAACTGCAGGATGCGCATGCCCGGGTAGCCGCAGGCCTGGCGCAGCGCGGTCACCTCGGGCGTGATCAGACCGAGGTCTTCCGCGATGATGGGCAGCGGCCCCAGTTCATCGGCGATGGCTTCGAAGAACGGCAGGCCGGGCCCCGGTTGCCACCGGCCGGCCACGGCGGTCGGTTCGCTGGCCGGGATCTCCCAGTGCGCCTCGAAACCGCGGAAATGGTCCAGCCGCACCACGTCCACCTGGGCAAACAGGTGGGCCAACCGGTCTTTCCACCAGCGGTAGCCGTGGTGCGCCATGGCTTCCCAGTTGTAGAGCGGGTTGCCCCAGCGCTGGCCGGTGGGGCTGAAGTAGTCGGGCGGCACACCCGCCACCACATGGGGTTCCAGCTGCTCGTCGAGCAGAAACTGGTCGGCATGGGCCCAGACGTCGGCGCTGTGGTGGGCCACGAAGATGGGCGCATCGCCCACGATGGCGATGCCGCGTTCGCGTGCGTAGCCGCGCAGGCGCTGCCACTGCACCCAGAAGCGCCACTGCACGAAGCGCCAGAAACCCAGCGCGTGGGCCGACTGCTCGCGCACCGTGTCCAGCGCGGCCGCCTCGCGCCGCGCCAATGCCTCCGGCCAGAGCGACCAGGGGCCGCCGTGGCGTTCGTCCAGCACCATGAACAGGGCGTAGTCGTCCAGCCAGTGGGCCTGCTGTTCGCAGAAGGCGGCCAGTTCCTGGCGGCAGACCTCGCCGGCGTGCAGGCAGAAGCCGTCCCAGGCCTTGCGCAGGCAGGCCATGCGCCAGGGCGCAACGCGTTCGAAATCGCTGCGGTGCTCGTCGAAACCCTTGCGCGCCATCCAAGGCAGCCAGCCCTGCTGCACCAGGTCGTCCAGGTCCACCATCAGCGGGCTGCCGGCGAAGGCCGAGACGCTCTGGTAGGGCGAGTTGCCGGGGCCTGCGGGCGAGAGCGGCAGGATCTGCCACAGGCGCTGGCCCGCGGCGGCCAGCCAGTCCACAAAGTGGCGCGCAGCCGAGCCGAGGTCGCCCGAGCCGTTGGGGCCGGGCAGGCTGGTGATGTGCAGCAGCACGCCGCTGCTGCGACGGGCCAGAAGGGGGTGGACAGCGTGGTTCATGGATCGGGTCTCAGGTGGTCTTGAGGCCACCTTGCAAGCTCTGGACCAGCAGGCGCACGCCGGCGTCCTGCAGGTGGAGGTGGGTGCCGCTCACCGTTTCGGCGGTCGCCGGGTCGGTGGCGGCGAAGGCGCGGGCACTGTCCAGGTGCAGGGTCCACGCACCTTCGGGCAGCTGGAAGCGGGCCGGCTCGCGGCCGGCATGCCAGACCAGCAGCAGGCGCTCGGCGGGCGGGGCCGCGCCTTCCCCCACGGCGACCAGCGCGCCCAGGGTGCCCTGCGGGCCCCTTGTCCAGTCATCGCCCTGCAGGGGCTGACCGTCGGCGCGCAGCCAGGCGATGTCGGGCCAGGCGCTGCCAGCGCCCGGCTCACCGCGGAACCAGTGCGTGTGCCGCAGGCCGGGGTGGCGCCGGCGCAGTGCTGCCAGACCGGCCACGAAGGCGGTCAGATCATGGTCGGCGCTCGCCCAGTCCAGCCAGGTGGTGGCGTTGTCCTGGCAGTAGACGTTGTTGTTGCCGTGCTGGCTGTGGCCGATCTCGTCGCCCGCCAGCAGCTGCGGCGTGCCCTGGGCGCAGAACAGGCTGGCCAGCAGGGCGCGGCGCCACAGGCCGCGGCGGTGTTGCACCTGCGGGTCGTCGCTGGGGCCTTCGACGCCGCCGTTGGCGCTGAGGTTGTGGCCGTGGCCGTCGCGGTTGTGTTCGCCGTTGGCCGCGTTGTGTTTGTGCTCGTGGGCCGTGAGGTCGGCCAGGTTGAAGCCGTCGTGCGCGGTGACCAGGTGGACGCTGGCCGCGGGGCGCCGTCCGCCGTGCCGGAAGCGGTCGCTGCTGGCGCAGACGCGGTGGGCGAGTTCACCGATGGAGGCGTGGTGGCCGAGCCAGAAGGCGCGCAGCCCGTCGCGGAAGCCGTCGTTCCACTCGAACCAGCCGGGCGCAAAGCCGCCCACGTGGTGGCCGTTCGGCCCCACGTCCCAGGGCTCTGCGATCAGGGTGACGTGGCGCAGCACCGGGTCCTGCTGCATCGCGACCAGCAACGGCGCGTGCGGGTGGAAGGCGTGGCCCTGGGCCGCGCTGCGGCCCAGCGAGACCGCCAGGTCGAAGCGGAAACCGTCCACGCCGAAGGCCTGCACCCACCAGCGCAGGCTGTCCATCACCCACTGGACGACGCGCGGCTCGCCGCAGGCCAGGCTGTTGCCGGTGCCGCTGAAGTTGTGCGGCACGCCGCGTTCGCCCATGGCGTACCAGCCGTTCTGACCCAGGCCACGCCAGCTCAGCGTGGGGCCGTCCAGGTCGCTTTCGGCCGTGTGGTTGAACACCACGTCCAGCACCACCTCGATGCCGGCGCGGTGCAGGGCGTCCACCATGGTGCGGAACTCGGTGCGGATGGCGGCGGCCTGTTCGGCGGTCGTGGCGTCGGCTCCGCCGGTGGCGGCCGCGTAGCCGGGGTCGGGCGCGAAGGCGTTGAGCGTGTTGTAGCCCCAGTGGTTGACCAGGCCACGCGCGAGCAGGTGCCGTTCGCTGATGTGCTGGTGCACCGGCAGCAGGCAGACGCTGGTGATGCCCAGGCGCTGCAGGTGGGCGGTGACGGCCGGGTGCGCCAGGGCGGCGTAGCGGCCGCGCTGGTGTTCGGGCACTTCCGGGTGCAGACGGGTGAGCGCCTTGACGTGGGCTTCGTATAGCACGCGGCGGTGCTCGGCGATGGCCGGGCGCGGCGCGATCGCGGCGCCGGCGGCCAGCTCGGCCGCCGCATCGACCACCACACACTTGGGCATGTGGGCGGCGTTGTCCGCGGGTGCGGGCCGGTGCTCGTGCCAGGGCTGGGTCGGGTGCAGCGGGTCGGCCACGGCATGGCCGGTCTGCAGTGCCAGGCGGGTGGTGTCGCCCACCAGCGCCAGCGCCCAGGGGTCGAGCAGCAGGCGCTGCGGGTTGAAGCGCTGGCCCGCTTCGGGCAACCAGGGGCCGTGTGCGCGCAGGCCATACAGCTGGCCGGCCCGCAGGCCCGGCACGAAGGCTTGCCAGACGCTGTCGCCGGCGTCGGTCAGCGCGATACGGCGGGTTTGTGGGCAGGACGCGGTATCGAACAGGCAGACCTCCACCCCCTCGGCCTGCGGCGCCCAGACGGCGAAACGCACACCGTCCAGGTTTCCCTGGCGATGCGGGTGAGCGCCCATGGCACTCATCGATAGGCTCCAACGGCGGCGCGCGGAGGCCAGGGCTGCCGTGGAACCGGCTTTGCCGGGCCACAGGCGGCGTCCCCCTCGGGGGGAAGACGCGAAGCGGCGCAGGGGGGATTCATGTTATTTCGGGCTGGATCCACAAAACCCCCAGTGGTGGCAGCGTGAACGTGGCCGACCAGTTCTGCCCATGGGCCGCGTGTTCCTCGGCGATCAGCCGCCCGTGGTTGCCCACGTTGGAGCCGCCGTAATGGCCGGAGTCGGTGTTGAGGCGCTCGCGCCAGGCGCCGCCGTGCGGCAGGCCGATGCGGTGCGTGTGCCGCACCACCGGCGTGAGGTTGGCGATCACCACCAGCGTGTCTTGCACGTGCTGCCCGTAGCGCGCGAAGGCCAGCACCGAGTGGTCGTGGTCGTCCACCACCAGCCACTGGAAGCTGTGCGGGTCGGTGTCGCGCGCGTGCAGGGCGGGCGCCTCGCGGTAGCGGTGGTTCAGGTCGCGTACCAGTTGCTGCACACCCGCGTGCGCGGGGTCGTCCAGCAGGTGCCAGGGCAGTTCACCGTCGTGGTTCCATTCGGTGGGCTGGGCCAGCTCGGCGCCCATGAACAGCAGCTTCTTGCCAGGGTGCGCGTACATCCAGGCGTAGAGCGCGCGCAGATTGGCCAGCTTCTGCCAGCGGTCGCCACTCATCTTGCCCAGCAGCGAGCCCTTGCCGTGCACCACCTCGTCGTGCGAGAGCGGCAGCACATAGTCCTCGCTGTACGCGTACATCATCGCGAAGGTCAGCTTGTTGTGGTGCCAGCGGCGGTGCACCGGGTCGAGCGCGAAATAGGCCAGGGTGTCGTGCATCCAGCCCATGTTCCATTTGTGGTCGAAGCCCAGGCCGCCTTCGTGCACCAGGCCGGTCACCCGGGGGAAGGCGGTCGATTCCTCGGCCAGGGTGAAGGCCTGCGGCGCCTCGTGCTGCAGCACGTCGTGCACCTCGCGCAGGAAGGCGATGGCCTCGTAGTTCTCGCGCCCGCCGTCGCGGTTGGGCACCCATTCGCCGGCCGGGCGGCTGTAGTCGCGGTAGAGCATGGACGCCACCGCGTCCACGCGCAGGCCGTCGATGCCGTACTGCTCGACCCAGAACAGCGCGTTGCCGACCAGGAAGTTCTTCACCTCGTGGCGGCCGAAGTTGTAGATCAGGGTGTTCCAGTCGCGGTGGAAGCCTTCGCGCGGGTCGGCGTGTTCGTACAGGGCCGTGCCGTCGAAGCGGGCCAGCGCGTGTTCGTCGGTCGGGAAGTGGGCCGGCACCCAGTCCAGGATGAGCTTGAGGCCCGCGGCATGCACCGCGTCCACGAAGCGGCGGAAGGCCTCGGGCGTGCCGTAGCGGGCGCTGGGCGCGTACAGCCCGGTGGGCTGGTAACCCCAGGAGGCGTAGAACGGGTGCTCACTGACCGGCAGCAGTTCGATGTGGGTGAAGCCCTGCGCCGCCACATAGGGCACGAGTTCACGCGTGAGGTCGTCCCAGGTCGGCAGGGTGTGCCAGCCGCCGGGGCGTTTCCAGCTGCCGGCGTGCACTTCGTAGATGGCCATGGGCCCGGTTTCGCGCCGGTGCGGCCCCTGCTGCGCCGGGGCGCTGCGCAGCGGTTCGCAGACACGCGCCGCGTTGCCGGGCGGCAGTTCGGTCTGGCGGGCGTAGGGGTCGGTCTTCATGACCGTGCGGCCGTCGGCACCGTGCACCGCGAACTTGTACCAGTGGCCCACGGTGGCGCCGGGCACGAACAGTTCCCACACCCCGCATTCGGGCCGGTGCACCATGGGCTGATGCTGCCAGCCGTTGAAATCGCCCGTCAGGTCGACGCCGCGCGCAGCCGGCGCCCAGACCGCGAAGGCCACGCCGGTCTGGCCGTTCATCGTCGTCGGGTGGGCGCCGAGTCTCTGCCAGGGCCGACGGTGCCGGCCCTCGGCCAGCAGCCAGGCGTCGGTTTCGCCGATCCAGAACCTGTCGTGGGAAGTGGGGGGGTGGTTCATGCTTGTCTCGCTCCCGGGCCATTCTGGCACCGAATGGGTACCGGATGGTTACAAAATTACATGATTCGAGGTGCAAAGTTTCAACCAACCACCCGGCGACAATCCGGCCATGAACGTCGCTTTTTCGTCCTGGATGACGCCCCGCCGCCTGCTGACCGCATCGGTCGTGGTCGCGCTGCTCACCATCACCCTCAAGACCCTCGCTTGGTGGCTCACCGATTCGGTGGGCCTGCTGTCCGACGCCATGGAGTCGCTGGTCAACCTGGCCAGCGCCATGTTCGGCCTGCTCATGGTCACCATCGCCGCCCGCCCGGCCGATGACGACCATCCCTATGGCCACCACAAGGCCGAGTACTTTTCTTCCGGCTTCGAGGGTGTGCTGATCATCGTGGCGGCCCTGGCCATCATCTGGGCCGCCGTGCATCGGGTGTTCAGCCCGCAGCCGCTGGAGCAGCTGGGCTGGGGTCTGGCGCTGTCGGTGCTCAGTTCGGCGCTCAACGGCCTGCTCGCCTGGGTCATGTTCCGCGCCTCGCGCGAGCACCGCTCCATCGCCCTCGAAGGCGATGCCCGCCACCTGATGACCGACGTCTGGACTTCGGCCGGTGTGGTGGTGGGGCTGGGGCTGGTGCACGTCACCGGCTGGTTGTGGCTGGACGCGGTGGTCGCCATCGGTGTGGCGCTGAACATCCTCAAGGAAGGCGTGGACCTGATCTGGCGCTCCTCGCAGGGGCTGATGGACGAAGCCCTGGCACCCGAGGTGCAGGCCGGCATCGAACAGACGCTGGCCGGTTTCGTGCTGGACGACACCGGGGCACCGCTGATCCGCTTCGACCACATCCACACCCGCGGCGCCGGCCAGCGCCGCTTTGCCGACCTGCATATGCACGTGCCCGGCAGCTGGACGCTGGCCGAGGCCGCCGCCTTGCGGGGACGGGTGGAACTGGCGCTGCTGCAGGCCGTGCCGGGGCTGCACGTGACCATCCAGCTGCTGCCGTCCGATGTGGAGGCCCATTCCCTGGTCCGGGGAGCCGAAGCATGATCGCCCTGCTGCAACGTGTGAGCCAGGCCCGCGTGGACATCGCGGGCGAGACCGTGGGCCAGATCGGCGCCGGCCTGCTGGTGCTGGTGTGTGCCGAGCCGGCCGACACCGAGGCCGTGGGCCAGAAACTGCTGGCCAAGATCCTGAAGCTGCGCATCTTTTCCGACGAGGCCGGCAAGATGAACCGCAGCGTGCAGGACGTGGGCGGCGGCCTGCTGATCGTCAGCCAGTTCACCCTGGCGGCCGACACCTCGGGTGGCAACCGGCCCGGCTTCACCAACGCCGCGCCACCCGCGCTGGGCGAGGCGCTGTACGACCGCTTCGTGGCGCTGGCCCGGCAGCAGCACCCGCTGGTGCAGACCGGCCGCTTCGGCGCCGACATGCAGGTGCACCTGACCAACGACGGTCCCGTCACCATCCCGCTGCGCATCAGCTGAGCGCCTCCTTCCCGTTTCTTTCGCTGTTGACTGCATGAGCCTGTCGCTCCTGACCTCCTGTTCCTTGTCGTCGTTGCCGGCCCCGCGTGTGCTCGGCGGTTTTCATGTCGGTGTCGGGTCTCCGCCCTCGGTGGCCTGGCCGCAGCAGCACCTGACGACGCCGGTGCTGCACGGCGGTGAGGCGCTGCTGGAGTGTTGGGTGGTGCCTGAGGGCGCCCCCATGCAGGCGGGCGCGCACGAGGGCATCGCCTGGCGTCGCAGCGGCGACCTGCTGTTCGGCGTGGTCGACCTGGCGGAGGCCGGCATGGTGCCCGGTACGGGTCGCAGTCCCATGCAGCAGGCGGCCTTCGAGGTCTACGCGCGCATTTTCCGACTGCTCGACGTCCAGGGACTGCCGCACCTGTGGCGGCTGTGGAACTACATGGCCGACATCAACGGCGAAGCCCTCGGCCTGGAGCGTTACCGCCAGTTCAACATCGGCCGCGGTGATGCCTTCGAGGCCGGCGAACGCAGCGTCGTCGGCCGCGTGCCGGCGGCCTGCGCGCTGGGCGTGGCGTCCGGCCCGCTGACGGTCGCGTTCCTGGCCGGGCCGACGCCCATCGTGCCGGTCGAGAACCCGCGCCAGGTCAGCGCTTTCCTCTACCCGGACCGCTATGGCCCGCGCAGCCCCACCTTCTCGCGTGCGGCGCTGGTGCACCCGCCCGGGCAGGAAATCCTGTTCGTCTCGGGCACCGCCAGCATCGTCGGGCACGAGACGGTGCATCCGGGCGATGTGCGGGCGCAGACCGCGGAGAGCCTGGACAACATCGCGGCGGTGCTGGCCGAGGCGTCATCGAAGTCCCGCAGCGGCGCGTTCGCGCTGGACGATCTGGGCTACCGCGCCTATGTGCGCCACGCGGCCGACCTGGACGCCGTGCGCGAGGTGGTGACGCAGCGCCTGGGCGATGCGGCGGTGAGCTATGTGCTGGCCGATGTCTGCCGCAGCGATCTGCTGGTCGAGATCGAGGGGCAGTGTGTAAGGGAAGCCCCCCTGCGCCGCTGATGCGGCTTCCCCCCTCAGGGGGGACCACGCCAGTGGCCCGGCAAAGCCGGTTCCACGGCGCGCGCTGGAAGGGGCACGCTCTCCGGCGAAGGCTGCGCTGTCAGTACGGGCTCTTGATGCCGAGGCCCGCGAGGATTTCAACCTCGCGCGCTTCCATCGCTTCGGCGTCTTCCTCGCTGGTCTCGTGGTCCCAGCCCTGGGCGTGCAGGGTGCCGTGCACCAGCAGGTGCGCGTAGTGCGCGGCCAGGGTCTTTTTCTGCTCCTTGGCTTCGCGAGCCACCACCGGCGCGCACAGCACCAGGTCGGCCATCACCACCGGTTCGGTCGCGTAGTCGAAGGTCAGCACGTTGGTGGCGTAGTCCTTCTGCCGGAAGTCGCGGTTGAGCGCCTGGCCTTCCTCGGCATCGACGATGCGCACGGTGATCTCGGCGTCGGCGTCCAGCGCGTGGCGGATGCAGCGGGCGACGGTGTGGCGCGGCAGCGCGGCGCGGTGGCGGGCGGCATCTTTCAGGTCGCCGAACTGCAGGGAGAGGGAGAGCGTGGGCATGGCCATGGGGGCACCTCAGGCGGACTTGCGGCGCGTGGTCCGCGGGGTGTCGGCGGGGCCGGCGCTGCGCGCTTCGTAGGCGTCCACGATGCGCGCCACCAGCGGATGGCGCACCACGTCGGCACTGGTCAGGCGGTTGAAGGCGATGCCGGTCACGCGCTTGAGCACGCGCTCGGCGTCGATCAGGCCCGAGAGCTGTGTGGCCGGCAGGTCGATCTGGCTCACGTCGCCGGTCACCACGGCCTTGCTGCCGAAGCCGATGCGGGTGAGGAACATCTTCATCTGCTCGGGCGTGGTGTTCTGCGCTTCGTCGAGGATGACGAAGGCGTGGTTGAGCGTGCGCCCGCGCATGAAGGCCAGCGGCGCGATCTCGATCTGCTGGCGCTCGAACGCTTTCTGCACCTTGTCGAAGCCCATCAGGTCGTACAGCGCGTCGTACAGCGGGCGCAGGTAGGGGTCCACCTTCTGGCCCAGGTCGCCGGGCAGGAAGCCCAGCTTCTCGCCGGCCTCGACGGCCGGGCGCGTCAGCACGATCTTCTGCACCGCGCTGCGCTCCAGCGCGTCCACCGCGCAGGCCACCGCCAGGTAGGTCTTGCCGGTGCCGGCCGGGCCGATGCCGAAGGTGATGTCGTGGACCGCCATGTTCTCCAGGTAACGCGCCTGGTTGGGCGTGCGCCCGCGCACCTCGCCGCGGCGCGTCTGCACCGCCAGGGCATCGGGATCGGCTTCGGGCAGGGCGGTGTCACCGGCCAGCATCAGCTGCACCTGTTCCTCGGGGATGGGTTTTTTGGCCATCTCGTACAGGGCCTGCAGCACCTCCATGGCCTGCTGGGCCTTGGCCTTGGGGCCTTCGATGCGGAACTGCTCGAAACGGTGCGCGACCTTGACCTGCAGCGCGGCCTCGATGGCGCGGATGTGGCGGTCCATGGGCCCGCAGAGGTGGGCCATGCGGGCGTTGTCGGGCGGGGTGAAGGTGTGGCGGAGCAGCAAAACGGATAATCCCGGGCAGTTCAGAAAAGGGCCCCCAATGATAGGCAAGCTGACCGGCACGCTGCTGGAAAAGAACCCGCCCCAGATCCTGATCGACTGCCACGGCGTCGGATACGAGGTGGACGTGCCCATGAGCACCTTTTACAACCTGCCGGCGGCGGGCGAAAAAGTGTCGCTGCTGACGCACTTCGTGGTGCGCGAGGACGCGCAGATCCTCTACGGCTTCGGCAGCGCCGCCGAGCGTGAAGCCTTCCGCCAGCTCATCAAGATCAGCGGCATCGGCCCGCGCACGGCGCTGTCGGTGCTCTCGGGTCTTTCCGTGGCGGAGCTGGCGCAGGCGGTGACGGCGCAGGAGGCCGGCCGCATCGTCAAGGTGCCGGGCATCGGCAAGAAGACCGCCGAACGCCTGCTGCTCGAACTCAAGGGCAAGCTGGGCGCCGACCTGCCCCTGCCGGGTGCGGCCACCGCTGTGGGCGACGCGGCCAGCGACATCCAGCAGGCGCTGATGGCGCTGGGCTACAACGAAAAGGATGCCGCCGCCGCCCTCAAGGCCCTGCCGGCGGGCGTGGGGGTGAGCGAGGGCATCAAGCTGGCGCTGAAGTCGCTCGCGAAATAGACCCGTTCGGGGGGCTCAGCTCAGGGGCCCCATGAAGCCGAGGTCGCGGGACGCGAAGCGCCCGATGTTGGGCAGCACCTGCGGCAGGTTGGACAGCGAAACCCCGAACCAGCGCGCCAGTGTGGCGGCGTATTCGTCCACCGAGGTGGTGGGGATCAGGCGCCCCTGGCCCGCGTCCTCGGGCCCGTTGAGCGCCGTGGTGGGAAAGCGGCCATACACCCGGTTGCCCTGCACCGCGCCGCCCATCACGAAATGGTGACCGCCCCAGCCGTGGTCCGATCCGCGCCCGTTGTGCTGCAGCGCGCGACCGAAGTCCGAGGCGGTGAAGGTGGTCACCTGGCCGGCCACGCCCAGGGCCACCGTGGCCTGGTAGAAGGCCGCCATGGCGTCCCCGAGTTCGCGCAGGCGGGTGCTCTGGTCGGTCAGCAGGTTGTCGTGGAAGTCGTATCCGCCCTGCTGGACAAAGAACATCTGGCGGCGCTGTCCCAGGGCGCTGCGCGCGGCGATCATGCGTGCGACCATGGCCAGCTGGCGACCGATGCCCGTGGCGGGGAAGGGGGTGGCGACGCTCACGCCACCGAGCGCACTGGTCACCACCGCTTCCGAGTTGAGGGCCCGGGTGGTCACACGGTTGAGCTCGCTTTCGAGCAGTTGCGTCCGGGACTCGGTCAGCAGCCGCCGCATGGCGTTCATGCCCTGGGCCGAGAAGGGAATCGGTCCCTGGAAGGGCACGGCGCCGTCGGTGGTCAGCTGGTACTGGATGGTGCTGTTGCCGGCCTGCATCATGTTGTTGCCGGCCACCGACATGGCCATCGACACCTGGCTGCCCGGGTTGTAGGCACTGGCCAGCAGGTCGCCCATGCGGCCCTGCCACCCGGTCTGGGAGGCGCGGTCGGGCAGGCCGGTCTGCCAGGCCCCCTGCTGGTCGGAGTGCGAGAACAACTGGTGGGGCACGGCCACCTGGGGCTGGCCGCTGTTCCATTGGGCCCGCGTGATCGGTTGCGAGAGGGTGCCCACGTTGGCCACCAGTGCGACGCGCTGATCGTTGAACAGCGGCTGCAACGCCGACAGCGAGGGATGCAGGCCCAGGGCAGGTCCGCTGTCGCTCGTCGGGTTGATGGCCAGCAGGTTGGCTGCCGGCAGGGCCAGCGACGGGCGCGCCTGCTGGTAGGCGTTGTATTCGGCGCCGCTGCGCGGCACGACGGTGTTGCCCTGGTCGTTGCCGCCGGCCAGGAAGATGCACACCAGCGCCTTGTGGTCGCCGGCGGACTGGGCGCTGGCAGCGCCGATGCCCATGAGGTTCAGCGCGAACGGGGTGCCGGCAACGGCGGACAGCTGGGCGGCCTGGCGCAGGAAAGCGCGGCGGGCGAGCGATCGGTGGATGTAGGTCATGTGCCGCTCCTCACTTCTGCACGATGAAGTCGGGGGACACCATGGTCAGCGACACCGCCATGTGAACCCGCCGGCTGGCCTGCGAAGCGGGCACTTCGTTGATGGCGTCGATGATGATCTGCCGCGTCGAGGGCGTCATGCGACCCGCTGTCAGCAGCAGGTTCAGCCGGTCCATCAGCGCGCCGGGGTTTCCGGCCAGCGCGACCTCGGGTGCGTAGTTGGCCAGGATGGCGGTGTTGCCGCTGCCATGGCCACGCTCGACGGTCAGGGCCACGAAGTTGGCGTAGCCCGTGACGGTGGTCTCGTGGGTGATCTGGAACTCGGGGGCCACCAGGCCCTGGTTGAGCACCTGGCCCGGCGGGGCGTAGTCGGGCCGGAACCAGTTGAAGACGCTGGGCGCGCGCAAGGGGTTCTGGCCCAGGCTGGTCACGTTGTCTTCCAGGTTCCAGATGCGGTAGTTGCCCTGCGCGGAGCGGGCGTCGAAGGCGCGCATCCAGGTGCCGAAGCGCACCATGGGTTCCCGCAGCTTGCCCCACTGGGTGCCGCTCGCCACAACCGGATCGCGTGCCTCCGGGTCCAGCAACACGGCGCGTAGCACCGCGCGCATGTCGCCGCGCACACCCTGGCCGTTGTTGTTGAAGGCGGCGGCGACCCGGCCCACATAGGCCGGGCTGGGGTTGCTGGTGACCAGGCGCTGGATCAGCTGGCGCCCGATGAAGGGCCCCACGTTGGGATGGTTGAACAGGGTGTCCAGCGCGATGCGCAGGCTTTGCTCGCCCGAGGTGTTGGCCGGAATGGTCACACCCAGGAAGCGTTTCTCGCTGCGGGAGTGGAAGTCCGGGTAGTTCTGCATCTGGTCCTGCCAGTTCTCGCCCAGCCAGCCATGCCAGCGGGCGGCTTGGCGGTCGGGGCCGCCCCAGCTCCAGCCGGTGAAGACGCGCGCCAGCCCGCTGACGTCCGCCTGTCCATAGGTAGGGATGAAGTTGCCATTGGCGTCGCGCCGCCGGGTGCCGTCCGGGTTGAGCTGCCACAGGCCGATGGAGAACAGCTGCATCACCTCCCGGGCGAAGTTTTCGTCGGGGATGCGCCCGGTGGCCGCGTCTTCGCGTTCGTTGCGGAAGTGCGAGAGGTAATGGCCCATGGCCGGGTGCGTGGCCACCTGTTCGAGCAACTGGCGGTAGTTGCCGAAGGCGTTGCGCGAGAGCATGTCCAGATAGCTCGCGTGGGCGCCCACGATGGTGTCGATCGAACTGTTGACGTTAGAGACCACGAAGATCTGGCTCAGGGCGAACACGGTGCGCTGGCGCAACTGGTCCGGTCCCCGGACGGCCTGCAGCCAGAAGCTCTCCATCACCGCATTGATGTACCGGGCGTCACACACCGTGCAGCCGGGTGGTCCGTTGCGGACCATGGCGTACTGCCAGTGGGAATCCATGGCGGGGGTGTTGAACTGCTCTTCTATCCACGCGGCGGCGCCGATGGTGGCCACCCGCTGGATCTCGGCCATGTTGGGCCCGTAGGTGGCCTGCGTCAGGAAGCGGGCCGCCTCGGCCTGCGTCATGGGCACGGGCGCCGGGGATGGCGACGGTGAAGGCGATGGCGATGGCGATGCTGCAGGGGGTGTGGTCTGGCTGCCACTGCCACCACCACAAGCGCCCAGCGCCGCTGCGAACAGGAAGGTCAGGGCGAGCGTCGACACACGGGAGGCCGCAGTGCCTGGTGCCGTCGCGGGTGGCGGTTTTCGGTTCGAGACAGGGAACGTCGACATGGTGAGCGGGCGATGGGTGGGCGGGTTCGTTCGGCCGGGCGGCGAATGCCGCGTCCGGGGATGAAGCCGTGGTCAGCAGTGTCGTCACCGCGACCGGGCGAACGGCTGCACCCGGACGGGTGGACAGATCCGTTCACTCAGCGGTGCGAAGTATCGGTGCTTCTGAACGAAGCCTGCTACCGCCCGTTACGCGGGTAACAAGGTGCTCGGCACCCGCTGCGCGTCGAATCCCATCCGGCTCACATGCCCTCGCGCACCACCCGCCCGTTGATCGCCTGCACCGGCCTTGCGTTCATCGGAAACAGCTGGGCAAACAGGCGCAGCTGGTCGCGGCTGACCGTCACCGGCTGTTTCATCACCATCCACAGCACGCCTTCGGTGCAGGGCGGCGTGGTCAGCGATCCCATGAACTGGTAGTAGCGCTGGTCCTGCGGCAGCAGCTCATTGAGGTCGATCAGTCCGTCGGGCAGGCGCACGCGGTCGTGGGTGTCCAGCGGCATGTGGGTCCAGACCTTGTGGATCAGTGCGCTGGCCTCACCCGGTTCGATGAGCACCGCCACCACCGCCAGTTGTCCCAGGTCGTTGCGGTGCACCAGGTGCACCACCATGGCAAAACCCTTGTGGTTGACCTTTTCCTCGGCCGGGTGGTGGAAGTGGAACTGCAGCAGGCGGTAGCTGTTGCCACGCACGGTCAGGCTGTTGTCGCCCTCCACGTCCACCTGCACGGTGTGGCCGTTGTTGACCACGCTGCCGCCGCTGGGCGCGTAGGCAAAGCGCAGCGGTTCGGCCGGGCCTTGCAGGGTCTGGCTGCTCTGGATGTGGATGGGCGTCTGGCGCTGGCCGATGGCACAGGCGTTGAACTCGGGCTTCATGCCGCCCCAGTGTTCGGGGCCGTGTTCCCCGCTGTAGGACCAATGGACCTCGCCGCCGTGCGCGGTCGGGGCGGCATGGCCGGTCAGCGCGGCACGCCGCGCGGTGGCCGCGGATGTGGCTGGGGCGGTTTTCCGGGGCTTGGGGTGCGTGGCCGCTGGCCCATGGCCGGCCGCGGCTTTCGGCACCAGGGGATCGTCGCCCACCAGCACGTGCATCTTGTCCTGGTCGGACTGCTTGGCCAGCGCGTTGCGGATGCGGTCCACCACCAGCTGGGGGTCGCCGCTGGCGGCGGGCGTCCACGCGGTCGGCTTGGCCGCCGCAGCGGGGGCGGTCGTGTGGGCGGGCTTGGCCGGTGGTGCCGGCGCGTGGTGCTGCTCCGCGGCGTGGGCGATGCCCGCCGACAGCCCGAAAGCCAGGCAGAGGCGGACCAGGGGAGCGGGGCGCGGGCGGATCAGGAACATGACAAGGCCTCGGACAACAGAACAGGAGGGATCTGTTCCGGTATCGGCCAGCGCGGTGGGTGACTTGAGCCGGATACTGTGTGTATAGTCAGTATTCAATCCCCGGAAAAAGCCGCCCGTGAGCATCCAGACCGACGATTTCGCCCCCGCGCCGCGCGTGGTGTCTGCCGCGCCCTTCTCGCCCAAGGAAGAAGCCATCGAGCGCGCGCTGCGCCCCAAGCTGCTGGACGAGTACGTGGGGCAGCAGAAGGTGCGCGAGCAGCTGGAAATCTTCATCGGCGCCGCGAAGAAGCGCGCCGAGGCGCTGGACCACGTGCTGCTGTTCGGCCCGCCGGGCCTGGGCAAGACCACGCTCTCCCACATCATTGCGCAGGAGCTGGGCGTGAACCTGCGCCAGACCAGCGGCCCGGTGCTGGAAAAACCCAAGGACCTGGCGGCACTGCTGACCAACCTCGAACCCAACGACGTGCTGTTCATCGACGAGATCCACCGGCTCAGCCCGGTGGTCGAGGAAATCCTCTACCCCGCGCTGGAGGACTACCAGATCGACATCATGATCGGCGAGGGGCCGGCGGCGCGCAGCATCAAGCTCGACCTGCAGCCCTTCACCCTGGTCGGCGCCACCACGCGCGCCGGCATGCTGACCAACCCCTTGCGCGACCGCTTCGGCATCGTGGCGCGGCTGGAGTTCTACACCCCGGCCGAGCTGCAGCGCATCGTCACCCGCAGCGCCGGCCTGCTGAACGCGCCCATCGACCCCGAGGGTGCGTTCGAGATCGCGCGCCGCAGCCGCGGCACGCCGCGCATCGCCAACCGCCTGCTGCGCCGCGTGCGCGACTTTGCCGATGTGAAAGGCAACGGCCGCATCACCAACGACATCGCCAGCCGCGCGCTGACCATGCTGGACGTGGACCCCGAAGGCTTCGACCTGATGGACCGCAAGCTGCTGGAGGCGGTCATCCACCGCTTCGACGGCGGGCCGGTGGGGCTGGACAACATTGCGGCCAGCATCGGCGAGGAGCGCGACACCATCGAAGACGTGATCGAGCCCTACCTGATCCAGCAGGGTTACCTGCAGCGCACGCCGCGCGGGCGCACCGCCACGCTGGCGGCGTACCGCCACCTCGGCGTGTCGCCGCCGGCCAGTGAGGGCGGGCTGTTCGGCGCCTGAGTGTTGCCTCCGAGGATGCGAATGAACGAGCGACTGCCCGACGGCAGCCAGGTGTTCCGTGCCAGTTGGCGTGGCGGCACCACGCTGCTGGCCGCCTTCATCCTGATGCTGGGCCTGCTGATGGCCTGGTGGGCGCTGGCCGATGGCGAAGCGCCGATGGCGCTCTGGGGCTTTGCGGCCTTCTTCGGTGGCCTGGGCCTGCTGCTGTTCAAGCCCGTGCTCAGCCGTCTGCCGGTGCTCAGCGTCGGGCCGCAGGGTGTCAGCGGCCAGCTCACGCGCGGCCACACCGTGCCCTGGTCCGACATCACCGACGTCGAGCACGTGGTGGTCCAGGGCAACGAGGTGATCAGCCTGGTGCTGCGCCCCGGTTCGCCCCTGCTCGCGCCGACCCGGCCGTTGATTGGCCGGGGGCTCAAGCGCGGCCTGAGCCTGCAGCCCTTGCGCAAGGCCGAACGTCAGCTGGCGGTCGACGCGGTCCAGCAGGCTTTTTTTCGCCATGCCGGGGCCCAGGCGCAGCGGGCGGCCCAGGAACAGATGATCGCCTGGCAGGCGGAGGCGGATTTCGAGCAGCACCTGCGCGAGAAGACGCCCAGCCTCTGGGCCCTGTACGCCGTGGTGGTGCTGAACGTGGGGGTGTGGCTGGCCAATCTGGCCGACGGCATGAGCCCCCTGCAGCCGGACACCGCCGACCTGTTCCGCTGGGGCGCGGGATCGGCCAGTGCCGTGGTGCGCGACGGCGAGTTCTGGCGCCTGCTCACCGCCACCGTGCTGCACGGTGGCCTGCTGCACCTGGCGCTGAACATGTACGCGCTCTGGGTGGCCGGCACGCAGGTCACGCGCTGGTTCGGCAACGGGCAGTTCCTGCTGATCTACTGGGGCTCGGCACTGGCCGGCAGTGCACTGAGCCTGCATTTTTCGGCCCAGCAGGCGGTGTCGGTCGGGGCTTCGGGTGCGGTGTTCGGTGTGCTCGGGGCGGTGCTGGCCGCCGTGTTCCAGCACCGCGAACGGGTACCGAAACCGGTGGTCACGCAGCTGCTGACCTCGCAGGGGCTGTTCGTGGCCATCTCGCTGGGCCAAGGGTTCGTACGGGAAGGCATCGACAACGCCGCCCACATCGGCGGCCTGCTGGCCGGCGCTGGCATGGCCTGGCTGCTGGTCGAGGTGGTGGACGAAACGGCCAGTGCCGCGCAGCGTCGCAGCCGCCAGTGGCTGGCCTCGGCGGCGGCCGCGCTGGCCGTGGCGGGGCTGGTGTGGGCCGCGCCGGCCGGTGAAGACCACCGCGCGCTGTTCGCCGAGCAGACGGCGTTGCGCGAGGTGCTGCCGGCGTTCCACCAGGCCGAAGAGGCGCTGCAGGCCGACGCCCGGGCCGAGCAGGAGGGGCGCATCAGCCCGGAGCAGCTGGTCGAGGCGCTGGAGCAGCGGCACATCCCCGCCTACCGGGCGGTGGGCGAGGCGCTGGCACGCGTGCCGGCCGATGTGCGCTCGGACCTGCTGGACGACCTGCGAGGCCTGCAGTCCGGCATGCTGGCACTGATGGCGCTGGAAGTGGGGCAGGCGCGCGGCAGCATCGGCGCCGCCGAGGCCGAAGCCCGAGCCGCCGAGGTGACCGAGACGCTGCGCATGGTCAACGAGCGCATGAAGGCCCGCAACGCCGGTGGCTAACGGCGAAGCGTCTCGGTCAGCCCGGGCGGGCGCGCACGCAGCAGCCCCGCCACCAGCAGGCCCTGCGCCGCGTAGTAGCTGCCCAGTACCCACAGGGCCTGGGCCGGTAGCGGCGTCACGAAGCGGTTGAAGGCCAGCAAGGTGTCGCTGACCATGAAGCAGGCGGCGCCAGCGGCCGCCAGGCGGGCCGGCGCATCGCGCAGGACGGCCGCCCGGCCGAAGGCCTGCGCCGCCATCAGGCCGATGGCGCACACGTACACCGCCACCGGCAGCCGCAATGCCGCGGGCAGGCCACCCGTCCAGAGCAGGGCATAGACGCCCAGGCCCACGGCCGCCACGCCCAGCCACGCGCGCCGGCTGGCCAGCCAGGGCGCGTCCTGTCGCAGGCGTGCGATGTAGGCCAGGTGCGCCAGCAGGAAAGCCACCAGTCCGGGGATGAAGAAACCGTCGAACATCAGGAACACGTCGCCCGCCAGCGAGCCGGCCAGCGCCGCCAGCAGCCAGCCGCGCCCCGGTGCGGCCGGCGCGCGCAGCACCCGCGCCATCGCCAACAGCATGGCCAGTGGCTTGAACACCCGGTGCGCTTCGGTCCAGCCGAACACGGCGGTGGCCATGGCCAGGGCGCCACACAGCACGAACAGCACCTCGTCGATGGCCAGGCGGCCCTGCAGCAGCGCCCCCAGCGCCCAGACGCCGGCCAGCAGCGCCGCGAAGCCGGCGGCGTTGTGGGCCAGTGCTGCGGTGTCGGCCTGCCACAGGAAGGCGGCGACGCCACCCAGCAGCGCGGCGAACAGCCCCGTCGCAAAAACCGCCTCCGTGCGCTCCAGCGGTGGTGCGTAGGTCTGCACGCGCGCCAGGTCGAAGGCCGGCTTCGGCCAGCGCGCCGCCACATCGGCCGGGCGCCAGCCCGGGGGCTTGAACCACACGCGCAGCTTGTCGGTCCAGTGCCGGGCACGCCAGCTCTCCTGCGCCAGCGCCCAGTAGACCTCGGCATTGGCCCACAGCGGGTCCCAGCTGCCCAGCGGGCTGCGCGTGCCATAGACGCAGGGTTCGTGTGGGTCTTCGGGTTCGAACGTGCCGAACAGGTGGTCCCACAGCATCAGGATGCCGCCGTAGTTCTTGTCCACATAGCGGTCGTTCACCGCGTGGTGCACGCGGTGGTTGGAGGGCGACGCGAACCAGCGGTCGAAGCGCCCCATCGAGCCGATCTGTTCGGTGTGGATCCAGAACTGGTAGAGCAGGTCGATCAGGCCCACCACCACGAACACCAGCGGCGGCACCCCGGCCAGCGCCATGGGCAGGTAGAACACCCAGCCCAGCAGCGGGTAGCTGCTGGGCTGGCGCAGCGCGGTGGACAGGTTGTAGTCCTGGCTCTGGTGGTGCACCACGTGCGCGGCCCAGAACACCGCCACCGTGTGGCCCAGGCGGTGGTTCCAGTAGTAGAGGAAGTCGTAGAACAGCAGGGCCAGCAGCCAGCCGGGCAGGGTGGTCCAGAAGCCGTTGTCGGGCAGCAGGGCCAGGTGCTGATGGGCGGCGGTGTAGAGGCCGATCTTGAGCAGCGGCATGAACACCGCGCTGGCCTGGCTGAGCATGCCCAGGCCGATGCTGCTGAGCGCGTCGCTGAAGCGGTAGGTGTTGCGTCCGCGCCGCCTGCCGATGGCGAACTCGAGGGCGATCAGGAACAGGAAGACCGGGGTGGCGAGGACGATGATCTGGCTCGGCGACATACCCGCCATTCTGGGTGCGGGCGCGAGCCGGGGCTGCTGGCGTCAACCCGCATGGGGACGCCGGTCAGGCGGTTTTTTCGTCCAGCGAGTTCTCGTCCTGCAGGTGGCCGGTGTCGGCCCAGCCGACCAGACTCAGGCCTTCGGGCGACCAGAGCAGGCGGTTGACCGCGGTGTTGGTCAGGTCCCAGCTGCGTGGGGCCTGCAGGTCCAGCCGGGTGGCGGCGCGGTAGAGGATGTCGAGCACGCCCCCGTGCGCCACCACCAGTACCTGTTCGCCCGGATGGCGCGCGGCCAGTTCGCTGACGGCGGTCACCACCCGGTCCTGCAGCTGCCGCAGCGATTCGCCGCCGGGCGGGGCGAAGTCCGGCAGGCGCTGGCGCCAGGCGGTGGTCTCCACCGGGTGGCGGGCTTCCAGCTCGGCCCAGGTATGGCCTTCGAAACGGCCGAAGCAGCGTTCGCGCAGGCCTGCGTGGGTCTGCACGGTGCCTCCGTGCGGGCGGGCCACGGCCTGCGCCGTTTCGCGGGCGCGCGACAGGTCGCTGGCGTAGAAGGCGGCGATCGGCTCGTCGCGCAGCGACCGGGCCAGACGCTCGGCCTGCCAGCGACCGCGCTCGTTGAGGTCGATGTCGGTGTGCCCCTGGATGCGCGTGTCGCGGTTCCAGGCGGTTTCGCCATGGCGCACGGCCAGGATGCGGGTGATGGTCTGCAAGTCGGACTCCGGCGCGGCCGGGACGCCGCGCTCTTCGCGCCGGACTGTAGCGGCTATCGGGTCTGGCCGCTACCGCTGGCGGCGGTGGCGCGCCCGGCGGGGCTGCCGATTGCGCTATCGTGCGGGCTGGCACCGCCGTCGCCAGCCATGTCCGAACCGATCCTTCTTTCCGACATACCGACAACGCAAACCGGCACACCGGCGGGTGGCGGTGTTTCGTCGGTGCTGTACCGGGCCGCGCTCGGGCCACTGAACGTGGAGCACTACCTGCGGGTGTTCGAGCGCTTCGACATCGCGGGACAGCGCCAGCCGGTCTGGCATGGGCCGGCGGCCCTGTGCACGCTGGGCTGGCTGGTGCTGCGCCGCCTCTGGGGCCCGGCCCTGGTCTACACGCTGCTGCTGGCGGGCCTGCTGGGCCTGGTCCTGCTGGTCTGGCCGTGGCTTGCCGCCTGGCCAGCCGGTGTGCGGTACGGCGTGCTGGGGGTCTGGCTGCTGCTGTGGTGCCTGTGGCCCGGTTGGGTGGCCCATGCCCTGCTGCACCGGCAGGTGCAGCGCCGCATCCTGCAGGCGGTGGGCGCCGCCGGCACCCTGGCCGAAGCGCAGACCCGGTTGCGCCGCGGCGGTGTCGGTCCCGGGCGGCTGCGGCTTGTGGTGTCCGGTTCGGGCCTGCTGCTGTCGGGCTTGCTGTTTCTGGGCGCTTGGCAACCGTGGCAGTCTGCGGTACCACCGCCCGCGGTGGTGGCGAAGGCGGTCCCACCCGCCACGGTCCAGGCCCCGGTGGAGGCGCGTGTGGTCGTGCCGGCGCCGGTGCCTGTCGCTGGATCGCCCGATCCGGCACCGGACCGCCAGCCCGTCCCGCAGGCGGTCCGACCCCCGGTGACCGCGGCCTCCCCTGTGCCGGTTGCGCCCGTGGTCACGGTCACGGCCGCGGATCCTCGTCCATCGGTCAAGCCGGTTGCTTCACCGGCCAGCGCAACAGGCTTTGGTGTCAACGTCGGCCTGTTCGCGGTGGCCGACAACGCGCAGCGTGCCCACCAGCGTCTGCTGCAGGCGCAACTGCCTGCCACGGTGGAGGTGTTGCCCGGCCCCCAGGGCGAGCGGTTCCGGGTGCGCGTGGGTCCCTACGGCGACGCGGCGGCGGCCGATGCGGCGGCGGTGCAGGTGCGCCTGCTGGGGCTGGATGCGGTGGTGTTCCCCACCCGCTGATCCACAATGCCGGCATGAGTGCGCCATCGGCCCCCGCGCCGGACTTTTCCACGCTGTTCAGCTTCCTGCCGATCGGTGCCTACCGCAGTTCGCTGGAGGGCGAGATGCTGCACGCCAACCCGGCGCTGGTGGCGCTCAACGGGTATGCCGACGAAGCGACGATGCTGCACCACGTCAACCGCATCAGCAGCGACTGGTACGTGCTGCCGGGCCGCCGGACCGCGTTCCGCCGTCAGCTCGAGCGGGACGGTTTTGTCCGGGGCTTCATCTCGGAGGTGGTGCGCCACAGTGACGGCGTGCGCTTCTGGGTGAGTGAAAACGCCCACACCGTGCGCGACGGCGCGGGGCGCATTCTGTATTACGAAGGCACGGTGGAGGACGTCACCGGGCAGGTGCAGGCGCTGGAGGCCCAGCGCGCCAGCGAAGAGCGCCTGCGCCTGCTGACCGAGCAGATCCCGGGCATGGTGTTCGTTGCGCACATCGACCCGCATGGGCGGACCCGTTACCGATTCGTCAGCGCCGGCGTGCAGCAGATCTACGGCCTCAGCGCCGATGCCGTGATGCGCGAGCCCGACATCCTGGCGCGCTACCGGCACCCGGAGGATGCGGCGCGCTTCGAGCAGCACATCCGCCGCCTCGGCCAGGGCCAGCAGGACGAAGGCTTCGAATACCGCATCGTGCGCAGCGATGGGGCGGTGCGCTGGCTGTACCGCCGCTCCGACACGGTCTCGCGCGATGCAGACGGTCAGGTGCGCGTGGGCCTGCTGCTGGACATCACCGAGCGCAAGCAGGCCGAACTGGCCCTGCGCGAGTCGGAAGTGCTGTGGAAGCTGGCGCTGGACAGCGCAGGTGACGGCGTGTGGGACTGGAACCTGGCCACCGGCGAGGAATACGTGTCCCCGCGCATCAAGGCCATGTACGGGTATGCGGACGGCGATCTGGCGTCCAGCGCGGCCGAACTGGACGCCCGCACCCACCCGGACGATGTGCCCCAGATGCAGGCCGACCGGCAGGCCCACTTCGACGGGCGCGCCCCGGCCTATCGCAACGAACACCGCATCCGCTGCAAGGACGGCAGCTGGAAGTGGGTGCTCTCGCGCGGCATGGTGATCGAACGCGATGCCGACGGCAAACCGCTGCGCATGGTGGGCACGCACACCGACATCACCGAACTCAAGCTCGCCGAAGCGCACCAGCGCGCGCTGGAGCTGCAGCTGCGCGAGTCGCAGAAGATGGAAGCCATCGGCACCCTGGCCGGGGGCGTGGCGCACGACTTCAACAACCTGCTGGCCGCCATCCTGGGCAACCTGGCCCTGGCGCGCGAAGACGTGGGACCCGACCACCCGGCACAGGAGAGCCTGACCGAAGTGCACCGCGCCGCCATCCGCGCGCGCCAGCTGGTGCAGCAGATCCTGGCCTTCAGCCGCCGGCAGACGCAGGAGCTGCAGCGCCAGCCCCTGCAGCCGGTGGTGGAGGAGGCGTTGCGCCTGCTGCGGTCCCTGCTGCCGGCCGGCACGCGCCTGAACACCCGGCTGGCCAACGCCCCGTTGCCGGTGCTGGCCGATGCGACCCAGATCCAGCAGGTGCTGATGAACCTGTGCACCAACGCCTGGCAGGCCATGGGCGGCCAGCCCGGCGAGATCACCGTGGCGCTGCGGGCGACCGAACTCGACGCCTCGCAGGCGCTGCAACTGGGCGATCTGGCGCCCGGTGCCTACGCCTGCCTGAGCGTGGCCGATGACGGGCCGGGCATGGACGAGGCGACGCAGCGGCGCATCTTCGAACCTTTCTTCACCACCAAGGCACCCGGCAGCGGCACCGGGCTGGGCCTGTCGGTGGTGCATGGCATCGTGAAGGCGCACCGGGGCGCCATCGGTGTGCACAGCGCCCCGGGCGAGGGGGCGCGCTTCGACGTGTTCCTGCCGCTGGCAGCGACGGCGGCCAGCGCGGAGCCGCCGTCACCGGCGGCGCCAGCGGTTCCTGTCATGGCGCCTGCCGGGCGGCACATCGTCTATGTGGACGACTACGAGGCCCTGGTCTTCCTGGCCGCGCGGCTGCTGCGCAAGCAGGGCTACCGGGTCAGCACCTTCCTGTCGGGTGAACAGGCCCTGGCCTGGTTCCGCGACCACGACGAAGCCGTGGACCTGCTGGTGACCGACCACAACATGCCGGGCATGAGCGGTGTGGAGCTGGCCCGTGCCGTGCGCCAGCTGCGGCCACAACAGCGTGTGGCCATCGTCAGCGGTCACGTCAGCGAACCGCTGATGGCCGACGCCACCGCGGCCGGCGTGCAGGACGTGTTGGGCAAGCAGGACAGCATGGACGCCCTGGCCGATGCCGTGCGCCGGCTGCTCGAACCGGTTTGAGCCGCGGAGCGTGGGGGCGGATGTTTCAGGCGCCGGGCCGCCCCAAGCCTGAAACGCGCCCCCACGGGGGGCAGCGACCCGCGCAGCGGCGGAGCGTGGGGGCTCTATGCCTACCGGGGAACTTCGATGTTGACCTGCCGTGCCCCCGGCGGCGGCGCAGGGAAGTCGCGCAGCGCGGCGTCGAGCATCGCGCTCCAGAGTTCGGGGCTGTCGTTCCAGCGGCCGTCGTGACGAGCGCTGGTTTCATAAACCACCTGGCCGGTGGCCGCGTGGCGGATGAGCAGTGAGACCTGGCGCTCGTGGTAAGGGGTGTCCACCCGCATGAACAGCGAGCCGCCCCAGCCACCGTTGAAGTGCGTCAGACCCAGACCCCAACCGGGACCCCAGCCATTCCAGGGATCCTCCCAGGGCGCGCGCGGCAGCCGGTTGGCGCTGGCCTGGACCTGCACCGTCCAGGGCACGCTGTCTGTTGCGTCGGACCGGTTCCAGCCGGCTCTGGCCAGCACGGCACGCGTGAGTTCTTCCAGCCGGTCCTGCGACGCGGCAGTGGCGCCTTCGCGTTGCGAGGGCAACCGCTCGAAACGGTAGCTCTGCGGGCTGGCGGGCACCTGTCCGGCGTCCCAGCGCGGAAAGCTCTGCACCTGGTTGTCCACCAGGTAGACGCTGGCGCAGCCACCCAGCAGCAGGCTCAGACCCAGCGTGGCGCCCATCAGGGTGCGACGAATGGCAGTGTGTGTGCGGCTCATGCAGGTTCCTCCTCCAACGTTGCACCGCCGGTCAGTTCAGCCCCACGCTCCACCGCTGCGCGGGTCGCTGCCCCCAAGGGGCGGATCTGCCTTGGGGCGGCCCGGCGGCAGATCGATCTCAACCCGCGGCAATCGGTATGACCGTGCGCGGGGCCGGTGCGTTCCCTTCGTCTGCGTCTTCGTCCACCACGCGCGGCGGTGCTTCCAGCGGTTCCTCGTCGAAGGCCAGGTCGCCGTCTTCCACTGGCGCGCCGGTGGTCCTGAGGGTCTGGAAGGGATAGAGCGTGCGGTCCATCAGGTGGCTGGGCACCACGTGCTGCAGCGCGTGCAGCATGTTCTCCAGCCGGCCGGGGAACTGCTTGTCCCAGTCGCGCAGCAGGTTGCCGACCTGCTTGCGCTGCAGGTTCTCCTGGCTGCCGCAGAGCGTGCAGGGGATGATGGGGAACTGCCGCGCCTCGGCCCAGCGGATCAGGTCCTTCTCGGGCACATAGGCCAGCGGGCGGATCACCATGAACTCGCCGTTGTCGCTGACCAGCTTGGCTGGCATGCCCTTGAGCTTGCCGCCGAAGAACATGTTCAGGAACAGGGTCTGCAGCATGTCATCGCGGTGGTGGCCCAGGGCGATCTTGGTGCAGCCCAGTTCGCGTGCCACGCGGTAGAGGATGCCGCGGCGCAGGCGCGAGCACAGGCTGCACATGGTCTTGCCCGGCTCGATCTTCTCCTTGACGATGGAGTAGGTGTCCTGCGTTTCAATGTGGAACTTGATGCCCAGCTTGCTCAGGTATTCCGGCAGGATGTGGTCGGGGAAGCCGGGCTGCTTCTGGTCCAGGTTGACCGCGATCAGCTCGAAGTTCACCGGCGCGCGCTTCTGCAGCTTCATCAGGATGTCGAGCAGGCCGTAGCTGTCCTTGCCCCCCGAGAGGCAGACCATCACGCGGTCGCCTTCCTCGATCATGTTGTAGTCCACGATGGCGCGGCCGACCTCGCGGCACAGGCGCTTTTCGAGCTTCTTGTTTTCGAACGCGAGTTTTTCAGGGGTCATGTCATTTCTCGGTGCCGCGCCAGTCGTCGCCGGGCAGGATGCGTTGCATGAAAGCGCCGAACATCGGCACGGTGAAGGCGGTGTCGCCGTGGCTGGGGCTCCACACCATGCCTTTGTGGATCAGGGTGCTGCGGGTGGGCGCCAGCGATGAGACCTTCTCGCCCAGTACATCGGCGATGTCGCCGGAGCGGTGCGGTCCTTCGCCCAGCTCGGCCATGGCGCGCAGGTATTTTTTCTCTTTTGGTGTGCAGCGGTCAAAGCGCACGCGGAAGAACCCTTCGTCCAGCGCCGCGATGGCGGTGACGCTGCCCTTGATCACATCGGCCAGGGTGATGGGGCTGGCCTCGGCCGCCAGCCAGGTGTGGCTGCCCCAGGCCTGCAGGAAGTACGGGTAGCCCTGGGTCAGGCGCAGCAGCTCGGCCAGGGCCTCGGGGGTGATGGCCACGCCCTCGTCGGCCAGCGGCTTGGTCAGCGCCAGCGTGGCCGCTTCGGTGCCGAGCGGGCCGATGAAGGGGAAGTCGAACAGGCGCTCGGCGTACGACTTGGCGTCGCCCATCTGGCCGCGCAGCTGCGGCAGGCCGGCGCCCACCAGCACCACCGGCAGGCGGCGCTGCTCGGTGCGGTGCAGGGCGGTGATCAGGGCCGAGAGCTGGGCCTCGGGCACGTACTGCAGTTCGTCGATGAACAGCGCCAGCGCGGTGCCCGCCGCCTGGGCGGCCAGACCGGTCTGTTCCATCAGGGCCTGCAGGTCGTGTTCGAGGTCGCCGTTGTCGGCCAGGCCGGGCTCGGGTTCGTGGTCGATGCCGACCTCGATGTCGTGGTACTTGAGCTTCAGCCCTTTGGCAAAGCCGGCCAGCGCGCGCAGGCCGCGGACGGCCAGGGCCTTGGCGTTCTCCAGTTGCGACAGGCGCAGCAGGGCCTGGCGCAGTTGCGGTGCCAGCAGGGCGGGCAGTGAGCGGCCCTCGGGCGCCTCGATGCGGATGGTGTGGATGCCCGCGCCCTCGGCGGCGTCGCGCATGCGGTCCAGCAGCACCGTCTTGCCCACGCCGCGCAGACCCACCAGCATCACGCTCTTGGCCGGGCGACCGATGCGCGCGCGCTCGATGGCGACGTGCACCGCATCCAGCAGCGCGTCGCGCCCGGCCAGCTCCGGCGGGGGCGTGCCGGCGCCGGGCGCAAAGGGGTTGCGGATCGGGTTCATGTCCGCGATTCTAGTGGAGTTTCAAGAGTTATCTGTTTTTGATAACTTGCCAAACATCAATTGATCCGGAGCCGTGCGGCCGCCGGGGCGGTCAGGGTCATCACGATATCGGCGTACCAGGCGCAGTTCAGCCCGAGCGACTCGTCCTGGGTCAGGTCGCGGGTGGCCATGTCCATGCGGCTGGAGTGGATGCCCAGCAGGCACCACCGTGGCTGGCCGTCGGCCGCGTACAGCCGCGCCAGCACCGGCGACCCGCTGCTGCCCCGGTGCATGCGGGCGTCGGTGAGGAACAGGCCCTGGCCCTGGAAGCGGATGCCGTAGAACGAGGCGATGCTGGCCTGGCGCACCACCGGCAGGTGGTGCACGGTATCGAAGAACCCGAGCGGGAAGCCCGGGATGGCCAGCCGGTCGCCCACTTCGAAAGCGTCGAACCCGACGCCCAGGTGCTGCGGCCCGAAGGGTTGCAAGACGCCGCCTGCCGGCATCGTGTTCCGGTCGATTTCGAGGGTCGCCACATCGACCTCTCCGCCGCTGTCGCGGGCCTGGTGCCAGGCGGCCACGCCGCCGCGGTGCAGCAGGATCGACAACCGGGCCATCCGCGTCAGGTCGCGCTGGTCGGTGTGCATTTCGATCTCGATGCGATCCGGCGCGTGCCCGCTTTTGGCGTCGAACAGCACGTGCCGGCTGGTGACCAGGTAGAGCCGGCCATCGCGCTCGAAAAAGAAACCGCTGGCGGCGCTCAGACCCCGCGTGCCGGCAAAGGTGAGCACGCGCGTGACGCCGAACAGCGCCTCATCCCTCGCGTGTGCCGCCAGCAGGGCGCCGGTGGCCGGCCGGGCGGGTTCGCCGGGCGGCTGGGTGGGTGCGGATGTCAAGGGACTGCTCCTGTGGAGGACTTGTCCCGCCAGGGGCGACGCGGCCACCGGTGACGATTCAAGCGAGACCGTGCGGGGTGAGGGCACGCCCAGCGCACCCCGATGAAAACCCATGGTACTCCCGCACCGGCGATGCGCGGCTCAGTCGGGCCCCAGCATGCGCGCCGGCACCACCCAGGCATCAAATTCCGCGGCGCTGATGCCACCGACGGCCAGCGCCGCCTCGCGCAGACCCAGGCCGTGGGCCTGGGCGTGTCGGGCGATCCCGGCGGCGCGGTCGTAGCCGATGTGCGGCGTCAGCGCGGTCACCAGCATCAGCGAGCGCTCCAGCAGGTCCTGCACGCGCGCCGTGTCCGCCTCCAGGCCGGCAACGCAGTGGGTGGCGAAGCTCCTCATGGCGTCCGTCAGCAGTTCGATGCTGTCGAGCAGGTTGCAGGCGATCAGCGGCTTGCAGGCGTTCAGCTCGAACTGCCCCTGGCCGGCGGCGATGCCCAGCGCCACGTCGTGCCCCATGACCTGGGCGCAGACCATGGTCAGGGCCTCGACCTGCGTCGGGTTGACCTTGCCCGGCATGATGGAACTGCCCGGCTCGTTGGCCGGCAGGCGCAGTTCGCCCAGGCCGGCACGCGGGCCGCTGCCCATGAGCCGGATGTCGTGGGCGATCTTGTTCAGCGCCACCGCCAGCATCCGCAGCGCACCGTGCAGCCGCACCAGCGGCTCGTGCCCGGCCATGGCCGCGAACAGGTTGTCGGCCACGACGAAGGGCGCACGCAGCCGCAGCGCCAGCGCCGCCGCCAAGCGCGGGCCGAATTCGCGGTGAGTGTTCAACCCGGTGCCGACGGCCGTGCCGCCGATGGCCAGCGCGTGCACGCCGGGCAGGGCCTCGCGCAGCGCCGCTTCGGCCAGGCCCAGCTGGGCGTCGTAGCCGCCGAATTCCTGCCCGAAGGTGACCGGCGTCGCGTCCTGCAGGTGGGTGCGCCCGATCTTGACGATGCCGGCGAAGGCGGCCGCCCGGTCGCGTATCGCGCCACGCAGCTGTGCGAGTGCGTCCAGCAAGGGCCCGGCCGTGCGCACCGCCGCCACATGCATCGCGGTCGGGAACACGTCGTTGGACGACTGGCCCCGGTTGACCTCGTCGTTCGGATGCACCGGTGGCGCTCCATCGCCCAGCGCGGCGCTGGCGAGTCGGGCGATGACCTCGTTGACGTTCATGTGGCTCTGCGTGCCGGACCCGGTCTGCCAGACCGAAAGCGGGAACTGGTCGGCGAACTCCCCCGCGGCCACACGGGCGGCGGCGGCGGCGATGGCGTCGGCCCGGTCGGGGGCCAGCAGGCCCAGGTCGCGGTTGACCTCGGCCGCAGCGCGTTTGACTTCCGCCAGTGCCCGGATGATCGCCGGCGGCATGCGCTGCTGGCCGATCGCAAAGTACCGCCGGCTGCGCTCGGTCTGCGCACCCCAGAGGGCCTCGGCGGGGACTTCGATGGGGCCCATGCTGTCCGTTTCGGTTCGCGTCGGTGTCATCGCGGGCTCCTCGTGCGGGCGGGTCCGCCGGGCGGGCCGACCCTCGGTCCAGCGTACACCACGACGACCTTGTGGCGGGAGCCGTTCGGCGCGACCCGGGGCGCGGCGCTGTGTCCGGTGGCGCACAGACCCGCTGCACGCAGCGACCTATGGTCCGTCCATCTCCCCGTGGCTGGCGCCGCCGGCAACGGGGACTGCGGCCGTTGCTGTTCACGGTCGCCACCGTTGATGGGGTCGTTGCATGCTGAAAGACAAAGTGGTGCTCGTCACCGGGGCCGCGTCGGGCATCGGCAGGGCCATCGCGCTGGTGGCCGCCCGCGAAGGCGCGCACCTGGTGCTCGCCGACCTGGACCCGCACGCCGGCAACGAGACCCTCCGGCAGGTTCAGGCCCTGGGCAACGAAGCGCTGTTCGCCGCGTCGGATGTGGGCTTGGCCGACGACGCACAGGCCCTGGTGGACCAGGCCCTGTCGCACTTCGGCCGGCTCGATGTGGCCTGCAACAACGCCGGCATCGGCGGCACGGCCGCGCTGCTGGCCGACTACCCGCTGGACGACTGGGAACAGGTGATCAAGGTCAATCTGTCGGGGGTGTTTTACGGCATGCGCAGCCAGATCCCGGCCCTGTTGCGTGGCGGGGGCGGTGCGATCGTCAACGTCGCGTCCATCCTGGGCGCGGTCGGCTTCGCCTCCGCTGCCGCCTACACCGCCGCCAAACACGGCGTGCTGGGCCTCACGCAGGCGGGGGCCCTCGGGTACAGCGCGCGCGGTGTGCGCATCAACGCCGTCGGCCCGGGCTTCATCCGGACCCCCATGATCAGCGCGCTGGATGCCGATCCCACGGTGCACGCCGCGCTGGTGGCGGCGCATCCCATCGGTCGCCTCGGCCGGTCCGAAGAGGTGGCCGAGCTGGTGGTCTGGCTCGCCTCCACGCGGGCCTCCTTTGTCACTGGCGCGTACTACCCCGTCGACGGGGGATATCTCGCCCGCTGACGTTCCCCTTTTTCAACCGCAGGAGCACTCCATGGCTATTCACCGCACCGTTCGCGTCGGTTTCTTCTCCACCTCCTTCATGGTGCTGGCCGCGCTCAGCGCCTGTGACAAGAAGGCAGAACCCGAGGTGGCGACCCCGTTGTCGTCCCCCATGACCCTGGGCACCCAGGTGGACGACACCGTGATCACCTCCGGCGTCAAGGCCGCCCTGGTCGCCGACGACCTCGTCAAGAGCCTCGACCTGCAGGTCGAAACCCGCAAAGGCGTGGTGCAGCTCAGCGGCTTCGTCGACAGCCAGGCCCAGATCGACCAGGCCGTGGCCCTCACCCGGGCGGTCGCCGGCGTGACCGAGATCGAGAACGGCATCTCCCTCAAGGGGCCCCCCGGCACAGTGGGCTCCGCAATCGACGACACCGCCGTGACCGGCCGGGTCAAGGCCGCGCTGCTCGCCGACCCCGGCATCAAAAGCCTGGACATCGGCGTGCTCACCCACCAGGGCGAGGTGCAGCTCACCGGCTTCGTCAACACCCAGGCCCAGATCGAACAGGCCAGAAAGCTCGCCGCTGCGGCCGAAGGCGCCAGCAGCGTGAAGAACGAACTTCTGATCAAGCAGTGAACGCCATGAACGCCACCCACAAGCTGACCCCGGTCAAGGCGTTGCGCAGCCAGGCGCGCCAACACATCGAACGCGGCGCCGTGACCGCCGGCTACAAAGCCGACCGGACACGGGTGCTGGAAATGCTCAACGAGGCCCTGGCCACGGAAATCGTCTGCGTGCTGCGCTACCGGCGCCACCACTTCATGGCACGCGGCGTCCATGGACAGACCGTGGGCGCCGAGTTCCTGGTGCACTCCAACGAAGAACAGGGCCACGCCGACCAGCTGGCCGCCCGCATCGTGCAACTGGGCGGTGAACCCGACTTTTCCCCCGACAGCCTGAGCGAGCGCAGCCACGCCGAATACGTGGCCGCCAGGACACTGCACGAAATGATCCGTGAGAACCTGGTGGCCGAGCGCATCGCCATCGACAGCTACCGCGACATGGTCCGCTACCTGGGCGATCAGGACCCCACCACCAGCGATCTGATCAAGCAGATCCTGGCGCTGGAAGAGGAGCACGCGGACGAACTGGCGGACTTGCTGGAAGGCATGCCGGCCGGAGAGGACTGACCGAAAAGGCCTCGCGAGGTTTCCGTCGGGGGCCATGCGGCAACGCATGGCCCCCTTCTTTCAGCGTGCGCTGATCTGGCCGTTGTCATCGGACAGCACGATTTCCACGCGACGGTTCAGCTGCCGGCCGTCGGCCGTGTCGTTGCCGCTCACCGGTGCCGATTCGCCGTAGCCGCGCGCACTGAGGCGGGCGCTGGCGATGCCCTGCAGCAGCAGCGAGGAGCGCACCGCTTCGGCCCGCTGGCCGGACAGGGTCTGGTTGTGGGCATCGCTGCCGGTGCTGTCGGTGTGCCCTTCGATCAGCGCGTTGCGTTGCGGGAACTCGTTGAGCACGGCGGCCAGTTGCTCCACCAGCCGCTGCCCTCCCGGTCGCAGGGCGGCGCGGTCCACATCGAACAGCACATCACCCAGGGTGACGACCAGCCCGCGCGGCGTCGGCCGGGCGTTGAGCGCCCGCAGGCGTTCCTCCAGCCGCCGGTTGCGTTCCATGGCCTCCTGGGTCTGGCGCTGGGCCTGCGCGGACGCCTGGCGCGCGTCGGTCGCGTCGCGTTCGGCCACGGCCGTGTCCCGCCGGGCACTCTCGGTGGCCTGCTGGGCCGACGCGGTGTTGCGCTGGGCGGTGTCGGCTTCCTGGGTGCGCGCCTCCAGCTGGACCCGTCGGCGCTGCGCCGCCGCGGCGTCCACGGTGTCCTGCGCGGTGCGGGTGTCCAGGGCCGCGCGCACGATCGCGGCGCGCTGCGAGGCCAGGTAGGCGAGGTGGTTGACCTGCTCTTCGGTGGCGCTGTCGTTCCAGGCCGCGTTGGCGCGGCTCAAGGCATCGGTGGCCCGTTGCAGGTCGTCCCCGGCGGCGCTTTGCGCCCGCGGGTCTTCGAGAACGGCACGGTGGTCGCGGCGGGCCTGCTCAAGCTGCGCGTTGCTCCGGGGCATGCTGGTGCAGGCGGTCAGGGTGGCCATCGCCAGCAGGCTGAGCGCGCCGGCGAGGCGTCGGGTCTTGAGGGTTTTCATGGGTGATTCCTGTGATGGGGGGTGAAGGGATTACTGCGCCGCGCCGCGGTCGATTTCCTGGCGCAGCACGCGGCTGTCGTCCTGCACGGTCACGGCAGCCTTGACAGCCTGGACCTGGCGCGTCCGGGCTTCGGCCAGGCGGGCGTCGACCAGGGCGGCCTCGGCCAGCCTCTGGGCGCGTTCGTGTTGACCCGCCTGCATCGAGGTCTGGGCACGCATCAGCTTGTCGCGCGCCATGGCCAGTTCGGTGGGGGCGCCGGCCGGTGCGCCGGCGCGCACCGCGCTCTCCACCGCGGCCTGCGCCTCGCTGACCTGGAGGGTGGGTGGCGGCGGCCGGGTGGCACAGGCGCCCAGCAGCATGGCCAGGCCCAGGACGACGGCTCCCAGTGGCCGCCGAGCGGGCAGGCGCGGCGCGTGGTCATGGGGGCAAGGGGGATTGGTGTGTCGCATGGAACGGCCTCCTGGGGGTTGGAAAAGGGGCGTGGGGTGATGCGTGCACTTCCAGCGCGACCCGGCGGACCGGTGGCCCTGGATCTCGGCATGCACCCCACTTCTTCAGCGTGCGGCGTTGCGGCGGCCGTGTCGGTGCACTGGCATACACAGGCGGGCAGCGGGCGTGCAGCCCGCCGGCAGGGGTATCCGGTGGGTTCGATGGCGCACAGACATCCCGGCGCCGCCGGGCGACAAGCCGACACGGCGAGCGTTTTGTTTGCCGCAACCAAAGGACGTGTATGAACTGGGACACCATCGAAGGCAACTGGAAGCAACTGACCGGGCAGGCCAAGTCGCAATGGGGCAAGCTGACGGGAGACGACCTGCGCCAGATCGCGGGTCGGCGCGACCAGCTGACCGGCAAGATCCAGGAGCGCTACGGCATTGCCAAGGACGAAGCCGAGCAGCAGCTGGATGACTGGGTCGCCAAAGCGGAAGACAGCTGGCTCCGTTGAACGGTTCGAGCCTGTCCGGCCAGCCCGTCGTGCTGGCCGGACAGGCTCACTTCACGTGGGCTGGGCAGGAAAGAGCGCGCGGTGCAGCGTCCGGTCGGCGGCATAGCAGCTGCAGGCCTGCGCCTCCAGGGCGGGGCGGTCCAGCACGGTGAGTTCGCCACGGTGGTAGCGGATCAGTCCGCTGTGCTGGAACTCGCTCGCGGCCAGTGTCACGCCCACGCGCCGCACGCCCAGCATCAGCGCCATCCCCTCGTGCGTGACGTGGAAGCGGTCGCTCTGTGCACGGTCCTGGCTCATCAGCAGCCAGCGCGCCAGGCGCGGGCCGATCATGTGAAAACGCTCGCAGGCCGACGCCAGGGCCTGCTGGTGCAGGCGCACCAGCAGGCTGGTCTGCACCACCTGCAGCAGCGCCGGGCTGGTGGCGCATTCGCGCCGCAGGGCCTTGGCACCGATGCGCCAGCTGTGGCCCGGGCCTTGCACCAGCGCACGCCAGGGCGCCTTGGCCTGACCCAGCAACAGTTCGGCGCCGAGCATGGCTTCGCGCCCCACCATGCCCACCTCCAGCGCCGGGTAGTGGTCCACGTCGATCACCAGCGAGACGAAGCCTTCGATGGGGAAGTGCGCGTGGCTCAGCGGCTGGCCGCGCACGCTGAGATCGGCCGACCGCAGGAGCTCGAACGGCTCGCACTGGTCCAGCAGGTGCTTGCGGGCCATCCGGGGCAACTGGCGGATCAGGAGGTTCTCGGCTGTGGGCATGGGGTGCGGCTCTGGAGGGCGGTCAGGCGTGACCGGCTCCGACCAGTCTGCGGTGCGGTGCATGCACTGACTGTTGGGCAGCGCACGCAACGCATCCATGGGCGGACCATGTTCGACAGCGCACCGACACGCGTTCGGGGTCCTTCTACAAACGGGGGGTGCATTCCGCGCAAGGTGTCCCGGACACCAGAAAGACCCCATGAACCACTCATCCGCTTCCCGACTCCTGGGGCTCGCCAGCCTCGGCGTCATGATCGCCACACCCGCCCTGTCCCAGGACACCCCGCACTACTACGGGGGTGTCTCGGCAGGGCAGTCCAAAACCGAAACCGATGCCAGCGGCCTCACATCCGGTCTGCTGCCCGGTGTGTCCGCCGCCAGCAGCAGCGTCGACCAGAAAGACACCGCCTACAAACTTTTCGGCGGCTACCAGTTCAACCGGAATTTCGCCATCGAAGGTGGCTACTTCAACCTGGGTCACAACAGCTTCAATGCCGTGACCTCGCCCGCCGGCACCCTGGCCGGTGACACCAAGGTGCAAGGCCTCAACCTCGACCTGGTGGGCACCCTGCCGCTGACCGAACGCCTGTCGGCGCTGGCCCGCGTCGGTGCGCAGCACGCCTGGTCCAAGAGCTCGCACAGCGGCAGCGGTGCCGCGGCCGGCGTGGCGTCGAGCGGCAAGCGCGACGACGGGGGCTACAAGGTCGGCCTGGGCCTGCAGTACGAGTTCAATCCGTCGATGTGGGTGCGCGGCGAACTGGAGCGCTACCGCCTCAAGGACGCGGTGGGCCAGCACGCCAACGTGGACCTGGTCAGTGTGAGCCTGGTGTTCCCGTTCGGCCGCACCGTCACACCGCAAAGGTCCGCCGCACCGGTGTATGCGCCCCCGGTGGCGGCCGCACCCGTGGTGATGGCGCCGGTCGCCGCCTACGTACCGCCGCCGGCCCCGCCAGCCCCGGTGGCCCCGGTGGTCGTGGCACCGGTCCGTCAGCGCGTGAGCCTGTCGGCCGATGCGATGTTCGGTTCCAACCAGTCGGTCGTGCGCCAGAAAGGACAGGACGACCTGGACCAGTTCAGCCAGCAGCTCAGCGGTGCGACCTATGAGTCGATCAGCGTGGAAGGCCACACCGACCGCATGGGGTCCAACGCCGCCAACCAGACGCTGTCGGATGCCCGTGCCGCGGCGGTCAAGGACTACCTGGTGATCCACGGCCGCATCGATCCGGCCCGCATCAGCGCCAGCGGCAAGAGCGAAGACAGCCCGGTGACCGCTGCGGCCGACTGCTCCGACAACCTGCCGCGGGCGCGGCTGATCGAATGCCTGCAACCCGACCGCCGGGTGGAAATCGAAGTCACCGGCACGCGTTGAACGCCGGTGTGACCGGGACCTGCGCTCACCGCCAGGCGGTGCGCCCGGTCACACCGCCTGGCGGTGCGGCAGCAGCCGGTCGTATTCCTTCTTGACCACCGAATAGCACTCGCAGACGCGGGCCTCCAGGCCTGGGCGGTCGAGCACCGTGATGTGCCCCCGCGCGTAGCGGATCAGGCCCAGCCGCTGCAGCTTGAGCGCGGCCTCGGTGACGCCTTCGCGGCGCACGCCCAGCATGTTGGCGATGAGTTCCTGCGTCATCACCAGCTCGGAGCCGCTCAGCCGGTCCAGGCTCAGCAGCAGCCAGCGGCACAGCTGCTGGTCCAGCGAATGGTGGCGGTTGCACACGGCGGTCTGCGCCATCTGCGTGATCAGCGCCTGCGTGTAGCGCAGCAGCAGGTGCATGACCGGGCCGGAGCGGTTGAACTCTTCCTTGATGGCGGGGGCGCGCAGGCGATAGCCGTGCCCGGCGCTCTGCACGACGGCACGGCTGGGTGTGGTCTCACCGCCCATGAAGAGGGCGATGCCAACGACACCTTCCTGTCCCACCACCGCGATCTCGGCCGAGGCGCCGTCTTCCATCACGTACAGCAGCGAGACGATGGCCGTGGTCGGGAAGTACACATGGCTCATGCTGGCGCCCGACTCGTACAGCACCTTGCCCAGGGGCAGTTCGACGGCTTCGAGCTGCGGGGCGATGCGCGCCCATTCGGCCGGTGGCATCGAGGCCAGCAGGGCGTTGGACGATTGCACGGGCGTTGTGTTCATGGGGGACTCCTGGGTGTCGGGCGTGCGAACGCCCGCACCGGTGATGTGTGACTTTTTCGAGTGTAGGGATGGGTGCGTGCTCCGTATGTTCGATAGCGCACATACAAGTGTCGGCGCAATCGGTGCCGTGCGTTCGCTGCTGCACAGACCGCCGGGCGCGCCGGGCCGAGCATGGACGGGTTCAACACCCACGCCACCGCAGCCCACAGGAGCTCCTGCATGCCCGCCTTTGCCATCGAACACAGCCCCGCGCGCCACCGCGCGGACGTCATCGCCTACGCCGTCGCCATCGCCGCGCTGGCCGCTTGGCTGTCCTAGTGGGCTCCCGCAGGGCTGGTGTGGCCCCTGCTGGGGTTTGCCCTGTCGGGTGTGGTCATCTGGAGCGCGCTCGAATACGGGTTGCACCGCTTCGTGCTGCACGGCCTGCAGCCGTTCGCGCGCTGGCACGGCGAACACCACCGCCGGCCGGCCGCACTGATCGGCACGCCCACGCTGGTGAGTGCACCCTTGTTCGGCCTGCTGGTGGCGCTGCCGGCGGTGGGGGTGTTCGGGCCCTGGCGCGGCGGTGCGCTCTTGCTGGGTGTGCTGGCGGGCTACCTGGCCTACGCCACCGCGCACCACGCCCTGCACCACGGGAAGCTGAGCTCCCCCTGGTGGCAGGCGCGCAAGTTCGCCCACGCCCGCCACCACCACCTGCTGCAACCCTGCTGCTTTGGCGTCACCAGTGGTTTCTGGGACGGGGTGTTCCGAACCGCCGGCCACAAGGCGTCGCGCGGGGCGCCGGCCCGGGTCCACATCCCGGTGGTGCGTCGCCGCGGTTAAGCCGCCGGGCGGTTTCCTTGCTCCGCCGACGCCAGCGGGACGACCCACACGCTGTCGGGCGGCAGATCGGTCCAGCGCAGCCGCTCGGCCACGCGCAGCAGGCGCGCATGCCGTTCGACACAGACCGCCTGGGCCGCCGCCGCGTCGGCGCGCAGCAGCACGCAGCGCAGGTGGCGCCCGTCGCGCACCAGGGTGATCTCGGCGAGCGGCCAGTGCAACGGCAGGCAGGGCGTGAACCACAGCCACTCGCCTTGCCGGTGCAGGCCCAGGATGGATTCCACCGCCCCGCGGTGCAGCCAGCCGGCGGCGCCGGTGTACCAGCTCCAGCCACCGCGCCCCCTGTACGGCGGCTGGCTGTACACATCGGCCGCCACCGCATAGGGTTCCAGTCCGTAGGCGCGTCCCCACGACGGGTGTGCGGCGCGGTGCGCCGGGCTCAGCCAGGTGAACAGCCGGTGCGGTGTGTTGTGGACCCAGGCGTTGCCCGGTTCGCGCCGTGCCGCGGTCGCCGCGGCCATCAGGGCCCAGGTGCCGGCGTGGGTGTACTGGCCGCCGTTCTCGCGCACGCCGGGCGGGTAGGCCTGGATGTAGCCGGCGCTGGGTCTGGCGTGCACCAGCGGCGGGTGGAGCAGGCGCAGCAGGCCGTGCTCGGCGTCCACCAGTTCGGTGTCCACCGCGAGCATGGCCAGGTGCTGGCGCTCGGGTGTGGCTTCGTCCGAGAGCACCGCCCAGGCCTGGGCGATCAGGTCGATGCGGGCTTCGGTGCCGGTGTGGCTGCCCAGTGCGCTGCCGTCGTCGAAGAAGGCGCGTTTGAACCAGGCGCCGTCCCAGGCCTGCGTGTCCAGGGCCCCGCGCCAGCCCGCGAGCGCTTCGGTCCAGCGCTGCACACGTTCCGCTTCGCAGCGCGCGCGCGCCAGCGGCAGCCAGGCCCTGACGATGGTGCACAGGAACCAGCCCAGCCAGACCGACTCGCCCCGGCCTTCGTGGCCCACGCGGTTCATGCCGTCGTTCCAGTCGCCGCTGCCCATGAGCGGCAGACCGTGCGCGCCCACGCGCAGGCTGTGGTCGATGGCGCGCGCGCCGTGCTCGAACACACTGGCGCGGTGCGCGCTCACGGCGGGCACGTCGTAGCGGTCTTCGGCACCCTCGGGCAGCGGCGGACCGGTCAGGAAGGGTGCCGTCTCGTCCAGCAGAGACGCATCCCCGGTGGCCCGCCGGTGGTGATCGATCGCATACGGCAGCCACAACAGGTCGTCCGAAAAATGCGTGCGCACGCCGGCCCCACCGGGTTCGTGCCACCAGTGCTGCACGTCGCCCTCTTCAAACTGCCGTGCCGCGCAGCGCAGGATCTGGGCGCGCAGCAGCGCCGGGTCGGCCCAGACCAGGGCCATCGCGTCCTGCAGCTGGTCGCGGTAGCCGGTGGCGCCGCCGGCCTGGTAGAAGCCGGCCTTGGCCCACAGGCGCGACGAGACGGTCTGGTAGAGCAGCCAGCGGTTGACCAGCGCGTCGAACAGCGGGTCGGGTGTGTGCACCTGGGTTTCGCCGAGCAGCCGGTCCCATTGGGCCTGCGCGGCCCGTTCGCGCTCGCGCGCGTCGCTGCGGGTGGCCTCGCGCATCAGGGTGCGCGCGGCCTCGGGGCTGGTGGCGTGGCCGATCAGGAACACCTGGTCGATGGCCGCCCCCGGCCGCAGGGTGAGCGGGCGCGACAGCGCGGCACACGGGTCCAGCCCTGCGCTGCTGCGCTGGCCCAGCTGCTGGGGCAGCACCAGCTGGCCGCGGGTGTCGAAGAAGGCCCGGCGGTCGCAGGTCCAGTCCATGGCTTCTGGCGCGTCCACGCCCTCGTGCGATTCGCAGAAGAAGGCGGTGCCGCCGCCGAGGCCGGCGGCGACCTCGGTCTGGGTGCACAGCAGGCCGATCAGGCCGGTCTCGGGCGCGACGGCGAAGCAGGGGCGGGTGCTCAGCGTGGCGCGGTCGCTGCGCTGCTCGCCCAGCAGCCATTCCACCAGGCCGGTGATGCGCAGGTGGGCTTTGCCGCTGCCCTGGTTTTCCAGCCGGATGCGCACCTGCTTGAGCGCGCTCACCGGGTCCACGCACCAGTGCACGCTCACGGCCAGCGGGCCGCGCCGGTGGGTGATGGTGGTCAGCCCCTGGGTGTGCGTGACGGTGTAGTCCACGTCGGGCGCGCCCCAGGCCGAGGGGGTGACGCTCCAGATGTCGCGGCTGCGCCGGTCCTGCAGCAGGAACCACTCGCCCGGCGGGTCGGCCACCGGGTCGTTGGACCAGGCGGTGAGCTGGTTCAGCCGGCTGTTGAGCGCCCAGGTGGGGCCGGCGCCGCTGTCGGACACGAAGCAGCCGAAGCCGGGATTGGCCAGCACGTTGATCCAGGGCCGCGGGGGACGCTGGTCGGCACCGACGGTGAACGCGTGGTCACGGCCGTCGCGCCCGAAGCGGCCTTTGAAGTGGTCGGTCGCCACCGCGAGCCGGCGCAGCGGCACCGCCTCGGTCGCCGGGCCGATCCATGCGCGGACCGGCGGCGCCGCGTGCTGTTCGGCCCAGGCGCGCACCTGCACCAGCAGCGGCCGGCCGTCGGCCACCAGGTGCACGCGCGCCAGGCGCTGCAGCGTGGCCAGCTGGGCGTGCGAGCATTCATCGAAGCGCAGCCGGTGCAGGGTGCTGACCGCGCTGGTACCGGCTGCGGGCGCGGCGCCGTTCTGCTCGGTCATCAGCGTCAGCTCGTGCTGCAGCGGCATGTGGTACGTGTGCGCTTCGTGGCTGAGCACCACCAGGTCGCAGGGAACGCCGGCACGGGCCCAGTTGGATTGGGCCTGCACCAGGGCGCGCAGCAGGCCCATGCCCTTGGGGGAGCCGGCCGTGACCAGCAGCAGCGGTCGTGAGCCCGACAGGCCCAGCGGCCAGAGCAGGCGCCGGTCGCTCTCTTCCATCGGTGCCGAGGCGGGTGCAATGGGTTCGCTCGGTGCCACCCGGGGCAGGGTGAGCACCAGCGCGGTGGTTAGCGCGTGCTGGGCCGGCAGGTGGTCGGCGCGCGGCCGGCCTGGTCCTACCGGGATGCTGGCCAGCGTGGCCGACATGACCGAGGAACGCTCCACGTAGCTGGACTGGCGGTACTTGTCGATCACGGCCAGCAGGGTGTCGGCGTCTTCGCTGGCGGCGGTGGCAAAGGTCACGCAGGCCTGCGTGCCGGGTTCGATGCGCAGCCGCACCCCCAGCGCGGCCACCGGGTCCAGACCGGTGATCAACCCCTCGGGTCGCACGGGCGCGTTCTGCAGGTCGCCCATTGGCTGGCTGGCGGTGTGGTGGCGGCCCAGCCACCGGGCGCGGTCGGTCTGGCAGCGCAGGCCCAGCACCTGGCCGTGCGTGCTGGCCACGAAGTGCGCCGCCTGCAGTGCGCGCTCGGTGGGCAGGCGGGGCGTGCGCACAAAGCGCAGCGCCTGCTGCGCCGGCAGCCAGTCGGCGTGCACGAACAGGCCGGAAAACGCAGGGTGGGCTTCGTCCGCGGCGTGGCTGGCGAGCGTGACGTCGAAGGCGGAGATCAGCTCCAGCTCGATCGGCGTGTCGCCGCTGTGGTGCAGGACCACCTGGCGCAGCTCGATGTCGTCTTCCGGGCTGACCCAGACGGTGGTGTTCACGCGCAGGTCGTCCCAGCTGGCGTCGAACACCACGCGGTCGGTGTGGAAGTGGGCCAGGTAGCGCGCGGCCGGGTCGGGCGCGGGGTGGCTGGTCAGCGAGACCGGGGGCGTCGCCGGATCGCGCCGCAGGTAGAGGAAGCTGCCGTGCGCGTCGCGCAATGCGTCGTCGCGCCAGCGCGTGATGCCGGTCTGCCCGTGCCGGCTCCAGCCCGAACCGCCGGGCCGCAGCGTGACGGTGTAGCGCCCGTTGGACAGCAGGTGCGTGGGCTCCAGCGCCTGCAAGCCGGGCACGAAGCTGAGCACCTGGGGGAGCGTGCGCGGCTGCAGGGCCTGGGGCGGCGGACCGGGCAGCGGCAGCGGCGGTGCGAGTTCGCGCGGCGCGCGCTCGTGCAGCAGCGAGGCCACCGCCTGCAGACGGGGGTGGGCCATGCCCCAGCGCTGGGCCACACCGCCGTGCAGCGCATTGGCCAGCGCCACGATGCTCATGCCCTGGTGGTGCGCCATGGCGGTGCGCACCAGCGTGTGGCCGGGTCTTGGTCCTGTGCCATGGGTCTGGCGCGCAGGGGTGTAGTCCAGTGCCTCGAAAAAGCCGTGGCGCCCGCGTGCGCCCAGGCGTTCGAGCAGGCGCAGGTTGGCGCAGGCGGCGCGCGCATCCACCAACGTGGCCAGCACGCTGGCGTAGGGCGCCACCACGTGTTCGGCCGGTGGCGTGCGGCGCAGCGCCAGCCGGGCCACACCCTGCGGCGCGTACTGGTAGGCCAGGGTGTGGTCGCGCACCGCGTAGGCGCTCTCGGACTGGCCCCAGGGCAGGCCGCTGCCGGTCACGCTGGCGCGCTGTTCGCGCAGCGCCGAGTGGGCCGCCTCGTCCAGCGCGCTGCCGCGCGGTTCGGCCATCACGAGGGTGGGCATGAGGTACTCGAACATCGAGCCCGACCACGAGCGCAGCACCGCGTGCCGCCCGCTGGCGAAGAAGGGCCGGCCCAGCGCCGTCCAGTGTTTGACCGGCACGTCGCCCATGGCGATGGCCAGCAGGCTGGTGCTGCGCGATTCGGAGGCCAGCAGGTCGTAGAAGGCGGTGTCGAGCTGCTGCTCGTCGGGCCGGTAGCCGATGTGCAGCAGGTGGCGCCGCGGGTGGTAGAGAAACCGGAAGTCGGCTGCCCAGGCCAGGGTCTCGAAGGCGCTGGCCAGGTCCTGCAGGCGGTGCGTGGTGTGCACATGCGGGGCCTCGCCGGCGCCGGCGGCGGCCAGGTCGCGCAGGGCCGAGCGCCAGGTGGCCAGGTGGTCGGCCAGCAGCCATTGCAGTTCGTCGTGCGCCGTGGGCGCGCGGTCCACGATGCCGGGGTGACTGGTGGGTGGCAGGTCGGCCAGCTCGATGGTGGCGGCCTGCAGCAGCGCCGGAAAGCCCCGGTGCAAGCCCGCTTCGGCCGGTGAGGGCGGTTCCGTGTCGAACAGGCGTCCCAGCGCGGTCTGCGCCAGCGGCCGGTGCAGCCGCTGCGGCAGCAGGCCCAGCAGTGGCTGCAGGCGCTCGCGCGAGCGCACGATGGCCTGCGCGCAGGCGGCGCTGCCGTCGGGTTCACGGACCAGCTCGCGGCAGGCCTGGGCCACGGCCAGCAGGTGCACGCACAGGTTGCCGCTGTCCACGGTGGAGACGTAGCGTGGTGGCAGCGGCAGCAGGGTGCGCGTGTCGTACCAGTTGAGGAAGTGGCCGCGGTGGCGTTCGAGCCGCTGCAGGGTGGCCAGCGTGGCTTCCAGCCGGCCCAGCAGGTCCTGTGTGCCGATCCAGCCGAACTGCCGCGCGCAGGCGGTGCTCAGCAGGTACAGGCCGATGTTGGTGGGCGAGGTGCGGTGGGCCAGCATCTCGTAGGGCGCGCTCTGCAGGTTGTCGGGCGGCAGGTGGTGGTTGGCCGCGTCCACGCTGCCCTCGAACAGGCGCCAGGTGTCGCGCGCCACGCCGTGCAGCCAGGTGCGGTCGGCCTCGGGCAGCGGCGGCGGGTGCACCGCCCAGGGCCGGTTGGCCGCCCAGACGGCCAGCGGTGCCAAGGCCCACAAAGTGACCAGCCCCCACGCCAGCGCACCGGGGGCGTGGCCGGCGAACGCCCACGCGGCCGCACACGCCAGCGCCAGCAGCGGGCCGGACCGGTGGCGGTGCAGCGTGGCCCACAGGCCGGTGTCCAGACCTGCACGGGCGTCTTCTGCGGTGGTCCACTGCAGCAGCTGCCGGCGGCTGCGCGCCAGCCGGTGCACGGTGCGCAGCACGGCGTCGAGCGCGCGCAGCGCGTGCTGCGGCAGCAGGGCCAGCTGCCACAGGCCACCGGCGAGCGCGCGCAGCAGGTCCAGCGCGGCGGTGGTCGCGAAGCGTTCGCCGGCCAGGTCCCAGCGGCGGGGCACCCAGGCCGCGAGCGTGCCCATCAGCGGTCCCGCCGCGTAGGCCGCCAGGCTCAGGGCCAGGGCCACCGGCAGCGCCAGGCCGAGGCCGCCCAGGGCCAGGGCGATCAGCGCCAGCGCGGCTGGTGCCACCAGCGAGCGGCGCAGGTTGTCCAGCAGCTTCCAGCGGTTGATGGCGTCCAGCGGCCAGCGGCGGTGCGGCCACAGGAAGGGCAGCAGTTGCCAGTCACCGCGCATCCAGCGGTGCTGGCGGGCGGCGTCGGCGTCGCTGTGCTCGGGGTCGGCCTCGATCAGGGTCACGTCGCTGACCACGGCACAGCGCACCAGCGCGCCTTCGAGCAGGTCGTGGCTGAGCACCTGCTCGGTGGGCAGGCGATCGCCCAGCAAGGCGTGCAGCGTGGCCACGTGCAGCAGGCCTTTGCCGGTGAAGCTGCCTTCGCCGAACAGATCCTGGTAGGCGTCGGAGCTCATGGCGCTGTAGGGGTCGATGCCGCGCTGTCCGGCGAACAGCCACTGCCAGGGCGTCTGCACACCGGCGGTGGGCAGCGGCGGGCTCAGGCGCGGCTGCAGGATGCCGTAGCCGCGTTGCACGCGCTGGCCGCTGGCGTCCAGCACCGGTCGGTTCTGCGGGTGTTCGGCCACGCCCACCAGCGCGCGCAGGCGGCCCGGGGGCAGCTGCGTGTCGCTGTCGAGCGTGAGCACGTAGCGGGTGTGCAACGCGGTGCGCGAGAACTCGGCCAGATCGATGAAGGGGCCGGACTCTCCGGTGACCAGCCGGGCCATCAGTTGCTGCAGCTTGCCGCGTTTGCGTTCCCAGCCCAGCCATTGGTCCTGGGTGGTGCTGAAGGTGCGCGCACGGTGCAGCAGCAGGAAGCGCGGTGGTTCACCGGGGGCCACCGGGTGTTGCCGGTTGAGGGTGCGCAGCGCGTCGGCGGCGTGCGCCAGCAGCGCCGCGTCCTCGGGTTGGTGTTCGGTGTCGGCATCGCGCCAGTCGCTGAGCAGGGCGAACTGGGCATGGGCCTCGGGGTTGGCCAGGTGGTGCAGTCGCAGGCGGTGGACCAGCGCGTCGATGCCGGCGCGGTGGCCGAGCAGCGCCGGGATCACCACCAGGACTTGCGCCTGCGGCGGGATGCCGCCAGCCAGCAGCAGGCGCGGCAGGTGCACGGGCGGCACCGATTCGCTGATGAGGCGGTTGGCCAGCGCGACCACCGCTTCGGACGCGGGCAGCAGCATGAGCAGTCCGGTGAACGCGATGAGGGCGACGGTCGCCGGGGCGGTGCCGGCTGCGGCCGGCAACAGTGCGGCCACCAGTGCGGCGCTGCCCAGGGCCAGCGTGCCCAGGTAGACCGGTGCGCGCGAGATGCGCAGCACCGGGCGCCACCAGCCACCGCGGCGCTGTCGCACACCCAGCGCGCGTTCCAGTGTGGTCCGGCCCTCCCCCTGCAGCCAGTGCGCGGCCAGGCTGGCGTGCCGGGTGGCCGACAGGGCGCCGAGCAGTTCGCGCGCCACGCGCGATTCGCTGTGGCCGCTGTGCACCGACAGGCGCTCGATGCCGTGCAGCGTGGTGTTGCGGGTGGTGTCGTCTTCGGCCGAGAACACCGGGTCCTTCAGCATTTCGCGGATCACGCGGCTGGTGCGGGTGACGATGTCCTGCCAGTCGGCCGCGCCGATCAGGCGCAGCGCGGTGACGGCGTTGCCGATGCTCAGGTGGTCGGCCGCCTGGTCGGCCGCTTCCTGGGCCTGCAGGGCCGTCAGGTCGGGCACCTGATCCTGCAGCCAGGCCTGGCTCTGCGTCAGGCCGTCGTCGCCCGGCATGGCGACCTGGCCGACCAGGGCCCGCATCAGGGCACCGAGGAACACCGGGCCGACGCCGCGCCGCGCCATGAGGGTGTGCAGGGATTGCAGCTCGGTCAGGGCCATGCCGTGGATGCGCTGCGCACACAGGCCGGCGAGCTCGCGCGCCGCCTTCTGGCTGGCGATGCGGTCGGCCAGGCGGCGCAGGTTTTCCACCAGCACCACGCGCAGGGTGGTGGGCAGTGCCCACAGCTCGCCCTGGCTGAGTTCGCGCGTGTCCTGGTAAGCGTCCAGCAACTGCACCAGCAGGTCTTCGTCGAAGGCGCTGTCGGTGTGGGCCACGTAGGCCCAGGCCAGGCCGTAAACGCGCGGCAGGCCAGCCAGTGGTGCGTCCAGCAGCACCGGCAGCGAGCGGTAGTAGCGCGCGGGCAGGCCTTCGCGGATTTCGCGCAGCTGGGCCTCGATCAGGTGGAAGTTGTCAAACAGCCATTCGGCCGCGGGGCTGATGTCCTGCCCGGCCTGGGCTTCGCGCGCCACGTACTGGTAGGCCGCGCGCAGCGTGCGGATGTTGCTCTGCAGGCGCGGGTAGAAGGTGGCCTGGCCAAAGCGGGCCGGCCCGGCGCGGTGCGAACTGCCCAGACTGCGGCCGTGCTGCGCCAGCCGTGCAGCGCCGAAGAGTTCGGAACGGATCGGCTCCAGTGCAACGCCCCGGCGGGCGTCGAGCATGCCGTCGAGCAGGGGCGGTATCCAGGCCCACCGGGCCCGCAGACTGGCCAGCGCCATTCAGCGCAACAGCCACGATGCGCCCAGCAGCACGGCCAGCACCAGCACGGTGGTGACCACACGCGCGGCGAGCACCTGGCGCAGGCCGTCGGCGCCCGACTGCAGCGCATGCAGTCGGCCGCGGCGGGTACCGCAGTCGCTGAGGTGGGCGCTCAGCGCGCTGTGCTCCAGCGCCGATGCACCGGCCGGACGGCCCAGTGAAGCGGTGTCCCAGCTGGGAGGGGAAGAGGGGGTATGTGCCATGGTCTGCTCCTGTGTGGGTGGGGCAAGGGACCGGGTGGGGGTCCGCACATCCGTTGTAGGGTTGGGGGCGCTCCGGGTCTGTACGCCGTCGAACACAGACGCTCCGGCGGGACCGGTCAGGCCGGGCGACGGGCTGTCGGGGCCACCGGGGCGGGGTGTGTGAGCAGGCTGGTGAGCGCCTGGCAGCGCGACTCGCTCACGCGCCAGGCGTCGGTTCGCTGTCGCAGCCGTTGTTCGAGATCGTGCTGGCTGGCCAGCAACGTCCGGTTGGCGTGCTGCGCGTCGAGCAGGTGTCGGACGCGCATCAGCAGCTCGACCGGGTTGTACGGAGCGCTGATGCAGTCGCTGGCGCCGGCCTGCAGGGCTTGCCAGGCTTCGCCTGGGCCGGTGTTGATCACCAGAACGGGCGGCGCTGTCGACAGGCGCTGATCAACCAGCCATGGCTCGATGGCTTTGAAGCCCTGCAGGTTGGGCAGGTGAAGGGGCAGCAGGATCAGGTCGAACGGCAGCTGGGTCCGTGCGTGGTGGGTCGGCGGATGGCCGCCGCTGACCCGGGTGTAGCCGGCACCGCGCAGCAGACCTTCGAGCGGGGCCATCTGACTCTGCAAGTGGCTGACGATCAGGGTGCGCGCGTCGGTGGCTGACCACCGGGAACCTTCGGGGATCGCCTTGGCGGCGGGGCTTGTGCCGGGATCGGGATTCACAGCGGCTTGCGCCCCTGGATCACGCGCAGCAGCACCACGACGATGGCGACCACCAGCAACACGTGGATGAAGCCGCCCAGGGTGTTGGCGGTGACCAGACCGAGCAGCCACAGAACAAGCAGCACGAGGGCAATGGTGTAGAGCATGGTGTTTCTCCGGTGGGAGCGAGAGGGTTTCAGGACGGCGGAGGCCGCGGCGGTGAGCGGATCCACCAGAGCAGGGTCAGACCGGCGAGGCCCGCCACGAGCAGAGTGGTCTTGGGGTGACGGCGGGCCAGCGGCAGAGGGGCCGGTGTGGGGCGTGAGACCGGGCTCGGCACCGCGCGGGAGGGGCCAGGCCGCAGCCACGCCTGTACCAGCGTGCCCAGGACCACGGCCATGCCCCGGTGCTCACGCCAGCCTTCCAGCAAGGGCACGATGCCGCGAACAGCCCAGCCCATGGCCGATGGTGCGGCGGTGGGCGTGGCGTCCTGCTCGGCCCAGCGGGCGATGGCGGCGCGGCTTTGTGCGAGGCGCTGCACGGCACTGACCTCGCGGACACCGGACGGCAGCGGCGGGTTCATGGTGCGGGGTACCGGGCCAGGAGGTCCGCGTCCTCCGCCAGCTGCGCCCGCAGGCGTGAGAACGCTGGCGTGCCGGGCGGTGTCTGCGCCCGCCACAGGGCCCAGAGGCCCAGTGCTGCGGGCAGCAGGGGTGTGACCACCAACGCCCAGGTGGCGCGTTCCCCGGCCGCGGGCAGCAGGACCCACAGCAGCACGGCCACGCCCGCCAGCATTGCCGCCACGGCCAGACTGAGGGCCGCGGCACATTGCCACGCCAGGCGGCGTTGGATGACCGCACCGCTGACGAGCAGCTCTTCGGACACCAGGCTGGCGTAGGCCCCAATGTGGTTCGCCAGCAGCATGGGCTGCGCAACGGCCAGGCGGAACACGGGATGCATCATGTGCCCCACCACGGGATTCAGTGGCCGTTGCCGCGGTGTCGGCTGAACAGGGCCAGCAGGCCCATGAGCGCGGCACCCGCAGCGGCCGCCATCAACAGGGATTTGATGGGTTCGTGCTGCACGTAGTCGGCCGTGACCTGCCGTGCGTGTGTGGACCTCTCGCGCAGCTGTTGCAGGGCGGCACCGGTCTGGGCGCGCGCATTGCCCAGACCATCGAGCCCCTGCTGGGCCAGGTGCTGGGTGGAGCGGATGGCGTGCTCCGCACCGATCGAGGCCTCATGGGCCAGGTTCGAGGCGTCATCACCGAGGTTTTGGATGGAGGTGTTCATGGGGTTCTTTCGTGGGTGGGACAAAGCGGAAGGCTCACTTCTTCTTCTCATCGATCTGGTTGCCGATCACGCCACCGATGGCGGCGCCGCCGATCGTGCCGAGGGTGTCGCCGCCGGTGAGCACGGAGCCACCGATGGCACCGACGCCTGCGCCGATGGCGGTGTTCTTGTCCTGCTGCGACATGCCGGCGCAGGCCGACAACACCAGCAGCAGGGTGAGCGCGGAGAGCACACGGAAGCCGTGCGGGCGGATGGGGTGATGGCGGTTCATGGCGGGTCTCCGATAGAAGGAATAGTCTGCAGGCGCCAGCTGTCGGGTCACTTCAGGCGCATGTCGTTGCGCACCGAGCGGACGCCGCTGAGGCCCTGCACCAACTGCACCGCATGCTGGATGTCGCCAGCGGAGTTGACGAAGCCGCTGAGCTGGACCACGCCCTTGAAGGTCTCGACGTTGATCTCGGCCGATTTGAGCGACGCGTCGTTGAAGATCGCGGTCTTGACCTTGGCTGTGATGGCGGTGTCGTCCAGGTACTGGCCGGTGCTCTCCTGCGTGGTGGTGGAGGCGCAGCCCCCCACGCTGGTGAGCGCGGCGGCCGCCAGCAGCAGAATGGAAAAGCGTTGGGAGGTGGTTTTCATGAGGGGCTTTCGGTAGGGTTGGAACGGCAGCGTTCGCGAGCGGTGGCGCTGCAGGGCCATGTGGTGGCGAGGCCCGTGCACACATGCTGCGTCCGCCGCCGGCCGGTGTCTGTGCGCTGGCGAACCCACCGGGGCCTTCATTACGTGGACGGGGCGCTCGCTTGATGTCCGGGTTTGCGCAACGTGGCGAGTTGGCGTACGGTGGGTCTTGCCGCTCCTGTCACCCCAACCGAAGGTCCAACATGCTGTACCGTTTCAAATCCCAGGCCACCACCGATCTCGTCATGCTGGGTGCCGATGCCCAGGCGGCCTTGCGCTTGATGGGAAAGGACCTCACGCCCGAAGGCGTGATCAGCCCCGATCAGCTGACCCGGGCCATCGAGGCCCTGCAACGGGCCTGGCAGGAAGACCATGCCTTGCGTCGGCAGGAAGATACTTCCGCGCCGGATCCGCTGGCCGATACCGAGGGAGCGGATCCCGATGTCCGGCTGTCACAGCGGCTGGTGCCGCTGCTGAACATGCTGGAGCTGGCGAGGAAAGCCGGTGTGGCGGTGGTGTGGTCCGAACCCTGAACAACGGTCTTGCGGGACCGACCGTCGCGGGTCCGTACCTGGGTCACCAGGTCCCGCTCTCCATGCGGATCGCGACCTCGCAGTCGTCGAAGATTTCCAGCTTGGCGATCTTCACGCGGACACCGATCACACCGGGCAGCTGCATCAGCCGCCGCGTGAGTTTGCCGATCAGGCTCTCCAGCAGGTTCACGTGTTCGGCCGTGCACTCGTCGATGATGATCTGGCGCACCTTGCGGTAGTCCAGCACGTGAGAGATGTCGTCGTCGTGCGGCAGCAGGGGCTGCGGGCCCTGGTTGAGTTCGGCGTCCACCTGGATCGGTTGCGGCGCGGTCTTCTCGTGGTCGAGGATGCCCAGGTTGGCGTCGAAGCGCAGGCCGGTCAGCGTGAGGATCTGGGTGCCCGAGTGGGTGGGGGTTTTGGCTTCCATGCGGGCGCTCACATCAGGGAAAAGTCGCGCTCGAAGCGCATCAGGTGCTGGCCGCCGTCCACCAGCAGCGTGGTGCCGGTGATGGAGCGGTTGGCCAGTGCAAAGGCCACGGTGGCGGCCACGTCTTCGGGGGTGGACGAGCGGCCCAACGGCGACTGCTTGTGCAGGGCCTGGAACTTGTCGTCGCTCAGCAGGTGGCTGGTCAGCGTCAGGCCCGGCGCCACACCGACCACGCGCACGCGCGGCGCCAGAGCCAGCGCCAGCATGGTGTTGGCCGCTTCCAGCGCGGCCTTGGACAGGGTGTAGCTGAAGAAATCCGGGTTCTGGTTCCAGAGCTTCTGATCCAACAGGTTGACCACCGCAGCGTCGCGGCCGTCGTCGGCCGCCTGCAGGTGGGCGTGCAGCGCCTGCGCCAGCAGGATGGGGGCGCCGGTGTTGCTGCGCAGGTGGGTTTCCATGGCGGCGAAGCCGAAGCTGGCCGCGTCGTCGTGCTCGAACAGCGAGGCGCTGTTGACCACCGCGTCGAGCCGACCGAAGCGCTGCAGCACCGACGGCACCAGGGCGCGCACGGCGGCTTCGTCGGCCAGGTCGGCACCGAAGGTGGCGGCACTGCCGGGCCGGCCGGTGGCGGCGTCGCAGTCGGCCGCGGTCTGCTGCGCTTCGGCGGCGGACTGGCGGAAATGCACCGCCACCGACCAGCCGGCGCGGGCCAGCGTGAGCGCGATCTCGCGGCCCAGGCGTTTGCCGGCACCGGTGACCAGCACGGTGCGGGGCGAGGGGGTGGGGGTACCGGGCATGACGGACAATCGCGGCGTGAAAACTGAACCCAAGAAAGAGCCCGCCAGTTTAACGAGCGCCCTGCTGGCGCGCCTGCAGGAGGCCATTCGTGCGTCCGGCGGCTGGTTGCCGTTCGATCGCTTCATGGCCATGGCCCTGTACGAGCCGGGCCTGGGCTACTACGCCAACAGCAGCCCGAAGTTCGGCCAGATGCCCGAAGGCGCGGCCGGGCAGGGCAGCGATTTCGTGACCGCGCCGGAACTCAGCCCGCTGTTCGGCGCCACGCTCGCCCGGCAGGTGGCGCAGGCGCTCGCGGCCACCGGCACGGACCAAGTGTGGGAGTTCGGCGCCGGGACCGGCGCGCTGGCCCTGCAGTTGCTGGACGCGCTCGACGCCCTGGGCCAGGCGCCGCGGCGCTACACCATCGTCGACCTGTCGGGCACGCTGCGCGCGCGCCAGCAGGCCACCCTGGCCCGGCACGCCGGCCGCGTGCACTGGGCCGACCAGCTGCCCGAGCGCTTCGAGGGCGTGGTGGTGGGCAACGAGGTGCTGGACGCCATGCCGGTGCAGTTGCTGGTGCGCATCGGTGGCCAGGCCGATGGCCGCTGGTACGAACGCGGCGTGGTGATCGACGGGCAAGGGGCGCTGGGCTGGGCCGAGCGACCGACCGGGCTGCGGCCGCCGCTGGACATCGAGGGGCCACACCACTACCTGACCGAAATCCACCCGCAGGGCGAGGCCTTCATCCGCACCGTGGCCGAGCGGCTGCAGCGTGGCGCGGCCTTTTTCGTCGACTACGGCTTCCCCGAGGCCGAGTACTACCACCCGCAGCGCCACATGGGCACGCTGATCTGCCACCGCGCGCACCAGAGCGACGACAACCCGCTGGCCGACGTGGGCCTGAAGGACATCACCGCCCACGTCAACTTCACCGGCATCGCGCTGGCCGCGCAGGAAGCGGGCATGGCGGTGCTGGGTTACACCTCGCAAGGGCGCTTCCTCATCAACTGCGGCCTGCTGGACGTGGCGAAAGACGCCGGCCCGAAAGCCAACGCCATGCTCGGCAAGCTGGTGAACGAGCACGAGATGGGTGAGCTGTTCAAGGTGATCGGGCTGGCGCCGGCGGGCAGCGAAACCGGCTGGGACCCCATCGGTTTTGCCGCCGGTGACAGAACGCATCGCCTGTAGGAGCCGCCTTGATCCGCTGGATGATCGTCATCTTCCTGGCGCTGCTGCTGATCAGCTGGTTCTCGCCGCTGCTCACCAAACTGGGCTTTGGCCGTTTGCCGGGCGATCTGCGCTTCCGCCTGTTCGGGCGCGAGTTCTTTCTGCCGTTCACCACCACCATCCTGCTGAGTCTGGTGGCGAGCCTGATCGGCAAGCTGATCTGATACCCCTTGGGGTGTCTTGAAGGGCGGGTGTCCGGCCCCATGTGGGCGCCATCAAGGAGCCGTTTCATGTCCACCGAAGCCCTGCACGTCGTCTGCCCCCACTGCCACACCACCAACCGCGTCGCGAGTGCCGACCTGGCGAACGCGCCCGACTGCGGCAAATGCCACCAGCCGCTGTTTGCCGGCCACCCGGTGGCGCTGGACGACGAGGCCGCGTTCGACAAGCACATCGGCCGCTCGCAGCTGCCGGTGCTGGTGGACTTCTGGGCGCCCTGGTGCGGCCCCTGTCGCGCGATGGCGCCCCAGTTCGAAGCCGCAGCCCGGCAGCTGGAACCGCAGGTGCGGCTGGCCAAGGTGAACACCGAAGCTGCCCAGGCCCTGGCGGCGCGCTACAACATCCGGAGCATTCCGACGCTGGCGCTGTTCGTGAATGGGCGTGAAGTGGCGCGCCAGCCGGGCGCCATGGGCGCGGCCGACATCGTGCGCTGGGTGCGTTCGCAGCGGATCTGAGGCTTGTTCCGGGGGTGGTTTCTGGCTTGTAACCAAGTTACAGCCTCGCTATCATCACGCCCCATGTCCACGCCCAACGCCAAAACTTCCCGTCCTTTTCCCCGCCTGCTGGCCGATGTCGGCGGCACCAACGCTCGCTTTGCCTGGCAGGCCGCGCCCGGCGCGCCCATCGGCGATGTGCGCGTGCTGCCCTGCGCCGAGCACCCCACGCTGCAGGCGGCCATGCACGCCTACCTGAGCGGTCTGAACCAAGGCGCGCCGCAGGCGGCGGCCATCGCCATCGCCAACCCGATCACGGGTGACGAGGTGCGCATGACCAACCACCACTGGGCCTTTGCCCAGTCGGCGGTCAAGGCCGAGTTCGGGCTGCAGACCCTGCAACTGCTCAACGATTTCACCGCGCTGGCGCTGGCGCTGCCGGTGTTGCCGGCCGACGAGCTGCGCCAGGTCGGGGGCGGCACCGCCCAGCCCGACGCCGCCATCGCCCTGCTGGGGGCCGGCACCGGCCTGGGCGTGTCGGGCCTGCTGCCCGACCGGCGCGGCGGCTGGTTGCCGATCGAAGGGGAGGGCGGCCACGTCACCTTGCCGGCCGTCAGTGCGCGCGAACGTCTGGTGATGGACGGCCTGATCCGGCTGTACGGCCGCGCCTCGGCCGAGCGCCTGCTGTGCGGCCAGGGCCTGGTGGACGCCTGCGCCATCCTCTGCGAAGCCGATGGCGTGCCCGGCGCCGCGTTGCCCACGGCGGCCGCGGTCACCGAGGCGGCGGTGTCAGGCCGGCTGCCGCAGGCCACCGAAGCGCTCACCCACTTCTGTGCCCTGCTCGGCTCGGTCGCGGGCAACTTGGCGCTGACCCTGGGCGCCCGGGGCGGGGTCTACATCGGCGGCGGCATCGTGCCGCGCCTGGGCGACTGGTTCGACCGCTCGCCTTTCCGCCAGCGGTTCGAGGCCAAGGGCCGCTTCAGCGGTTTCCTGCAGCCCATTCCGGTCTGGGTCATCACCTCGGCCCAGTCGCCGGCCCTGCTGGGGGCTGCACGCGCATTGGACGCAGCCGATCGTTGACCGGCGTCAAGCACCAGGCGAAAACCGGCCGGTGCGGGTTTCTCCGGATGGGTGGCATTCATTAATTAATGAAAAATGAACGGCCTCGCTGCTCCTGGCGGCGGGCCGTTCACCATCCCGGGGCAAAAGCCCCTTGTATGCCACCTCCCGGAGACATTCCATGAAGTTCCGTTACACCCTGGGCGCCGCGCTGGTCGCCGCCCTCCTGGCCACCGCCTGCGGCAAGAAGGAAGAAGCAGCGGCCCCGGCCGCGCCCGCCGCCCCGGCCGCCGCCCCCGCGGCCGCCAAGACCGCGGTTGAAGTCCTGCACTACTGGACCTCGGGCGGCGAAGCCAAGTCGGCCGCCGAACTCAAGGGCATGCTCGAAGCCAAGGGCTACGAGTGGAAGGACTTCGCGGTGGCCGGCGGTGGCGGTGAGAACGCCATGACCGTGCTCAAGAGCCGTGCGGTGTCGGGCAACCCGCCCACGGCCGCCCAGGTCAAGGGCCCGGCGATCCAGGAATGGGCCAAGGAAGGCATGCTGGCCAACATCGACAGCGTGGCCGGCCCCGAGAAGTGGGACGAGCTGCTGCCCGCCGTGGTGGCCAACGTGATGAAGGCCGACGGCCATTACGTGGCTGCACCGGTGAACGTGCACCGCGTCAACTGGATGTGGGCCAATCCCGAAGTGCTCAAGAAGGCCGGCGTCAACGGCATGCCCAAGACCTGGGACGAGTTCTTTGCCGCTGCCGACAAGGTCAAGAAGGCCGGCCTGATCCCGGTCGCCCACGGTGGCCAGAACTGGCAGGACTTCACCACCTTCGAATCGGTGGTGCTGGGTGTGGGCGGGCCGGAGTTCTACCAGAAGGCCCTGGTGCAGCTGGACCCGGCTGCGCTGACCAGCCCGACCATGACCAAGGCCCTGCAGACCTTCCGCAAGATCAAGTCCTACACCGACCCGTCCGCCCCGGGCCGCGACTGGAACCTGGCCACCGCCATGGTGATCAAGGGCGAGGCCGCGTTCCAGTTCATGGGCGACTGGGCCAAGGGCGAGTTCAGCGCCGCCGGCCTCAAGCCGGGCGAGGGCTTCCTGTGCGCCGCCGCCCCGGGCACGGGCAACGCCTACACCTTCAACGTGGACTCCTTCATCATGTTCAAGCTCAAGGAAGAAGCCGCGCAGAAGGCCCAGGGCGACCTGGCCTCGGCCATCCTGAGCACGCAGTTCCAGGAAGTGTTCAACCAGAACAAGGGTTCCATCCCGGTGCGTCTGGGCCACGACATGAGCAAGTTCGACGACTGCGCCAAGCTCTCGGCCAGCGACTTCGTTGCCACCGCCAAGAGCGGCGGCCTGGTGCCCTCGGTGGCCCACGGCATGGCCGTCAGCCCGGCGGCTGAAGGCGCCATCAAGGACGCGGTCAGCCAGTTCTGGAACGACGACAAGATCTCGGTCGCCGACGGTGTGAAGAACATCGCCAAGGCCGCGACCAACCAGTAAGCCGCGCGCCCGGCCGCCGCGCGGCGGCCACCGCAACCCCGTCCCTTGCGCAGCGGACGGGGTTGCTCATCCCCTTCCTCCCATGAAAAGCTTCGAGAACCTGCTGCCCAAGCTGGTGATCGCGCCCGGCTTCGTGCTCGGCTTCGCGTTCATCTACGGGCTGATGATCTGGAACGGCGTGCTGTCCGTTACCGGCTCGCGCATGCTGCCCAACTACGACAACTTCGTCGGGCTGGACCAGTACGTGCAGCTCTGGTCGATGGACCGCTGGTACGTGGCCCTGAAGAACCTGGGCATCTTCAGCGTGCTGTACGTCGGCGGCTCGATGGCCGTGGGCATGGTGCTGGCCATCTTCCTGGACCAGAAGATCCGCGCCGAAGGCTGGCTGCGCACCATCTACCTCTACCCCATGGCGCTGTCGTTCATCGTGACCGGCACGGCCTGGAAATGGATCCTCAACCCCAGCGACGGCCTGCAGAAACTCATGCAGGACCTGGGCTGGACTTCGTTCACCTTCGACTGGCTGGTGCAGTCCGACACGGCCATCTACTGCATCGTCATCGCCGGCGTGTGGCAATCGGCCGGTTTCGCCATGGCGCTGTTCCTGGCCGGTCTGCGCGGCATCGACGACAGCATCATCAAGGCCGCGCAGATCGACGGCGCCTCGCTGCCGCTGATCTACTGGCGCATCATCCTGCCCATCCTGCGCCCGGTGGTGTTTTCCACCATCCTGGTGCTCTCGCACCTGTCGATCAAGAGCTTCGACCTGGTGATGGCGCTGACGGCCGGCGGCCCCGGGTTCGCCACCGACGTGCCCGCCACCTTCATGTACACCATGAGCTTCACGCGCGGCCAGATCGGCCTGGGCGCGGCCAGCGCCACCATGATGCTGGCGACCGTGGCGGCCATCGTGGTGCCTTACCTCTACAGCGAACTGCGGAGCAAGCCCCATGACCGCTAAATCCCTGACCGCCGGGCGCGTGTTCACCTACGGCCTGCTGCTGGTGGCGGCGCTGTTCTTCCTGGCGCCGATGTACGTGATGCTGGTGACCTCGTTCAAGGACGCGGCCGAGATCCGGGGCGGCAACCTGCTGAGCCTGCCGTCGTCGCTGAACTTCGACGCCTGGCGCCTGGCATGGAGCAGCGCCTGCACCGGCGTGGACTGCCGCGGCCTGGCCCCGTTCTTCTGGAACTCGGTGATCATGGCCGTGCCCGCGGTGCTGCTGTCCACCGCCTGGGGTGCGCTCAACGGCTACGTGCTCTCCATGTGGAAATTCCGCGGCTCCGAGGTGCTGTTCGGCTTCCTGCTGTTCGGCGTGTTCATGCCCTTCCAGGTGGTGCTGCTGCCCATGAGCCAGGTGCTGGGCTACCTGGGTCTGTCCAGCTCCATCGGCGGGCTGGTGCTGGTGCACTGCCTGGCCGGCATGGCCGGCACCACGCTGTTCTTCCGCAACTACTACACGGCGGTGCCACGCGAGCTGGTGAACGCCGCGCGCATCGACGGTGCGGGCTTCTGGCGCATCTTCTGGCGCATCGTGCTGCCCATGTCCACGCCCATCATGATGGTCACGCTGATCTGGCAGTTCACCAACATCTGGAACGACTTCCTGTTCGGCGTGGCCTTCAGCGGCGCCGACAGCAAGCCGGTGACCGTGGGCCTGAACAACATGGCCAACACCACCAGCAGCGTCAAGAACTACAACGTGGACATGGCCGCGGCGATCATCGCCGGCCTGCCCACCATGCTGGTCTACGTCCTCGCGGGCCAGTACTTCGTCAAGGGTCTGACGGCCGGCGCCGTCAAAGGTTGAATCACATGGCTTCTCCACTCCACATCAAGGGCATCCGCAAGGCGTTCGGCAAGGGCGACAAGGCGGTCGAGGTGCTCAAGCGCATCGACATCGACGTCGCGCCGGGCGAGTTCCTCATCCTGGTCGGGCCCTCGGGCTGCGGCAAGTCCACGCTGCTGAACATCATTGCCGGCCTGGAAGAACCCACCGAAGGGGAACTGCACCTGGGCGGCAAGAACGTGATCGGCATGCCGCCGGCCCAGCGCGACATCGCCATGGTGTTCCAGAGCTACGCGCTCTATCCGACCATGACGGTGGCCGACAACATCGGCTTCGCGCTGGAGATGCGCAAGGTGCCCAAGGACCAGCGCGACCAGCGCATCCGGGAGGTCGCCAGCCTGCTGCAGATCGACCACCTGCTGGATCGCCGGCCGGCCCAGCTCTCGGGCGGCCAGCGCCAGCGCGTGGCCATGGGCCGGGCTCTGGCGCGCGACCCGCAGCTGTTCCTGTTCGACGAGCCGCTGTCCAACCTGGACGCCAAGCTGCGCGTGGAAATGCGCGCCGAGATCAAGCGCCTGCACCAGCACAGCGGCATCACCACGGTGTACGTGACGCACGACCAGATCGAGGCCATGACCCTGGGCAGCCGCATCGCGCTGATGAAGGACGGCATCCTCCAGCAGATCGGCACGCCCGAAGAGATCTACCGGCGTCCGGCCAACACCTACGTCGGCGGCTTCATCGGTTCGCCGACCATGAACTTCATTCACGGTCGCGTCGAGCGCCGCGGTGAACAGGGCCGCTTCGTGTTCGAGGGTGGCGCGTTGGACATTCCCTGCCCGGACGCCGCCGAGGCCACCCTGGGCCAGCGGCCCGAGCACGTGCACCTGGCCGACAACGCGGCCTGGCGCGGCGAGGTGGTGCTGGTGGAACCGACCGGCGCCGACACCTACGTGGTGGTCAAGACGGCGGTGGGGCTGATTTCGGTGCGCGAGGCCGCGAGCACGCGGGTCAAGGTGGGTGACCAGGTGGGCATGTCGGTCAGCGGCCACCACAACCACTGGTTCGACCGCAGCGCCGGTACCCGTCTCACGGCCATGGACCCGGCGTCGCTGTTCGTCAGCGCGGCCTGAAGACCTTCATCAGGCCAGCCTGAGCGCGATCTTCAGGCCCTGTGGCGAGAGCCTGGACACGGTGGCCTCGCCGCCGTGCCGGTGGGCGATTTCCTGCACGATGGCCAGGCCCAGGCCGCAGCCACCGGGCAGGGCGCTGCCACGCCAGAAACGCTGGAAGACGTGCTGCAGCTCGTCGTTGTTCAGGCCGGGTCCGTTGTCTTCCACGGCCAGCTGCACCCGGTCGCCATCGCGCGCCACGCGCAGGGTGATGCGGGTGCCGGGCGGCGTGTAGCGCAGGGCGTTGTCGATCAGGTTGCTCAGCGCTTCGCGCAGCTGCAGCGCATCGCCGTCGATCTGCAGGTGTTCCTCGCCCTCGTAGCCCAGGTCCATGCCGGCGGACAGGGCGCGCGGGGTCCAGTCGCGTGCCACGTCACGCGCCAGGGCGGCCAGGTCCAGCGGCGCGCGCCGCACCTGGCTTTCGCTGCGCGCCAGCGTCAGCAGCTGGTGCACCAGGTGGGCGCTGCGTTCGGCGCCGGTGTGCACCTTGGCCAGGCGCTGCGCCAGTGCGGGGTCGTCGGTCTGGCGCTGCGCCAGCTCCACCTGGCTGATCAGCCCCGCCAGCGGCGTGCGCAACTGGTGGGCGGCGTCGTTGAGGAAACGTTTTTCCTGCTGCACGCTGCGCGCCACTTCGGCCAGCAGGCCATTGATGGCCTGGACCAGGGCCTGCACCTCGCCCGGGGCCTCGGTGGCGGCGATGGGGGTGAGCGCGTTGACCGAGCGCTTCTCCAACTGGCCCGTCAGGCGGGTCAGGGGCACCAGGCCACGCTGGATGCCGCCGTACACCGCCAGGCTCAGCAGCAGGCCCAGGGCCAGCAGCGGCACCAGCATGTCGGCCACCAGTTCACCGGCGATGCGCTGCTGCACGGCCAGGCCCTTGGCCACCTGGACCCGCAGGATCTGGGGTGTGCCGGTGTCGCCGTAGGACAGGTCCAGCGCGACGAAACGCATGGGTTTGCCGTCCAGCGGTGCGGTGTAGAGCAGGGGGTCACCGGCGGCCGACGGTGGCTGCGCCGGTTGCGGCAGCCGCTGGTTGCCGAGCAGGAACTGGCCTGGTGGCGAAGAAACCATGTAGCTCACGCGGTCGTTCGGGTCGGCTTCCAGCACGTCCTGTGCGGCGCGCGGAAAGTCCACCAGCAGGCCGGAGCCGACCGGCTTGACCTGGCGCGCCAGTGACCGCACCGACTGGGTGAGCGACTGATCGATGGCCTTCTCGGCGTAGGTCAGCGCGATGCGGTAGGCCAGCAGCCCGCCCACGGCCCACAGCACCAGCTGCGGCAACAACAGCCAGATCAGCAGCTGGCGACGAAGGGAGGGCCTCATACCTCGAGCATGTAGCCCAGGCCGCGGATGTTGCGGATGTTCAGCGTCGAGCCGGCGAGCTTGCGGCGCAGGCGGTGCACGTACACCTCCAGGGCATTGGAGGTGCTGCCGCCGGCTTCGGCTGGCGCTGCCTGCCAGGCGTCGAGCACGTCCTCGCGGCTGACCACGCGGCCACTCTGGCGCACCAGCAGGTCCAGCAGCACCCATTCGCGCTGGGTCAGTTCAATCACCTCGTCGCCCAGCCAGGCGCGCGGCAGTTCGGGGTCCAGCCGCAGGGCGCTGTGGTGGGCCGGCGTGGTCACGGGGGTTGGTCCGAACGCAGGCAGGCTGGCCCGGCGCAGCATGGCCTGCAGTCGGGCCAGCAGTTCGTCGCGGTTGAAGGGTTTGGTCAGGTAGTCGTCGGCACCGGCGTTCAGGCCTTCGACCCGGTCTTCGATGCCGTCGCGGGCGGTGAGGATCAGCACCGGCAGCACGGGCGTCTGCTGGCGCAGCCGGCGCAGCACGGTCAGTCCGTCGACCCGTGGCAGCCCCAGGTCCAGCACCACCCCCTCGAAGGCGTTGGCCGCCAGCTGTTCGAGCGCGACCTGCCCGTCCTCGGCGGTCGTCACGCGGTGTCCGGCCTGGGTCAGTTGCGCGCACAGGCCGTCGCGCAGAAGTTCGTCGTCTTCAACAAGCAGCAGATGGGCCATGGGCGGATTATCCGGCCGCAGCGGCCGGGCCGCGCCCACGAAAAAGCCCCGGGAGGCTTGGCCGTTCCCGGGGCTGGCCGAGCAGACCGGTGATCAGAACGCGACGTTGTAGTTCACGCGCAGGGTGGTCTGGCTGTGGGAGGTGGTGCCGGCCACACCCGGACCGAACATGTTCGGGTTGGTGCGGGTGACCTTGGGTGCGATCGCGACCGAGCCGGCCAGCGAATGACCACCACCGATGGCCCAGCCCATACCGAAGGTGTAGTGGGATTCGATGGTGGCCGGGAACAGCGGGTTGAGCGTGCTGTCCGGCACCGGGTTGCTGGCATGGTTGTAGCCCACGCGCAGGGCCAGGCCCGGTTGCAGCATGTACTGGCCGCCGATCATGAGGACGGTCTGGTCTTTCCAGTTCTGCGGCAGCGCCGGGAAGTTGTTCCAGCCCATGCCCATGACGTTGGCGGCCAGCCGGAAGTCCTTCATGCTGTCCTTCCAGCCGATGTGCTTGACGTCGGCGGCGAGCATGAACCCGGGGGTGGCCTGCCACGCCAGGCCCACGCCGTAGGTCTCCGGCCACTGGAAGTCGATGACCTTGAACTCGGCGGGATTGCCGTTGAGCGTTCCGCTGCCCTCGAGGTCGCTGATGTCGGTCTTGCTGTGGTACGTCGCGCCCACTGAGAAAGCGTCCGAGAGCCTGTAGTGGGCGCCGAGCTTGAAGGCCCAGCCGTTGCCCTTGGCCGCACCGGTGAAGTCGTTGTTGTTGCTGAAGCTGACGTAGTTGCTGCCGTCCGGCGACATCTGCACATCCATGCTGGCCCAGACGTAGTCGATCTGGGCCGCCAGGGTGAGGTTCGGATTCACGTTGAACGCGAGCGGGAACATCAGACGACCGAAGCCGACTTCCGAACGGAAGGGCATGGTGGGACTGCCGGACAGGGCGCTGCCGTATTCGGTGCCCATGCCGCCCTGGGCCAGCATGCCGACACCGTAGGTGAACGCGCCGGACTTGCGGATGTAGGAAATGGACGGCATCCAGTAGCGGTCGCCGTCGGATTCGGCCGTCGAGCCCATGGGGGTGACCGTCTTCACATCCGGCATCAGCAAGGTCAGCCCGAGGCCGAGGTTGGCGCCGTCCTGCCGCAGGCCCAGCGTGGCCGGGTTGTTCATGATGGCCGAGTTGCCGTTTTCGTAGGCGAACGAGGCGCCACCCATGCCCCCTGCCTTGGCGCCGTAGGCCTCCAGGTTCATGCCATTGGTGGCGGCGGCGGGCAGGGCAAAAAGTCCCGCCAGTGCCGACACCAGGGCGGTGCGGACCGGTGTCGGGACGGATGTCTTCTGGGCGTGCATGGGTTTGTCTCCTCGGGTCGTTGGGTGTTCCGCATCTCGTCGGATGCGGAACCACACCTTACCGGTATGGGTATCGGATGGCGAGGAGGGAAGCTGCGGGTTGACGGTGGTCATCAAACCGGATACCGATACCCGTTGGAGCATTCAAGCGGGTGTGGAGCGCAGCGCGACGGCCACGGCGTGAGCGCGCGCTTCGTGGATGGCCTGTGCGATGCGCGGGCCGAGTTGTACACGTGCCTGGGTGCTGGCATCGGCGGGCAGGCTGCGGGTGATGTGGGCGGCCGTGGTTTCGGTATCCACCGATCGGGCTGCGGCCAGCGCTGTCAGCAGGCGGTCGCGCTGCGGGTAGGCCTGCTCTTCGAAACCCAGGCGGCCGCGCGCATCGCATTCACAGGCCAGCAGCACTTCGACAAAACGGTCGGGCCGGCGGATGGCGTCGCAGCGTTCGAGCAGGCGCAGCACGGCCACCGGGCTGAAGTCGCCGCTGCGGTGGATGTTGCCGTGTTCGCGCGCCACCACCTCGGCCAGTTCGCGGCATTCGCGCGGCACCCGCCAGCGTTCGCACACGCCCTTGAGCAGCCGGACACTGCGTTCCTCGTGACCGATGTGCCGGGGCAGCACATCGGGGGGGGTATTGCCCTTGCCCAGGTCGTGCCCCAGGCAGGCAAAGCGCACCGGCAGTGCCGCGCCCAGGCGCGCGCTCATGTCCAGCACCATCATCAGGTGCACGCCGGTGTCCACTTCCGGGTGGTAGTCGGCGCGCTGGGGAATGCCCCACAGCCGGTCGACCTCGGGCAGCAGTCGGGCCAGCGCGCCGCAGTCGCGCAGCACCTCGAACATGCGGCTCGGCCGCTGCTCCATCAGCCCGCGCGCGAGTTCCTGCCAGACGCGTTCAGGCACCAGGTGGTCGACCTCGCCGGCGTGCACCATCTGCAGCATCAGGGCCCGGGTCTCCGGCGCCACGGAAAAATCCGGGAAACGGGCGGCGAAACGCGCCAGCCGCAGGATGCGCACCGGGTCCTCGGCGAACGCGGCGGTCACATGGCGCAGCACGCGGTGTTCCAGATCCTGCCGGCCGCCGTAGGGGTCGATGATGTGGGCGCTCGCGGGGTCATCCGCCTCGGCCTGCGCGACGGCCATGGCGTTGATGCTCAGGTCGCGCCGTGCCAGGTCGTCTTCCAGCGTGACAGACGGATCGGTGTGGAAATGGAAGCCGTGGTAGCCCGGTGCGGTCTTGCGTTCGGTGCGTGCGAGGGCGTATTCCTCACGCGTGCGCGGGTGCAGGAAGACGGGGAAATCCTTGCCCACGGGCAGGAAGCCCTGCGCGGCCATGGCCTCGGGCGTGGCGCCCACCACCACCCAGTCGCGATCGAAATGGGCGGCGGTCTGCCGGTCCCGCGCCAGCAGGGCGTCGCGCACCGCCCCACCCACCAGATAGATATCCATCCGGCGAGTGTAGGCCGGCGGACTCAGGGGCCGGCGCGATACGGTTCGTCAAAGGCGACGAAGTCGTGCTCTTTGAGTGCCTGAGCGATCCAGGCCTGCATGGCGGGCAGCTGGTGCACACGGTCCACATAGGCCGCCACTTCGGGGATGACGGGCAGGGCGTAGGTGCGGATGCGCGAACAGACCGGCGCGAAGTAGGCGTCGGCGATGCTGAAGTCGCCGAACAGCATCGGGCCCCCATGGGCTTCCAGGAGTCCGGTCCAGATCGCCTCGATGCGCGCCATGTCGGCCCGCACACCGGACTGGTCGCGCCAGATGATGCGGCCCACCTCGGGCAGCGAGGCCTCAATGTTCATCGGGCAGTGGTTGCGCAGCGCATTGAAGCCACTGTGCATTTCGGCGCAGACGCTGCGCGCCCGGGCACGGGCCTGCACGTCGGCCGGCCAGAGGTGCTGGTCGGGAAAGCGCTCGGCCAGGTACTCGGCGATCGCCAGCGTGTCCCAGACGACAAAACCGTCGTCCACCAGCGCCGGCACCTTGCCCACCGGGTTGATGCGGCCGATGGTGGTCTTGAAGGCCGAATCGGCACTGAAGGCGTCGAAGCGGACCATGACTTCCTCGAACGGGATGCCGGCCTGGGTCAGCAGCACCCAGGGGCGCAGCGACCAGGACGAGTAGTTTTTGTTGCCGATGTACAGCTGCAGGGACATGAAACCTCCTGATGTGTGAAGGCGCCCATCCTAGGGCCTCGGCACGGGCCGATTGATGCGCAATCGGCCCGAGATTGATTCGCGCGCCGGGCTCAGGCGTACTTTTCGAGGATGCGTGCCGAGCGCTCGACCTCGCGCAGGGTGTCGCCCTCGCTGTCGGTCACCGCTTCCATGACGGAGCAGGCCATCATGCGGTAGAAAGCCTTGTCCATGGCCTTGCGGGCAGCCGACATCTGCTGCGCCACGTCCTCGCAGGAACGGCCGTTCTCGACCATGTCGATCAGGCCGCGCACCTGGCCTTCGATGCGCTTGAGCCGGTTGATGACGTCGCGCTGGTGCTCGGAACGGTAGCCCGATGCGTTGGTGCGGCTGGCGGGCGTGGCAGGGCGGGCTTTGGTGGCTGACATGGCGGTTTCCGTTGTGACAGGTGTTGCCAGTTTGCCAAAGATCCGGTCGTCTGCGGGTGCTGTGACCCATCACTTTCTCCGGGGATCTTCTTGGTACCCTACCCCCTAGGGTAATAACCGATGCTCGCGTTGGTCATCGCGGATAAGGTGGCACCTGAGCAGCCGGCTTGATTTCCGTCAAGCGGCCGCAAACCCATCAAGACACCAAAGACGAGGAGTTCCCATGCACATCGGCAAACGCATCTCCCTGGCCCTGGCCATGACCGTGGCCCTGCTCGCCACCACCGGCTGCGGCACCATTTCCACCATCGGCAAGCTCGAAGACGGCGCGGCGGGCGAGGCCGGTCGCATGTGGGACCGCTGGGTCGACGGCAATGGCGACATCGCCGTGGCGACCACCTGGGAACGCAAGGTCAAGGACGGCGTATCGGCCAAGGACATCGAGGAAATCCTCAAGCTCGTCGCCGTGGAGCGCAACATGCGCGATGTCGGTGTGCTGCCACTGTCCAAGGAGCTCGAAGCGCGTTCGGGCAAGAAGGAGAAACTGCTGACGGTGTATTCGTATTGCAGCCCGGCCACCGCGCGCCGCATGGTGGACTTCAGCCCCCACATGGCCGCCTACCTGCCCTGCCGCATCAGCGTGGTCGAACACGACGACGGCAGCCTCTGGCTCTACACCCTGAACATGGACATGATGGTCAAGATGGGGCGCAAGCTCCCGTCGCCCCTGAAGGAAGAAGCCTGGGCCGTGCGCGAAACCATCTGGCAGATGATGGAGCGTGCCTCCAAGGGCGAGTTCTGACCACCGGCCCCTGCGCTCCGCAACGGTTCATCTGAGACCTGGTCTCCTTCGACCACCGGGCCGCAAGGTCCGGTGGTTTTCTTTTGCCCGCGACGGATCGGCTCAGCGTGGCTGCCCGGCACGGACCTTGAGCAGATCGCTGCATGGCCCGCGCAGCCCCAGGTAGCCGGGGGCCACCGCCCGCACCGAGGCCGGCTGCAGGCCCAGCGCCGCCAGACCGGGGTGCTGTCCGGTGGCCACGTTGTCCACCCGCATGGCGTCCAGGTTGTCGCGGCTCATCAGCGGCTCGCCCGGGGCCAGTTCCATCATCAGCGCCTGCAGCCGGCCGATGGCCATGGGCAGCGGGATGACCGGTCGTTCCCGGCTGCCGTGCCGGCCCGCCAGCCGCACCAGATCGGCCAGGGTCAGCACATCGGGGCCGGCGCAGTCGAAGGTCTGGCCGATGGTCGCGGGGTCGGCCAGGCAGCGCACCACGGCCTCGGCCACGTCTTCCACCCACACCGGCTGGAAGCGCGCCTGCGCACCGGCCAGCGGCATGAGCGGGAACACCGCCTGCAGCTGTGCAAACAGGTTGAGGAAGCGGTCGCCGGCGCCGAAGATGACACTGGGCCGCAGCACCGTCAGGTCCAGTCCGGCGGCGCGCAGCAACGCCTCGCCACGGGCCTTGCTGCGCTGGTACATCGCGGGACCGTCTTCCGACACCCCCAGGGCGCTCACGTGCACCAGACGGCGCACGCCGCTGGCCCGGCAGGCCGCTGCGATCTTGCGCGGCAGTTCGACGTGGGTGCGCTCGAACGCCGCTTCGCTGCCGTGCAGGATGGCCACCAGGTTCACCACGGCGTCGTGCCCGGGCAGCAGCTGTTCCAGCTGCTGCGGATCGTGCACGTCGGCCTCGATCACTGTCAGCCGCGGCAGGTGCTGCACCGCGGCGGCATTCACGGCGCGTCGGGTGGGTACGGTCATCTGCCAGCCGGCGCGCTGCAGCTTCTCGCAGACGTGGCGACCGACAAAACCGGTGCCGCCCAGGATCAGGACCTTGCGCACGGGGTGTCTCCTTGTGGGATCAGGGGAGTTCGTTGTTGACCGGTGCCGGGCTGGACCGCGGGCCCACCGTGCCCAGCCGGGCCCGCAGGGACTGCGGTTGCCCGGTCAGGACCGCGGCGTAGCTGGTGGTGTTGGCCAGCACCTTTTTCACATAGTCGCGCGTTTCCTCGAACGGGATGTTCTCGGCCCAGATTTCAGCAGGGAGCACGGGGCCATTGCGCCAGGCACGCGCGCGGTTGGGACCAGCGTTGTAAGCAGCGGCCGCCAGCGGCAGCGAGCCTTCGAAGTCGTCGAGCGCGAATTTGAGGTAAGCGGTGCCGATGGTGATGTTCGTGTCGCGCTCGCTGATGCGGTGCGGCTGGAAGTCGGTCATGCCGATCTTGCGCGCCGTCCAGCGTGCGGTGGCCGGCATCACCTGCATCAGGCCCGAGGCGCCCACGCCCGAGCGCGCGTCGGTGACGAAGCGGCTTTCCTGCCGGATCAGGCCATAGACATAGGCGGGGTCGAGACCGATGGCGCTGGCGCGCTGCACGACGGTGCTCTGGTGCGGCATGGGAAAGCGCTGGCTGAAGTCCTGCTGGAGCCGGGTGCGTTCGCTGCTGTTGATGCAGCGGTCCCACACCTGCTGTGCGCAGGCCAGTGACGCGGCGGCCAGCAGTTCGCGTTCACCCAGGCCGCCGGGTGTGTGCAGGTTGGTGGTGTAGTTCCACTCGCGCACGCCTTCGCTGCGCAGGCCCAGGGCGATGGCGGCCAGGGCGCGCTGCAGGCCGGGGTTGCTGCGCGCCGCTTCCATTTCTGCGGCGGTCAGCGGGGGCGGGGCGGGCGGGGTACTGACCGCTCGGCCCAGTTCTTCCATCGCCAGCTGCTCGTAGAAGCCGCGCGGCGAAGCGATCGATTCGTACAGCGCGCGGGCCTGGGCCAGTGCAGCGATGGGGTCGGGCACCTTGAGCGCCAGCTGGGCGCGGGCGCGCCAGTAGACCCAGGCCGGTTCATTGCGCTGGGCTTCGTCCATCGCGGCGATGGCGTCGCGCACATGGCCCCAGGCGCCAGCCCGCAGGCCGGCCCGTGCCTTCCAGGCCAGGTGGTCGGCGTGCATGAAGCGGTCCTGACCGTTGGCGAAATACGTCAGCGCGTTGTCCTGCAGCTTCTGCGCCGCGCGTTTGCCGATCACGCCCCAGAGCCAGCTGCGCTCTTCCTGTGTCAGCTGGGCCTTCCAGCGCGTGTGGTCCATCTCGCGGGCCGCGGCGTCGGGGTCGTTGTCGGCCAGCCGGATGATGGCCAGGGTCACCAGTTCCTTGGTGCGCGGGCGGATGGCGGTGATCTTGTCGTCGAGGTAACGCGCCGGGTTGGCGGCGATGGCCTGGGCGATGGGCACCGCGTCGGCATCGACGATGGCAACGGCCTGCGTGACCGCGCGCGTGCGGCCGGTTTCCATGGCCAGACGGGCGCGCCGCCAGACCCGGTCGGCCTCCAGGTGCCCGCTGTCGAACAGCGCCTTGGCTGCGGTGGCGCAGCCGTCCTCGGCATCGCGCTGCGCCTGCCAGAGGTCGGCCACCTGCCGCGCCACGGCGTCGGCCGGGGTGCGCTTGTCCACGGCGTCCAGCATCAGCGCGTAGCACTGCACCTGGCGGTCGTCGTTCATGCGAAAGCGCGGCAGTTCCTGGGCAAAAGTGGCCCAGTCGCGCCGTTGCCCGAGCAGCAGCAGCCAGTCGTTGCGCAGCCGGTCTTCCCAGTAGGTGCCGGCCATGCGGCCCATGGCCTCGCGCAGTTCGGCCGGGCTGGCGGTCTCCAGCCGGGCCTTGGCTTCCCAGTAGCGCGCCAGTGGTTCCAGCACATGGCCCTGCACCTGGGGCAGCTGGGCCGTGAGCGCTGCAGCGTTGTTGCGCCGGAAAGCCTCGCGCATGTCGAGCAAGGTGGTGTCGGCGGACGGTTGCGCCCAGGCCACGCCCTGCGTGAGCAGCGCGGCCATAATGGGCAGCAGCCCGCGTTGGAAGATCATCCGTTTCATCATTTGATTATGGACAGCAAAGACGGCCAGAGTTCCCCTCCATCCGCCGCCGACGGCGGAACCAAGGCCGCATGGCGCAAGCAGCTCATCGAGAAGCGTCAGAACCTGGCCGACCGGGCCTGGCGCAACGACCTGTTGCAGCGCGTGATGCGGGTCTGGCTGATCAGCCGGCCCGACACGGTGATCGGCGCGTACTGGCCCATCAAGGGCGAGTTCGATCCGCTGCCGGCGCTGTTCCGATGGCAGGAAGCCGGGCTGGAAGAGGACGCCCAGGGCGCCGCCCGCCTGCGCCGCATCGGTCTGCCGGTGGTCAACAAGGTGGACAAGACCCTGACCTTCTACACCTGGTACCCGGGCTGCCCGATGGAGGAAGACGCCTACGGCATTCCCAAGCCCAAGGACACCGAGGTGGTGCAGCCCACGTTGATCTTCGTGCCTTGCGTGGGCTACGGGCCGGGCGGGTACCGGCTGGGCTACGGCGGCGGCTTCTACGACCGCACCCTGGCCAGCCTGCGGCCCAAGCCCTTCACAGTGGGTCTGGGCTACGACTTCGCCCACGTGCCGGAACTCCAGGCCGAGCCGCACGATGTGCCGCTGGACGCAATCTTGACCGATACCGGCGTGGCCTGGCCGGTGCGCTGATCAGGGGTGTTCAGCGTTGGCGTGCACTTCGCTGATGCGTTTTTCCCGGCTGACCAGATAGAGACCGCTGCCGACGATGATGGCGGCGCCCAGCCAGGTGTGGGCTTCGGGCAGGGTCTGCCAGACCAGCCAGTCCAGCCCCACGCCCCAGGCCAGGGCGGTGTATTCGAACGGGGCCACGGCGGACGCCTGTCCATGGCGGAAGGCTTCGTTGATGGTCAGCTGCCCCAGGAAGCCGGTGACCGCCAGCGCCAGCAGCAGGCCGGCGTGGTCCAGTGACACCGGTTTCCAGTTCGGCAGGGCCAGCAGGCCACCCCCCACGCTCATGAAAACCATCATGGTCAGGATCAGCGATTCCACGCTGTCGCTGCGGCTGAGCAGGCGGCCGGCCACCGCGGCCACCGCGTAGCACAGGGCTGCCGCCAGGATGGCCAGGCCACCCGGACTGGCGAAGCCGGCCTGCAGGTCACCGGCGCTGGGCCGGATGGCCACCAGCACGCCCGTGAAGCCGATGCCGATGGCCCACCAGTGGCTGTGTGGCACGCGTTCCTTGAGCACCGGCACCGACAGCATGGTGATCAGCAACGGGGCGATGAAGAAGATGGTGTACGTGGCCGACAGCGGCAGCTCGCTCACACCCCGGGTGAACAGCGAGAGCATGGCAATGCCCAGCAGGCCGCGCAGGATGTGCAGGGACCAGCGCAGGCCGCGCAGGCGACCCCATCCCCGGCGCCACTGGATCCAGGCCAGCACCAGGGGCAGGGCCGTGAGCCCGCGCAGGCAGGCCAGCTGCAGCGGCGGGTAGTCGCTTGACAGGGTCTTGAGCACCGCGTCCATGAGCGAAAAAAACATCACCGCCAGCACCATGTTGACGATGCTGCGCAGGTTGCCGGCGGCGTGATGGGCGGAGTGGCTCATGGATGCAAAAGGAAGGCGCAGCAGTGTGCCCGGCTGAAATGGCGGAAAAGGCTCCAAAGACGTAGCCGGCGGCAGTGCCTGTTCCAGCACACGCCGCGGAACCGGCTTTGCCGGGCCGCCAGCGTGGTCCCCCTGGGGGGAAGCCGCGCAGCGGCGCAGGGGGGTCAATCCATATGATCCACCGTGTCCGGGTCGGGCACTTCACCGATGGCCTGCCGGGTGCGTTCGGCTTCGCGCTGCAGCCAGTCACAGAAGGCCTTGACCTCCGGTCGCTGCACGCTGCGCGGCGCCAGCACCAGCCAGTACACCAGCGGGGAATCCAGCCGCATCTGCGGCAGCGGCTCGACCAGGTCGCCATTGGCCAGGCTCTCGGCCACCAGCGGCAGGCGTGCGAGGGCCACGCCCTGGCCGGTGAGCGCGGCCTGCACGATCTGGCTGGCGTAGTTGAAGTACAGCCAGCGCTGCGGCGTCAGACGCGCCTTGGTGCGCGCGCGTGGGCTGCCGTTGGGTGTGGGCGCAAAGTGGTCCAGCCAGCGCTGCCAGGTCAGGTATTCGAGGTGGCGCGTGCGGTGCGCATCGCCGGCCTCGATCAGGGTCATCTTGGCCAGGTCGTCGAGTCTGGACAGTTTGTGTTCGCGCAGCAGCCAGGGGCTGACCACCGGCGTGAGCTGTTCGCCGAACAGGCGGATGGCGCCCGGAGAAATGTTCTCCGGTGCCGCGTAGCGCAGGGCCAGATCCACGTCGGCCGTGGCCAGGTCCACGGCGGCGTCGGTGGCGTCGATGCGGATGTCGATGTCCGGGTGTTCGCGCTGGAACGCCTCCAGGCGCGGGATCAGCCACATGGAGGCGAACGAGGCCCAGGTGGTGACGGCCACGCTGCGGCGGCCGGCGCTCTGCCGGATCTGTCGCACAGCCGCATCAATCCGTTCCAGCGCCACGCCGGTGGCGCGCAGCAGGATGGTGCCCGCGCTGGTCAGCTCCACGGCCCGGGTGTGGCGCAGGAAGAGGGCGCTGCCAACCTCGTCTTCCAGCGCCTGGATCTGGCGGCTGACCGCGCTTTGGGTGAGGGAAAGCTCCTCGGCAGCGGCGCGGAAGTTGAGGTGCCGGGCCACGGCCTCGAAAGCGCGCAGATGACCGGCGCCGATGGGGCGGGTGCGGGGATGGGCGGGGGGCAGTGTCATGGTTCAGGGGCTCCGGCATTGATGCGCAAACCGAATCAAAAGCTTAACCCCAATTCATTGGACCGGAAGGCGCGCGAGGCAGAAGATGCACCCCATTCCGCTGTCACCAGGAGTCCACCATGTCGCACCACACCGCATCCCTCTCCCGCCGTGCCGCCATCGGCAGCTGGCGTCTGCATCCCGGCCACGCCATGAGCCTGCAACCGCGCCGCGCATCGCTGCTGCGCATCTATTGCGGCCGGGTCTGGGTCACCCAGGGCGGGCCGTACCCGGTCATCGGGCGTGAGTCGGGCGACCGCTTCCTCTCGCCGGGCGAGACGCTGTGGGTGCCGGCCGGTGCCCGGCTGGTCATGGAGCCCCTGGCCGAACCCGGCGACGAGCGGCCGGTGCATTTCGACTGGACCGAGGCACCGCGCGAGCGCGCCGGTGAACGCTTTGCCCGCGAGGTGCTGGTGCCCGCCCGCGAACTGCAACGCGCAGTGGTCTGCGGCGGGCAGGCGCTGGGCCGTCTGGTGCGGGGTCTGGCCGGCTGGAGCGGCCAGATCGCCTCAAGCCGAGGCTAGGGCCTGTTCACGCTGTTTTTCCAAGATGCGTTGCGGATCAAAAAAGCCATGCGCAAGGCGCGAAACGCAGCCGGGGTCGCCCCCCGGCAAGGCTTCGCAACGCCGCGCATGGCTTTTTTGGCCGCAACCCGAAGGGAAAGGGTTGAAAACAGCGCCACTCGTTGTTGCACTCCTAGGCCAGACACCCAGTCTGGCCGTCGTCGCGCGCCTAGATTGGCGCTGTTTTCAACTCTTTCGCACTTGGAAAAACAGCGTGAACAGGCCCTAGCGCGGCTTGCGCCGGGTGGCGGGCTGGCGCGCGGCCACGGCCGCCTCCAGCGCCAGCCGCGCCCAGGGCGCCATCAGCGCGGGCGATTCCAGCGCCTCGTCGGGCGGTGTGTGGTAGTGCAGGCTCATGGTCCTGCCGCGGGCTTCGTATTCGAAAGGCCGTGCGCCTTCGGCCAGGAAACGTGGCGCGGTCTCGGCGTTGGTCTTGAGGAACAGCGTCTCCCAAGCGATGATGGCCACGTTCATGCCATCCACCGCCAAACCGAAGCCGCCGAACATGCGGGTGGCCTTGACCGGCCCCAGGCAGGACAGCAGCTCGCAGGCGTGCAGGACAAAGGGATCGGTGATCGGTCGGGTGGCCATGCGGCATGCTACGGGCTTGGCCATCTGCGGGCAATCGAGATTCAACTATCCGAAATTGATTTCGTTTAAGTAAAATCCGATCTTCCCGAGCCCCTATCACCGGAGACCCCATGAGCAAAGCCTTCGCTTCCCAGGCCGACCTGCAGGACAAGAAGATCACCTTCGAACAGCTCAGCGCGCACTGCTGGGCCTACACCGCCGAAGGCGACCCGAATTCGGGCGTCATCATCGGCGACGACTTCATCCTGGTCAGCGACGCCACCGCCACGCCGGCCATGGCGCAGGACCTGATCCAGCAAATCCGCAAAGTCTCCGACAAACCCATCAAGTACGTGCTGCTCACGCATTACCACGCGGTGCGCGTGCTGGGCGCCAGCGCCTACTTTGCCGAAGGTGCGACCGAGATCATCGCCAGCCAGGGCACGCTGGAGCTGATCCAGGAGCGTGGCGCGCAGGACATGAAGAGCGAGATGGAGCGTTTCCCGCGCCTGTTCCGCGGTGCGGACTCCGTTCCCGGCCTGACCTGGCCGAGCATGGTCATCGGTGGTGGCGACTCCACGAAGGGCGAGGTGCCCGGCAAGCTGTCCATCAACCTCGGCGGTGTGGTGGTGCAGATCTGGAGCCCGGGCCCCGGCCACACACGCGGCGACACCATCGCCTGGGTCGAGGAAGAAAAGGTGCTGTTCAGCGGCGACCTGGTCGAGTACGAGGCCGGCGTCTACACCGGCGACGCGCAGCTGGAAGAGTGGCCCGCCACGCTGGAGGCGCTGCGCGCACTGAACGCCGAGTTCATCGTGCCCGGCCGCGGCGAGGCCATGAAGGGCAATGCCAATGTCAACAAGGCGCTGGACTACACGAAACGCTGGGTGACCACGCTGTTCCAGGCCGGCAAGGAAGCGGTCGCCGGGAAGATGGACCTCAAGGCCGCCATGGCCCACACCCGCAAGAGCATGGACCCGGTCTTTGGCCACGTGTTCATCTACGAGCACTGCCTGCCCTTCGACGTGACCCGTGCCTACGACGAAGCCAGCGGCATCAAGAACCCGCGCATCTGGACGGCCGAGCGCGACAAGGAAATGTGGGCCGCTCTCCAGAACTGACCTCCATTCAGTCCATCCAGTCGGGCCGCCTTCGGGCGGCTTTTTCATGGGCGGGCGGATACGATCCGGCGTCTCAACCCGATCCACCGATGTCGCCTGTCCTGCACCCTTCCGCCGACTGGGCCGTGGTCGCCGTTTTCGCCACGGTCTACCTGGGCATGTTCCTGGGCGGCCTGCCGCGCCTGAAACTCGACCGTTCCGGTGTCGCCCTGCTGGGCGCCATCGCGGTGATCGCCTTCACCGGCATGCCGCTCGAAGATGCGGCGCAGGCGGTGGACCTGCCCACCATCGTGCTGCTGTTCGCCTTCATGGTGGTGTCGGCTCAGATGCGGCTGGGCGGCTTCTACACCGAGGTCACGCGCCGCGTGGGGGCGCTGCCGCTCTCGCGCGCCGGCCTGCTGGCGGCGCTGATCGCGGTGTCGGGCGGGCTCTCGGCCATCTTTTCCAACGACATCATCTGCCTGGCCATGACGCCGGTGGTGGCCCGTCTGTGCCTGCAGCGCGGGCTCAACCCCGTCCCGTTCCTGATCGGGCTGGCCTGCGCGGCCAACATCGGCTCGGCCGCCACGCTGATCGGCAACCCGCAGAACATGCTGATCGGCTCGGTGCTGCAACTGCATTTCGGCGACTACCTGCGCGCCGCCGCGGCGCCGGTGGTCATCAGTCTCGTGCTGCTCTGGGCCTGGCTGGCCTTCGGGCCTGGGGCCCGTTCCGGCGCGCCCGAACTGCGCCGGCCGGTGGGCGTGCGGGTGGACGCCAGCGAGGAGCCCGCCTTCGACCGCTGGCAGACCGCCAAGGGCCTGACCGTGGCGCTGTCGCTGATGGCCGTGTTCCTGCTGACCGACTGGGACCGCGACGTGGCGGCCCTGGTCGGCGCGGCGGTGCTGCTGCTCTCGCGCCGCTTCCATTCGGCCGACGTGATGGGCTTTGTCGACTGGCAGCTGCTGCTGCTGTTCATCGGCCTGTTCGTGGTCAACCACGCGTTCGGGCAGACCGGGCTGGCCGGCGAGGCGGTCGCCTGGCTGGCCACGCAGGGCGTGCTGCTGCACGAGCCGGGCCCGCTGACGGTGATCGGCGTGCTGCTGTCCAACCTGGTGTCCAACGTGCCGGCCGTCATGTTGCTGCTGCCGCACCTCGGCAGCGATCCGCAGTCGGCCGGGGTGCTGCTCGCGCTGGTGAGCACCTTCGCTGGCAACCTGCTGCTGGTGGGGTCGATTGCCAACCTGATCGTGGCCGACCTGGCCGCCAAGGAAGGCGTGTCGCTGGACTGGAAGCGCCATGCGGTCACCGGGCTGCCGGTGACCCTGCTGTCGCTGGCGGTGGTGTGGGTCTGGATGCGCTGATCAGTGCGCGGTGCTGAGCGCGCGCAGGTCGTCCTCGTAGCCCTGCAGCACCTGCTGGGCGTGGCGGCGCTGGGCGGCGCTGGTGCTGTTGTGCAGATCGGCGAAACCCTGGCAGCCGTGCCGGACCCAGGCGGCGGCTTCGGTGGGGGCGGCCGGCGACGGGAACAGGCCGCGCTGGAGCCAGCCCTGCAAGGCAGCGCTCACCTCGCGCGGTGCGGCGCCGTCCGCTGCAGACCGCGCCGGCCCGGCCTGCCACTGGCGGATCAGGGTCAACAGCTCGGCCTGCCGTTCCCGGCGGCTGGCCAGGGTGCGGGCGGGGTCGAACGGCGAAGACGCCAGGCTCTGGCGCACGCGGGCCTGCTGGGCAGCACTCAAGGGGCCGTACAGGGTCTCGTAGCGGTCCAGCGTGCGCTCCAGCCGGTTCTCCAGCCGCTGCGCAGCGCTGCCACGCAGGAAGTCTTTTTCAAACCCCTCGTTGCTCTTGGCCTGGTGGCGCTCCAGATGGTCGAGCTGGGCGGGTGACAGGCTGAGGGCCAGCCGCGCCAGGGGGTCGGCGCCGCGTTCCATGAGGCGGCTGGTGGCCTGCCGCAGCGCGTCGGCCTGGGCACACACCTGTTCACCCGTCAGGTCCTGCGCCGCGAGCGTTCGCCACTGCCGCAGCCGCTCGGCATAGCCCGGCAGCTCGTCGCGCCGGTGCCAGGCCAGGTAGCGGTCGATGTCCTGTCGCAGGCGCGTGCTCTGCGCCTCGTTGAGATCGGCATAGCCGTCGATCCACCAATACACCAGCGACGGCGCCTGGTTGTAGCCCAGCTGCAGCGCGCTGCAGGCGGCCAGCACCAGGCAGAGACCGGCCACCGCGAGTGGGCGAGCGAGGCGGGCGGCGATAATTTGCGCCATTCGAAACACGGGGTGCATGGGCGCCCTGAAAGAGGTGTGCATGTCGTTCCCGGTGGATGTGGTGGTGATGGCGGCCGGCAAGGGCACGCGCATGAAGAGTCTGCGGCCCAAAGTGTTGCACCGCCTGGGCGGGCGTGCACTGGCCCAGCACGTGATCGACACCGCGGCACGGTTATCGGCGCGTTCGGTGGTGGTCATCACCGGCCACGGCGCCGACCAGGTGGAGGCCGGCTTGAGCGCGCCGGCCGGCGGCGCGACCGCGCTGCGCTACGTGCGGCAGGAGCCCCAACTGGGCACCGGCCACGCGGTGCAGCAGGCGGTGCCGGTGCTGCCCGATGACGGCGTGACGCTGGTGCTGTCGGGCGACGTGCCGCTGACCCGCGCCGACACCCTGCAGGCCCTGCTGGACCTGTGCGGCGGCCAGCACTTGGCCCTGCTCACGCTGCAGATGGACAACCCCACCGGCTACGGCCGCATCGTGCGCAACACCGACGGCGCGGTGCAGGCCATCGTGGAACAGAAGGACGCGAGCGAAGCGCAGAAGGCCATCACCGAGATCTACAGCGGCATCATGGCCGTGCCGACCCGCCTGTTGCGCGGCTGGCTGGCGCGGCTGGACAACCGCAACGCGCAGAACGAGTACTACCTGACCGACGTGGTGAAGTTCGCCGTGGCGGACGGCCAGACCGTCAAGGCCCACCGCATCGGCGACGCGGTGCAGGTGGCGGGCGTCAACAGCCCGCTGCAGCTGGCCGAGCTGGAGCGGGCCCACCAGCGCCGCCAGGCCGAGACCTTCATGGAGCAGGGGGTGCGCCTGGCCGATCCGGCCCGCTTCGATCTGCGTGGCGAACTGGTCTGCGGACAGGACGTGGAGATCGACGTCAACTGCGTGTTCGAAGGCCGTGTCGAACTCGGTGCCGGCGTGCGCATCGGCGCGAACTGCGTGATCGCCAACGCCCGCATCGATGATGGCGCGGTGATCCACCCCTTCACCCACATCGACGGCGAAAAGCTCGGCGTGAGCGTGGGCGCGGGCGCGCTGATCGGCCCCTTCGCACGCCTGCGCCCGGGTGCACAACTGGGGGCCGAGGTGCACATCGGCAACTTCGTCGAAGTGAAGAACTCCACCCTGGCCGCGGGCGCCAAGGCCAACCACCTGGCCTACCTGGGCGACGCCACCGTGGGCGAGCGGGTGAACTACGGCGCCGGCAGCATCACCGCCAACTACGACGGGGCCAACAAGCACCGCACCGTCATCGAAGCCGACGTGCACGTGGGCAGCAACTGCGTGCTGGTGGCGCCGGTGACCATCGGAGCCGGCGGCACCATCGGTGGTGGTTCGACCATCACCAAGAGCACCGAACCCGGCGCCTTGAGCGTGGCGCGCGGCAAGCAGATCAGCATTGCCGGCTGGCAGCGACCGGCGAAGAAGCGGGACTGAACGGCCGCCGGTCGCGGCCGGCGATCAGTGCGCGCGTGCCCGGGAGAAGGACATGCGCTGGCGGGCCAGGCGATCGCTGTCTTCGTCTTCCAGGCTCATGAGGCTGCTCATGCCCATGACCTCGGAGTCGCGGTAGTCCGACTGGGTGTAGAGCTGGTCGAATTGCGACAGCTTGGATTCCAGTTGCTGGCGCACGCTTTCCGTCTGCGCTTCGTCCTTGGGTTTGGGCTGGGGCAGCGCCGCCAGGTTGAGCTGGGCACGGAAGTCGGCCGGCGAGGGCATGCGGTGGATGCCGTTCTTGAGAAACAGGAAGCGCACACCCGCTGTCTTGAGGATGCGGTTCTTGAGTTTGACCTGATGCGCCTTGGCCTTGGCGTTGCTCAGGTGGAACTGTTCGATGTCGAAAGCAAACTGCGGCCGGCCGTCGTCGCCGCAAACCACGAAGTCCACCTTGTGTTGCTTCAGGCGTTCTTTGGCCCGGTGGTGGTTGTTCGAGCGGCGGATGGACAGCAGGTCCACCAGTTGCATGTTGGGCAGCACCACCTGATGGGGGAAGGTGTCGCGCAGGTACTCCAGCATGGCGACCTGCTCGGGGGTGAGGATGCGCTCGGGTGTGTAGCGGTCATCGCGGCCGCTGGTCTGGCGCGAGAAGAAACGACGGTACACGATGAAGCCGGCCATCGCCAGCGCGGCTGCGACCGAAAGCGTGATCCACAGGGGCAACATTCCATCCTCCAATTCAGCGGCTCGAGGCCAGTCTTATGAAGCGGATGATTCTATGAAGCCGCCAGTACTTTTTCGTTTCTATAACCCTTTGTTACTACCTGCGGCAACTTCCGGCAAGGGCAGACTGGGATCGAACTTGGCGCGTTTGACGCTGAAAAAGGCCTTGACGTTGCGCACGTTGGCGTCGCTGGTGAACAGGCGCTGCGCCAGCGCACGGTAGGCCGGCATGTCGGTGGTGTGCACGATGAGCATGAAGTCGGGACCCGGGCTCACGCGGTAGCACTGCTGCACGCACGGCTCGGCCACCGCTCGTGTTTCAAAAGCATCCAGGAACTCACTGGCCTGGCGTTCCAGCGTGATCTCCAGCAGGGCCGTCAGGCCATGCCCGGTGAACCGGGCCAGCCGGTCGGGGTTGAGCAGGGCCACTTCGCGCTCGATCAGGCCGACTTCGCGCAGCCGTTTGACCCGGCGCAGGCTGGTGGGCGGGGACACGTGGACGCGTTCCGCCCGCTGTTGGTTGTTCAGGGAGGCATCTTGCTGCAACAGGGCCAGCAGTCGCAGATCGGCTTCATCGAGAGAGAAATCGGTTATGTCTGTGCTCATTGTGAAATATTAGTTCATGAAGCACCGCATGTGAACAATATGTTCTTCAGTTAGATAAATGTGACGATTCATTTCATGTGAGTCGCACTAGCATGGCGCACCGTTTTTTTGAAAGGCGACACCATGTGCGGCATCGTGGCGGGGGTTTCGGGGCGCGACATCGTGCCGGTTCTGGTTCAGGGACTGCAGCGGTTGGAATACCGCGGCTATGACTCCTGCGGTGTGGCGGTGCACCAGGGTGGCCTCCAGCGCGCGCGCAGCACCGCGCGGGTGGCCGAACTGGCCGACCAGGTGAAAACCGAGTCGATTGGCAGCGGCACCGGCATCGCCCACACCCGCTGGGCCACCCATGGCGCGCCGGCGGTGCACAACGCGCACCCCCATTTCAGCCACGGCCCGGGGAACAGCTCCACCAACGGCGCGGCCGGACGGGTGGCGCTGGTGCACAACGGCATCATCGAAAACCACGACGAACTGCGTGCCGCCTTGCAGGCCAGGGGCTACGTGTTCGAAAGCCAGACCGATACCGAGGTGATCGCCCACCTGGTCGATTCGCTCTACGAGGGCGACATCTTTGCGGCCCTGCAGGCGGCCGTCGGCCCGCTGCACGGCGCCTACGCGCTGGCCGTGTTCCACAAGGACGAGCCGCACCGCGTGGTCGGCGCGCGCGCCGGCTCGCCGCTGGTGCTGGGCGTGGGCGACGGTGGCAAGGAACACTTCCTGGCCAGTGACGCCATGGCCCTGGCCGGCGTGACCGATCAGATCGTCTACCTGGAAGAGGGCGACCTGGTGGACCTGCAACTGGGTCGCTACTGGGTGGCCGACGGCCAGGGCCGTGCCTACGAGCCGGCGCAGCGCCCTGTGAAGACCGTGCACGCGCACAGCGGAGCCGCCGAACTCGGTCCGTACCGCCACTACATGCAGAAGGAGATCTTCGAGCAACCCCGCGCCATCGGCGACACGCTCGAAGGCGTCGAGGGCATCACGCCCGAACTGTTCGGCGATGGCGCTTACGGCATCTTCAAGCAGATCGACCGCGTGCTCATCCTGGCCTGTGGCACCAGCTACTACAGCGGTTGCGCGGCCAAGTACTGGCTGGAAGAAATCGCCGGCATCCCGACCCAGGTGGAGGTGGCCAGCGAGTACCGCTACCGCACCAGCGTGCCCGATCCGAAGACGCTGATCGTCACCATCAGCCAGAGCGGCGAGACCGCCGACACGCTGGCCGCGCTGCGCCATGCGCAGGGCCTGGGCATGCCGCACACGCTGACCATCTGCAACGTGAGCACCAGTGCCATGGTGCGCGAATGCAAGCTCGCCTACATCACCCGTGCCGGCGTGGAAATCGGCGTGGCCTCCACCAAGGCCTTCACCACGCAACTGGCGGGGCTGTTCCTGCTGACGCTGGCGCTGGCCCAGGTGCGCGGACGCCTGACCGATGAGGAGGAGGCGCAGTACCTCAGGGAAATGCGCCACCTGCCGGTGGCCTTGCAGGCGGTGCTGGCGCTCGAACCCCAGGTCATCAGCTGGGCCGAGGACTTCGCGCGTATGGACAACGCCCTGTTCCTGGGGCGTGGCCTGCACTACCCGATCGCGCTCGAAGGTGCGCTCAAGCTCAAGGAGATCAGCTATATCCATGCGGAGGCCTACCCGGCCGGCGAGCTCAAGCACGGCCCGCTGGCCCTGGTGACCAGCGCCATGCCGGTGGTTACGGTGGCGCCGAACGACGCGCTGCTGGAAAAGCTCAAGAGCAACATGCAGGAGGTGCGCGCGCGCGGTGGGGTGCTCTATGTGCTCGCGGATGCCGACACCCGCATCGCCAGTGGCGAGGGCGTCAATGTGATCCGCATGCCCGAGCACTACGGCGCGCTCTCGCCCATCCTGCATGTGGTGCCGCTGCAGTTGCTGGCATACCACACGGCCCTGGCCAAGGGCACCGATGTGGACAAGCCGCGCAACCTGGCCAAGAGCGTGACCGTGGAATAAGCGCCCGGCGGACCCCCTCCCGGGCGGCGGGAAGGGTATTGGTGACAGAATGAAACACCCTCACCGTCATCAGGTGTTCTGTCATGCCCCCCCTTCCTGGCCAGGACGACGCGCATCGCACGGCGAAACGGGCTGATGCTGCCGGCATCGGGCGCTCGCGGCGCAACTGGTTGCGCATGGGCGGCCTGTCCTTTCTGGGGGCCGCGGCGCTGCCGTTTCTGGGCGGTTGCCAGCCGGTGCCACCGGCGCCGCTCAAGCTCGGGCTCAATGCCTGGGTCGGCTACGACCCGCTGATCCTGGCCCGCGAGCGCGGTCTGATCGATACGCAGGCGGTCAAGGTGATCGAGCTGCCGTCCAGTTCGGAGACGCTGCGCCACTTTCGCAACCGCCTGCTCGATGCCGCCGCCCTCACGCTGGACGAGGCCTTGCGGCTGGCCGATGAAGGGTTCGAGCCGCGTGTCGTCGCGGTGCTCAGCGAATCGGCTGGCGGCGATGTGGTGATGGCGCGTCCCGGTCTGGGGGGGCTGGCCGGACTCAGGGGGCGCCGTATCGCGGCGGAGGCCACCACAGTCGGCGCACTCATGTTGCAGCGCCTGCTGCAGGCCGCCCGGCTGCAGAAAGCCGACGTTCAGGTCATGAACGTCGACGCTTCGCTGCACCAGGGGCTGCTGCAGGAGGGCCGGGTCGACGTGTCGGTCAGCTACGAACCGCTGGCCAGTGCGATGCGGGCTCAGGGCTACGAGGCGGTGTTCGACAGCCGGCAGACACCTGGCGACATCGTGGACGTGCTGGTGGTCCATGCCCAGGCCCTGAACGAGCGGCCGGTGCAGGTGCAGGCCCTGCTGTCGGGCTGGCAGCGTGGTTTGCGGGCGGTGCAGCTGGAGCCCGACCTGAGCGCACCGCTGCTCGCTTCCGGCGTGGATCTCGATCCACAGGCCTATCTGGCCACGCTCAAGGGCTTGCGCTTTTTCAGTCCGGCGCAGTCGCTGGCGCTGCTGTCGGGGCGGCCGCCCGCGCTGGGCCAGGCATCCGATCGTCTGGCCCTGACGCTGCAGATGATGGGGCTGATCCAAGACTCCCCCGACTGGGGGCGGTTGCTGGCTCCGGATCCTGCCCTGCAGCTGCAGTCCAGCCAGGGGGGCGGGACATGAGGTTCTCCGCCTGGTGGTTGAGCATGTCGGGGCGGCGGATGGTGCCGCTGCTGCTGTTCGCGTTTGCCTTGCTGGTCATCGGCTTGCGCTACGCCCACCAGATGGGTGAGATTGCGCAAGACGTGGCGGAGCGCGAAACCTCGCGCCTGCGTGAACGGCTGAGCGTCGACCAGGCCCGGCTCGACAACCGCCTGGGCACCGAGGACCTTCTGGTGGTGCGACGCCTGGTCAGCTCCATGGCCCTGCACGATGGCGTGGAGCAGGCGTTGTTGCTGGACGGGCAGGGGCGGGTCCAGGCGTCACTGACGCGGCAGGATCTGGGGCGCGGTTTTGATGTGGTGGTGCAGGCGCGTGGGCTGCAGGAGAGCCTGGGGCATTGGCAGTCGACCCCGCCGCCGCGGGCGCTGGAGGTGGTGCCCGTGGCCGGCGGCAGCGCGCTGTCCGCCGCTGTGCCGCTGCAAGACGGGTACCGGCTGCTGGTGTGGCAGGACCTCTCGCGTTCGCTGGCCCTGCGCCGCGTGGCCGTCCAGCGCGAGGTGGCCTACGAGGCGTTGCTGGTGCTGGGGGCGGTGTCGGTTCTGGCGCTGATGCTGCACGGGCTGTGGTTCCGTCGCGCACGACTGCTGTCGCAAACGCTGGGGAGCATCGGCGCGGGGGACCTGACGGTGCGCAGCGGCCTGCAAGGGCGGGACGAGCTGGCCCACATCGGCGCGGCGGCCGACCGCATGGCCGAGCAACTGCAGCAAGACCAGGGCCGACTGCGCCACCTGCACGCCCTGGTCAACCGATCGCCGCTGGTGGTCATCGAATGGCTCAACCGACCCGGCTGGCCGGTGATCTTTGTCAGCGAATCGGTGGGTCTCTGGGGCTACCAGCCCGCCGATCTGCTGGACGGCAAGCTGCAGTACATCGACCTGATCCATCCCGACGATGTGCAACGGATCAACCGGGAGGTTGAACAGTATTTCGCTTCCGGCCCCGACGCCTACCGGCAGGAGTACCGCATCCGCCGAGCCGACGGCGGCTGGGCCTGGGTGGATGACCGCACCAGCCTGACCCGCGATGCACAGGGCGGCGTGCAGGGCATCAGCGGCGTGTTGCTGGACATCACCGCACAGCGGGACGCGGAGCAGGCGCAGCGCGAGCAGGCCGAACAGCTGCGCATGTTCTACGAGCTGCCTTTCCTGGGCATGGCGATCTCGTCGCCGGCCGACAAGCGCTGGCTTCAGGTGAACGACCGGCTCTGCGAGATCCTCGGCTACAGCCGCGATGAGCTGTTGCGCATGACCTGGGCCGAGATGACACCGCCCGGCGACCTCGAACGCAATGTGGCCCTGTTCGACGAACTGCTGGCGGGACAGCGCGACGGCTACCGGCTGAGCAAGCGCTTTGTGCGCAAGGACGGGCGTGTCGTGCACGCGGAGATCGATGTGCGGGCACTGCGCCATGCCGACGGCCGCGTGCGCCAGCTGTTTGCCACCATCCAGGACGTGACGGAACGCGAAGCGGCCGCAGCGGCCCTGCAGCGCAGTCAGCAGTTGCTTCTGAAATCACAGCAGATCGGCCGCATGGGCAGCTGGACTCAGGATCTGGTGAGCGGCTTGTTCAGCTGGTCACCACAGACCCATGAGATCCACGAGACCAATCCGGACGGGCCACCGCTGACGCTGGATTACATCCTCGGCCTGCTGCACCCGGAGGATGTGGCGCGCGTGGGTCACGAGTACGGCGAATGCCTGAAGGCCGGGCAGCCCTACGACATCCGCTACCGCTTGCGCATGGCCGACGGCCGGATCAAGCACCTGTACGTCAAGGGCGAGTTCGAGTTCGAAGGCGGCCGGCCGGTGCGCAGCGTCGGCATGGTGCTGGACGAGACCGATCTGGTGCTGGCGCAGCGCGAGCGGGACCGGCTGGTGTCGGTGCTCGAGACCACTTCGGACATCGTCAGCATGGCCGATCCGCAGGGGCGGGTGTTCTATTTCAACCGCGCGGGTTACGAGATGCTGGGGCTGCCGGTCGGTACGCCACTGGACGATGTGATCCGGCGGGTGCATCCGGCCTGGGCGGCGCAGCTGGTGCACGAGCAGGGCATCCCGGCCGCCGTGCGCGAGGGGCGCTGGCTGGGTGAGACAGCGGTGCTCGACGCCCAAGGCCGCGAAGTGCCGATGTCGCAGCTCATCATGTCCCACCGAGGGCCGGACGGGCAGGTGGACTATCTGTGGAGCATCCTGCGCGACATTTCCGAGCGCAAGGCCGTCGAAGCCGAACTCGAACGCGAGCGGGCCCAGCTGGCCGACGCGCAGGCCGTGGCGCATGTGGGCAGCTGGATCATCCAGCTGCCCGAGGTGCGCCTGATCTGGTCGGACGAGCTGTACCGCGTTCTGGGCCTGGACCCGCAGCAGGTGACGCCCAGCCAGGAGGCCTTCATGTCGGTCGTCCACCCCGAGGACCTGCCCTGGGTGAGCGAACGGGTGGAGCAGGACCTGCAGCGCAGCACCTCGGGTGTCAACCGTTTCGAGCACCGCATCGTGACCGCCCAGGGCGTGCGGCATGTGGAGGAGCGGGCCGAAGTGGAGGTGAATGCACACGGACAGGTCTTTCGCATCGTCGGCACGACCATGGACATCACCGAGCGGGTGGAGGCGGCGCAGGCCCTGCTGGAAGCCAAGGACATGCTGGAGCAGGCCGAATCGGTGTCGCTGCTGGGCAGCTGGGCCGGCGACGTGGAGACACAGCGGCTGACGGTGTCGGACCAGCTGTGCCGCAACCTGGGGCTGGAGCCATCCGGGCGACCACCGGATGACGAGGCCTATCTGGAGCGCATACACCCCGATGACCGGGCGGCGGTCGTGGAGGACATGACCAGCATCCGGGGGGGCGGGCCGGCCCGCGAACTGGTCTTCAGAACCCATCCGGACCATGGGCCGGTGCGCTGGCTGCGCCGGACCGCAAGGCGCATCACGCGCGAGGCCGAGGGCCTGAAGCCGCGCTACATCGGCACCCTGCAGGACATCACCGAGGTGGTGCAGGCCGAGGAGCGGCTGCGCCGCGTCAACCAGGAACTGGAGCAGCGGGTGGCCGAGCGCACGGCCCAGCTCAGCCAGGCCAACCAGGAGCTCGAGGCCTTCTCCTACACCGTCTCGCACGACCTGAAGGCGCCGCTGCGTGGCATCGACGGTTACAGCCAGCTGCTGGTCGAGGAATTCGGGGAGAAGCTGGGAGACGAGGGGCGCGACTTCGTGCGGCGCATCCGGCACGGTGTGGAGCTCATGGGTGAACTCATCAACGATCTGCTGGCGTATTCCCGGATGGAAAGGCGCGACATGGCGCGCGATGCTGTGGCCCTGCTGCCGCTGGTGCAGCAGGTGCTGGACGGTTACGAGGACGATATCCGTCGCCTGGGCGTGCAGGTGCAGATCGAGCTGGCGCCGGTGACCCTGGCGCTGGACCGGGAGGGCATGGCGGTGGTGTTGCGCAACCTGATCGGCAACGCCCTCAAGTTCAGTCGCGACCGGAAACCCCCGCGCCTGGAGATCGGGTGCCGACGCGAGGCGGGTTGCCTGACCTTCTGGGTGCGTGACAACGGGGTCGGTTTCGACATGAAGTACCACGATCGCATGTTCGGCATCTTCCAGCGGCTGCACCGGGCGGAGGAGTTCCCCGGCACCGGCGTTGGCCTGGCCCTGGTGGCCAAGGCGGTGCAGCGCATGGGCGGTCGTGTCTGGGCCGAGAGCACGCTGGGCGCCGGATCGACATTTTTCCTGGAGTTTCCCGAATGACTGCGCATCTGAGCCCCCCGCCCATCCTGCTGGTGGAAGACAACCCGATGGACCTGGACCTGACGCTGCGCGCCTTCAGCAAGAAGAAGTTCAGCAACCAGGTCCACATCGCCCGCGACGGCGAGGAGGCCCTGGCCTATATCCCGCGCTGGGAAGCGGGGGATCCGCTGCCGGCCGTCATCCTGCTGGACATCAACCTGCCCAAGGTCAATGGCCTGGAAGTGCTGCGCCAGCTCAAGGCGCACGAGCGCTTCCGCCGCATCCCGGTGGTCGTGCTGACCTCGTCCAAGGAAGACAAGGACCTCAAGACCGCCTACGATCTGGGCGTCAATTCCTATATTGAGAAGCCGGTCAGCTTCAACAAGTTCATGGAAGTGGCCGAGCAGATCGAGCTGTACTGGTGCGTGCTCAACGAGCGACCGCTCTGAACCACCGGACAGCGACCCACGGAGACACACCATGCAGATGCTCAAGATCCTGATCCCGGTCGATGGCTCCGACAACGCCCTGTTGGCGGTGCAGCACGCCCTGGTGCTCACGGCCAAGGGCCTGCGGGCGCGCTTCGTGGTGGCCAATGTGCAGTCACCGGCCAACCTGTACGAGCTGGTGGTGGCGCACGACCCCCAGGTGCTGCAGCAGGTCAGCGAGGCCGCCGGCCGCGACCTGATGCGTCCGGCGGTGGAGCTGCTGCAGGCGGCGGGCCTGCAGGTCGAGCAGGACGTGGCCACCGGCGACCCGGCGCAGACCCTGATCGAACTGGTGGAGCGCCACGCCTGCGATGCGCTCATCCTCAGTGCCCATGGCAGCAGCGGCGACCGCACCCAGCTGGGTGCCGTCGCACACGAACTGGTGCAGATCGCTCCGGTGCCGGTCACGGTGGTGCGGCCACGGGAGCGCGACACCGACTGAACGCTTGGATGGCATGGCTCCAGCGGCGGCCGGGCGCGAGTCCGGCCGCCGTTGTCTTTGGTGGATGCTTCTGAAATTACGTTTAGGTGAATCTGTTTACCAATGCGGAATATTGCGCTACAGTGCGCACCTGTTCCTGAAGCAGCGGAGACAAGCCCCCGATGGCCACCTACACCTATCCCAAGTTCACGTACCGTGCGCCCGCCGATCTGATGGCCGGCGCGCCGCAGCGCCGGCCGCTGGTGGTCATCGGTGCCGGTCCGGTGGGGCTGGCCGCTGCCATCGACGCGCGCTTGCAAGGCCTGGATGTGCTGCTCTTCGACGAGGAGGACAGCGTGTCTTTCGGCTCGCGCGCGGTCTGCTACGCCAAGCGCGCGCTGGAGATCCTGGACCGCCTGGGTGTCGGCGATGCCATCGTCGACAAGGGCGTGAGCTGGAACGTGGGGCGCACCTTCCTGAAGGAGGAAGAGGTCTACCGCTTCGACCTGGTGCCCGAACCCGGTCACAAGCGCCCGGGCATGATCAACCTGCAGCAGTACCACCTGGAAGAGGCGCTGGTGCACCGCGCCGAGGCGCTCGGCGCAGACCTGCGCTGGAACCACAAGGTCACGGGTGTGCAACCGCTCGCCGATGGCGCCCGGGTGAGCGTGGAGACGCCCGACGGTGCGTTCGACATCGACGCCGACTGGCTGATCGTGGCCGACGGCGCGCGCTCCAACGTGCGGCGCCAGCTGGGCCTGGACATCGAGGGCCACGTCTTCAAGGACCGCTTCCTGATCGCCGACGTGGTGATGAAAGCCGACTTCCCGGCCGAACGCTGGTTCTGGTTCGACCCGCCCTTCCACCCCAACCAGTCGGTGCTGCTGCACAAGCAGAGCGACAACGTCTGGCGCATCGACTTCCAGCTCGGCTGGGACGCCGACCCGGAAGAAGAAAAGAAGCCCGAGAAGATCCTTCCACGCGTCAAGGCCATGCTGGGCGACGACCGCGAGTTCGAACTGGAGTGGGCCAGCATCTACACCTTCCAGTGCCGGCGCATGAAGCACTTCCGCCACGGCCGCCTGCTGTTCGTGGGCGACGCGGCGCACCAGGTCTCGCCGTTCGGCGCACGTGGCGCCAACTCGGGCTTCCAGGACACCGACGACCTGCTGTGGAAACTGGCGCTGGTGATGCAGGGCCAGGCACCCGAGGCGCTGCTCGACACCTACGACGCCGACCGCACCTACGCGGCCGACGAGAACATCCGCAACTCGACCCGCTCGACCGACTTCATCACACCCAAGAGCGCGGTCAGCAAGCTGTTCCGCAACGCGGCGCTGGAGCTGGCGCGCACCCAGCCGTTTGCGCGCAAGCTGGTCAACTCGGGGCGCCTGTCGGTGCCGTCCTTCCTGGTGCACTCGGCGCTGAACACACCCGACGCCGACGCCTTTGCCGGGAACATGGTGCCCGGCGCCCCCTTGGACGACGCGCCGGTGCGCGTGGCCGGCCAGGACGCCTGGCTGCTCGACCAGTTGGGCAACCGTTTCGTGCTGATGGTTTTTGTCGAGGGAGCGCAGGGGCTGGACCCGGCGCAGCGAACATCGCTGCAGGCGCTGGCCCAGGCACCCATTCCGGTGCAACTGCTCACCGTGGGCCGCGGCGGCGATGTGGACGACCCACAGGGTCTGGTGGCCCGGCGGTACGACGGGAAGCCCGGCACGGCCTACCTGGTCCGCCCCGACCAGCACGTGGCCGCGCGCTGGCGCGGCGTGGATGTGGTGGCGGTGCAGGCCGCCCTGGCCCGTGCCACCGGTCAGGGACTGGCGGCGGCGGTTCCCCGGGCCGAAGCCGTCGCGGCCTGAACAAAAGGAGACATGGATGCCCGTGCAACTGCAACCCAACCTCGCCGAACCCGGCCAGCGCTATTTCCGCGACTTCACGCCGGGTGACGACTTCTACGAAGCGCTGATCGACACCCATCGTGACCTCAGCGACGAACAGAGCCAGCTGCTCAACGCCAAGCTGATCCTGCTGCTGGCCAATCAGGTGGGCGACATCGCGGTGCTCAAGGATGCCCTGCGCATCGCCCGCGAAGGCGTCTGAAACCATCCCCCGAAGGAGACCCTGCCATGAACATCCGCAAGATTCACCACGTCGCCTACCGATGCAAGGACGCCAAGGAAACCGTCGAGTGGTACCAGAAGCACCTGGGCATGGGCTTCGTGCTGGCCATCGCCGAAGACGCCGTGCCATCCACCAAGGCGCCGGACCCGTACATGCACATCTTCCTGGACGCCGGCGCCGGCAATGTGCTGGCCTTCTTCGAACTGCCCAACTCGCCCGCGATGGGCAGGGACCCCAACACCCCGGAGTGGGTACAGCACATCGCGCTCGAAGTGGACACGGTGGCCGAACTGGAAGTGACCAAGGCGCGGCTGGAGGCGGCCGGCATCGCGGTCATCGGCCCGACCGACCACACCCTGTTCAAGAGCATCTACTTCTTCGACCCCAACGGTCACCGGCTGGAACTGGCCGCCAACACCGCCACGCCCGACATGCTCAGGAAGCTCGACGAGGTGAAGTGGGACATGCTCAATGAATGGGCGCAGACGCGTCGAGCACCCAAGCACGCCGCCTGGATGCACGAAAAGGAATTCAGCGCCTGACGGGTCCCTGCTCGCCATAGCAGACCCCGCGATGACCGTTCGTCGGAATTGAACGGGAAAACACCCTCAAGTTCGGACTCAGGTCGCCGAAAAGCTGAGGGAACACCCGGCATGTCGATTGCCGGTGTCGGTTTTTTCAGGGGTTTGCCATGTTGAGCATCTCTATCAGTCAACCGGTGGTCTGGTCGCCTGCGCCAGCACCCGCCGTGGCCGCGGTGTCCTCCGCGGCCGCGGTGACGCCGGTGCAGGCCACCGCCCGCGACGCCCAGGCCGGCGCCGGCCAGTCCGGCCGCGACCCCGCGGCGCAGGGCCAGGCCGCGCGTGTGGCGGTCAACGCGCAGGAGCGCGGCGCCGACACGGGCAAGGCCGCCCGAAAGGGCCTGGAGGCCGCCCCGCTGCTGCCGCGCCCGCAGCCCGACGGCCGTCAGCGCCAGGAGGAAGCCGAGGCCGACCAGCTGGAAGAGCAGAAGCAGCAGACCGAAGAGGCCGAGCGCAAACTGCAACTTCAGGACGTGATCGTCAGTGCCTGGAAGGCCAGCGCAGCGGTGGTGGATGTGGTGCTGGGTCGCGAGACGCCGACCACCGAGGCCGCAACCGCCGCTGAGTCGGCGGCTGCGGTGGTGGACGCCCGTGCTTCGCAGCCGGTCACCGACGCGGACAAAGCCGCCGACGGGAAGTCGCTGTTCGAGCTGGTCGAAGAGCGGGAAGTGGTGGCCTACGATGCCCAGGGTCACAGCAGCCTGGCCCCGCTGGAGGCCGGCAGTCTGGTCAGTCACCACGTCTGAACAGGGGGGCACACCCGCCAAAGAAAACGCCGGGTCATGCCCGGCGCTTTTTTTTGGGAAAGCGAGGTCAGTCCAGTTCGCTGGGTTCCAGCAGCTTCAGCGCCGCCTGGGTGCGCTCCAGGTCGCGACGCAATTGCGTGCCCAGGCTGATGTGAATCGGCTGCGCCGGGTCCTGCGACAGGCGCTCGAGTTCGGCCGAACTGCGCACTATGGCCTTGAAGCCCATCAGCATGGCCGTGCCCTTGAGCTTGTGGGCGTTGTGGTGCACCCCTTCCCGGTCGCCGTCGGCCAGGGCCTGCAGCAGCACGTGGGCTGTGCCTTCGGGTGGATCGAACACCGTCTTGAGCAGTTCGCCCAGCGAGTCCTCGGGCATCATGGACATGACCTCGGCGTACGAATCCGCGTCGATCACGTCGTCCACATCCGGCTGTGCCGCCGGCGCGGGCACCGCCGTCGGCAGGCCATAGGCCGACATCGGGAAAGACCCGCTGAGCCGGTGCACGCTCACGCCCGGCAACGCATGCTCGGGGTCGCCCAGCAGGCCGCAATGGCGCAGGGCACGTCGCAGGTCCTCGGCCTGCAGCGGCTTGCTGGCGAATTCGTCCACGCCCACTTCGGTGGCGCGCTTGCGGGTGTCGTTGACCACGTCGGCGGTCACCAGAATGACCTTGATCTGCGCCGCCGGGCCGTCCAGACGCCGGATCGCCTCGGTGGTGGCCAGGCCGTCGAGCACCGGCATGTGGTAATCCAGCAGCACCACGTCGAAGGTCTCGCGCTGCAGCAATTCCAGGGCTTCCTGCCCGTTCTCGCAGAAGACGGCATCGTGTCCCATCTTCTCGAGCAGGATGTTCATGTACTTGAGGTTGATCGGGTGGTCCTCGGCCACCAGCACGCGCAGGCGGCGGGTGGCGGTGTCGTCGCTGGTCATGGCGTCCTCCTCTTCGACGGCCTGCGTTTCGGCCAGTTGCAGGGTCACGGTGAACACCGATCCTACGCCCGGCTGGCTGCTGACCGCGATGTCTCCTCCCATCATGCGGGCGAGGTTGCGCGAGATTTCCAGGCCCAGACCGGTGCCGCCGATGCGCCGGCGCAGGGAGTTGTCGGCCTGGTAGAAGCGGGTGAACAGGCGGCTCACCGTCTCGGCGTCCATGCCCATGCCGGTGTCGCGCACGGTGATGCTCAGGCCGCCCGCAGCGCCTGAGGCCTTCGCCAGTTCGACCATCACGCCGCCTTCGGTGGTGAATTTGATGGCGTTGCCGATCAGGTTGAACAGGATCTGCCGCACGCGGGTGGCATCGGCCATGACCCACTCGGGCAGGTCGGCCGCGGTGTACACGTCCAGGCTCAGTCCCTTGTCCCGGGCCGCCACCTGCATCAGGCCGTCGACCTCCTGCACCACGGCGCGCAGGCGGGTTGGCGACTCGGACAGCTTGAGCGTGCCCGACTCCATGGTCGAGACGTCCAGGATGTCGTTGAGCACGCCCAGCAGATGGGCCGCCGAATCGGACGCGGTCTGCAGGTAGTCGCGCTGCTGGCTGGTCAGCCGGGCCTCCCCCAGCAGGTTGAGCATGCCCAGCAGGCCCTGGAAAGGCGTGCGGATCTCGTGGCTCATGTTGGCCAGGAAGACGCTCTTGCCGTGGTTGGCGGCTTCGGCCTGGTCGCGCGCCTCGGACAACTCGCGACTGAGCTTCTGCAGCCGCTGGTATTGGCGCTGCTGGCGACGGATGTGGCGCACCAGCAGGCCGACGAAGAGCAGCATGACCGCGGCCTGGGCGGCGGCCAGACCGATCACCAGGTGCCCCTGCTGCCGCAACTGGGCGTTGCGTTCGTCCACGAAGCGGGCGACCGCCCGGTTGGATTCGCGCGTCAGGTCGGCCAGCAAGGGGGCCAGCTGGTCGATCTGTGCGTTCAGCACCGTCAGCGACACCGGGTCCCGCACCAGGCGCTGCGGCTCGGCGAACAGTGAGTCGGCGATGCGGGTGAAGGCGTCGAGCTTTTGCTGGGCCTGTGCGTAGACCGGCGTGCCCTCCAGCAGGTCGCGTCGGGGGATCTTGGTCAGCAGGTCGATGCGACTGAGGAAGATCTCATAGCGTTCGACCATGGCCCAGGCATCGGCCAGCTCCGGCCGCAGTTCGGCATCGTGCACGGCCTGCTCCAGCCGCGTGAGCTCGCGTTCGAGCTGGTAGGCCTGCCACATGATGGAGTCCACCTGGTTGGTGGACGCGTCGTCGAGCATGCGAACCTGGCGCCACTGGATCCAGCCCAGTGGCGTGAGCGTGACGGCCAGGAACACGGAAATCGCGATCACCCAGTGGCGACGCTCCCATGTGGCCAGGTTCGGTGCAAACGACATGTTTATTGGACTTCCAGGGCCTTGAGCTGCCAGATCGAGCGCTCGTAGTAGGTGGAGTTGCGCAGCTCCGCGCTGCTGTCGAACGGGTACACCACGAACAGCGGACCCTTCTCGCGCACCGGCATCGGCTGGTCGTCCAGCAGGCGGGCGACGATGGGCTTGTGTTTCAGGTCGGCGACCGGGATGCTGATCTTGTAGTCGTTGATCGCCACGGCGCTGATGTTGTTGCCGCTGGCCTTGACGGCGGCCAGCAGGTCGGACAGCAGCGGACCGGTGAACTTGACCGGCTTGTCGTACCAGGGGGTGCGTGTGGTGAAGGTGTGCTGCGGCAGGGCTTCGATCATCTTCATGTCGAAGCGGGCTGCGTCACCGGCGTTCTTCACGCCGATCTTGCCGGACACGGTGAGGATGGGACGTTCCTTGGGGGCGTCCAGCGCCAGGGCGGGCAATGCCACAACGGAGGCGGCGCCCAGCAGGGCGCCCAGCAGCAAACGGCGAGCTTTCATGGTGGTTTCTCGGGTTGGTGGGGGTCAGATACGGTGACGCACCGCGGCCGGGTTCGCGGCCAGGCGGCTCAGCAGGGCGGGTGCGATCTGGGTGAGGGGCAAGACCTCGTGGGCGGCGCCCGCCTGGATGGCCATGCGCGGCATGCCGAAGACGACGCAGCTGGCCTCGTCCTGCACGTAGTTGTAGCTGCCGGCGTCCTTCATCTCGCGCATGGCCTGGGCACCGTCGGCACCCATGCCGGTGAGCATGACGCCGATGGCATTGGGGCCGAGCACGCGCGCAGCCGACTTGAACAGCACCTCGACCGAGGGCTTGTGGCGGTTGACCGGTTCCGTGTCCTCGACCACCGCCACGTAGTTGGAACCACTGCGGTCGATGCGGAACTGTCGGCCCCCCGGAGCGATGTAGGCGTGGCCGGGCAGGATGCGTTCGCCGTGCCGCGCCTCGGCCACACTGATGCGGCACAGGCTGTTGAGCCGGGCGGCAAAGCTGCTGGTGAAGCCCGGCGGCATGTGCTGCGTGATGACAATGGCGGGCGAATCGGCGGGCAGGGGCACCAGCACCTCGCGGATGGCCTCGGTGCCGCCGGTGGAGGCGCCGATGCAGATGATCTTTTCCGTGGTGGCCAGGCGCGGCAGCGGCGCGCGCGGCGCGTCTGGGGTGGCCGGGCTGCTGCCGGCGGCGGTCGCTGCCGGGGCCGCGTTCGGCAGGCGCTTGACGTGGGCCCCCGAGGCGATGCGGATCTTGTCCACGATGTCGTGGGCCAGTTCGTTCAGGCCGCTGCTGATGCCGATGCGGGGCTTGGCCACGTAGTCCACCGCGCCCATCTCCAGCGCGCGCAGCGTGATGTCGGCACCCTGCTCGGTCAGGGTCGAGACCATCACCACCGGCATCGGCCGCAGGCGCATCAGGCGCGAGAGGAACTCCAGCCCGTCCATGCGCGGCATTTCAACGTCCAGCGTGATCACGTCCGGATTGGTCTCGCGGATCATCTCGCGCGCGACCAGCGGATCGGCCGCCGCGCCCACGCACTGCATGTCCGGCTGCCGGTTGATGATCTCGGTCAGCAGGCTGCGCACCAGCGCCGAATCGTCCACCACCACCACTCTGATCTTGGCCATTGTTGTTGTCCTCCTGGGCGGCGGGTGTTCAGAACAGGTCGATCGAACCGCCAGCGGTGACCTTGGCCACCACGGCCGCGCTGCCCTTGCGTTCCTGCGTCTCCAGCGTGTCGGGGTGCGAATGTGCAAGACGCTTGCACATGGCCTTGCCGGTCGCCGGGAAGTAGCAGACCTTGCGCGGGTAGATGTCCAGCACGTCCTTGGAGATCACCGCGATGCGTTCGGTCTGCAGGTAGTCCAGCACGAACTGGGTGTTGCGTTCGCCGACGTTCATGGTGGTGAAGGTGTGCATCACCTGACCGCCGCCGAACACCTTGGCCTGCATGTTCTCGCGCCGCGCGCCGAGCTTCATCATTTCGTTGATCAGCAGTTCCATCGCGTAGGAGCCGTAGCGTCCGGACGTGTCACCGCCGCCGTCGGGCAGCATGAAGTGGTTCATGCCACCCACGCGTGCCTTGGGGTCCCAGATGCAGGCGGCGATGCACGAGCCCAGCACGGTCATGATCACCATGTCCTCGGTGGTCACGTAGTACTCGCCCGGCAGCACCTTCACCGCGTCGTGCTTGAAGTGGTGGTCGTGGTAGTAGAACGAGGCCTCGCCGGGCTTGGGTGCCCTGGCCTTGAGGGTTTCCAGACGCGAGGGCGTGCGCGCCGACGCGCCGGCGCTGGTCGGCGGCGGTGGATTCAGCGGCCGGCGGGCCGCCAGGGGACTGGCGTCAAACGCGCTCATAGACCGTCTTTCCGCGCAGCGCGAACAGGTTGCGTGCGTCGCTGAAGTTCTCGGCATGGCCCACGAACAGCATGCCCCCGGGCTTCATCACCCGGTGGATGCGCTCGAGCACTTGTCGCTGTGTCGGGCCATCGAAATAGATCATCACGTTGCGGCAGAACACCACGTCGAAGCTCTCCCGCAGGGGCAGGTCCTGGATCAGGTTGATGGGCATGAACGTCATGTGCTTCTGCAGTTCGGGCTTGACCCGGATGAAGCCGGCGTTGGCACCCTTGCCGCGCATGAAGAAGCGCTGGATGCGCTCCGGGCTCAGCCCCTTGATGTTGTCGGCCTTGTAGACGCCGCGCGCCGCCGTGGCCAGCACCTTGGTGTCGATGTCGCTGTTGACGATCTGGAACTGGCCACCGGCGCCCAGCGACTCGGCCGCCGTCATGGCGATGGAGTAGGGCTCTTCGCCGGTGGACGCGGCCGAACACCAGATGCGCCAGTCGTGGTTTCGTTTGGCGGCCAGCATCTGCTGCAGCACCTCGAAGTGGTGCTGCTCGCGGAAGAACGACGTGAGGTTGGTGGTCAGGGCGTTGATGAACTCCTGCCACTCGGGGCCGTCGTGCTGTTCCAGCCAGTCCAGGTAGGTCTTGAAGCTGCCATGGCCGGTTTCGCGCAGACGGCGCGAGACCCGGCTGTACACCATGGCGTGTTTGCCTTCGTGCAGGCTGATGCCGGCCTTCTTGTAGATCAGCGCCTTGATGCGGGTGAAGTCCGCGTCGGACCAGAGAAACTCGCGCCCCTGGACCAGCGGGCCGTCGTCGGCGTGTGCCAGGACCTGGCTGGACCGCGCGGGGGGACGTGGAGTACCGGACTGCAGCATGGTGGGATGTCCTCGGCGTGGGTGGAGGGCGACCGCTTCAGCGATCACCGCTGGCTCAGTGGCGCGAGCGGCGCACCAGCACCGAGGTGTCCAGGATCAGCGCGACCTTGCCGTCGCCCAGAATCGTGGCTCCCGAGACATTGGGCACCTTGCGGTAGTTGGACTCCAGGTTCTTGATCACGACCTGTTGCTGGCCGAGCAGTTCGTCCACCATCAGGGCCACACGGGAGCCTTCGGCCTCCACCACCACCATGATCGGACTGCTGGCGTTGAATTCGAAGCGCGGTACCTGGAACACCCGTTCGAGCTCGATGACCGGCATGTACTCGTCACGCACCTTCACCAGCTGGGCGCCTTGCGCCACGGTGTTGATGTCGGCCGGGTTGATCTGGAACGACTCGATCACGCTGGCCAGCGGCAGGATGTAGACCTCGTCGCTCACGCGCACGCTCATGCCGTCCATGATGGCCAGGGTCAGCGGCAGGCGCACCTTGACGCTCATGCCATAGCCTTCGGCGGAATCGATCTCGACCGTGCCGCCGAGCGAGGCGATGTTCTTCTTGACCACGTCCATGCCGACCCCGCGGCCGGACACATCGGTGACGACCTCGGCCGTGGAGAAACCCGGCGCGAAGATCAGCGCCCAGACCTCGCCGTCGCTCAGGCTGTCGGGCGCGTCGATGCCGCGCTCGCGGGCTTTCTTGAGCAGCTTCTCGCGCGAGAGGCCCTTGCCGTCGTCGCGCACCTCGATGAGGATGCTGCCGCCCTGGTGCGAGGCCGACAGCGTGATGTTGCCGTGTTCGGTCTTGCCCTTGGCGACGCGCTCGTCGGGCATCTCGATGCCATGGTCGCAGCTGTTGCGGATCAGGTGGGTCAGCGGGTCGGTGATCTTCTCGATCAGGCCCTTGTCCAGCTCGGTGGCTTCACCGTGTGTGATCAGCTCCACCTTCTTGCCCAGCTTGGCGGCCAGGTCGCGCAGCATGCGCGGGAAGCGGTTGAACACCACCGACATCGGGATCATGCGGATCGACATCACCGCTTCCTGCAGGTCGCGGGTGTTGCGGTCCAGGTCGCCCAGACCGGCCAGCAGCGCCTGGTTGGCGGCGCTGTCCAGTTCACGGCTTTTCTGGGCCAGCATGGCCTGGGTGATGACGAGTTCGCCCACCAGGTTGATGAGCTGATCGACCTTGCTCACGGCCACGCGCAGCGTGCTCGATTCGAGCGAGGATCCGCCGGCGCTGGCGGCGGCCGCGCGCGCAGGTGCGGCCGGTTTGGCGGGCGCGGCGGGCGGCTGCGGCGCCACCTCCACCACGGCGGGGACCCGCACCGGCGGAGTTTCGACCACCGGGGCCGTGTCGGCGGCGGCCTGTTCCACCGGGGCGGAGCCCGGCAGGCCGGGGGCGTCGTCGAAGAAGCCGAAATCCTTGCCTTCGGTGGCCAGCGGTTTGGCCACGACGGCCGGTGCGGCGGCGGCAGGGGGCGGCGCGCTGCGGTCGACGATGCGGATGTGTTCCTTGCTCACATGGAAGGTGAACAGATCCAGCAGGTCGGCGTCGGTGGACGTGGTCAGCACCTTGTAGACGCGCACGTCGGCCTGCTCGCTGGGCAGGGCCTCGATGCTGCCCAGGCCGCTGATGTCGCGGAACAGCTCGGCGATCGGATCGGCCAGCGAGATCGGGTCCAGCGGACCGATGTGGATGACCAGTTCGCGGTTGCCACCGGCCGCTTGGGCTGCCGGTGCGGGGGCTGCCACGGGCGCGGGTGCCGCCACCGGGGCCGCGACCACCGGCGCCGGGGCTGCCGGAGCCGGAGCGGGGGCCGGTGCGCCGCCCGAGGCCAGGGCACTGATGCGCTCGACCAGCGAATGGGTGGCCGGCGGCTCCATGTCCTTGCCCGAATGGCGGGCCAGCAGGATCTTGAGCGCGTCCGACGATTCCAGCAGCACGTCCACCATGGGCGGCGTGGGCTGCAGTTCATGGCGACGCAGCTTGTCCAGCAGCGACTCCATCTGGTGCGTCAGTTCGGCCACGTCGGCAAAGCCGAAGGTGGCGGCACCGCCCTTGATGGAGTGGGCGCAGCGGAAGATGGCGTTGAGTTCCTCGTCGTCGGCGTTCTCGACGTCCAGGGCCAGCAGCATCTGCTCCATCTGCTCCAGGTTCTCGCCCGCCTCTTCAAAGAAGATTTGGTAGAACTGGGTCAGGTCGAAGTTGCCGCCGCCGGCGCTTTCTTGGGTCATTTCAGTCATGGGGCTCTCCTCGCGGAACAGGGTGTCCGCGGCTTCAGCGGATGACTTTCTGGATCACCTCGATCAGACGGCCCGGATCAAAGGGCTTGACCAGCCACCCTGTGGCGCCCGCGGCGCGGCCGGCCTGCTTCATCGCATCGCTGGACTCGGTGGTCAGGATGAGGATGGGGGTGCCCTTGAACTTGGGGTGCTCGCGCAGCTTCTTGGTCAGGCCCAGGCCATCCAGGCGGGGCATGTTCTGGTCGGTCAGGACCAGGTCGATGGCATGGGTCTGTGCCTTTTCGAAGGCGTCCTGGCCGTCCACGGCTTCCACCACGTGGAAACCGGCCCCGGTCAGGGTGAAGGCGACCATCTTGCGCATGGAGGCCGAGTCGTCAACGGCGAGAATCGATTGCATGGGGGAGCTCCGTGTTTCGAACAGATATCGGCAAATGAGGGATGCGCTTTAGAACAGGTCGATGGAACCGGCGTCCATCTCGTTCTGGGTCACCGGGCTGGGCCGGTCGGGCGTGGGGTCCACGCAGACCGGCAGTTCGCCGTCTTCGGGTTCCATGGATTCGTCGGCCAGCTTCCAGGCGCAGCCCTGCAGCACCTTGCTGGTGTGCACGATCAGCTGGGTGGCCATGTCGTGGAACTGCAGTTCGGTCACCGCCTGGTGCAGGGCGTGGCGGATGCGCAGCAGGTCGTCGTTGTCGTTGCCGGCCAGGTGGGCCAGGGCGTGGTTGGCGGTGGAAAACCGCTCCAGCAGGTTGCCCGTGGCGTGGTCGAGCAGGCCTTCCAGCCGTTTCAGGTCGGTCATCGCCATGAGCAGGGCGTCCTGCACATCGGCCACGAGGTTCACCGACAGGCTCACGCCAGGCTGCGGCTGCAGCAGACCGGCGTGGTCCGATGGGGAGTGGTAGTTCGGGCTTTGCATGGGTTTCTCGAGGCCTTCCTGTGGCGTTCGGGCATTACAATTTTCTGGACCTGTGTGATCCGGTATCGGCAGATAACCGGGCAAATTCAGCAGCATTTCGCCGCCCTCCGTGCCATTTGGCGGTTTTTCCCTCCACCCATCCGATCGGCATGCCTGAGACCTCCGCCCGCCAGCCGGTCCGCATCCTCCACCTCGAAGACTCCCGGGTGGACCACGCACTGGTCAAATTTGCCCTGCAGCGCAGCCAGCTGCCCTGTGAACTGACCCTGGTCGACACGCTGGACGACTTCCAGCGCGAGATCGCCTCCGGTGCCCACGACATCGTCCTGGCCGACTACCACCTGCCGGGTTTCAGCGGGCTGGACGCCTGGGAGCGGTTGCGCGCCAGCGGCATCAGCCTGCCGTTCGTCATCCTCTCGGGTGCCATCGGCGAAGCGGCCGCTGTGGAGGCCATGCACCGCGGCGTGGACGACTACCTGCTCAAGGACAACATGGCCCGGCTGGCGCACGTCATCGAACGCGCGCTGGACGTGGCCAACACGCGGCGCGCCAAGGCCCGGGCCGATGCCGAACTGGCCGAATCGCGGCAGCGCCTGGCCGAACTGGCCGAACACCTGCAGACCAGCATCGAACAGGAACGCGCCGACATCGCCCGCGAAATCCACGACGACATCGGCGGTTCCCTGGCCGCGGTCAAGCTCGACCTGGCCTGGATCGGCCGCCGCCCCACGCTCGAGCCCGACGTGCGCCAGCACATCGATACCGCGCTGGACATGCTGCAGCACGCCCTGGGCGCCAGCCAGCGCATCATGATGAACCTGCGCCCGCCCATCCTCGACCAGGGCCTGGTGGCCGCTGTGCAGTGGCTGGCCAGCAGCTTTGAAAAACGCACCGGCGTGCGTGTGACCGTGCGCCGCTCGGCCGAGTTCATCGACGTGCCGCGCGAGCTGCAACTGGTGGCCTACCGCACCGCGCAGGAGGCCCTGACCAACGTGCACAAGCACGCCCAGGCCAGCGCGGTGGACATCGACCTGAGCGACCGTGAAGGTGTGCTCACGCTGGAAGTGAGCGACAACGGCCAGGGCATGGGCCCTGACGCGCTGCGCAAGGCCAAGTCCTTTGGTCTGCTCGGCCTCAAGGAACGGGCCGCCAAGGTCGATGGGTGGATGGACATCAGTTCATCGCCGCGCGGCACCTCGGTCATCCTGTCGGTGCCGCTGGCGCCGGCCGGCGATGCACGGGCAGACCACCACAACGGGGACGGAACAGACGATGATCAAAGTGATTTTGTGTGACGACCACGCCGTGGTGCGCCGCGGTATCCGGGACACCATCTCGGAGGCGGTGGACATCCAGGTGGTGGGCGAGGCCGGCAGCTATCCCGAGCTGCGGGAGCAGATGCGCAAGACCCCCTGCGACGTGCTCGTGCTGGACCTGAACATGCCCGGTCGTGGCGGCCTGGAGGTGCTGGCCGCGCTGCGCGAGGAAGGCTCGCCGGTCAAGACCCTGGTGGTCTCCATGTACCCGGAAGACCAGTACGCCATCCGCTGCCTGCGGGCCGGCGCACGTGGTTACCTCAACAAGGCGGGCGAGCCGGCCGAGATGATCGCCGCCATCCGCACCGTGCACCAGGGACGCAAGTACGTGACGCCCGACGTGGCGCAGATGCTGGTGGACAACCTCAATGCGCCTGAGACCGAGGAACTGCACGCCAGCCTGTCCGAACGCGAACTGCAGACCCTGCAGCTCATTGCCTCGGGCAAGAAGCTCTCGGACATCGCCGAAGAACTCATGCTCAGCCCCAAGACCGTGAGCGTCTACCGCGCGCGGGTGCTGGAGAAGCTGCATCTGGCGAACAACGCGGAACTGACGGTGTACGCGATCCGCAACAGTCTGGTGTGACCTGATGCCCCGCGCCCGGGTGGAAACCACCCTCTTCGACCCCATCGGTCCCTACAGCCACGCGGTCCGCGCGGGCAACCAGGTCTTCGTCTCCGGCACGCCCGGTGTGGACCCGGCCACGGGGCAGTTGGCCGGGCCGGCGGCCTACGAGCAGGCGGCGCAGGCCATCCGCAACGTGCTGGCCCTGGTCGCCGACGCCGGGGGCATGGAGCGCGACATCGTGCACGTGCAGGTGAACCTGGTGGACGTGGCGGATTTCGCCGACATGAACCGGGCCTACGCGGAACATTTCACCCAGCCGTACCCGGCGCGCACCGTGATCGGCATCGCGGCCTTGCCCAAGCCCGGCGCCCGGCTGACCTTGAACGCGGTCGCGGTGCTTTCGTGAGCGCTCCACACGGTCGGCAGCCGCGCCGGCGCCACCTGTTGCTGGCCGGTGCGCTGAGCCTGGTGGCCTGCGGCCAGCCCGACGACCCGCAGGCCACGCTGGAAGCTGCGGTTCGGCGCCTGCAGGACGCGCTGGAAGCGAAGGACGCCGATGCGGTGCTGGACCTGCTGGACACGAAGTTCCGGGCCCAGGACGAGCTGGACCGCGAATGGGCGCGCAAGACCATGGGGCTGATGTTCCTTCGCTACCGGCAGGTGAAGATGATCGCGGTGTCGCGCAGCAGCCGGGTGGACCCGGCCTCCGACCGCATCGGCCGGACCGAGGCGCAGGTGCTGGTCACGGGTGCGCAGGGCCTGATCCCCGAGCGCGCTTCACCTTATGCGCTGCGGCTGGAGTGGTGGCGCGAGGGCGACGACTGGAAGCTGCGCGACCTGCGCTGGGAATGAGCGCACCGCACGGGCGGACTCAGCCACCGATGAACATGTCGGTGGCGATGCGCAGCAGCGCCACCACGGGCGCTTCGAGCATGGGCAGGGTGGCGGCGATGCCGACCAGGCCGGCCGAGAGCGTGAGCGGGAAACCGATGGCGAAGGCGTTCATCTGCGGCGCGATGCGCGAGATGAAGCCCAGCACCACGTTGATGAACAGCAGCATGCCGATCATGGGCAGGGCGATCCACAGGCCGTAGCGGAACACCACGGCACCGAGTTCGTGGATGCGCATCTGCGCGACGGCGTCGAACGCGCCGCCACCGATGGGGAAGGTGTTGAAGCTGGCGATGACGGCCTGCAGCACCATGAGGTGGCCGTTGATGACCACGAACAACAGCATGGTGGTGTTGCCGAAGAAGCGGCCCACGGCGCTGGTCTGCTGGTTGGTGGTGGGGTCGAAGAAGCCGGCGATGTTCAGGCCCATCTGCAGGCCGACGATTTCGCCGGCCATTTCTACCGCCGAGAAGACAATGCGCACCGCCAGGCCGATGGCCACGCCCACGATCACCTGCTGCAGCACCACGCCGAAAGCGCGGGAGTCGGTGAGGGCAATGACCTCCTGCTCCGGCAGGCCGGCCTGCGCGCAGAAGGCGATGAGGAAAGCCAGGGCCACCCGGCTGCGCATGGGCACCGAGCGGGCCGAGAAGATGGGGGCGCTGGAGAACACCGCCAGCACGCGCAGGAACGGCCAGAACACCGGCGACACCCAGGCCATGAGCTGCGCTTCCGTGAAGGTGATCATGGTCCGTCGCCCTGCGTGTGCAGGGTCAGATCGCTTGACCAGGAATGGCCAGCAGCGTGCTGCGGATGAAATCCACCAGGGTGTTGAGCATCCACGGCCCGGCGATGGCGAACACCGCGATGGCGGCGACCAGCTTGGGCACGAAGGACAGGGTGGCTTCGTGGATCTGGGTGATGGCCTGGAACAGGCTGACGAGCAGGCCGACCGCGAGCACGGTGATGAGCACCGGTGCCGAGATCGTCAGCAGCATGTAGAGGGCGTTCTGCCCCATGGTGAGGGCGGCTTGCGGGTCCATGGTCTTCCTTCCTTGATCAGGTCGCGAAACTGGCCGCCAGAGAGCCCAGCAGCAGGTTCCAGCCATCGGCCAGCACGAACAGCATGATCTTGAACGGCAGGGCCACCAGCAGGGGGGACAGCATCATCATGCCCAGCGACATGAGCACGCTGGCCACGACCATGTCGATGACCAGGAAGGGGATGAAGATCATGAAGCCGATCTGGAACGCGGTCTTGAGCTCGCTGGTGACGAAAGCCGGCACGATGACGCGAAACGGTGCGTTCTCGGCCGTCACGTCGGCCGGCAGCTTGGCCAGCTTGGCGAACAGCTCGAAGTCGCTCTGACGGGTCTGCTTGAGCATGAACTCGCGCATGGGCAGCTGGCCGCGTTCGAGCGCCTGGTCGAAGCTGATCTGGTTGGCCGTGTAGGGCGCGTAGGCGTCGTTGTAGACCTTGTCCAGCGTGGGGCCCATGACGAACAACGTCAGGAACAGCGACAGGCCGATGATCACCTGGTTGGGGGGGGCCGACTGGGTGCCCAGCGCCTGGCGCATGAGCGAGAGCACGATGACGATGCGGGTGAAGCCTGTCATCAGCAGCAGCACCGCCGGCAGGAAGCTCAGCGCGGTGAAGAACAGCAGGGTCTGGATGGGCACCGAGTAGGTGGCGCCACCGGCGCCCTGGCCGATGACCAGGGGCAGTGCTGCGCCGCCGGGCTGCGGCACGGGCGTGGGGGTCAGCGGGGCGACGGCGCCCGGTGCCGCCTGGGCCAGTGCACTGCCGGCGATCAGGGCCAGTCCGGTGAAGAGGGCCAGGCGCACGGCGCGGTGCGCGCGGTGGTCATTGCGGGTCATGGGGGCCTTGTGCCTTGGGGGCCGTGAGCTGGGCCAGACGGGCCGCGAAGCCAGTGGCGGTTTCGGTGGCCGGATGCGCGAGGTCGGCGGGCAGCGGCAGGCTGTGCAGGGCGTTGATGCCGCCGGGCGCCACGCCGAGCACCAGGCATTGCGCGTCGGCGCCCTGGCCCACCTGCAGGGTCACCACCCGCTGCTGCGGACCGAGCGACACCGAGTTCAGGACCTTGAGCGCCGGGCCGGCCTGCAGCGGCAGGCCGGGCAGGTGCTTGCGCCAGCGTTGCAGCGCCCAGGCGGCGAACACCATGAGCACCAGCAGGCCGACAGCGGGAAGCGCGTTTTGAAGCATGTGAGAGAAGTGGATCTGGTCCGTCTAAGGTGTCTTCAGCCCAAGGACACCGAGGAACCGGCTTTGCCGGGCCTCTGGTGTCGCTCCCCTTGCAGGGGGGGCGCCGAAGGCGGCGCGGGGGGTCATCCTTTTGACACGCGGCGCATGCGTTCCGACGGGGTCACGATGTCGGTCAGGCGGATGCCGAACTTGTCGTTGACCACCACCACTTCGCCTTGCGCGATCAGGTAGCCGTTGACCAGCACGTCCATCGGCTCGCCGGCCAGGGCGTCGAGCTCGACCACCGAGCCTTGCGCCAGTTGCAGGATGTATTTGATGGGCACCTTGACGCGGCCGAGTTCGACCGACAGGGTGACCGGGATGTCCAGCACCATCTGGATGTCGGGCATGCCCGCGGCGCCGGCCGCACCCGCGGTCGATGCGCCGCCGCCACCGCCACCGCCCGCTCCACCCATGCCCCCGGTGTGGGTCGGTGTGTGCGGCGTGTCGGCGTCGAAGGCGGGGGCGCCGTCGGGTCTGGAGGCCTCGCTGGCGGCCTGTTCTTCCAGGGCCTGGGCCCAGTCGTCGGCGATGCTGTCCTGGTTCATGGTGTCGGTGGTGTCAGTTGACATAGGAATCTCCCAGCCAGTTCAATTCGGCGCCGCGCAGCTTGCGGTCGATGCGCAAGGCGTACTTGCCTTTGTGTGTGCCGTACTGGCAGTCAAAGAGGGGAACGCCTTCGACCTTGGCCTGGATGGTCGGCAGGCGTTCGAGTTCGAGGAAGTCGCCGACCTGCATGGCCAGCAGCTGTTCGACGGTGGCGTCGGTCTTGGCGAGTTCGGCCACCAGCTGCAGCTCGGCGGCCTGGATCTCGTGGCTGAGCAGGCGCACCCAGCGGCGGTCCATTTCCTGCGCGTCGCCCTGCACAGTGGAGAACAGGATGTCGCGGATCGGCTCCAGCGTGGAGTAGGGGATGCAGATGTGCATCGAACCGGTGAGGTCGCCGATCTCCAGCGAGAAGCTGGTGGAGACCACGAGTTCGCCGGGCGTGGCCACGGTGGCGAACTGGGGTTGCATTTCCGAGCGCTGGTACTGCAGTTCCAGCGGGTAGACGCCGGCCCAGGCCTTCTTGTATTCCTCGGCGATGACCTCGACCAGACGGGCGATCACGCGCTGTTCGGTGGCGGAAAAGTCCCGGCCTTCGATGCGGGTCTTGAACTTGCCGTTGCCGCCGAACAGGCTGTCGATGACGCCGAACAGCAGAGTGGGTTCGCACACCACCAGGCCGTTGCCGCGCAGCGGGCGCACGGCCATGATGTTGAAGTTGGTGGGCACCACCAGCTCGCGCAGGAAGGCGCTGTACTTCTGGGCCTTCACCGCGCCGACGGTGATCTCCGGGCTCTTGCGGATGAAGTTGAACAGGCCCATGCGCAGGTTGCGCGAGAAACGTTCGTTGACGATCTCCATGGTGGGCATGCGCCCACGCACGATGCGTTCCTGGTTCGAGAGGTTGTAGCCCCGGACGCCTTCCTGCACCGGCGCTTCGGGTGCGACCGTCTGGCTTTCACCGGTCACGCCCTCCAGCAGGGCATCGACCTCGGCCTGGGAGAGAAATGCCTCGGACATGGTGATGGGGTCCCGTTGGTTTACTGGACGATGAAGCTGGAATACAGCACGCCGCTGATCGGGTTGTAGACCGCGCGCTTGCGTGACGGCTTCTTGCCGTGGTCTTCCGGTTCGTCGCGCGGGTCCACGTAATCGAAACCCATGATGTGCGAGATCTCGGCGATGATGTCCTGCGACAGGTCCTCCTTGCCCTGGACGGCCAGCATCTGTTCGGCCGTGCGTTGCGAGATCAGCAACAGGATGGCGTTGCGGATCGCGGGCATGTAGATCTTCATGTCGTCGGCGACCTTGGCTTCTTCGAGCTGCAGCGTGATGCCCAGTTGCACGAAGCGGTTGCCGCCGGGGTCGGCCAGGTTCACCACCATGGCGTCCAGCGGCAGGAAGGTCGGCGGCGTCTTGGGGTCGCGCTTGGGCGGCGGGGCCGGGGCGTGCGTTTCTTCGGCCTGGGCCTCGTCGCCTTCGCCCTCGGCGGCGTTTTTCTTCAGCATCAGGAAGGCGACGGCCGCACCCGCGATGGCGAGCACCAGCACCACGCCGATGATGATGAACAGCAGTTTCTTGCTCTTCTTGGGCTTGGCGTCGGCCGGGGCATCGGCTTTGGCGGCGGCAGCAGCAGCGGACATGGTGGGGCTCCGAAAAGTGTGCAGTCACCGGTGGGCGACTGCTCGTGTCCCGGTGGGACAGGCATGGGGAAATTATTGGAGCCGCCCCCTTCGGCCGGTCGCCGGAAAAGACCGGGAAAAGCCGCGCTTTCGGTGCCGTCCGGACCGTTCGTCACGCCCGCACGCCGTCACCGGCCGGGCGTGTAACAGCCGGCCGGCGGGGTGTCAGGGGATCAGACGAACAGGTCCAGCGGGCGGCTGCCGTCGCGTCGCGGCGCGGGCGGTGCCGCACTGGCTTCGGGCGCGGCCGCGGTCCGTCGGGGCGACGGGCTGGCGGCCTGCGGGCCCGGCTGGCCGGCCTGGCCACCGGTCTGCTGCTGGGAGGACGGGGTCTGCTGACCGCCGACCGAGACACTGCCCAGCTCCATGCCGCTGCGCTGCAGCAGCTCGCCCAGGGCAGCACCGGCTTCGCGTGCCAGATTGTCGCGCGCCTGGGCATCGTCGGTCTGGAAGTGCACCTGCACCTCCTGGCCGTCCAGACTGAGCTGGATGTCGATGGCGTCCTCGCCCGCTTCGCCCACGCGCACATGGGCGTGGCGCAGGTGCGGGCTGGTCCAGTCGGCGGGCGTGGCCTCGTTGTCGGCCGTCTGCGGGTAGACGTCGCCGTTTTCGCGCGTCGTGGCGGCATGGTCCGGCTGCGGGTCGGACCCGCCGCCGGCGGCACCTCCGTCGGTGCTGCCGCCGGAAGACCCGGTCGTGCTGGCGGCGGTACCCGGGAGTGGGCCGCCAGCGGCGGGGCGGTCCGCGCCCGGCGTGCCGCTGGCGGGCAGGGCGACCGCGGCGGCTTCGTCCGGCCCGGCGGCGGCCATGGCGGTCGCGCCGCTCGCAGGGGTGGCGGCCGCTTCGGCGATGCGTCCGGGCTGGCGGGTGGGCTCGGTGCCCCGGGCACTGGACGTGGCAAGGGCGGTGGTGCTGCGCCAGGCGGTGATGCGGGTGGCGGGGAGGGCGTGGGTGCCGGTGTTGTGGCGTTCGCCCGGGGCCGGGCCGCCGGTGGCGTCGCTGGCCGCAACAGGACCGGACAGGTTCGGGGCGGTCGGTGCGGCCATGGGGGCCGGTTCGGCGGTGCCGGCGGTCGGTGGCGTGAACCGGCCGGTCGCCGGCTCGGACAGGGCCATGCGTTCGCTGGTCTGGCTCTGGGCGTTGGTCAAGGCCAGTGCCTGGGCCTCGGGGCCGCCGACCGGGCGCGCACCGGCGGTCAGGGAGGCGGTGCCGGTGGCCGGCAGGGCGGTGGCGCCTTCGCCGGCCGCTGCAACGGGGGCAGGCGATTGGGCACCGGTCCAGGCCAGCAGGGCGGCCAGGGGGTTTTGCGGCTCCGGGGCCGTGCCGGGCTGCGCGTCGGACGCGGCATCGGCCAGCGCACCGCCGCTGGTCAGGTCGTCCTGAGCGGCGGTGGTCAGCGGGTCCGCGCTGAGCAGGGACAGCAGGTTGGAGAACAGGTCGGTGCCCGCCGACGCCGTGGCGGCGCCACGCCGCTGGGTTGCCACCGCCTGGGTGTGGGCGGCGGTGCTGCCACCGGTGGCGGACGGGCTGCTGGGGCTGGTGCTCATGAGCGCATTCCTTTGGCCTGGGCCAGTGCCAGACTCTGACGCAGGTGGATGGTCAGGGCCATTTCGTCGGTGGCCTTCTGTTCCTGGCGCTGCTGCTTCTGCTGCACCGTCTGGATCTTGCGTTCGGTGAACTTGCGCAGGCCGGCGACATCGCGCTCGGCGACCATCAGCTGGTTGCGGCAACGTTCGACCTGGCCTTCGCGGTTGGCGATCACGCTTTGCTGGAATTCCACCGCGTGGTCGATCTTGTGCATGAACTGGCTCTGGTGCAGCAGCTGCTGGGCGTCCACGCCGCCGCCGCTGCTGCGGACCATGAAGCGTTTCTGCGCTTCGCTGGCGTAGCTCTGCAGCTGCTGCAGCTGGTCCTGCGCGATCTGCAGTTCACGCTCCTGCTGCGCCAGGGCCGCGATGGCTTCGTCTCGGCGCTTCTCGGCGATCTCCACCACCTTGTTGAGCGTCTGGATCGTGGTCATGCGGCCTGTCCTTCATAGGGGTTGTGATGGGGGCGGGTGGCGCGCTGTGCGGCGGCATCACCCTGGCGGCCGTCCTGCAGCACCGACGAAAGCTGTTGCAGTGTGGCCGGCATGGGGGCGGGCTCGCGCATGTCCTGCATCAGGAAGCGCTGCAGCGCCGGGTACAGCACGATGGCCTTGTCGGTTTCCGGGTCGCTGCCGGCGACGTAGGCGCCAAGCTGGATGAGGTCGCGGCTCTTCATGTAGCGCGAGTAGTACTGGCGGAAGCGCCGCGCCAGTTCCAGGTGCTGCGGGCTGGCGACGTTGTGCATCACGCGCGAGGCCGAGGCCTCGACGTCGATGGCCGGGTAGTGGCCCGATTCGGCCAGCGCGCGCGAGAGCACGATGTGACCGTCCAGGATGGCGCGCGCGGCGTCGGCGATCGGGTCCTGCTGGTCGTCGCCCTCGGACAGCACGGTGTAGAAGGCGGTGATCGAGCCCTTGCCGTTGAGGCCGTTGCCGCTGCGTTCGACCAGCATGGGCAGCTTGGCGAAACACGATGGCGGGTAGCCCTTGGTGGCCGGGGGTTCGCCGATGGCCAGGGCGATTTCGCGTTGCGCCATGGCGTAGCGGGTGAGCGAATCCATCAGCAGCAGCACGTGCAGGCCGTCGTCGCGAAAGCGTTCGGCGATGGCCGTGGCGTAGGCCGCACCCTGCATGCGCATGAGCGGAGGCGAATCGGCCGGTGCGGCCACGACCACCGAGCGCTGGCGCCCGTCGGCGCCCAGGATGTCTTCGATGAATTCCTTGACTTCGCGGCCCCGTTCACCGATGAGGCCGACCACGATCACGTCGGCCTTGGTGTAGCGGGCCATCATGCCCAGCAGCACCGATTTGCCGACGCCGGAGCCGGCGAACAGGCCCAGGCGCTGGCCGCGGCCGACGGTGAGCAGGGCGTTGATGGCGCGCACGCCGGTGTCCAGCGGTTCGCGCACCGGGTCGCGGTCCATCGCGTTGAGCGGCGCGCGCTCCATGGGTTCGACCGTCACCTGGCTGATCGGGCCCATGTGGTCCAGCGGTTCGCCGTGTGCGTCCACCACGCGGCCCAGCAGACCCCTGCCCATGGGCAGGCGCAACAGGCCGCGGTCGCCCGCCGATGGCGGCCGGTTGAATTCGCCGAAGCGCGGCACGGTGCGGTAGGGCGGCAGCGGCGTCACGGTGGCGCCGCTGGCCAGGCCGTGCGTGTCCCCGGCCGGCATCAGGAAGGCGCGGTCACCGGCAAACCCCACCACCTCGGCCAGCACCGGTTCGCGGCGGCCGTTGGCGATCAGGCACTGCGAACCCACCGGCACGCGCAGGCCCACGGCTTCGAGCACCAGGCCGGCCAGGCGGGTGAGCGTGCCGCTGGTTTCCAGCGGCGTGCCGACGTTGGCGCCGGTGCGCAGGTCGTCCATGTAGCGGTCCCAGCGGAGGGTCGGCTCAGTCATGCTCGGCCTCCGGGTTCCATTCCAGGCTCAGGCCCAGGTTGCCCACGGCGCGGGCCCAGCGCTTTTCGATCGTGGCGTCCACGGTGGCGCTGGGCGACTGGATCAGACAGCCGCCCGGGGTGATGTCGGGGTCGGCCACCAGTTCCGGGGCGGCTTCGCCCAGGGTGTCGAGCAGGGCACCCTTCATGAGCGCGAGGTCCTCGGGGTTCATGCGCACGGTCGCGGGCAGGCCGTCGTCGACCAACTGCTCCAGTGCTTCGCCGATCACACCGCGCAGGTGGCGGGTGTTGACCTTGAGTTCCTGGCGGATCACCTGGCGCGCGATGTCGCAGGACAGTTCCAGCACCTGGCGTGCGATCAGCTGTTCGCTGGCCAGCAGCTGGTCGCCCATGCTGTGCAGCAGCTGGCCCATGCGGACCGCGGTTTCTTCGGCGCTGCGGCGGATGCTCGCCTCCAGCGCGTCGCGGGTCTCCTGGCTGCCGGCGTCGTGGCCGTGCTGGAAGCCCTCGGCATAGGCCTGCTGGCGGGCTTCCTGCAGCAGCTGGTCGATCTCGGCCCGTGATGCCGGGTCGGGTTCGGGCTCGGCCAGGGGCGCGGGCTGGCTGAGCGCCGCGTCCATGGACGAAAAGCTCCAGGCCACCGCGGCCGCGATCTCCTCGCGCGGGATGAAGCGCGAGTGCGGGCTGACCTTGGCCGGCGGCTTAGACGAAGCTGTCATCGCCACCTCCGCCCATCACGATCGAGCCTTCGTCGGACAGACGGCGCACGATCTTGAGGATTTCCTTCTGCTGGCCTTCGACCTCGGACAGGCGCACCGGTCCGCGCGACTCCAGGTCTTCGCGCAGGCCTTCGGCCGCGCGGCTGGACATGTTGCCCAGGATGAGTTCCTTGAGCTCGGCGCTCGCGCCCTTGAGCGCGATGACCAGGGCGTCGGAAGACACCTCCTTGAGGATCATCTGGATGGACTTGTTGTCCATCTTGAGCAGGTCCTCGAAGGTGAACATCTTGTCCATGATCTTCTGCGCCAGATCCGCGTCCTGCAGGCGGATCGATTCGATCACCGTGGTTTCGATGGCGGTGCCCATGAGGTTGATGATGTCGGCCGCCGTCTGCACGCCGCCCAGCGAGGTCTTGCGCACCTTGTCGCCGCCGGCCAGCACCTTGTAGAGCACCTCGTTGAGGTCGCGCAGGGCGGTCGGCTGGATGCCTTCGAGCGTGGCGATGCGCAGCATGACCTCGTTGCGCGAGCGCTCGGTCAGGTGCTTGAGCACCCCGGACACCAGGTCGGCCTCCAGGTGCACCAGGATGGCGGCCATGATCTGCGGGTGCTCGTTGCGCAGCAGCTCGGCGATCGACTGCGGGTCCATCCACTTCAGGCCTTCGATGCCCGAGACGTCGCTGCCCTGCATGATGCGGTCGATCAGCAGAGAGGCCTTGTCGTCGCCCAGCGCGCGGCGCAGCACCGCCTTGACGTAGTCGTTGTTGTCCGAGACCAGCAGCAGCTGTGAGCCGGCTTCCTCGGCAAATTTGGACATGACCTGTTCCACACGCTCGTGCGAGACGGCGCGCATGTTGGCGATGGCCTCGCCCAGGCGTTGCACTTCCTTGGGCGCAAGGTGCTTGAACACCTCGGCCGCCTCTTCCTCGCCCAGCGACATGAGAAAGATCGCGGCGTCCTGTATGCCCTGGTCTTCCATGTTCGTGTTTCCTTCGATGGGTTCCGTGGCGCCCGGTCAGGCCGGCGCTTCGCCGTTGACCCAGCCCTTGACAATGTTCGCGACCGCCACCGGGTTCTCCAGGGCCAGGCGCTTGGCCTGTGCCAGGCGTTTGTCGGGGGTGACGACCGGCTCCGGCTCGGGTTCGGGCACCGGCAGGCCAGGGCGCTCGGGTGTTTCATTGAGCACCGCGCTGAGCTGGGGCACCACCGGTTCGGGCTGGGCCGGTACGGCGGGCGTCTTCATCAGCTTCAGGCCCGGCCGGACCATGCCCATGAAGATCACCAGGCCCAGCACCAGCATGGCGGCCGGGAAGGCCATCTGGCGCACCAGGTCCTGGTTGTCGGGCAGGGTCCACCAGGCCGCCGCTTCGGTCTCCACCGGCTTGATCTCCGTGAACGGTGCGTTGATCAGGTTGACCGAGTCGCCACGCTCCTTGTTGAAGCCGATGGTCTCGCGCACCAGGGCGGTCATCTGCTCCAGCTGTTCGGCGGGAATCGCCACGGTGGAGACCTTGCCCTTGGGGTCGGTGGCGCTGCGGTGGTTGACCACCACGGCCGCGCTCAGTCGCTTGACGGTGCCGCTGGCCTCGCGCACCACCTTCACCGTCTTGTCCACTTCGTAGTTGGTCACCGATTCGCGGCGGCTGGTGCCGGAGCGGTCGGCGTTGCTGGCCACGCCCAGTGGCGCCGCCGGGCCGTTGATGGGGGCCGTGCCCGTGGCCGGCGGCTGGTTGGTGGTGGCGCCGGGCACGCCGGCCGGCTGGGCCTGCGGCGCGGTGCCGTCCTCCACCACCTGCTGGCTGCGCACGGTGCCGGGTTCTCCACCCTGGTTGGGCTTGTGCTGCTCGCTGGTCGATTCCACTTCCGAGAAGTCCATCTCGGCGCTGACCTGGGCCTTGACGTTGCCCACGCCCACCAGCGGCTCGATCATGTCGAGGATGCGGCGGGTGTAGAGCTGTTCGATCTGCTGCGTGTACTGCAGGCGTTGCAGTTCGGCGCCCTGGGCCTCCGACGTGGCCGACAGCAGGTTGCCGGCGTCGTCCACCACGCTGACGGCCTTGGGGTTCATTTCGGGCACGCTGGAGGCCACCAGGTGCACGATGCCGGCGACCTGGGCCTTGTCCAGCGTGCGACCGGGGTGCAGCGTCAGCAGGATGGACGCGCTGGGCTTCTGCTGTTCGCGAAAGAACCCGTTCTGGTTCGGCAGTGCCAGGTGCACGCGCGCGGCCTGCACCGACGACAGCGACTGGATGGAGCGGGTGAGTTCGCCCTCCAGGCCACGCTGGAAACTCAGGCGTTCCTGGAACTGGGTCATGCCGAAGCGGCTGTTGTCCAGCAGCTCGAAACCGTTCACCGAGCCTTTGGGCAGGCCCTGGGAGGCCAGGCGCAGGCGCACGTCGTGCACCTTGTCGGCCGGCACCATGATGGCACCGCCGCCCTCGGCGTACTGGTAGGGCACCTGCATCTGCGAGAGCTGCGCCACGATCGCGCCGCCGTCCTTGTCGCTCAGGTTGGCGTACAGCACGCGCATCTCGGGCTGGCGGCCCATGAAGAAGAACGCCAGGGCCAGGGCCACCAGGGCCAGGGCACCCAACCCCAGCTTGATCTTCTGCGCTTTGTCCAGACGTGCCAGACCCGCGCTGAAGGCGTTGCGGTGGACCGGCTGGAGGTCAACGTCGGCGACGGTGGTGGTGCTCATGGGCGGGAGGGGCAAACGGTCTCGGAAAAGGGCGCAAGGGCCCCTGTTGCAGACGATTATTCGGTTCCCGACGCCCCGACATAGCGGTGAAAAGCCCCCCGTTTGCCGGCCTATTCCCGGCCTGCTTCCCCGGCCGGTGGCCCTAGCATCGGAACCTGCACTGTCTGCCGTGTAAGGAGTCCGCCATGGAACTGCGTTTCAACCCCAACACCCCCTCACTGGGCCAGATCGGCCAGGTGGCCGGTCGCCGTCCCGCTGCCGGCGGCGCGGGCGTGGCCGGGGCCGGCTTTGCCGACAACTTCAAGAACGCGCTGCAGCAGGTCAGTGCGGCCCAGAACGAGGCCACGCGGCTGCAGACGCAAGTCCAGATGGGCAATCCCAAGGTCAGCCTGGAAGAAACCATGCTGGCCATGCAGAAGGGCCAGATCGGCTTCCAGGCCACCTTGCACGTGCGCAACCGCATGGTGCAGGCCTACACGGACATCATGAACATGAGTGTCTGACGCTCCCCCCGCGCCGCCTGCGGCGTCACCCCCCAGGGGGCAACACCTGCGGCCTGGCAAAGCCAGTTCCGCGGTGTTCTCGACCAACTTCCCCTCGCTCGTTGACTGGTGTTTCCGGCGCGCGTGACTGTTTCCAGTGATGCCGTGGAACCGGCTTCGCCGGGCCACTGGCATCGCCCCCTGGGGGGTGACGCCGCAGGCGGCGCGGGGGGTCAATGAATCTTGTTGTCCATCAACTGTTCGAGATCGTTGAGCCACGGCTCTGCGAGGCAGCGGATCTCGGCGTCGGTGCGCAGGATGCGCTGCATGATCCGGGTCTTTTCCTGGCGCTCTTCCGGTGCCAGTTTGTCGGTGCGGGCCTTGTGGCGCAGCTGGGCGATCAGCACGGCACACGCGCCTTCGAGGTGGACGACTTCGTCCCAGTTCTCGGCCTGGGCCGCGGCCAGCATCTTCTGGCTGGCGTTGTCGATGGCCTTGTAGTAGTCGAGCAGGCTGTGGGCCATGGTCAGGCTCCCTGGCCCGTCACGGGTTGCAGGTAGGCCGTGCCGGTGCCACCGATCTGTTGCCAGGACTTGGCCAGGGGTTCGATGAGGTTGTGCACTTCCTGCAAAGCCTTCAGGTCGTTGCGCAGGTTGGCCTGTGTCAGGCGGGTCACGCTGTAGCCGTAGAGGCGGTGCAGGTTGGCCGCGATCTCGCCGCCTTCACGCAGGTTCAGGCCGGCCTTGAGGCCTTCGTCGATGATGCGGACCGCCTTGCTGATGGCGGCACCCTTGGCGGCGACGTCGCCGCGTGTCATGGCACCCCGTGCGCTGTTGATCGACTGCAGCAGGGCGTCGAACAGCAGCCCGACGAGCTGGTGCGGGTTGGCACCCTGGACCTGCGTTTCGGCGGCCACGCGGCGGTAGGCAGAAGCGGCACGGGAGTTGACTGATGTGAACATGGCATCCATTCCTGAAGCTTGATGCCTTGTTGTATCGGCAGCCGATGGGGCGACTGAAGTGTGTGTAGCGCTCATTTGAGGGGCTCGGCGGCGGCTTTTGCGACAATGGGTGCGGGCCGGAGAAAGACCCCGCTCAGCCCTTGTTCCACATCGAGATCTGCTGGGAAACAAAGGCGCTGAGGCTGTTGAGCTTGGCGACGTTGGCGTCCATGGCGTTGTACATGGCCAGGTAGCGTGTCTCGGCGCGCGCGGCCCGGTCGAGCACACGGTCCTGTTCGTCGCTGTTGCGTTCCTTGGCCTTTTCCAGGCCCTCCTTGCGGTTGGTCAGCATGCCGTCGGTGGCCAGCAGGCCGTCGGCGAAGGCGTCCACCCGGCGACCGATGCCTTCGGTGGCCGGGTCACCCGTGTTGGCCATGAACAGGTTCTTCAGACCGTCCAGGTCGGCCAGCGCGGCACCGAACTTTTCCTCATCCAGGGTCATGGTGCCGCCGGTCTTGATCTCGATGCCGATGTCGGACAGTCGCGAGAACGGGCTGCCACCCGTCATCGAACGCATGACGCCGCGCAGGGCGTTCTGCAGGCCCACCGCGGTGGAATCGCCCTGCAGCGTGCCAGCCACCTTGGTGCCGGCGTCGTACTTGGTGGTCGTGACCAGTGTGGTGTTGAGAGAGTTGTACGCGCTGATGAAGTTCTGCACGTTGCTGCGGATGGCGTTCTGGTCGGTGCTGACGTCGATCTCCACCGGCGCGGTGGTGACCTGAGAGAGCTGCAGGGTCAGGCCGGGCAGGGTGTCGCTGAGGGTGTTGCTGGCCGTTTCGACCGCCACGCCGTTGATGGTGGACAGGGCGTTCTGCGCCGCCTGCGTCTGGGTGGTGCCGCTGGCACCGCCGCTGCCAGCATAGGTCAGGCGCGAGAGGCCGGTGGCGTCGGTGTGGTTGCCGTCGTCGTCGCTGGCGGTGATGCGAAAGCCGTTTTCGGCGCCGGTTTCCTTCGAGCGCAGCAGCAGGCGTTCGCCACTGCTGTCCTTGAGCACGATGGCGCTCACGCCGGCATCGGCGTCGTTGATGCGGGCGGCGATCTCGGCCAGGCTGTCCTCGCCCTCGGCGATGGTCACGGTGACCGGATCGCCGTCACCGGCGGTGAAGGTGCTGCCGTTCCAGCGGCCCAGCTCGATGGTCAGCGATCCGGTGCCGACAGCACTGCCGGTGGTGACCGCGGTCGAGGCGGTGGACTGTGCCCGCGCCAGCTGCGAGACCTGCATGGTCAGCGAGGTGACCGGTGCACCGGCCGAGGCCTTGACGCCAATGGCCGACGGGTTGGACGAGTTGGCGGTGACCGCATTCCAGCCGCTGGCGCTGGCCAGCTTGAAGGCCGCATCGCCGAGTGCGGCGGCCTGGTTGGAGATGGTGCCGTAGGTCGAGATCTTGGTCTTGATCGCGTTGGCCTTGGTCTCCAGCTGGGTCAGGGGCGCTTTCTCCAGCGACACCAGCTGCTTGACGATGGTCTGGACGTCGATGCCGCTGCCGATGCCCGGGGATGAGATGCTGGCCATGGGAACTCCTGTTCAGGATGGACGCACCGCACGCCGGTGTCCGGTGGCATGCGGTCTGTGCATCGCCCGCTGCACAAGCGGGCCAGCGGCGGGGTCCCACAGGACCGCCGCCGCTGCTGCGCCAGGCCCTTGCAGGCCCGGCGTCGGTGCCGATCGGTGAATCAGCGCAGCAGGGACAGCACGCCCTGGGGCAGCTGGTTGGCCTGCGCGATCATCGCGGTGCCGGCCTGCTGCAGGATCTGGCCACGCGAGAGGTTGGCCGTTTCCACTGCGAAGTCCGCGTCCATGATGCGGCCGCGCGAGGCAGCGGTGTTTTCCGACGCGATCTGCAGGTTGCTGATGACCGATTCGAAGCGGTTCTGCGCGGCACCGAAGTCGGCGCGGGCGGTCGTGATCTCGTCGATCGCGGTGTCCAGGTCGTCCATGGCGGCCAGGGCGGCGGTGCGGGTGGCCACGCCACCACCGACCACGGCGGTGACGCCGGAACCGGCCGTCAGGTTGGTGGTGTTGATGGCGATCTGGTCGGTGCCCACGTTGTCGGCGCCGACCTGGAAGGTCAGACCGGCGGACGTGTTCAGCAGGTTGGTGCCGTTGAACTTGGTGCCGCTCAGCACACGGGTCACTTCCTCGGCCAGTTCCTGGTACTCGGCGTCGAGGTTGGCGCGGTCGGCGTCGGAGTTGGACGCGTTGGCCGACTGCACGGCCAGTTCGCGCATGCGCTGCAGCGAATCACCCACCTTGCCCAGCGCGCCTTCAGCGGTCTGCGCCAGGGAGATGCCGTCGTTGGCGTTGCGGATGGCGACGTTCATGCCGCGGACCTGGGCCTGCATGCGTTCGGCGATGGCCAGGCCGGCCGAGTCGTCCTTGGCGCTGTTGACGCGCAGACCCGAAGACAGGCGCTGCATGGAGGTGGCCAGCGAGCTGGAAGAGGTGCTCAGGTTGCGTTGTGCATTCAGCGACATCGCGTTGGTGTTGATGGTGCTCATCGTTAACTCCTAAAGGTTGGACAAAAGTAATCCGGCATCGCTGCCGATCTCAACGCCTGCCTTTCGGCAGACCGCCATGACCGGTGCTTTCGCTGCAAGCCGGATGGCCCTGGAGCCATTCCCTCTCGCCGCTTCGCTCGCCGGACGACGAACCCGTCTAGAAGTTCGTTGAGAAGGTTTTCGGTGGCCCTGCTGAATTCTTTAGCGACTGTTTGTAACGCTTGAGCGAGAAAAGCAGGTGTTGTCAAGCCCTGTTCTGCGCTTGCTGCCGAACGGTCTGGTGGTGGGGTTTGCGGTGCGGTGTGTTCCGCCGGGTGCGTGGCTGGCCCGATTCGGGCTCGCACAGGTCACGCGAGGATGAGTACCAAGGTTGTAGGTGTTTGGCTGACAGCTTGTGGGGGGTCTTCCGACAGTGCGAACAGCCATTTCCCGATTCAAGTTTTGTGACCGCTCGACACAATTCAACACATCGGGACAGCAAACGCACAGCAAGTCGCCAGCGAAGCCCCCCGCCAACGCAAGGAGAAACACCATGGACAGCGAACAACTCTTGGCTGAAATCCGCGAAGCCAACCTGACCTACCTGATGCTGGCCCAGAACCTGATCCGCAAGGACCGCGCCGAAGCGCTGTTCCGCCTGGGTCTGACCGAAGAAGCCGCTGACCTGCTGGGCATGCTCTCCACCGCGCAACTGCTGAAGATCGCTTCGAGCAACATGCTGCTGTGCCGCTTCCGTGTGGACGACGACCTGGTCTGGAACCTGCTGACCAGCCACAACGTCAAGAAGGTGGACAACAGCACCACCACCCAGCTGCACGCCAGCATCCTCATGGCTGGCAAGTTCGCCGAGTCGATGAGTGCCACCGCTCACTGAGCACGCCCTTCACGTACCCACCGCCCCGGGAGCAGCATCATGGCCACCGCAAAAAGCATCCTCAACGAGTCGCGTGACATCGAACGTGCCGTCGCCCTGATCCAGCTGGGTGCCCGCCTGCAGGTGCTGGAGTACGAGACCAGCCTGTCCTATGAGCGCCTGCTGCGCCTGTACAAGGAAGTGGCCGGCAAGTCGCCCTCCAAAGGTCAGCTGCCCTTCTCGACCGACTGGTTCCTGACCTGGCAGCCCAACATCCACGCCTCGCTGTTCCTGAACATCCACGAGTACCTGTCCAAGACCAGCGAACTCGAGGAGATCGACACGGTGATCAAGGCCTTCCGCCTCTACAGCGAGCAGATGCAGGCCAGCGCCATCGAGCCCCTGCTGTCCGTCACCCGCGCCTGGCGCCTGGTGAAGTTCGTGGACAGCGGCATGCTGACCCTGACCAAGTGCTCCTGCTGCGGTGGCCACTTCGTGACCGAGCCGTACGAAAACGCCAAGCACTTCACCTGCGGCCTGTGCCAGCCGCCGGCCCGTGCCGGCAAAGGCAGCGCCAATGGCGGTCTGCGCCTGCACTGAATCCCGGTTTTCTCCAAGCGTTGAAAAGGACCCGTTCGCGGGTCCTTTTCGCATTCATGGACCACCTCAATCAACCCTAGAGTCGGGTCGATAGGAAAGACAGTCGTCGGGCGCATCGCGCTCCTGGGTTCCGTTTCATTTCAGGGTCAAGTCCATGTTCGTCATCATCGGATTCGTGCTTTCGATGGCCTGCATCTTCGGCGTGTACATCATGCACGGGGGCAACATCGGTGTGATTCTCAAGGCGCTGCCGTTCGAGATGACCACCATCTTCGGTGCAGCCATCGGCGCCTTCCTGATCAACAACCAGATGAAGGTGGTCAAGGCCACGCTCAAGGGTTTTGGCCAGTGTTTCAAGGGCAGCCAGTACACCAAGGCGCGCTACATGGAGCTGCTGGCGCTGCAGTACGACATCCTGCAGAAGGCGCGCAAGGAAGGCCTGATGGCCATCGAGCAGGACGTCGAAAACCCCGACCAGTCGCCGCTGTTCCAGAAGTACCCGACCATCGGGGCCGACCACCATGTGACCGAGTTCATCACCGACTACCTGCGCATGATGGTCTCGGGCAACCTGAACGCGCACGAGATCGAGTCCCTGATGGACGCCGAGATCGAGACCCACCACCAGGAGGCCCACGCGCCGGTGGCGGCGATCGCCCGCCTGGCCGGTGCGTTGCCGGCTTTCGGTATCGTGGCCGCCGTGCTGGGTGTGGTGAACACCATGGGCTCGGTGGGCCAGCCGCCGGCGGTGCTGGGCGGCATGATCGGCTCCGCCCTGGTCGGTACCTTCCTGGGCATTCTGCTGGCCTATGGCGTTTTCGAACCGCTGGGCGGCCTGCTGGAGCAGAAGACCGAAGAGGCCTCCAAGGAATACACCTGCATCAAGACCACGCTGCTGGCTTCCATGCAGGGCTATGCCCCGTCCACCGCCATCGAGTTCGGCCGCAAAGTGCTGTTCTCGGATGTGCGCCCGAGCTTCTCCGAGCTCGAAGGCCACGTCAAAGGCAAGAAGTAAGCCGCGTCATCTGAGGAGCACGAGTCATGGCGGGCGACGGCAAGAAGCTGCAACCGATCATCGTCAAGCGCGTCAAGAAGGGCGGACACGCGGCCCATGGCGGCGCCTGGAAGATCGCCTACGCCGACTTCGTGACGGCGATGATGGCCTTCTTCCTGCTCATGTGGCTGCTGGGCTCCACCTCGTCCGGCGACCTCAAGGGCATCGCCGACTATTTTTCCAGCCCGGTGAAGGTCTCGCTCATGGGTGGCGACGGCACCGGCAACAGCGACTCGGTGCTGCCCGGTGGTGGGCGTGACCTGAGCAAACAGGCCGGACAGGTCGACGGCGGTGACGCCGAGCGGGCCGCCAAGCTCATGGGCGCCCAGATGGCGCGCGCCGAGCTGGCCCGCAAGGACGCCGCCCGCATCGACGCGCTGCACGCGAAGATCCGCGACATGGTGGCCAACAACCCGACGCTGGCGGATTTCGGCGCGCAGATCCGGATCGACCGAACGGCCGACGGCCTGCAGATCCAGATCGTGGACGACCAGAACCGGGCCATGTTCGACGTCGGCAGTGCCGTGGTCAAACCCTATATGCGCGACATCCTGCGCGCCATCGGCGGGGCACTCAGCGATGTGGAAAACCGGCTGGCCCTGTCCGGTCACACCGACGCCACGCCCTACGGCAGCGGCGACCGGGGCTACAGCAACTGGGAGCTCTCGAGCGATCGCGCCAACGCCTCCCGCCGTGAACTGGTGGCCGGCGGACTGCCCGATGACAAGCTGGTGCGCGTCGAGGGCCTGTCGTCCAGTCGACTGCTGGAGCCGCAGACGCCCACCGCCCCCATCAACCGCCGCATCAGCATCCTGGTGCTCACGAAAGAGGCCGAGCGCCGCATGATGCCGGTGCCACCGGGCGAGGAGCCCGACCCGTTGGCCAACGCGGAAGAGACGCTGCCGCTCGGAGGCGCCGGTCCGGCGCCGGCCGTGACGCCGGTCATGGAATCCGTGCCGGTCACCACCGGCACCGTCGCCCTGCCGCCCATTCAGCTACAGAAACCGGCGGATCTGACGAAATCTCCTGCAAACGGTGGAGGCTGAGCGCCGCCGCACCCGATTCTTTTTGTTTTGTCTTCCTCGCCGCACTGGAGGCATTCATGGCCACCCCGATGAAATTTCTGATCGTTGACGACTTCTCCACCATGCGCCGCATCGTGCGCAACCTGCTCAAGGAGATCGGCTACGCCGACGCCGACGAAGCCGAGGATGGCGTGATCGCGCTGAACAAGCTGCGCGACGGCAACTTCAACTTTGTCGTCAGCGACATCAACATGCCCAACATGAACGGCTTCCAGCTGCTGGCCGAGATCAAGAAGGACGATGCCCTCAAGCACCTGCCGGTGCTCATGGTCACGGCCGAGGCGCGCAAGGAAGACATCGTCCAGGCCGCACAAGGGGGCGCAGCCGGCTACATCGTCAAGCCCTTCACCAAGGCCACGCTGGAAGACAAGCTGACCAACATCTTCAAAAAAATGGGTCTCTGATCCACTTGCAGGGAGCGCCAGATGGACCACCAACCGAACCCGAGCGGACAGGCCGCTGACCAGATGTTCCAGCAGCTGGGTTCCATCACGCGGCAGCTGCACGAGGCGCTCAAGGAGCTGGGCTATGCCGACAAGCTCAAGGGCACGGTCGAACAGCTGCCCGACGCGCAGAGCCGCCTGTCCTACATCGCCCGCCTGACGGGCGAGGCGGCGGACAAGGTGCTCAACCATGTGGACGGCGCCAAGACCGAGCAGGCCTTCATCGCCGAGCGGGGGCGCCTGCTGGCGGACACCATCTCGCGCGTGCCGGGCCTGGCCCGCGCCATGCCCGAACTGTTGCAGTACACCAATGAAATGGTCTCGCATGCCGAGCACACCGACGTCCGCCTGACCGAGATCATGCTGGCGCAGGACTTCCATGACCTCACCGGTCAGGTGATCAACCGCGTGGTGCAGCTGGCCGGCACCATCGAAGAGCAACTGCTGGCCCTTCTGCTGCAGTCTGCGCCGACCGGAACGCCCGGCCAGGACAAGGCCTACGACACCCACGTGCTCGAAGGCCCGGTGGTCAACGCCGAGGGCCGCACCGATGTGGTGACCGACCAGAAAGACGTGGACGACTTGCTGGCGTCTCTGGGGTTCTGACGCCCCGCCGCCTGAAAAGCGGCCGTCCTTCCCGCCTTTTCTCCCCTTCGTTTCAGGGCACGACTTCCACAATCTGACTCAAGTTTTCCTGAGTCAGACCGATGTCGTCCTCCGCCCAAGACAAGAACCTGCCAGCCACCGCGAAAAGCCTGCGCAAGGCACGCGAGGAGGGCAATATTGCGCGCTCCAGGGAGCTGGGCAACCTGGCCGTGCTCGGGGGCGGCGCCGTGCTGCTCATGGTGTTCCTGCCGACGGGCTTCACCCTGCTGCTCGAGGGACTGCGCCAGCAACTGCACTTTGACCACCGCGCCCTGGCCCAGCCGGACCTGCTGACGGGACGACTGGGTGAAGGGCTGGTGCAGTGGCTGTGGCTGGTGCTGCCGCTGGCGGCAGCGGTCAGCGCGCTGGCGGTGTTCGTCAACTTCGCTGCCGGGGCCTGGACCCTCACCACCAAAACCATCACCCCGGACATCAGCCATGTCAGCCCGCTCAAGGGTTTGGGGCGCCTGTTCTCCAAGCAGCAGCTGTTCGAGACCTTCAAGCTGGCCTTCCTCACCGCCGTGATGGGGGTGATCGGCTGGCACTTCCTGAGTGGTCACTTCCTGGCCTTCGGCAGCCTGCTGATGCAGCCGCTGGAAGGCGGGCTGGGCCAGCTGGGCCAGTGGATGATGGCCGGCGTGGGCATGCTGCTGCTGGCCGTCGCCGTGTTCGCGGGCATCGACTTCCCGATGCAGAAGTTCCTCTACGCCGAGCGCATGAAGATGTCGCGCGAGGAGATCAAGCAGGAACACAAGCAGGACGAAGGTGACCCGCAGATGAAGGGCAGGCGCCGCCAGCGCCAGCGCGAGATCGCCATGCGCCTGAGCGTGGGCCGCGTGCCCAAGGCCGACCTGGTGGTGATGAACCCGACCCACTACGCCGTGGCCCTGCAGTACGACGACAGCAGCATGGCCGCGCCGCGCGTGATCGCCAAGGGCGCCGACCTGATCGCACTGAAGATCCGCGACGTGGCCAAGGCGCACAACGTGCCGGTGCTGCAGTCGCCGGTGCTGGCGCGGGCGCTGTTTGCCCACACCGAGATCGACGGCGAGATTCCCTCTGCCCTCTACACCGCCGTGGCCCAGGTGCTGGCCTACGTGTACCAGCTCAAGGCCGCCATGGGCGGGCGCGGTGCCATGCCCGTGCAGCCGGTGCCCGACGTGCCGCCCGAACTCGACCCCCACCACCGCAAGACCCCGACCCCGGAGGCTGAAGCATGAATGCGCAACTGCGCCTGATCCAGCAATGGCTGGACCAAAACGCCGCCTGGGCCAAGGGCCTGGTGGCGCCGCTGCTGGTCATCACCGTGCTGGCCATGATGGTGCTGCCGCTGCCCGCCTGGCTGCTGGACACCTTCTTCACCCTGAACATCGGCCTGGCCCTGGTGGTGATGATGGTCTCGGCCTACATGAAGCGGCCGCTGGACTTCTCGGTCTTCCCCACCGTGCTGCTGCTGACCACGCTGCTGCGCCTGTCGCTGAACGTGGCGTCCACCCGCGTGGTGCTGATGGAGGGCCACACCGGCCCCGGCGCCGCCGGCGCGGTGATCGAAGCCTTCGGCCATTTCCTGATCGGTGGCAACTTCGCGGTCGGCCTGATCGTGTTCGCCATCCTGGTGGTGATCAACTTCATCGTGATCACCAAGGGCTCGGAGCGCATTGCCGAGGTGTCGGCGCGCTTCACCCTGGATGCCATGCCCGGCAAGCAGATGGCCATCGACGCCGACCTCAACGCCGGCCTGATCGACGAGGCCGAAGCCAAGCGCCGCCGCGCCGAGGTGGGCGAGGAAGCCGAGTTCTTCGGTTCCATGGACGGTGCCTCCAAGTTTGTGCGCGGCGACGCCATCGCCGGCATCCTGATCCTGTTCATCAACATCATCGGCGGCCTGATCATCGGCATGGTCCAGCACGGCCTGGGGGCCGGCGAGGCCGCCGACAGCTACATCCTGTTGGCCGTCGGTGACGCGCTGGTGGCGCAGATCCCGGCGCTGCTGATCTCGGTGGCCGCGGCCATGGTGGTCTCGCGCGTGGGCAAGGACGAGGACCTGGGTGGCCAGATGGTCGAGCAGATGTTCTTCTCCTCGCGCGTGATGGCCATCACCGGCGCGGTGCTGTTCGCGCTGGGCCTGATCCCCGGCATGCCGCACGTGGTGTTCCTGCTGTTCGGTTCGCTCTTCGGTGGTCTGGCCTGGTGGCGCCGGCAGGAAGAGCGCAAGCCCCCGGTGCAGGAAGCGCCGGCCACGCCGCCGAGCGACGGCGAGGCCAGCTGGGACGACCTGCAGCCGGTGGACCTGCTCGGGCTGGAACTGGGTTACCGCCTGATCGCCATGGTGGACAAGAACCGCCAGGGCGACCTGCTCACCCGCATCAAGGGTGTACGCAAAAAGTTCGCTCAGGAGGTGGGTTTCCTGCCCCCGGCCGTGCACGTGCGCGACAACCTGGAACTGCGTCCCAGCGGCTACCGCATCACCCTGCGCGGCGTGGTGGTGGGCGAGGGTGAGGTCTTCCCCGGCATGTTCCTGGCCATCGACCCCGGTGGCATCGGCACGCCGCTGATCGGCACCCCCACCAAGGACCCCGCTTTCGGCCTGCCGGCGCACTGGATCGAAGACAAGCAAAGGGAACACGCGCAAATGGCCGGTTTTACGGTGGTTGATTCCGAGACTGTGCTGGCGACCCATCTTTCACACTTGATGCAAGTCCAGGCCGCCAAGTTGCTCAGCCGGACGGAGACCCAGGACCTGGTCGAACACGTGACCCGCCTGGCCCCGAAACTGATCGAAGAAGTCGTCCCCAAGATGCTCTCCATCGCCGCGTTCCAGAAAGTGCTGCAGCTGCTGCTGGAAGAGTCGGTGCACGTGCGCGACTTCCGCACCATCGTCGAGTCCATCGCCGAACACGCCGGCAGCACCACCGACCCGGCCGAACTGGCCCGCCGCGTGCGTGTGGCCCTGGCACCGGCCATCGTCCAGCAGATCTACGGCCCGGTCAAAGAACTCGAGGTCATCGCCATCGAGCCCGGCCTGGAGCGCCTGCTGATGCAGGCCCTGGCCGGCCCGAACGGCACCGCGCTGGACCCCGGCGTGGCCGAAATGCTCAGCAAGAGCGCCACCGACATCGCCAACCAGCAGGAAGAAAAGGGCGTGCCCGCCTGCCTGCTGGTGCCCGACGCCATCCGCACCGCCATGGCCCGCCTGCTGCGCCGTGCCGCGCCGCGCCTGCAGGTCCTGGCGCACAGCGAAATACCTGAAACCCACCTGATCCGCATCGGCCCCATCCTCGGAGAAATCGCATCATGAACATCCAGCGTTTCACCGCTCCCACGTCCCGTGAAGCCATGGCCAAGGCGCGTGCCGCCTTCGGCGACAGCGCCGTGATCCTGTCCTCGCGCTCCACCGAAGACGGTTTCGAGGTGATGGCCGCCGCCGAGGAAAGCCTGGCCCAGGTGGCACCGGTGCCGGTCCGGCCCCAGCCCATCCGCACCCGCGCCGCCGGTCCCGACACCGTGCAGGGCGACACCGAGCAGATGGCCATGAGCACGCTGTCGTTCCAGGAGTACGTGCGTGAACGCATGCTGCGCAAGCGCCGCGCCGCCCTGAACGGCGACACCGTGGCCGCCGAGCTGCCCGCGCCCGCCGCCGAACCCGAAATGCCGCGCATCCAGACCGCGCCGCGCCGTCCGCTGCAGGAGCGCGCCGAGCAGATCCACGTACCGGTGCAGCGCTTCAACGCCCCGGTGGTGTCGCCGGCCGCCGCGCCCGCCCCCATCCGCACCCGCGCCGCCACCCCCGCCTGGGAAGACACCGTGCCCCCGCCGGCCCCGGTCTACCACGATGGCGCCAACGTCGCGGTCGAACTCTCGGCGCTCAAGGAAATGATCGAGGAGCGCTTCAACACCCTGGCCTGGCTCGGTTCGTCCAAGCAGAACCCGATCCAGTCCAACCTGATGCTCAAGCTCATCCGCTCCGGCTTCTCGCCGTCCATGTCGCGCGCCGTGCTCGAACGTGTGCCCGCCGACAGCGGTGCACCCGAGGCGGTTCGCTGGGTGATGGATGTGCTGACCCGCAACCTCAAGGTCGCCGCCCCCGGCGCCGGCCTGTGTGAAGAGGGCGGTGTGGTCGCCCTGATCGGCGCCACCGGCGTCGGCAAGACCACCACCGCCGCCAAACTGGCCGCCCAGTGCGTGCGCCAGTACGGCGCCAGCAGCGTCGGCCTGATCACCCTGGACACCTACCGCGTCTCGGGCTACGAACAGCTGCGCGCCTACGGCCGCATGCTCGGCGTGGTGGCCCACCTGGCGCACGACCGCGCCGCGCTCAAGGACCTGCTGAACCTGCTGGCCAACAAGCGCATGGTGATCATCGACACCGCCGGCCTGGGCCAGCGCGACCAGCGCATCCAGGACATGCTCGACGTGCTGGACATGCCCAAGCTCAAGAAGGCGCTGGTGCTCAACGCCGGCTCGCAGGGCGACACCCTGGACGAGGTGCTGACCCACTTCAAGGCCAGCCAGCTGCACGGCGTGGTGCTCTCCAAGGTGGACGAAGCCGTCAAGCTCGGCCCCGCCCTGGACGCGCTGATCCGCCACCAGGTGGTGCTGCGCGGCGTGGCCAACGGCCAGCGGGTGCCTGAAGACTGGCAGAACCCCGACGCCGCCGCCCTGGTGCGCGTGGCCATGGGCAGCGAGAGCAAGTCGGCCTACGACCCGCTGTCCACCGACATGGGCTTCTATTTCTCGCAGGCCTCGTCCCGCGGTATCGACCTGGGGAACGCCCATGTTTGAAGTCGGACACGACCAGGCCGCCGGCCTGCGCGCCAGCCCGGCGGGCAGCGGCCCGGCGCTGATGCCGGTGGCCGCCCCGTCCCAGCCGGCCCGCGCCTACGAATGGCTGTGCTCCCTGGCGGCGCACCTGACGTCCATGGGGCGTGAGGTGGTGATCGCCGACGGCAGCGCCGCAGAGGCCACCACCGCCCGCGAACGCCAGGGCAGCCACCTGGGTCTGCAGCACACCTTGCAGGACGGCTCGATCGCCGGACTGGGCGCTGCACCCGAAGGCCATGAATGGCTGGTCATGCCCGCCGCACACGGCCTGCAGACCCTGCAGCGGACGGCGAGCAACGCCGGGCCCGAGGTGGCACTCGACCGGCTGCTGACGCCGTTTTCGGCCGATGCCCTGGTGCTGCTGTTTGCACCCGCCACCATCCTCGGCGGCCTGCTGGCCGGCCTGAAGGCCCGTGCCCTGGTGCCGGTGCTGCCGCAGACCCAGGCCACGCTCGACGCCTATGCCGCCCTCAAGCAGCTGCACCTGGACAGCCTGACGCCGGTACTCGCTCCCTTCGACCCGCTGGACGCGGCTGCCCACAAGGTGCAGCCGGTGGTCGACAGCGTCGCCGAGTGCGCCGAACGCCACCTGGGCCTGCCGGTGCAGGTCTGGCCCACCCACACCTGGGGTCTGCGCGTGCTCGACAGCGCACTCACCCGTGACCATGCCCCGACACGCGCCCCGGCGCGGCGCCCCGCCGCCAGCCGCACGCTCTGGAGTTGACGACGATGTACACCGCCAAAGGCACCCTCAACCGGGACGACCAGCTGCGCAAATACAGCCCGCTGGTGCGGCGTCTGGCCCACCACATGATCGCCAAGCTGCCGCCCAGCGTGGAGTTGGACGACCTGATCCAGGTCGGCATGATCGGCCTGACCGAAGCCATCGCGCGCTTCGAGCCCTCGCAGGGTGTGCAGTTCGAGACCTTCGCCAGCCAGCGCATCCGCGGCGCCATGATCGACGAGTTGCGCGACGGCGACTGGATGAGCCGCGGCTCGCGCAAGAGCCAGAAGGACATCGAGGGCGCCGTTCACCGCCTGCAGCAGAAGCTGCACCGCGCGCCCATGGAAAGCGAGATCGCCAAGGAGCTGGGCATGAGCCTGGCCGACTACCAGAGCCTGCTGGCCAAGGTGCGCGGCACCCAGCTGGTCTACCTGGAAGACATCAACGGCCATGGCGACGACGAAGACGGTTTCCTCGACCGCCACATGGGCGACCACGAAGCCGACCCCTCGGCCGTTCTGGGCGACCAGCGCATGCGCATGGCCCTGGTGGCGGCCATCAAGAACCTGCCCGAGCGCGAGCAGCAGATCATGTCCATGTACTACGAGCACGACATGAACCTCAAGGAAATCGCGGCCGTGCTCGGCGTGACCGAATCGCGCATCTGTCAGCTGCACAGCCAGTCCATTGCCCGCCTGCGCGCCAAGCTGCGCGAGCACTGATCCGCTGGACCACACCGGGGAACCCGACATGTACGAAGAAGAGTTCACACGCGTCGCGCTGATCGACCACCTGCTGCAGACCGGTGACCATGACAAGCTCACCCGTGTCGTGGGCGAGGAGTTCGGCCGCAACCTGCTGGGCGACGATGCCCTGAACGCCGCCCGCCTGCTGCGACTGCCCGCCACGGTGGTCTTCCTGGCCACGCTGGCGGTGGAGAACCTGCCCAAGGCCCATCGCCAGCGCGCTTGGCTGGGCCTGTACCAGTCCATCCTGCGCCAGCAGGAACAGCCCCAACTGGCCGACCTGCCCCGGCGCCATCCCTTCAAGGCCTTCGGCCGTGCCCTGATCCAGAGCGGCCCGGTCGACGCCGCCGTGCTCAAGGACTGCCACGCCGACATCGGCATCTGGCTGCAAGTCGCCGAACTGTGCATCGACCAGAACCGCTTCGACCTGCTCGACCAGCTGGTGCTGGAGCTGGTCCGCCGCGGCCTCGATGTGCAGGAATGGCTGCGCCTGGCCAAGGTGCTGATCAACCGCCATCCGTACATCGGCAGCGCCACCGACACCGCGCCGCTGGCCCGCTGCTACATCCGCATCGTGGGCAACCTCAACAGCACGCTGCCGGCGGTGGCGACGGTGCGCAGCCGCCTGGCACTGTTCGCTGCCCAAGCCTATTTCACCGCCGGCCAGTACGCCGCGACCATCGAAGTGGCCCGCCTGGCCACGGCCCCAGCCGACCAGTTGCACGCGCTGTACGACATCGCACGCGCCCACTGCCACAACGGCCAGCTCGACGAAGCCATCGAGTACCTCGACCGGCTGATTCCCCTGTTCTGCGCCGACAGCTTCCGCGCCGACCTGGAAGTCCGCCGGGCCATGAAGAGCGAGGACGAAAAGGCCGCGCAGAAGAAGTTCGACCCCGAAAAAGCGGCGCTCGCCCTGGTGGACCTGCAGAAGGCGCTGGACCCGATCGGCCAGAAGGCTTTCCTGGTCTCGGGCACCCTGCTGGGCTACGCCCGCGAAGGGCGCATCCTGTTGCACGACAAGGACATCGACGTCGGCATCATCGGCTGGGAAGGCCAGTACGACGTGATCGCCGCCCTGCTCGACAGCCGCCAGTTCAAGCTCGATGTGCGGCGCCTGCGCGGCAACAAGACCCACCACATGCCGGTCCTTCACATCGAATCCGGCGTGTCGATCGACATCTTTGTCTACCACCCCGAAAACGGGCAGCTGGTGACCGGCGTGGAGTCCTACTTCGGTTACCTGCAACGCTTCGCCTTCACGCCGTTCGAGCTCAAGGCCGTGCGTTTCCTGGACATCGACTTCTACGTGCCCGCCGACGTGGAACTCAACCTGGCCGAGAACTTCGGCGACTGGCGCCAGTCCGATCCCGACTACATCTCGCACCTGCAGTCGCCCTCGACCGTGGACGTCGGCGGCAAGGTGTTCCAGATCGTCGGCCGCCTGCGCGCGCTGGAGGCGATCCGCGCCGGCAAGCTGGAAAAGCTGCGCCGCGTGGTCCAGATCATGGAGCAGCACCAACAGCGCGAGGCCGGCATGTCCGACGCCTCGCTGGACCTGCTGCGCCACGTGCTGCAGACCAGCACCCCCGCTCTCGCCGAGGAGGCCCTGTGATGCAAGACTTTGCTTTCGTTCTGCTCGCCGGTGGGTCCGGCACCCGTCTGGACGCGCCCGTGCCCAAGCAGTTCATCCGCGTGGCCGGCAAGTCCATCCTGGAGCACAGCTTCGACGTGCTCGATTCGTTCGCGCCGGGCGCGCGCATCGTGGTCACCGTGCCGGCCGATTCGCTGGCCATGGTGCAGACCATGCTCAAAGGCCGCGCCAACGCCCAGGTCATCGTGGGTGGTGCGTCCCGTCAGGCCTCGGCCTGGGCTGCGCTGCGTCACCTCAAGGACCAGCCGCCGAAGAACGTGATCCTGCACGACTCGGCCCGTCCCTTCCTGACGCACCAGATCCTGCACGACGTGGTCGAAGCCCTGCGCACCCATGAAGCGGTGGACGTGGGCATCCGCACCGCCGATACCATCATCGTCGAGCGCGACGGCTTCATCCAGAACATCCCCAAACGCGACCACATCTACCGCGGCCAGACGCCGCAGGCCTTCCGTTTCGACGCCCTGGTGCGCAGCTACGACGAAGTGGGCCTGGAAAAGGTCGGCAACTTCACCGACGACTGCGGCATCTACCTGGCCTGCCACCCCATGGGCCAGGTGCGCATCGTCCAGGGCAGCTCCGAGAACATCAAGATCACCGATTCGGTGGACCTGGTGCTGGCCGACGAACTGTTCCGCATCCGCCAGCAGCGCCTGACGCCCAACCTGAACGGGCTGGACCTCAAGGGCAAGCACTCGGTGGTGTTCGGCGGCAGCGCCGGCATCGGCAAGGCCATCGTGCAGATCCTGGAAGAGGCGGGCAGCACGGTGCACAGCGTTTCGCGCCGCACCGGCTGCGACATCGCCAACCACGACCAGGTCGAGCACACCTTTGACGAACTGATGAACCGCTGGGGCCGCATCGACCACGTCATCAACGCCGCCGGTCTGCTGATCAAGAACCCGCTGGAGCGCCAGTCGCCGGCCGAGGTGGCCGAACAGGTGTCGGTCAACCTGCTGGGTTCGCTGAACGTGGCCCAGTGCGCCCACGCGCCGCTGAAGGACTCGCACGGCATGCTGCTGCAGTTCTCGTCCTCGTCGTTCACCCGCGGCCGCGCCGACTACTCGGCCTACTCGGCCTGCAAGGCGGCCATCGTCAACCTCACGCAGGCCCTGTCGGACGAATGGCGTGACGACGGCATCCGTGTCAACTGCATCGTGCCCGGCCGCACCGACACCGGCATGCGGCGCAGCAATTTCGAAGGCGAAGACCAGCGCACGCTGCTCAGCCCCTATGAGGTGGCCCTGGCCTCGGCCAAGCTGCTCAGTTCCAGCGACACGGGCGTCATCGCCCGCGTCTGATCACAGACCCCATCCAACCCAGTGGAGAACCCCATGAGCCAATGTCCCGTCTGCGGCGGTGAAGAAGACATCGTTGCGCACACCTGCCGCATCAACCCCTACAAGGGCAAGACCATGCGCGGCCACCAGTGCCGCTCCTGCGGACTGATCCGTTATCCCGAGAACCTCGGTGGCTTCTCCAAGAAGGTCACCAAGGAAACGCTCGAAGGGTCGCTGCGCAGCCTGCGCAACGCCAACGAAGAGCGCCCGGGCCGTGAGTTCTACATGGCCGAAATGGGCATGGAGATCGTCAGCAAGCACAACGCCAGCGTCAGCTTCTTCGGCTCCGGCCTGAACACCGACCACATCTGGCTCAAGCGCAAGTACCCCGAGGTGCAGACCAAGCTGGTGGACCTGGAGAACATGCAGGAGGCCGAGAACTTCGAGGCCATTCCGGCTGCCACGCCCTCCGACGTGATCGTCGCGTCCGAAGTGATCGAGCACTTCACCGAGCCGGTGGCGCACTTCGAGTCGCTGTTGCGCCTGCTCAAGGACGATGGCATCCTGATCTGCAGCTCGAACATCTACGACGGCAGCAACATCGCGATGCACCAGTACCCCTTCGTGCCCGGGCACGTGGCCTACTGGACGCCGCTGTCGCTGATCAAGGTGGCCAGCGACCATGGCTGCTTCGTCGACTTCCGCACGCCGGAAGTCGGTCTCACCCGCGGTGGTCCGCGCAAGAAGTACATCATCTTCTACAAGACCACCGAGACCCTGTTCCGCATGAGCAACTACTTCGGCACCCACATGCACGCGCCGTCCGAAAAGGAATGAGCCACTAGCCACTGGCGCCCCCCCCGGGGCGCTTGGAACGACAAAAAACCGGCCGAGGCCGGTTTTTTGCTGGGCGTGTGTCGAAAGAAAGGGGATCAGGCCGACAGGTAGTGGCGGCCGGCGCCGCCGGTGGACGGGCTCTGGCCGGCCAGGCGGCCGTAGGTGTCGGGTGCCTGGCCGGGCATCAGGCTGCGCAGTTCGCGTGTGTTCTGCGCCTGCAGACGCAGAACGGCCTGGCGCAGGCGGCCAAAGCGCTGGGCGGCTTCGTGCATGTCGGTGCGCAGGCTGGCGAAGTTGGCGAAGGCAGCGGTCTTGGGCGCGTGCTGCAGGACACCCTGCACCTGGGCGCTGGCCCGTTCCACGGCACCGGCATCGCAGGCCAGCAGGGCCTTTTCCAGTTCGTCCAGACCGGCGCGCAGCGCCACGATCCAGGGATGGGCTTGGGCAGGGGGCTGGGCGTTCATGGGCGGACCTCCGTGGGTGGACCTGGGGATGCGGATCAGGCGCGGCTGCCCGCTCCCAGCATCTCGGCGGCGTTGGACAACATCTTGTCGGCGATGGCCTCGGCGTTGACCTTGAAGCTGCCATCGGCAATGGCGGCCTTCATGGCCTCGACCTTGTCGGCGTTGAACACCTCGCTGTTGCCACTGCTGCCGGCGCCGGAAATGGCCTGGCTGGCGGTGGACGACAGCGTGACGGTCACGCCAGCGCTGGCCTGGGGTTTGGCCGCTGCACCGGCCGCCGCGGCGGCTTCGGCGCCCGGATTTGGGCGCTCGGCGGCCTTCTGGGGGCCACCGGCAACGGAACCAATATAGGAATCCGGAGAAGAATCGACTTTCATGACACGCTCCCGACCCCGGATCTGGGGTCTTGTGAGATGGCTATCGGCAGGCTGATCGCCCGACTTGAGCCCTTTTTTGCGCAGTGTTTCACGAATTCGCTTCGGGTTTGGGGGTGCAGGGGTGGTTTCCGGCCCGGTTACCTGGGTTCAGAGCCCCAGTTCCACCGTCTGGTCGTCCCGCACCAGGCCGCTGACCACCCGGCCACCGGGCAGGCGCACCCGGGTGGCCTGGCCCGGCAGGCCGGGGGCCATGGCCTCGCCGGTCACCACGACCTGGAACCCCGGGCCGCCGCTGCTGACCTTGACCATGGCGCCAGCCGCGAAGGCGGGCGCCGCGCGCACCATGTGCTGGCGCAAGGCCTGACCGGGCTGCAGGTTGAAGCTGGCCTGGCGGCCCACCCACAGCGCCGGGTCGGCCAGCACCGTGGCCGGATGTTGCGCCCAGTCGGTTTCGACCTGTTCGGCGTCTTCTTCAGTCAGGGTGGCGCCGGCGGCGACCGGGCGCCGCAGCACCCAGGCCGGCCCGAAGGCCTTGACGGTGACCGGCAGGTACACGTTCCAGCGCACCGGGCCCTTTACACAGCGCAGGCCGATGCGGCTGCGCCCCCACAGGCGGGTGCCCTGGGGCAGGTGCGGTTCGACCTGTTCGCAGGGGGCCAGGCGCAGGCGGCTGTCGAGCGATCCGAACACCACCTCGGGCCGCAGCACCGGGCCGCCGGTGGCCGGGGCACCGGCCATGGCGGGAGTGACGAACTCGCGGGCCAGCTGTTCCAGGCGGTTGTGTTCACCGGTCTGGGCCTGTGCCAACAGCGGCGACAGGACAACGGCGCCCAGGATGCCGCCCGCCAGCAGCCAGGCGCCGGGCGACAGAGGAACAGGAAGGCGGCGCATCACGCGCGTGCGCAGGGAGGACATGCGGGCACTGTAGGCGCGGGGGTCGGGGCACAAAGCAGCGAAATGCCTGCAAAAGCGGCGCTTCTTCTGCCCATTGCCGACCCTCAAGTTTTCCCATACTTGCCCGCAAGCCGGTCCCGCTGCGTGCGGGGCCAACCCTTCACCCCCTGCCAGGAGCCGACCATGCTGGACCAGATGACCGCCCGACTGGACTTCTACGGTCAGTCGCTGATGCTGCGTTCGCAGCGCCAGCAGGTGCTGGCGTCCAACATCGCCAACGCGGACACGCCGGGCTACATCGCCCGCGATTTCGACTTTGCCAAGGCCCTGCAGAGCGCCACCGGCGGCACCACGCCGTCGGCCGTGAGCACCACCAACGCGCGCCACCTGCGCGCCGGCCACGCCGATCCGCTCCACCCCGAGCTGGCGTACTCGGTGCAGACCGCACCCAGCCAGGACGGCAACTCGGTGGACCTGGACCGCGAGCGTGCCAACTTCGTGGACAACAGCATCCGCTACGAGTCCACGCTGCGTTTCATCAACAGCAACGTCAAGACCATGATCTCGGCCATTCAAGGCCAGTGACGACGCGCTGACAGGAGATCGCCATGTCCATGTTTTCCATCTTCGGTGTCTCGGGCAGTGCCATCAGTTCGCAGGCGCAGCGCCTGAACGTGGTGGCCTCCAACCTGGCCAACGCCGATGCCGTGGCCGGCCCCGATGGCCAGAGCTACAAGGCGCGCCAGGTGGTGTTCCAGACCGTGCCGCTGAACGACCCCGGCAGCGCCGGCGTGAAGGTGCAGACCATCACCGAGAGCCAGCTGCCCGGCAAGCGCGTGCACAACCCCGGCCACCCCAGCGCCGACGCCGACGGCTACGTGACCCATTCCAACGTCAACCCGGTGGAGGAGATGGTCAACATGATCTCCGCCTCGCGCTCCTACCAGAACAACGTCGAGGTCATGAACACGGCCAAGACCCTGCTGATGAAAACGCTCCAGATGGGGCAATGAACCGCACCTTGAAGGGAACTGAACCATGACCATGCTCGCCGCACCTCTGGACCTGAGCAAGCTCGGCACCACCGTGGGCAGCACCACGGCCACCGGCACCAAGGGCAACGCCACCAGCGGCGAGGCCGCGCAGGACCGTTTCCTGAAGCTGCTGGTCGCCCAGCTGAACAACCAGGACCCGCTCAACCCGATGGACAACGCGCAGATGACCACGCAGATGACGCAGATCAGCACCGTCAGCGGCATCGAGCAGCTCAACGCCACCCTCAAGGGCATGGCCGACCAGTACAGCGCCATGCAGGCCATGCAGGGCACCTCGCTGATCGGACACCACGCCGTGATCGACGGCAACCGCCTCTATTTCGACGGCAACACCGCGCAGGGCGCGATCGACCTCGGTGCCGCCGCCGGCAAGGTCAGTGTGGACATCCTGGGCACCAACGGCGCCGTCATCGACACCATCGACCTCGGCGCGCTCGGCGCCGGTCAGCACGCCTTCGCCTGGGACGCCACCGGCGTGGACGCGTCCAGCGTCAAGGGCTTCTCCATCCGGGCCACCAGCGAGGGCAAGGCCGTCACCGCCACACCCAAGTCGCTGGTGCCGGTGGCCGCCGTCAGCCGCCAGGACGGCACCGTTCAGCTCACGCTGGCCGACGGACAGCGCCTGGCCTACGACAAGGTCCAGTCCTTCATGTGACCCGACATTCCTGAACCCCACCCCCGGCAACCCCATCATTTCTTCTCGAGGACAGCACCATGGCATTCCAGCAAGGACTCTCCGGCATCAACAGCGCCAGCCGCAATCTGGACGTGATCGGCCACAACGTCGCCAACGCCTCCACCGTCGGCATGAAAGCCTCGCGCGCCGAATTCGCCGAGCTCTACGCCAGTTCGATCGGCTCTTCGGGCGGCGTCAATTCCGGCATCGGCGTGACGGTTTCCAAAGTCACCCAGCTGTTCACCCAGGGCAACGTCACCGTCACCGGCAACGACCTGGACGTGGCCATCAACGGCAGCGGCTTCTTCGAGCTCACCCAGCCCAATGGCGGCATGGCCTACAGCCGCGCCGGCATGTTCAAGCTCAACAACGGCGGCGAGATCGTCAACAACCAGGGCGCGCGCCTCATGGGCTATCCGACCGACGAATTCGGCGTTCGCCAGAGCTTCACCACGCAGCCGCTGAGCCTGCCCACGGGGGGGCCGATCCCGGCCCGCAGCACCACCGAGATCACCGCCGAGTTCAACCTCGACGCCCGTGCTCCGGTGGCCGCCTCCGTCACCCCGCCGACGCCGCTGTCCACCTACGGCACCTCGGTCATCGCCTACGACCCGCAGGGCCTGGAAATCCCGGTTGGCCTGGCGTTCGAGAAGACCGCCAACAACACCTGGAACGTGTACACCAGCGTCAACGGCAGCGACCCGGCCACCTCGACCCCGTTCGCCATCAGCTTCCTGCCCGACGGGACGCTGGACCCGGCCACCACCATCCCGTCGTTGACGCTGACCTCGCCCAACGACCCCACCGTCACCTTCCCGGTCAGCCTTTCGTTCGGCAATGCCACGCAGTTCGGCATCGACTACGCGGTGACCGACCTGACCCAGGACGGCTACCGGCCCGGTGAACTGACCAGCCTGAAGATCGATGAAAGCGGTGTCATCACCGCCAGCTATTCCAACGGCCAGACCCGTGCGGCCGGCCAGATCGCGCTGGTGAACTTCCGCAACGTGCAGGGCCTGCAACCCACCGGCAGCGGCAACTGGGAAGCCACCTACGAGACGGGTGAACCGGTCCACGGTGCGCCCGGTGAAGGCAAGTTCGGCGGCCTGCGCGCCGGTGCGCTGGAGGACTCGAACATCGACATCACCGGTGAACTGGTGGCCATGATGACCGCGCAGCGCGCCTACCAGGCCAACGCGCAGACCATCAAGACGCAGGACCAGGTCTTCTCCACCCTGCTGAACCTGCGATGAGTCCGAGGGCCTGAGCCATGGACCGCCTGATCTACACCGCCATGACCGGCGCCAACGCGGCGCAGTACCGCCAGCAGCTGCTGGCGAACAACCTGGCCAACGCGTCCACGCCCGGCTTCCGCGCCGAGCTGGCCACGTTCCGGGCGGTGCCGGTGCGCGGCGACGGATCGAGCACCCGGGTGTTCGCCCTGGAAGCCACGGCCGGCCATTCGGACGCACCGGGGCCGGTGACCAACACCGGTCGCAACCTCGATGTGGCGGTGCGCGGCGGCAGCTACCTGACGGTGCAGGCGCTGGACGGCACCGAGGCTTACAGCCGCGCCGGGGCGCTCGAAATCGCGTCCGACGGCACCCTGGTCAATGCCCAGGGTCTGCCGGTGCTTTCCGACGGCGGTCCCATCACCGTGCCCGAAGGGGCGCAGCTCATCTTTGGCGAAGACGGCACCGTCAGCGCCAGCGTACCGGGCCAGCCGGCCCAGGCCCTGGGTCGCATGAAGCTGGTCACGCCCGACGAAGAAAACCGCCTGCAGCGCGGCGCGGACGGCCTGTTCCGCAGTGCGCTGGGCGACCCGCTGCCCGCCGATGCGAACGCCCGCGTACAGAGCGGTGCGCTCGAGGGCAGCAACGTCAACCCGGTCGAGGCCATGGTCGGGATGATCGCCGTCTCGCGCCAGTTCGAAGTGCAGATGCGCATGCTGCAGAACGGCGAAAAGAACGACCAGACCGCATCCCGCCTGCTCAACATCAACGGCTGACCCCTTTCCTGACCGGAGCCCACCATGATCAATTCCCTCTGGATTTCCAAGACCGGCATGCAGGCCCAGCAGACCCAGCTGGACGTGATTTCCAACAACCTGGCCAACGTCTCCACCAACGGCTTCAAGCGCGCCAACGCGGTGTTCGAAGACCTGATGTACCAGAACCTGCGCCAGGTCGGTGCGGCCGCGGACGAGCAGAACACCCTGCCCACCGGCCTGCAGCTGGGCCTGGGCGTGCGCACCGTGGCCACCAGCCGTTCGTTCAGCCAAGGCAGCCTGCAGCAGTCGGGCAACAACCTGGACGTGGCCATCAACGGCAGCGGTTTCCTGCAGGTCACCATGCCCGACGGCACCACCGGCTACACCCGCGACGGCAGCCTGCAGCTCGATTCGCAGGGGCGCATGGTCACCAGCAGCGGCTACCCGCTGACCGCCGGCATCACCATCCCGGCCGAGGCGCTGAGCGTAACCATCGGCAGCGATGGTGTGGTCTCGGCCAAGATGCCCGGCCAGGCCGTGCCGCAGGCGGTGGGCACCATCGAACTGGCCAACTTCGTCAACGCCGCGGGCCTGGAGCCGCGCGGCCAGAACATCTTCGGCGAGAGCCTGGCCTCGGGCAACCCGATCACCGGCGCGCCCGGCACGGCCGGCCTGGGCACGCTGATGCAGGGTTTCGTCGAGACCTCCAACGTCAACGTGGTGCAGGAGCTGGTCACCATGATCCAGACCCAGCGCGCCTACGAGATGAACTCCAAGGCCATCACGACCTCGGACCAGATGCTCCAGCGTTTGAGTCAGTTGTGATCCCCCGCGCCGGCGGTCTTCAGGAAATGCCATGACACGCACCCTTCTTTCTTCTCTTGTGCTGATGGCGCTGGCCGGTTGCGAAACCCTCGCGCCCAAGGTCGATGTCGCGCCGGCGCAGCCGGTGCGCTACGCCGCCGCCCCGGCGGCCGATGCCGTGCCCAGCGGCAGCCTGTTCAACGCCGTTGCCTACCGGCCCGGCTTCGAGGACCCGCGCGCCCGCCTGCCCGGTGACACCCTGACCATCCAGATTGTCGAGAACGTCAGCGCCAGCCAGAAGTCTTCTTCGACCATCAACCGGTCGGCCGAGGTGTCGGCATCGGCCACGGCACTGCCTTTCCTCAAGCCCACCTCGCTCTCGCCCCGGCTGGACGCGGCGGCCGAATCGGCCAACAACTTCAGCGGCAAGGGCGGCACCGAAAGCAGCAACAAGTTCGAAGGGTCGATCACCGCCACCGTCGTCGAGGTGCTGCCCAACGGCCACCTGCTGGTGGCCGGCGAGAAGCAGATCGGCGTCAACCAGAACGTGGACGTGCTGCGCTTCTCGGGCACGGTGGACCCGCGCCACATCCGGCCGGGCAACCAGGTCGCCTCCACCCAGGTGGCCAATGCGCGCATCGAGTCCAAGAACCGGGGCGCGCAGGGTGAAGTGCAAGCAATAGGCTGGCTCTCACGGTTCTTTTTGAACCTTATGCCCTTCTAAAGTTTTTTTAACCTTGGGGGCATGATGTTCCACAGCCCGGTGACCCCCATGTCCACCCACCGCAACCGCACCCTGTTCGTGGCCCGCACCACCCCGCTGCAGCGCCTGCGCCAGGCCCTGCTGTGGTTGCTGGTGCTGGCCGGCACCATCGCCTGGCTGGCCATGCCCACCGATGCGAACGCTATGCGCATCAAGGAAATCGCGGCTGTGCAGGGCGTGCGCAGCAACCAGCTCAGCGGCTACGGCCTGGTGGTCGGCCTGGACGGCACCGGCGACCAGACCACCCAGATGCCCTACACCGCCCAGAGCATGCAGAACTACCTGCAGCAGCTGGGCCTGTCGCTGCCGGCCGGCGCGGCCATGCAGCTCAAGAACGTGGCGGCGGTGCTGGTCACCGCCCAGCTGCCGGCCTTTGCCCAGCCGGGCCAGACCATCGACGTCACCGTCTCCTCCATCGGCAACGCCAAGTCGCTGCGCGGTGGCACCCTGATCGCCACCCCGCTCAAGGGCGCCGACGGCCAGATCTATGCGCTGGCCCAGGGCAACCTGCTGGTGGGCGGGGCCGGTGCTTCCGCCGGTGGCAGCAAGGTGCAGATCAACCACCTCAGCGCCGGCCGCGTGCCCGGCGGTGCGCAGGTCGAACGCAGTGTGCCCACGCCGTTCGCGCTGGGTGACACCATCGACCTGGGCCTGCAGTCCAACGACTTCCAGACCGCGCGCCGGGTGGCCGAAGCGGTGAACATCGCCATGGGTGAGGGCACCGCCTCGGCCATGGACGGTCGCGTGGTGCGCCTGCGTGCGCCGACGAACCCGGATGCCCGCGTGCGCTTCCTGGCCCAGGTGGAAGACCTGGAGATCAGCACCACCGCACCGGCTGCCAAGGTCATCATCAACTCGCGCACCGGCTCCATCGTCATGAACCAGGCGGTCACGCTGGGTGCCTGTGCCGTGGCGCACGGCAACCTGTCGGTCAGCATCAGCTCCACGCCGGTGATCAGCCAGCCCAACCCCCTGGGCGGTGGCCAGACGGTGCAGGCCGAGAAGGCCGACATCGCCATCGCCAAGGACAAGGGCGAGCTGATCAACGTCGAAGCCGCCCCCAAGCTGGCCGACGTGGTGCGCGTGCTCAACGCGCTGGGCGCCACGCCGCAGGACCTGCTGGCCATCCTGCAGGCCATCAAGGCCGCCGGCGCGCTCAATGCCGAGCTGGAAGTGATCTGATGCCATGAACACCGGCAACGCACTCTCGTTCCAGGGCCTGGCCGCCGACCCGACAGCGCTGAACGCGCTGCGCTCCGGTGCGGGTGCCGGCAACGACAAGGCCGCGCTCAAGGAAGCCGCCAAGCAGTTCGAATCGCTGTTCATGCGCGAACTCATCAAGAGCATGCGCGAGGCCACCAGCAAGTCGGGCCTGATGGACAACGAGGGCAGCGACCTGGGCACCGACATGCTGGACCAGCAGTTCGCGGTGCAGCTTTCGGGGCTGCCCGGCGGTCTGTCGTCGGCCATCGAACGCCAACTCAGCCGCCAGATGGGTGATGTGGCCGCCATGGCCGCCGGCCAGGGCGGGGTGGCGACGGGCAGCAGCACCAGCACGGTCGGCCGCGTGGCGGCCAGCGGTGGTGGCCGCGCCGCCGATTTCGTGGCCCGCCACACCCAGGCCGCCGAAACGGTGGCCCGCGAATCGGGCATTCCCGCGAGCTACATGATCGGCCAGGCCGGCCATGAGACCGGCTGGGGCAAGAGCGAGATCCGACACGCCGACGGTGCGCCGTCCTTCAACCTGTTCGGCATCAAGGCCACGGGCAACTGGAAGGGCAAGGTCGCCGAGGTGGTCACCACCGAATACGTGGACGGCGTGCCGCGCAAGATGGTGGCGAAGTTCCGCGCCTACGACTCGTACGCCGATTCCTTCCGCGATTACGCGAAGCTGGTCGGCAACAGCCCGCGCTACGAGAAAGCCATGGACCAGATCGGATCGGTGCAAGGCTTTGCCAGCGGCCTGCAGCGCGGCGGCTACGCCACCGATCCGCAGTACGCCGCCAAGCTCAGTCGCGCCATCAACACCACGCTGAGCCTCCAGCGCGCCCAGACATGACCGCCGCACTCAACATCGGTTCGCGAGCCCTGTCCGCCAACCTGACGGCGCTGCAGGTCATCGGCCACAACATCGCCAACGTCAACACCGCGGGCTATTCGCGCCAGTCGGTGAGCATGGTGTCCTCGGGTTACCAGACCCTGGGTGGCAACTACTTCGGCAAGGGGGCCGAGCTCGGCACCGTCGAACGTTCGCACAGCAGCTACCTCACGCGCGAGGCCCAGCTGGCCGCGGCCACGTCCGCCGCCGACAAGGAGCGCCTGCAGCGCCTGCAGCAGCTCGAAACCCTGTTTCCCATCGGCGAGACCGGCCTGGGCGCCGCCGTCAACGACATGCTCAACGCCTGGGGCGACGTGGCCTCGTCCCCTTCCAGCCTGCCCGCGCGGGTGGTGGCGCTGTCGCGCGGGGACGAACTGGCCTCGCGCCTGACCGACACCGCTGCCCAGGTCGATGCCCTGGCCTACAGCGGTCGCCAGCAAGCCCTGGCGACGGTGGAGAAGGTCAACACCCTGGCGCAGGACATCGCCCGCATCAACCAGCGCATCATCGAGAGCCAGGGTGGCGTGGGCCAGCCCAATGACCTGCTCGATCAGCGCGACGCGCTGCTCGACCAGCTCAGCCAGCACGTGCAGGCCACCACCATCGCGGCCGACGACGGCAGCATGAACGTGTTCGTGGCCGGCAGCCAGCCGCTGGTGCTGGGCACCAGCGCGAACGCCCTGGTCCTGCAGCGCGATCCGGTGGACGCGACCCAGTCGCGCATCATGTTCCAGCAGGGCAGCGTGCAGCAGGCCCTGCCCGAATCGTCCATCGGCGGCGCGCTCGGCGGCCTGATGACCTTTCTGGCGCAGGACCTGCCGGCGATGCAGAACGAACTCGGCCGCATGGCCCTGGCGCTGAACACCACGCTCAACGAACAGCACCGCCTGGGGCTGGACCTCAACGGCAACCCGGGCGGCGATTTCTTCGTGCCCGCCGAGGCCCAGCCGGGCATGCCCGCTGTCGGCAACACCGGCACCGCCGAACTGCGCACCACCGTCGCCGACGCCACCGCGCTCAAGGCCTCCGACTACCGGCTGACCTACACCGCCAGCGGGGTGGACATCACCCGCCTGTCCGACGGCAGCATCACCTCGTTCGGCAGCCTGCCGGCCGAGCACGACGGTCTGCGCTTCGAGCAACAGTCGGGCGCGGCCGCCACCGGCGACAGCTTCGTGCTGCGGCCGTTCGCGAACGCGGCCCGCACCATGCAGATGGCCCTGACCGCGCCCAACCAGCTGGCCGCTGCCAGCCCGGTGGCGGTCACCCCGGGCAGCGGCAACAGCGGCGGCGTGGCCATCGAACGCCTCTACGCCGCGGACAACTCGGCCAACCTCACCAGTCCGGTGACGCTGACCTTCCTGTCCAACGGCAGCTACACCGTCAGCGGCACGCTGGACCCGTCCAACCCGCCGCCGGACAACGCCGGACCCCCGCCGAGCTACAACTACACCCCGGGCCAGGCCATCCGGCTCAACGGCTGGAGCCTGACCCTGCGCGGCAGCCCGGCCGCCGGTGACAGCTTCGGCCTGGGCGCCGCCCCGACCGGCAGCACGGCCCAGAACAGCGGCAATGCCGATGCGATGCTCGCGCTGCGCGACCTCGCCACCTTTGACGGCGTTTCGCTGTCCGACGGCTATGGTTCCGTGCTGTCCCGGCTGGGCACCTCGGTGCAGAGCGCGAAGTTCGCCTCCGAGTTCTCCAGCCAGATCGCCACCTCCACCGAAAGTGCCCGCACGGCCGTCGGTGGCGTCAACCTGGACGAGGAGGCCGCCCGCCTGTTGCAGTTCCAGCAGTCCTACCAGGCCGCTGCGAAGTTCCTGCAGGTGGCCCAGGGTGCCTTCGACACCATGATCCGCATCATGGGCTGATGCCAAGCGAGAGAGCCATCATGAGAATCGCCACCGCCCACAGCTACGACAAGACCGTTGCCAACCTCAGCCAGCGCCAGACCGAACTGAGCCAGCTGCAGGAGCGCATCTCCACCGGCAAGCGTGTGCAGCGCGCCAGCGACGACCCCGTGGCCGCCGTGCTGTCCGAGGCTGCGAGCAACCGCATGCGCCGGGCCGAAACCGACCAGCGCAGCATCGAGGCGGCCCGCACCAGCCTGTCGCAGGGCGAAAACGCCATTGCCCAGGCCAGCGAACTGATCCAGGACGTGCGCGAACTGATCGTCAAGGCCGGCAACGCCACCTACGGCTCGGCCGAGTTCAAGAACATCGCACAGGAAATCGAAGGCCTGCGCGAACGCCTGATCGGCGTGGCCAACCAGAAGGACAGCGCCGGCCGCACCCTGTTCGGCGGCCTGGGCGGATCGGCCACCCCCTTCGTCGAGGTGTTCGGGCCGTCCAGCAGTGGCGTGCAGTTCCAGGGCATGCGCGGCCAGGAGGCGGCCGGCGGCAACCTGCTGCCCCAGTCCTTCGACGGCGACGCCGTCTTCATGCGTGTGCCGCCGGGCAACGGCAGCTTCACCGTCTCGCTCGCCAGCGGCAACACCGGCGGCCTGAGCACCGACATCGGCAGCGTCAGCAACCCCTCCGCGCTCACCGGCCACAGCTACCAGGTGAGCTTCGCCAGCGTTGCCGGCGGCGGTTTCGCCTACAGCGTCACCGACACCACCACCGGCAACGCCGTGCCCGGCCACAGCAACGTGGCCTACACACCGGGCATGCAGATCGAGGTGGACGGCATGAGCCTGACCCTGCGGGGCACGCCGCGCAACGGCGATTCCCTGAGCATCGACCCGGTCACCGCCCCGACCGACATCTTCAGCGTCATGCAGAACGCCATCGAGGCCCTGCGCGGCGCCAGCGGCGGCCAGACCGCCCAGCTGACCCAGGCCCTGGGCCAGTCGCTCACCGAAATCGACGCCGCCCACGACCGCGTGCTGTCCGCCCGAGCCCAGGCCGGCGAATGGCTCAACCGGGCCGACAGCATCGACAACCTGCTGGCCGACCGCCAGGTGGACGACGAAGCCGAGCGCTCGCGCCTGGAGGACCTGGACCTGGTCAAGGGGATCTCCGACTTCCAGAACCGGCAGACCGGTCTGCAGGCCGCCATGGCCGCCTATGGCCAGGTGCAGAAGCTCTCGCTGTTCCAGTACGTGACCTGACACCACCCGCACCATGAGCAGCAGCACCGTCCTTGACAGCATTGCACTGGGTTACCAGCCGGTGTGGAACCGGGCGCGCCAGCTGGCCGCCGTGCGCCTGAGCGTGCACACCGTGCAGCCCGAAGGCATGGACGCCGAGCACCTGCTGCAGATCCTCGACGAGGACTGGCCCCAGTCCGCGCCCACGCTGATCCTCTGCTTCGACAACGACGAACTGCGCCAGCAGGCCTTGACCTGCCGGCCCGTGGCCAACACCTGGCTGCAGGTGCCGGCCGACTGCTTTGCGTCCCCGGTGCGCCTGGCCGGTCTGGGCATGGCCCAGCGCCGGGGTCACCAGCTGCTGCGCCATGCCCGCCTGGCCGATCTGCGCGGCGAAGTCATCGCCCCGCTCGATGTGCGCAGCCTGATCACCCTGGGCCCGGAAGACGCCTTGCTGGCCCTGCAAGCCCGCCCCACCGACGAACAGCCCGTGCCGGCTGTGCGCAGCCCGGTCATCCCGGGCCAGATCTACGAAGGCATCGCCTCGCGCGGCCTGGCCGAACACTGCCTGGACGAAGCCGGCGCCTGGGGCCTGCTGGAGTGGCCCGACGACGACGTGCTGCACGCCTGGCGCCACCAGAGCGTGCCCTGCGACCCGGCCGTGGTCGCGCAGGTGCGCGAAGCCATTGCCCGGGACGCCGCCATCGACCGGGTCGAGCGCTTCGTGCGCCAGGACCCGGTGCTGCTCTACCGCCTGCTGCTGCGCGCCAACGCCGCCGGCTACGGCCTGCAGCGCGAAATCGAATCCTTGCGCCACGGCATCATGATGATCGGCTTCGGCGCGCTCGATGCCTGGCTGGCCGACCAGGTCGTGGTCGGGGAGGACGTGATCCCCGAACTCCACCCGGTGCGCTACGGCATGGTCATGCGCGCGCGGCTGGCCCAGCATCTGCTGGACACCGGCTCCGACGACAACCTGCGCGCCGAGGTCTTCCTCACGGCCGCCTTCGCCCAGCTCGACCGCCTGCTGCAGAAAGGCCTGCCCGAACTGCTGGGCCGCCTGCCGCTGCCCGAACGCGCCTATGACGCCCTGTTGCGCGAAACCGGCCCCTACAACGCCTACCTCGAAGTCTCGCGTGCGCAAGGCCAGGTCGGCCAGATTGCGCAACTGCCCGCCATCTGCGAACACCACGGCATCAGCCTGGAACACGCCAACCGCAGCCTGCTGCGCATGCTCTCCACCAGCCGCGACATGCGGCGCCTGCCGGCCGACGAATAGGCGGCCGCACCGGCGCAGGGCCGGCCACTACCATTGCGGTATGGCCCTACACCACTCCGCCCTCGTCCTGTTCTCCGGCGGGCAGGACTCCACCACCTGCCTCGCCCACGCCCTGGCCCGCTACCCGCGCGTCGAAACCATCGGTTTCGACTACGGCCAGCGCCACCACGTGGAAATGACCGCCCGCCTGAACGTGCTGCGCGAACTGCGTGCGCGGTTTCCGCAGTGGAGCGAACGCCTGGGCGAAGACCACGTGCTCGACCTTGCCGTGCTCGGCCAGGTCAGCGACACCTCGCTCACGCGCGACATGGCCTTCCGGATGGAAGCCAGCGGCCTGCCCAACACCTTCGTGCCCGGCCGCAACCTGCTTTTCCTCACGCTGGCCGCGGCCCTGGCCTACCGGCGCGACCTGCCCGTCATCGTCACCGGTGTCTGCGAGACCGACTTCAGCGGCTACCCCGACTGCCGCGACGACACCATGAAGGCCCTGCAGGTGGCCCTGAGCCTGGGCATGGACCGGCGCTTCCTCATCGACACCCCGCTCATGTGGATCGACAAGGCCCAGACCTGGCAACTGGCCCGCGAACTGGGCGACGCGTCCGGCGTGGCCGGTGGTGGCGAAGCGCTGGTCGACCTCATCGTCGAACACACACACACCTGCTATCTGGGCGACCGCGAGCACCGGCAGGACTGGGGTTACGGATGCGGGACCTGCCCGGCGTGTGAGTTGCGGGCGAAGGGCTGGGAGCGGTTTCGCCGCGCTGGCTGAGCCATGACAGACCGCGCGGATGTTGCGCAAGGAAGGGAGATGACGATGCAGTGGAGAAAACCTCATGTGCTGTGGAGCGCGGCGCTGGCCATCCTGTTGACGGGTTGCAGCACCCAGGCGTGGTACGAAGGCGTGCGCATGGGTTCTGAGAACCGGTGTGCCCAGCAGCCTCCGGGGGCGGACACGGCATGCCGGGACCGTCTGAACAGGCAGACGTACGACGCGTACGAAAAAGAACGCGCCGAGATCCGGAAGTGAACGGCCGCGCTCAGCGGCCGGACAGACGGGTCGAACCCGACGCGATGTAGATCCCGCCCATCCACTCGGGCGTGACCTCGAACTCTCGCAGCCGCTCCTGCAGCCCGCTCCAGGGACGGTCCAGCCCGTCGAGCGAGCTGATCGAGTACAGCGCCGCCCCCATGACGAAGCTGTTCACCGCCACCGCCCAGGGTGGTGCCCATTGCAGGCCGGTGGCCACCACGCGGGCGCCGGGCCTCAGGTGCCTGAATACCCGGTCCAGCGCCGCCGGGTTGCACACGATGTCGTGCGTGAAATGCAACAGGGCGGCGTCGGCCTTGCCGCGCCAGCGGGCAGCGGTCACGCTGGTCTGCAGCAGCGTCACCTGTGGCTGCTGGTCGGCGTTGAGCCGGGCGCGCGCGTGGGCCAGCATGTCGGGGCACTGCTCGATGCCGACCACGCGTCCACCGGGGCCGACCCGCTGCAGCAGCAGCGGCAGACTCAGGCCGGTGCCGCAGCCCACGTCCAGCACCGTCTGTCCGGCCTGCAGGTTCAGGCGGGCGATGGCGGCTTCGCGCAGGGGCTCGAAGGGGGCCAGTTCCTCGTCGTAGTGCGCGGCTCGCGCGCGGTACAGCGCAAGCAGGTCCTGCGCGCCATCAGGTGCGGGACAGGGGGGCGGAGGGCGGTCGGTGACCATGGTCGTCCGGTGGGGTGGTCCCCCAGCCTACGACCATGTGCGGCGCGCTGCAAGCGTGTTGGCGTCCTGCGGCTTCACACCGCCTGAATCCGCAGACCCTGGCCGAGCGCCGGGTCCCCCTCCAGCCGCCACTGCTTGTCGTGGAAGGCGGCCACGCCGGGGCGGTGGGCGATCGACACCAGGGCGCCGTTCTGTGCCGCCACCCGTTCGCGCAGCCGTTGGTAGAGCGTGCGTTCGGCGTCTTCGTCCAGTGCGCTGCTGGCCTCGTCCACGAACAGCCAGCGCGGCTGCTTGAGGAAGGCGCGCGCGATGGCCAGGCGCTGCTGTTCGCCGCCCGACAGTTTCTGGCCCCAGGTGTCCTGGCGGTCCAGCTGGTCGGCCAGTTGTGGCAGCAGCGCGTCGTGCAGGGCCTGCTGCAACTGCGCGTCGGTGTAGCGCTCGGGGGTGGCCGGGTAGGCCAGCGCGTCGCGCAGCGCCCCGTTGGGGAAGTAGGGCCGCTGCGGCAGGAACATGGCGCGCTCGTCGAAGTCGGCCGGTCGCGCCAGCGCCGCCTTCGCCCAGGGCCAGATGCCCGCCAGGGTGCGGAACAGGGTGGATTTGCCGCTGCCCGATGGGCCCTTGACCAGCACGTGATCGCCGGCCTGGAGCGTCAGGCCGCTGGCTGCCAACAGGGGCGTTCCGTCGGGCAGGTGGATCTGCACCGCGTCCAGCCCCAGGGTATCGGTGGTGCTGCGCGTGCCGTCGGTCTGTGCGTGGGCGGCGGTCTGCTGCACCTGGGCAAAGCTCTCTTCAAAGCTGGTCAGGCGGTCGGTGGTGGCGCGCCAGGCAGCCAGGCTGTCGTAGTTGTCCACGAACCACGACAGCGCGTCCTGCACGCGGCCGAAGGCGGAGGCGATCTGCATCAGCTCGCCGAGCTGGATGGCGCCGCTGAAGAAGCGCGGCGCGGCCACGATGAAGGGGAAGACCACGGCGGCCTGGCCGTAGCCGACGGTGAACCAGGTCAGCGTCTTCTGGCGTTTGATGAGCTGCAGGTAGTTGGCCAGCACGGCGGCAAAGCGGCTGCCCGCCTGGCCGCGCTCCACCGCCTCGCCGCGGTCGAGCGCAATGGATTCGCTGTATTCGCGCACCCGCACCATGTGGTGGCGGAAGTCCGCCTCCACCCGCTGCTGGCGGAAGTTCAGCCCGATGAGCGCGCGTCCCACGTAGTGCGTGATGACGCTGCCGGCCAGGGCATAGAACACCGCCATCCAGACCATGAAGCCGGGGATGGTGTATTCGCGGCCCCCGAGGCTGAAACTGAAACTGCCCGAGAGCCCCCACAGGATGCCGACGAAGCTCACCAGCGTGACCACCGCGTTGAGCAGGCCCATGGTCAGGCTCACGCTGTAGCTGGTGAACTGGTTGACGTCCTCCGAGATGCGCTGGTCGGGGTTGTCGGGCGTGGCCGTTTCCGCCTTGGAAAAACGCGCCAGTTCCAGGTGGTAGAAGGCCTTGTGTGCCAGCCAGCGGTCGAGGTAGTGGCCGGTCATCCAGGCGCGCCAGCGCATCTGCAGCAGCTGCGTCAGGTAGAAGCGGTAGACCGCAATGATGATGAAACCGAACGCCAGGTAGGTGAAACGCCCCAGCTCGCGCCAGAACACCTCGGCGTCCTTGTTCTGCAGCGCGTCGTAGAACACGCGGTTCCATTCGTTGAGCAGCACCAGCATGTAGACCGCGCCCAGGTTGAGCGCGACGATGGCCGCCAGCAGGGCGCGTGCCTTCCACTTTTCTTCCGACTGGAAGTAGGGCAGGGCCAGCCGGGTGACTTTGCCGGCGAACACGCGGAAGTTCTGGAGCTTGGACAGGTGTGGGGTCATGGATTCACCGGTGGGGTGTCGGAGGGGGTGTCGATGCGCGCGTCGGTGGTGCGCAGGCCGCACAGCGTGAAGGTGGACCCGCGCCCGGGCGCGGAGTTCACCACGATGTCGCAGCCCAGGTAGCTGGCCTGCGCCTTGGCAATGGCCAGGCCCAGGCCGTGGCTCTCGCTGGCGGTGCGGTCGTCGAAGCTGCGGTAGGCGTCGAACAGCAGGGGGAGCCGCTCGGCCGGGATGCCGCTGCCGTTGTCGCGCACCTCGATGCACAGGCGCTGCCCCTCGGGATAGCCGGTGCGCAGGCGGGTGCCCACGTAAACACGGCCGCCCTCGGCGTGCTTGATGGCATTGCTGAGGAAGTTGGCCAGGATGGATTCGAGCATGCGCCGGTCGGCCAGCACCTCGCGCTGGTGGCCGAGGGCAAAGCGCAGTTGCACGCCGCGCGCCTGCGCTTCGCTGGCCACGAGTTCGCGCACATGGGTGAACAGGTCGTCCAGGTCCAGGGTTTCCAGGTTCAGCGGCATGGCGCCGGACTCCAGGCGCGAGAGTTCGAGCAGGCGGCTGATCTGGTCGTGGATGGCCGCCACCGCCGTTTCGATTTTTCCGGCGGTCTGCGTGACGACGTTCGACACGCTCTCGCGCGTCGCGCTGTGCCGCAGGAAACCGGTGTACATGCCGATGGCACGGATCGGCTGCTTGAGGTCGTGGCTCACGCCGGCGAGGAACAGGCTCTTGTTGCGCGAGGCGCTTTCCACTTCGGCGTTGCGTTCTTCCAGGTCGGCGATCAGGCGCTGGTTTTCAAAGCGCAGGCGGACGGACTCGCGGTACGTCCGGTGGGCGTCGTGGGCGTAGCGCGACATGACGCTGAGGTACACGACCGTCAGGGCCGCGAGCGTGAGCTGCTGCGGGCCCCCGATGCGGAACATGATCCACAGGTTGGCCACCAGGATGGGCAGCACGAACGCGTAGAACGCCGGCAGGTGGACGGACAGCGAGGTGAAGGCCAGCCCGATCAGGCCGGTCATGAGTGTGCCGGCGAGCATCTGTGTCTGGGGTTGCTGGAGGTCGATGTACAGCCACGCGAAAGCACCCCATGCCAGCCCGGACGCCAGCGACGACCAGGGGTACAGGCGCAGCACCCGGGCATGGAGCTGGTGACTGTCCAGACGGGGGCGGGTGAACCGCATGAAGGCTTCGCGCACCAGGTTGATGGCCACGGCGAACGCCACCCAGGCCACGACCAGCCCCCCCGGCACGCGCCCGTGCATCAGCCAGGCACACAGGCCGATCAGCAGCGCGACGCTCGGCAGCGGCGTGTTGAGCGCGAAGACGAGATGGCGCGCCAGGGCCTGCCGCTCGTACGTGGCCAGGTCGGGTGCCTGTGACCGCGGCGGGGTGCGGCTGTGAACGGAGGCGCTGGGCATGGAGCGATCTTTGATAATCGTCCGTATGCTACCCATCAGCATCCTGATCGCCGAAGACCACGCCCTGCTGGTCGATGCCCTGCAGATGCTGCTGGGCACGCAGACCGACATGCGCTGCGTCGGTGCCGCGCGCGACGGCGAACAGGCACTGGCCATGGCGCAGGCACTGCAACCCGACGTGCTGCTGCTCGACCTGGGCCTGCCCAGGCTCGATGGGCTGGCGGTGGTGGAGGCCTTGCAGCGCGCGGGTTCCAGGGTCCGGGTGCTGGTGGTCACCGCCCGGCTGGACCCCCAGTCCATTCGCACCGCCCTGGGCTTTGGTGCGGCCGGTTACCTGCCCAAGGACGAAGACAGCGACGAGCTGCTGCTGGCCATCCGCCGCGTGGCCGAAGGCCGCCGCTACATCAGCGCCGACATCGCCCAGCTCTTCGTGCCTGAAGCGCCGGTGGCCGCCCCCGCCAGCAAACTCACCGCCAGCGAGACCACCGTGCTGCAACTGGTGGGCGAAGGCCTGACCAGCAAGGAAATCAGCCAGCGGCTGGACATCAGCGAGGCCACCGTGCGCAAGCACCGCGAGAACATCCGCCGCAAGCTGGGCATCCGCAACAGTGCCGAGATGGCGGCCTACGCGGTGCGCGCGCAGGCCCGTTCGCAGGGCTGAGCACCCCGGTCGCGGTGGCCGGGCATACGCCCAAGTGCGTAGGCGGGACGTGCAGGCCTACGCAGATGGGCGAATTGTCCGCGGGGAAACAGTTTTTTACATTGACCGGGCGGCGATGACCGACCGGCAACCGGTGCTGGTGGCGCGCCCGCGGGACGACCACCATGCGCTTGCATTCCCTGTTCTCGACGCTGCTGACCCTGGCCCTGGTGGCCTGCGGCGGGGGCTCCGGCCCGGCCAGTCCGGGCAACCCGGCACCTGCGTCCACCGTGCAGTCCGCCGGGCTGGTGGTGGACGACCAGGGCGTGCCGCTGGCGGGTGCGACGGTGACGGTGGTGTCGGCCAGCAGCGTGCCCGGCACCGATGCCGCCGCCAGCACCGGTGCCGACGGCCGCTTCGCACTGACGCTGGACGCCGCCACGCCCGCCGTGCTGAAGGTGCAGAAAGCCGGCTACGCCAGCAGCTACCGCGCGGCGGCGGTGGCCAGCGACAACGCCACCGTGGCCGACCGTGTGCTGCTGCTGCCGGTGGCCAGCAGCCAGACCTTTGACCCCACGCAGGCGGCGGTGCTGCGTGTGCCGGGTTCGCCCGCGCGGGTGGACCTGGCCGCGGGCAGCCTGGTGCGCGAGGATGGGCAGGCCATCAGTGGCACGGCCAGCGTGGCGCTCACCCCGATCGACCCCAGCGCCGACATCGGCCAGATGCCGGGCCTGATGGTCGACGCGGCCAGCGGTGTGCCCATCGAATCGCTGGGCGCACTGACCATCGAGTTCACCGACGCCAGCGGCGCCCGGCTGAACCTGGCCAGCGGCCAGACCGCGACCGTCCGCATCCCGGCCACACCGGCCGCGGGCGCCACCCCGCCTGCCACCTTTCCGCTGTACCACCTGAACGAAACCACCGGCCGCTGGACGCAGGAGGGCACGGCCACCCTCCAGACCGATCCGGCCACCGGCGCGATGTACTACGAAGGCACGGTGACCCACTTCAGCACCTGGAACGCCGACCGGGTGATCGAGCGCGCCGGCGTCAACTTCAACGCGGTTCAGGGCGGCGGCGTCTGTGTGGTGCCCGCCGGCCTGCGCGTGGTGTCCCGCGGGGTGGACTACAACGGCGAAACCACGCTCATCGAAGCGGGCAGGCTCGTCGCCCGGGCCGGCTCGCGTGTGGAGGTGCTGCTGATCAACGCGGACGGCCAGCTGCTGGACGCGGTGACGCTGGACACCGGCGCGCCGGGCAGCACGACCGTGTTGCCGCGTTGCCTGGCCGAGCCGCCCCTGGTCAGCGTGTCGGGGCGTGTCAACGTGACCAGTGGTCGCCTGGACGATCACCGGGTGCAGATCAGCGGCCGTCTGCTGCGGCCGCGCACCGTGTCCATCGGGGCCGATGGCGGCTACTCGCTGGCGGTTCACGCGGGCATCGGCCTGCTCCAGGCGCGGCTGGTGTCGGGTGTGGACCGCGGTACGCCGCCGACCACGGTGACCACCACAGTGAGTGCCGCCAACGCGGTGTTCCCCGACCTCACCGTCAGCGACGCGCGCTTCGAGCTGCCGGTCTGCGTGCAGGGCTGGGACCGGTACCGACACACCAGCGCTCAGGTGGGCCTGTTCCGCGACGGGGTGCCCTTGGGTGAACCTTCCACGCTGAGGGCGGTTGCGCCGTCGGTCACGTTCGAGCGTGTGCCGCTGAACAGCACTCTGACCCTGCGCCTGACCGCGCCCGACGCCACCCTGGTGGAAAAGAGCGTGACGCTGGTGGTGGGCAGCACGCCGCCGGCACCGCCGGCCTGCCTGACCCTGCCGGTGGCCGCCCAGGCGGACCTGCAGGTCAGCGGCGACGGCTTGACGCGCGTGTTCGACGCCAGCGGCTCCACGGCCGGCGATGCGCCCATCACCGCCTACGTCTGGAGCTTCGGTGATGGCGGTACCGCCACCGGGGCCGTCACCAGCCACGGTTACGCCGCCACCGGCAGCTACGTGGTCAGCCTGCGCGTGACCGACGCGCTGGGGCAGGTCAGCCAGGCACAGCGCACGGTGGTGGTGACGGGCGGCGGTGCGCTGAGCGTGCTCACGCCGGCCAGCGCACTGGACGCCGGCACCAACCACAGCTGCGCGGTGCGGTCGAACGAGGTCTGGTGCTGGGGCGACAACTTCCACCAGCAGCTGGGCAGCCCGATCACGGTGGACACCAGCACCGAGCCCTACACCTACACCGGCCTGATGTCGTCCGGTGTGCCGATGCAGATCAGCGGCCTGAGCCATGTGACGGCGGTTTCGGCCGGCGAGAGCCACAGTTGCGCCCTGCACGCCAACGGCACGATCAGCTGCTGGGGCAACGGTGACTACGGCCAGCTGGGCCAGGGCAGCCGGGCCGGCTCGGCGACGCCGGTGGTGGTCTCGGGTCTGAACACGGCGCTGGCGGTCTCGGCCGGTGGCTTCAGCACCTGTGCCCTGCTGCAGGGCGGCAGTGTCAGCTGCTGGGGCAACAGCAACACCAGCATCGAACAACTGGTGCCGGCACCGGTGGTGGGCCTGAGCGGTGTCACCGCGCTGGCCTCGGGGTATGGCCACCATTGCGCCGTGCTGGACGACGGCGGCGTGCGCTGCTGGGGCGACAACCACGACGGTCAACTGGGCAACGGCAGCACCACCGATTCGGCCAGTCCGGTGGCGGTTTCGGGCATCGCCAACGCGGTGGCCGTGGTGACGGGCTCGCGCCACAGCTGCGCGCTGCTGGCCGACGGCAGCGTGCGCTGCTGGGGCTACCGCGGCATCAGCGGCGGCTTCGGAACGGTTCGCAGCGGCCTCATGGGCGATGGGGGCACCAGCGTGTCACCTGCGCTGACGCCGGTGACGGTGTCGGGCATTTCCACCGCGGTGGCGCTGGTCACCGGGACGTCCCACACCTGCGCCCTGCTGCAGGACGCCAGCGTCTGGTGCTGGGGTGCCGGGGGCTATGCCCGTGGCCAGACCGATCCCGGCGCCGTGGCGCTGTCGCCGGAACCGGTCGGCATCAATGGTGCGGTGAACGCGCTCGCATTGGGGGGTGGCCACACCTGCGTGTCCCTGGCCAGCGGTGGCGTTCAGTGCCTGGGCTCGGGTGGCCGTGGGCAGCTGGGCACGGGCGGCCAGTCCAACGAACAGAACCCGAACCCGTCACCCTACCCCGAGTTCTCGATCACGCCGCTGACGGTGCTCTTTCCCTGAGCCGTCGGGTCACACCCGGGAACAGGGTGTTCAGGCCGGCGGGTGGGCGTTCGCCACCCCGCTGGCCACATGCCCGGCGGGCACGTGTTGCGCGGCGGACTCGATGTGGCCGGTCTGGTCGTCGAAGAAGAAATCCGGCTCGAACTCGCGCAGGAATTCGCCCTTGGGCAGGCCTCCCAGGAACATGGCTTCGTCCACCTCGATGTTCCAGTCCATCAGCGTGCGGATGGCGCGCTCGTGCGCCGGGGCGCTGCGCGCGGTCACCAGCGCGGTGCGGATGCGCATGGCGCTCGTGCCTTCGGCCTGCAGGCGATGCAGGGCTTCGAGCAGGGGCTTGAAGGGGCCGCCGGCCAGCGGCTGCGCGGCCTTGTCGCGTTCGTGCTGCTGGAAGGCGTTGAGGCCTTGCGCCTGGAACACGCGCTCGGCCTCGTCGGAGAACAGCACCGCATCACCGTCGAAGGCGATGCGCACCTCGTGCGGGTGCGCGTCGCTGGCGTGCACCGACTGCGGGTACACCTGCGCGGCGGGCACGCCCGCGTCCAGCGCGGCGCGCACGTCGGCCAGGTGGGTGGACAGGAACAGGTTGGCGCGCAGCGGCCGCAGGTAGCGCCAGGGCGGCTGCCCACGCGTGAAGCTGCCGCGCTGGATCGGCAGGCCGTAGTGCTGCGCCGAGCGGAACACCCGCATGCCCGAGACCGGGTCGTTGCGCGAGAGGATCACCACCTCCACCCGCTGGGCCTGTTCATCGTTGAACGCCAGCAGCTTCTTCACCAGCGAAAACGCCACGCCCGGCGCGGCGGGCTGCTCCAGACGCGCCAGCTGCAATTGCATGTAAGCCCGGTCGTCGCCGGTTTCGAAGACGCGGTTCTCCGCTTCGAAATCGAACAGCGCGCGGGAGGAAATGGCGACAACGAGTTGTCCTTCAAGCGATGACGGCATGTCCGGCATCGTATACGCCCTGCCGCCGTCGGGCACGAACCCCTTGTTCAGGGGGTTGGTCGCCGGAACCCGCTCCTGAAAAATTCGTATCACAACGTTTCCCACAACAGGAGTTGATCACATGAAGAACGGACGCAAGTGGCTTTGGGTTTCCAGCGTGGCGCTGGCGGTGCTGGCCGGGTGTGGCGGTGGTGACGATCCCGCACCGGCTGCGGGTGGCGGAGGGGGCGGTGGTGGCGGCGGAGGCAGTGCCGCGAGCCTGACCTGCAACACCAGCATCGTGCCGGGCGGCACCACCCCCACGGTGGAACAGCTGACCGCGTTTGCCAAGACCTACCAGGGCGAGGAAGGCCGCTACAGCGACGACTTCGTGACCTTCACCGTCGAGGACCCGGACGCCGACCTCGTGTTCGCCGCCAATGGCGCCACCACCTACAACGGCAGTGCGCTGACCATCACCTCGGCCTGCCATGAGGTGCTGCCCGGCGGCGCGGGCAACATGCTGGTGATCTATGTCGGCACCAACGTGCACTTCGACCTGTTCTCCGATGGTGCACTGGCGGGCATTGCGCCCAACGGCAAGGTGGTGCGCTCGCCGGGCGGCTGACCGTTACGGCGCTCAGCGCACCAGCTGGTTGAGCTGGATGATCGGCATCAGCACCGCCAGCACGATCAGCATCACCACCAGCCCCATGCCCACGATGAGCAGCGGCTCCAGGATGGTGGCCAGGTGCATGGCGCGGCGCTGCACCTCGGCGCCCAGCTGATCGGCCGCGCGGCGCAGCATCACCGGCAACTGGCCGGTCTGCTCGCCCAGGCGGGCGAACATGCTCACCAGCGGCGGGAAGCGTTTCTTGCTGCCGATGGCCGAGGCCAGCGGCGCGCCTTCGCGCACCAGCACCAGCGCGTCCAGCGCGTCGGCGCGCATGGCGCGGTTGTTCAGGGTTTCGGCGGCGGTCTGCAGCGCGCGCAGGATGGGTACGCCGGCCGAGGCCAGCATGGCCAGCGTGGCCGCAAAGCGCGCCGCGTTGTAGCCGCGCGCGAGCCGCCCCACCAGCGGCAGGCGCAGCCAGGCAGCGTCCATGCGTTCGCGCAGCGCGTCGTTGCGGCGCGCCATCACCAGCGCGACGACGCCAGCCGTCAGCAGCACCAGCAGCAGCCAGCCCCAACTGCGCACGAAAGCGCTGATGGCCAGCATCACCACCGTGAGCAGGGGCAGGGCGCGCTGGCTGCCGGCGAACACATTGGCCACCTGCGGCACCACGTAGCTGACCAGGAAGACCACGATGACGATGGCCACCAAGGTGACGATGGCCGGGTAGAGCGAGGCGCCAATCAGCTTGCTCTTGAGCGCTTCGCGCGCTTCCAGGTCGTCGGCCAGGCGTTCGAGCACGGTGCCCAGCTGGCCGCTCTGTTCGCCCGCGGCGATGACCGCGTTGTAGGTGAGCGAGAACTCGCGCGGGTGCTGCGCCAGGGCGCGCGCGAACGACGAGCCGGCGTTGACCTCGGCCCGCAGCGCGGCCACCAGGCGCTGCTGTTTCTCGTCTTCCGCCTCGTCGGACAGCGCCGACAGGGCGCGTTCCAGCGGCAGGCCGGCGGCCACCAGCCCGGCGAGCTGGCGCGTCCACACCGCCAGGCCGGTGGCGTTGAAGGTGTGGCCACCCCAGAGCGTGATGTTCAAGCCGCTGCCGCCGGGATCACTGGCCGTGCCGACAGCGGGCTCCACCGACAGCGGGACCAGTGACCGCGCCCTCAACTGGCTGCGCGCCGCCTTGGCCGTGTCGGCGTCGATCAGGCCTTTCTGCGTGACGCCCTGTGCGTCCAGGGCTTCGAAGGTGTAGGCGGGCATGGATCAGCGGCCGCAGCGCAGGGCCGCCCCAAGCAAGGCCAGCCCCCTTGGGGGGCAGCGAAGTACACGAGGTGACGAGCGTGGGGGCATCAGTCTCTCGTCACGCTCATGACCTCTTCCGTGGTCGTGATCCCGGCTTCAATGAGGCGTTGGCCGTCCTCGCGCATCGGGCGCAGGCCGGCGGCTTCGGCGGCGACGAAGATCTGGCTTTCCGCCGCGCGGTTGTGGATCAGGGAGCGGATCTTGTCGTCGGTCACCAACAGTTCGTAGATGCCGGTGCGGCCCTTGTAGCCGGTGTGGCCGCAGTGCTCGCAGCCCACGGCGTGCCAGCGGCCGTGCTCGTCCTGCCGCTGGCAGCGGGTGCACAGCTTGCGCACCAGGCGCTGCGCCAGCACGCCCAGCAGCGAACTGCTGAGCAGAAAGGGTTCGACCCCCATGTCGGTCAGACGGGTCACGGCACTGGACGCGTCGTTGGTGTGCAGCGTGGCCAGCACCAGGTGGCCGGTCAGCGAGGCCTGGATGGCGATCTGCGCGGTCTCGAAGTCGCGGATCTCGCCGATCATGATCACGTCCGGGTCCT
>CAZJZD010000004.1:104378-166217 GCA_964550405.1 uncultured Hydrogenophaga sp. | reverse complement strand
TTGAGCATGTTGCCGGCGTCGATGGCGCCCTCGGCCTTGCCGGCGCCCACCATGGTGTGGATCTCGTCGATGAACAGGATGATGCGGCCCTCGTCCTGCGCCACTTCCTTGAGCACCGACTTCAGGCGCTCCTCGAACTCGCCGCGGTACTTGGCACCGGCCAGCAGGCCCGCCATGTCCAGCACCAGCACGCGCTTTTCGCGCAGGGTCTCGGGCACCTCGCCGTTGACGATGCGCTGCGCCAGGCCTTCGACGATCGCCGTCTTGCCAACGCCGGGTTCACCGATCAGCACCGGGTTGTTCTTGCTGCGGCGCTGCAGCACCTGGATGGCGCGGCGGATCTCGTCGTCGCGGCCGATCACCGGGTCCAGCTTGCCCTGACGGGCACGCTCGGTCAGGTCCAGGGTGTACTTCTTGAGCGCCTCGCGCTGGCTCTCACCTTCGGGCGAATCCATCTTCTGGCCACCGCGCACGGCCTCGATGGCCGCTTCCAGGCTCTTGCGCGACAGGCCGTTTTCGTTGGCAGTGCGGCCGATTTCACCCTTGTGGTCCGCCAGTGCGAGCAGGAACAGCTCGCTGGCGATGAAGGCGTCACCGCGCTTGATGGCTTCCTTTTCGGTCGCCTGCAGCAGCTTGATTAGGTCCGGGCCGGGCTGCACCTGTTCCTGCCCCTGCACCTCGGGCAGGCGCTTGACCGCGTCTTCGGCGGCCTTGGTCAGGCCGGGCACATTGACGCCCGCGCGCTGCAGCAACGACTTCGGCCCGTCGGTCTGGCGCAGCATGGCCAGCAGCAGGTGGGCCGGTTCGATGTAGGCATTGTCTTTGCCGAGGGCCAGGCTCTGGGCTTCGCCGAGGGCTTCCTGGAATTTGGTGGTGAGTTTGTCGAGGCGCATGGATGGATGCTCCGAAATGCTTGAATTGACGGGCATGTGGCGCTGACCGCCCCCATTTCAAGACCTTGCGCCGGTCGGGGTCAAGCGGCGTTGACCCGGGTCAAACCTCAGCCCTGGACAGGTCGCCAATAGGCGTAGGACCAGGCGGTGCTCATGCCTGCACGCGCATACAGGGCCAAGGCTGGCGTATTGGCACTGTCAACCTGCAGAAAGGCCCGGGTGATGCCCCGGCGCTGCGCTTCCAGCGCCATGGCCCGGATCAGTCGGCCAGCCAGCCCCCTGCCACGATGACGGGCGGCGGTGCGCAGGCCGTGCATGCTCAGCCAGCCGTGCCCGAAGCTGGCGGCCCCGCAGGCCAGGGTTTCTCCCGCCTCGCGCAGGCTGGCAAACAGGGTGCCTTCCGCCCGCGCCAGTGCCTTCGCCCTGCTGGCCCCATCCACCGGATCGAACCCTTCGCCCAGGAACATCGCCATCCAGGCGGCGTCGGGGGTCGGCTCCAGCGAAACGCCCGCGGTGTGTCCGGCCAGCGCCAGCAGCCCCTCCAGGGAACCCGTCTGGGTCCGCGTGGGCTGCTCGCGCCGAAAGCCACGCGCGACCAGCAGCGGCCCCCAGGCCTCAAACGCCGGCACGTCCGGCAGGCGGAACGCCGGGCGCAGCGCGGCATCGCGGTAGCGCTGGGCGATGGTGTCGATCAGCGCTGGATCGTGTGCGCCGTGGTGCAAGGGAACGGCGCTGTGGGCGCGGCCGACGGTCCCGGTGTCCAGGGGCAGCAGCCAGCCATCGATCGCCTCCACCCGCTCAGGCGCCACCGCCGCCAGCGTGGCGCGTTCAATGGTCTCGATGTCGGTGGCAATCAACACCATGGCCACCGCCGGACCGGGCTCAGGCGTTGGTCGAGGCGATGCCCCACTTGGCCAGCGCGGCGTCGTCGCTGACCCGCGCATCCACCCAGCGCGCGCCTTCGGGCGTCTGTTCCTTCTTCCAGAACGGCGCCTGGGTCTTGAGGTAGTCCATCAGGAATTCGCAGGCCTGGAAGCTCTCGCCGCGGTGCGCCGAGGTCACGGCCACCAGCACGATCTGGTCCAGCGGCTGCAGCAGGCCGACGCGGTGGATGACCCGCGCGCCGAAGATGTCGAAGCGTTTGAACGCCTCGTCGATCATCCCTTCGATGGCCTTTTCGGTCATGCCCGGGTAGTGCTCCAGCTCCATGGTGCTGACGCTCTGGCCGTCGTTGCGGTCGCGCACCGTGCCGACGAAGGTGCAGACCGCGCCGACCCCTTTCTCGCCGGCGCGCAGCCGGGCGACCTCGGTCGACAGGTCGAAATCCTCTGTCTGGATGCTGACGCGGGGGGTGGGGTTCATGTTCAGCCTCCGGTCACCGGCGGGAAGAAGGCGACTTCGGCGCCGTCGGCGAGCACAGCGGATTCGTCGGCCATGGTCTGGTTGATCGACACGCGCACCGCGCGGCCACGCGCCAGCGCCTCGGCATGCGGGCCACCACGGGCAATCAGCTCGTCACGCAGCCCGGCCAGCGTGGCGGCAGCGGTCTCGACGGACTCGCTGCCGGAGCCGATGGCTTCGCGGATGGAGGCGAAATAACGCAACTGGATCTTCATGCGAGCAGGTCCGAAAGGACGATGGTGTTCACGAGGTCGCCGCGGGCGATGGTGGTGCCGGCCGGGTTGTCCACCAGTCCGTCGCCCCACACGGTGGAAGTCAGCACGCCCGAACTCTGGTTGGGAAACAGGTCCAGGCCGCCATCGGCATTGCGCCGCACGCGCAGGAACTCACGGCGCTTGTCGGCGCGCGGCAGGTCGAAGTCGGCGCGCAGCTTCAGGGTCCTGAAGGGCGGCTGGTACACGGATTCGGCCGCCCCTTGCAGCTTGAGCAGGAAAGGTCGCACCAGCAACAGGAAGGTCACATAGCTGGACACCGGGTTGCCCGGCAGGCCGATGAAGTGGCAGTGCCCGCCCGCGTCGGCACCCGCTCCGGCGTCACGTCGCACCGTGCCATAGGCAAACGGCTTGCCGGGCTTCATGGCGATCTGCCACAGGTCCAGGCTGCCGAGTTGCTGCACGGCGGGCTTGATATGGTCTTCCTCGCCCACCGAGACCCCGCCGCTGGTGAGGATGAGGTCGTGGTGATCGGCTGCGGTCCTGAGCGCGGCCAGGGTCGCCTCGCGCTTGTCCGGCACGATGCCCAGGTCGCTGACCTCGCAGCCCAGGCGCTCCAGCAGCACGCGCAGGAAGAAGCGGTTGCTGTTGTAGATGGCGCCCGGCTTCATGTCTTCGGGCGCAATCTGACCCGGCATCACCAGTTCATCGCCGGTGGAAAACAGGGCCACGCGCGGCTGGGCGGTCACCTGCAGCTGCGCGGCACCGATGCCGGCCGCCAGACCCAGGCTGGCGGCAGAGAGCACCGTGCCCCGCGGCAGCACCACGGCGCCACGGGTCACGTCCTCGCCCGCTCGGCGGATCCACTGGCCCACAGAAGGAACAGCGTCGATGTGCACCGCGTGGAAGTCGCCACCGACCTCGCGCGTGTCTTCCTGCATCACGATGGCATCGGCCCCCGGCGGCACCGTGGCCCCGGTGAAGATGCGCGCGCAGGTGCCGGGTTGCAGCGGTTGCGCCACGTGGCCGGCCGGGATGCGCTGGCTCACCGGCAGCACCACACCCTTTTCGGTGATATCGGCCACGCGCACCGCATAACCGTCCATCGACGAGTTGTCCTGGGGCGGCACATGCAACGCCGAGACCAGATCCTGTGCCAGCACGCGACGGTCGGCCGCCACGGTGGCTAGGGCTTCGGTGGTGGGCAGCGGGGTCACGCGCGCCAGCAGATCGGCCAGCGCGTCGTCCAGCGCCATCAGCGGTTTGCGAGCGGGTTGCGGAGCGTTCATGGTGTGGGGCCGGCCGCACCGGGCGGCTCAGCGGTAGGCTTCAGGGTCGTAGTCGAAACGTTCGCCATTGTCGAGCAGCCAGTTGGCCACCGCATCGGCGTCGTTCAGATCCAGCACCGGGCGCAGGGTGGCCTCGGGCAGGTGGTCGGGCGCATCGGTGGCGATGGCCACGATGAACGGGTCGTCCGGGTAGCGCGCCGGGCGTTCCGTGGCTGGGCGCCAGACCTCGACTTTGAGCAGGTTGCTGTCGCGAAAGCCCTCGACCAGCACCCAGTCCACGCCCGGGTGCAGGGCCGGGATGAGCTCGTGCACGGAGCGCTCACCGGGCTGCTCGAAGGTTCGTTGCAGGACCAGGCGCTCGGGCGAAGCGGCCAACACCTCGTAGGCACCGGCTTCGCGGTGGCGCCACGTGTCCTTGCCCGGTCGGTCGGTTTCCAGACCATGATGGGCGTGCTTGATCACCGAGACCCGCAGGCCACGGGTCTTGAGCAGGGGCACGAGCCGCTCGATGAGCGTGGTCTTGCCCGCGCCCGAAAAACCTGCAAAGCCGACGACTTTCATGGCACGCGCACGACCCCATCAGACCGGGCAGTGGTCGGTGATGGTGCGCTTGACCGCCACCACGTCCGCACCCATCACCTGCACCCGCTTGGGCAGGGCTTCGATACCGTCGAACTTGGCCGGGCGCGCCGGGTCGCGGCCCAGGGCCTCGCGGATGGTCTCGGCGAACTTGATCGGCAGCGCGGTTTCCAACACCACCACGTGTTCGCCCGGCAGGCGCAACTCGCGCGCCACCTTCACGCCGTCGGCAGTATGGGTATCGATCATCACGCCGTGTTGCTCGAAGGTGGCCTTGATGGTCGCCAGGCGGTTGGCGTGCGTGCTCTTGCCGCTGGCAAAGCCGTAACGGCTCGCGGCCTGCGCGAACAGGGGATCGGCGCCCAGGTCGAAGCGGCCGTGCAGGCGCAGCTCATCATCGAACAGATGTTTGGTGCGCGCGGCGTCGCGGCCCAGCAGGTCGAACACGAAACGCTCGAAATTGCTCGCCTTGGAAATGTCCATCGACGGGCTGGAGGTCTCGTAGGTGTCGGCGCTGCCGCGTACGCGGTAGGTGCCGGTGCGAAAGAACTCGTCGAGCACGTCGTTCTCGTTCGTCGCCACGATCAGACGGCCGATGGGCAACCCCATCTGGCGCGCCACGTGGCCGGCACAGACGTTGCCGAAATTGCCCGAAGGAACGGCGAAGCTCACCTTTTCGTCGTTGGACTTCGTCGCATAGAAGTAGCCGGCGAAGTAATAGACCACCTGGGCCAGCAGCCGCGCCCAGTTGATCGAATTGACGGTACCGATCTTGTACTTGCGCTTGAAGTCCAGGTCGTTGGACACGGCCTTGACGATGTCCTGGCAGTCATCAAACACGCCTTCGATGGCGATGTTGTGGATGTTCGGATCCATCAGGCTGAACATCTGGGCCTGCTGGAAGGCGCTCATGCGGCCGTGCGGGCTGAGCATGAAGACGCGCACACCCTGCTTGCCACGCATCGCATATTCGGCCGCGCTACCGGTGTCACCCGAGGTGGCGCCCAGGATGTTGAGCTGTTCGCCACGGCGTGCCAGTTCGTACTCGAACAGGTTGCCCAGCAGCTGCATGGCCATGTCCTTGAAGGCCAGGGTCGGGCCGTTGGACAGGGCTTCGAGCTGCAGGCCAGCTTCCAGCTTCGTCAGCGGCACGATCTCCTTCGTGCCGAAAACGTCTGCCGTGTAGGTCTTGGCGCACAGGGCCTTCAGGTCGGCCGCCGGAATGTCGTCGATGTAGAGCGACAGCACCTCAAACGCCAGCGCGGCGTAGCCCTGGTCGGCCAGCACGGCGCGCCAGCGCGTCAGCGTGGCCGCATCGACCTGCGGATAGGTTTCAGGCAGGTACAGGCCGCCGTCCGGCGCCAGACCTTCGAGCAGGATTTCGCAGAAGCGCTTGCGGTCGGGGTGGCCGCGGGTCGACAGATACAACATGGGTCTTTCTCCAGCACACACCGCGGAACTGGCTTTGCCAGGCCGCTGGTGTGGCCCCCTTTCAAGGGGGTGACGCGAAGCGGCGCGGGGGTTAGTTGAGTTCTTCCTTGCGGATCCGTGTGATCGGCGCCAGCACCGACGGCAGCGCCTGCATCTGCGCGATCACGTCGTTCATCGTGCCCTCGCGCGTCTCGTGCGTCAGGATGATCAGATCGGTGGACGTGGCGCCCTCGCCGCCCACCTCGTCGGCCTCGCGCTGCAACACCGCGTCGATGCTCACACCGGCGCCGGCCAGCAGGCCGGTCACCTGGGCCAGCACACCGGCCTGATCGGCCACGCGCAGTCGCAGGTAATAGCTGGTCACCACCTCGCTCATCGGGAGCACCGCCACGTCGCTCATGGCGTCGGGCTGGAAGGCCAGGTGCGGCACGCGGTTGAGCGGATCGGCGGTGTGCAGTCGGGTGATGTCCACCAGATCCGCGATCACGGCCGAGGCGGTCGGCTCGCTGCCCGCGCCCTTACCGTAGTACAGCGTGGTACCGACGGCGTCGCCGTGCACCACCACCGCGTTCATCGCGCCTTCCACGTTGGCGATCAGGCGCTTGGCCGGCACCAGGCTGGGGTGCACGCGCAGCTCAACGCCCTTGGCGGTGCGCTTGGTAATACCCAAGAGCTTGATGCGGTAGCCCAGCTGTTCGGCGTAGCGGATGTCGGCCGCGCCCAGCTTGGTGATGCCTTCCACGTAGGCCTTGTCGAACTGCACCGGGATGCCGAAGGCAATCGCGCTCATCAGCGTGGCCTTGTGCGCGGCGTCCACACCCTCGATGTCAAAGGTCGGGTCGGCCTCGGCGTAGCCCAGGCGCTGCGCTTCCTTGAGCACCACGTCGAAGTCCAGACCCTTGTCGCGCATCTCGGACAGGATGAAGTTCGTCGTGCCGTTGATGATGCCGGCGATCCACTGGATGCGGTTGGCGGTCAGGCCTTCGCGCAGCGCCTTGATGATGGGGATGCCACCGGCCACGGCGGCTTCGAAGGCCACCATCACGCCCTTGGCAGAGGCCGCCGCAAAGATCTCGGTGCCGTGCACGGCCAACAGCGCCTTGTTGGCGGTGACCACGTGCTTGCCAGCGGCAATGGCCTCAAGCACCAGCGCCTTGGCGATGCCGTAGCCACCGATCAGCTCGATCACGATGTCGATCTCGGGGCTGGCAATGACGGCGCGCGCGTCGTTCACCACCTTGACATTCGGTCCCACGATGGACTGGGCACGCGCCACGTCCAGGTCGGCCACCATGGTGATCTCGATGCCGCGGCCGGCGCGGCGCTGGATCTCTTCCTGGTTGCGCTGGAGCACGTTGAACGTGCCACTGCCCACGGTGCCGATGCCCAGCAGGCCTACTTGGATGGGTTTCATGTTGGTCTCATTCCAGAATAAAGCGGGAGTCGCACCTCCCATGCTGCCCGGGAAACGGCTACGCGTTGATGCGAAACCGTCCGGGAATTGATGCTCAGGAACCGGTGCCGTGACGCTGGCGCCACTGCTCCAGGAAGCGCGCCAGACGGCTGATCGCTTCGCGCAGGTCGTCCTCATGCGGCAGGAACACGATACGGAAATGCTGGTTGTCCGGGTAGTTGAAGCCCGAGCCTTGCACCAGCATCACGCGGGTCGCCCGCAGCACTTCCATGAAAAACTGGCGGTCGTCTGCGATGGGATACATCTGGGGGTCCAGCCGCGGAAACATGTACAGCGCGGCTTTCGGCTTGACACAGGTCACGCCCGGAATGGCGGTGATCAGGTCATAGGCGAGGTCGCGCTGGCGACGCAGGCGCCCGCCTTCCTTGACCAGGTCCTGGATGCTCTGATATCCACCGAGCGCCGTCTGGATCGCCCACTGGCCCGGCACGTTGGAGCCCAGCTTGAGGTTGGCCAGCATGTTCAGACCTTCGATGAAGTCCTTGGCGATCTCCTTCGGCCCCGACAGCACCATCCAGCCGGCGCGGTAACCGCACGAGCGGTAGGCCTTGGACAGTGAATTGAAGGTCAGGGTCAGGACATCGGTCGACAGGCTGGCCATGGCCGTGTGCGTCACGCCCTCATACAGCACCTTGTCGTAAACCTCGTCGGCCAGCAGCACCAGCCCGAATTCGCGCGCCAGCGCCACGATGCCCTTGAGCAGCTCGTCACTGTAGAGCACGCCGGTCGGGTTGTTCGGGTTGATGACCACGATGCCCTTGGTGCGCGGCGTGATCTTCGCGCGCATGTCGGCCAAGTCCGGCTGCCAGCCGTTGTCTTCGTCACAGCGGTAGTGCACCGGCGTGCCACCCGAGAGGCTGGTCGCGGCCGTCCACAACGGGTAATCAGGTGAAGGCACCAGCAGTTCGTCGCCGTTGTCCAGCAAGGCGTTGGCCGCCATCACGATCAGTTCACTGGCACCGTTGCCCAGGTAGATGTCTTCCAGCGTCACGCCCTGGACACCCTGCTGCTGGGTGTAATGCATGACCGCTTTGCGCGCGGCGAAGATGCCTTTGCTGTCCGAGTAACCGGCGGAATTGGGCAGGTTGCGGATCATGTCCTGCTGAATTTCTTCGGGCGCGTCAAAACCGAACGGCGCGAGGTTGCCGATGTTCAGCTTGATGATCTTCTGGCCCTCGTCCTCCATCTGCTTGGCCAGGTCAACAATCGGACCTCGCACGTCGTACAGCACATTGGCCAGCTTGGCGGATTTCTGAATGGTCTTCAAAGTCCCTCCCCTCCGGGGTGGTGAACAGCGCGAACATGGACCTGCAGGGCACACGTGGCAAGATCTCGCCCGTCCCGCAGGGAAAACCTGCAATTTGACCACAGTTCAAACGCCGCCCCGATCGCGTCCCGCCCTTCTTGATTTGCGCCTGTCTCATGAAACTGCACGCCGACAAAGCCGACCGCCACACCATCACCGCCTATGGTGACGGCTGGATCGCCGTCAACGGCCAGCGCCACACGGGCAACTGCCTGCTCTGCGCCGCAACCGGCGTGCACCCTTGGGCGCCCGCGGACTTTGCCAGTCTGTCGTCCGCACATTTCGAGGACATCCTGCGTCTGCCGCAAAAGCCGGAACTGCTGATCTTCGGCAGCGGCGTCCGGCAGCGCTTCGCTCCGCCGGCCCTGCTGCAGGCGCTCTCCGCCCAGCGCATCGGAGTGGAAAGCATGGACACAGCTGCCGCCTGCCGGACCTACAACATCCTCGCCGCCGAGGGGCGGCTGGTGGCAGCAGCCCTGCTGCTGACCGACTGATCCGCCATCGGAACGTGACCCGTTGGGTCGTTCGGGTTAAAATACCGGATTGTTTCCTGCCCCACAGCCGCCCTGGGCATCCGTGCCAGCAGCCGGGCTGTTGCAGGCGGGAAGCCAACGAATCTCCACCAACTCACGTCAGGGGCTCACGCAGCATGGCAGTCGTTGTCAACAAACCCATTCCCGAATTTGAAGCCCTGGCCACCGGTGGCATCAAGGTCAGCAACCAGTCCCACGTCGGTCAGACGGTGGTGCTGTACTTCTACCCCAAGGACAACACCCCCGGCTGCACGACAGAGGCCATGCAGTTCCGTGACAAGTACAAAGACTTCGTCAAGGCTGGCGCCCAGGTATTCGGGGTCTCGCGCGACAACATGAAGTCGCACGACGACTTCAAGACCAAGCTGGAACTGCCGTTCGAGCTGATCGCCGACACCGAAGAGAAGATGTGCCACATGTTCGGCGTGGTCAAGAACAAGATCATGTACGGCAAGAAGGTCAAGGGCATCGAGCGCAGCACCTTCCTGATCGGTGCCGATGGCGTGCTCAAGCAGGAATGGCGTGGCCTGAAGGTGCCGGGCCATGTGGAAGAGGTGCTCAAGGCCGTCAAGGCGCTGAAAAAAGCCGCCTGACGACCCGCGGCGGGCAAGGGAGGGTCTGTCACCCCGCTCATGCATAATGGTTTCATGACATTGGGTCTACCCGTCATCTGCCCCCACCCTCCCGCTGCCCGCAGCCCACAAAGCCGCCCGGTCTTCCCGGCGGCTTTTTGTTTTCTGGCCCTGCACTGACCACCATGCCCCTGCCTCCTGCCCCCGCCAAACGCGCCGCCCTGCTCGCCCCTGACGCCTACACCCTCAAAGGCACCGAAGAGACGCTGGACCTGCTGCCGGACCCGGAACCCGCTGTCCAAACTCCTGCCGCGCGGTCCGCAGCATCTGGCGCCCGCAAGTCGCCGTTGAACCGAACCCGTGCCAAGCCGGACGCTGCACCGCTGGCGCCGACGGCTCCGGGAGACACCGCCCCCAAAGCCGCAGTGCCAGCACCTCAGGCCACCGCCAAGGTGATCGAGACGCCGGTCACGGAAACCCCCGCTCCCGCCGCCTCCGCCCGGCCGGCTCCGCAGCGCAAGGCCAGGGCCAACAACGGCCCGACGCGCCTGTTCGTGCTCGACACCAACGTGCTGCTGCACGACCCGATGAGCCTGTTCAGGTTCGAGGAACACGACATCTATCTCCCGATGATCGTGCTCGAAGAACTCGATGGCCACAAAAAGGGCATGACCGAGGTGGCACGCAACGGCCGCCAGACCAGTCGCACCCTGGATGCGCTGGCCGCCCAAACCGGCGGTGACATGACCAAGGGGCTCAAGCTGTCGGCCACTGGCCACAGCTCAGCGCGTGGCCTGCTGTTCTTCCAGACCGAGCCGCTGGACGCCCAACTGCCGAGCAGCCTGCCGCAGGGCAAGGCAGACAACCAGATCCTGGGTGTGGTGCAGGCGCTGCGAAACAAGTACCCGCAGCGCGAAGTGATTCTGGTGTCCAAGGACATCAACATGCGCGTCAAGGCGCGCGCCTTGGGCCTGGACGCCGACGACTACCAGAACGACAAGACGCTGGACGACGGCGAACTGCTCTATTCCGGTGCCCTGGCTTTGCCACAGGACTTCTGGACCCGCCAGAGCAAGACGATTGAGAGCTGGCAGAGCGGCAGCCACACCTTCTACCGCGTCAGCGGCCCGGCGGTGGCCCAGTTCCACATCAACCAGTTCGTGTATTTCGAGGCGCCCGGAGAACCGTCGCTGTACGCCCGCGTCACCGAAATCCGCGACAAGACCGCGGTGCTCAAGACCCTCAAAGACTACACCCACCTGAAGAATGCGATCTGGGGCGTGACCAGCCGCAACCGCGAACAGAACTTCGCGCTGAACCTGCTGATGGACCCGGAGGTGGACTTCGTCACCCTGGCCGGCACAGCCGGCACCGGCAAGACCCTGATGGCGCTGGCCAGCGGCCTGACCCAGGTGCTGGATGAGCGCCGCTACACCGAGATCATCATGACCCGCGCCACCGTGAGCGTGGGGGAGGACATCGGCTTCCTGCCGGGAACCGAAGAAGAAAAGATGGGCCCGTGGATGGGCGCACTGGACGACAACCTGGAGTTCCTGGCCAAAGGCGACGGAGGCAATGCCGGTGAATGGGGGCGCGCAGCCACCAACGAGCTGATCCGCAGCCGCATCAAGGTCAAGAGCATGAACTTCATGCGCGGTCGCACGTTCATGAACAAGTACGTCATCATCGACGAGGCTCAGAACCTGACGCCCAAGCAGATGAAAACGCTCATCACCCGCGCCGGCCCGGGCACCAAGATCATCTGCATGGGGAACCTGGCGCAGATCGATACCCCCTACCTCACCGAAGGCTCCTCCGGGCTGACCTACGCGGTGGACCGCTTCAAGGGCTGGCCCCACGGCGGTCATATCACCCTGGCGCGTGGTGAGCGTTCACGCCTGGCGGACTTCGCGAGCGAAGTGCTGTGACCCACATCACCATCAAAAAACCGGCCTCGGCCGGTTTTTTTGATGGCAGATCAGAAATCACCCCCGCCCGCCACGCTCTCGAAACGGGTCAGCGAGTTCAGGAAGGTCAGCTTGACCGTGCCCGTGGGGCCGTTACGTTGCTTGCCGATGATGATTTCGGCGATACCCGGTTCCTTGCAGGCGTCCTTGGTGTAGTACTCGTCGCGGTAGATGAACATGATGATGTCAGCATCCTGCTCAATCGCACCTGATTCGCGCAGGTCACTCATCATGGGACGCTTGTCGGTGCGCTGTTCGACCGAGCGGTTGAGCTGCGACAGGGCAATGACCGGACACTGCAGTTCCTTGGCCAGCATCTTCAGGCCACGGGAGATTTCGCCCAGCTCGGTGGCTCGGTTGTCGCCGCCGTCGGAGCTGGAGCCGCTCATGAGCTGCAGGTAGTCGACCACGATCAGGCCCAGCTTGCCGCACTGGCGTGCCAGGCGACGCGCGTTGGCCCGCAGCTCGCTGGGCGTCAGGCCCGGCGTCTCGTCGATGTGGAGCGACACGGTTCGCAGCTTTTCGATGGCCTCGGTCAGACGCGGCCATTCATCGTCGGTGAGCTTGCCGGTGCGCAGGTGGCCCTGGTTGATGCGGCCGATGGAGCCGACGATACGCACCGCCAGCTGGGACGCGCCCATTTCCATCGAGAACACCGCCACCGGCAGGCCTTCGTTGAGCGCCACGTGTTCGGCGATGTTGATGGCAAACGCAGTCTTGCCCATGGAAGGACGTGCCGCCAACACCACCAGGTCACCGGCCTGCAGGCCCGAGGTCATGCGGTCGAGGTCGATGAAGCCGGTGGGTACACCGGTCACGTCCATCGGGTTGTCGGCCATTTCCTGCACGCGGTCGAGCAGGTCCACCACCAGGGTATCCATGCTCTGGAAACCCTCCTTCATGCGCGAGCCTTCTTCACCGATCTTGAAGATCTTCTGCTCCGCTTCGTCCAGGATCTTGGCGACCGGCTTGCCCTGCGGATTGAAGGCGTTGGTGGCGATCTCGTCGCTGGCGGCCACCAGTTTGCGCAGGATGGCGCGCTCGCGCACGATCTCGGCATAGCGGCGGATGTTGGCCGCGCTGGGGACGTACTGGGCCAGGGAGTTGAGGTACGCGAGGCCACCCGCCTCTTCCGCTTTGCCCAGGTTCTGCAGGTGTTCGAACACCGTCACCACGTCGGCCGGCTTGCTGGCATTGACCAGGGCGGCGATGGCCGAGTAGGCCAGCCGGTGTTCGTAGCGGTAGAAGTCGCTGTCGTTGATCAGATCCGCCACCCGGTCCCAGGCACTGTTGTCGAGCAGCAGCCCCCCCAGCACACTGGACTCGGCCTCTATGGAATGCGGCGGGACACGCAACTGGGCGATCTGGTGGTCGGAGCCGAAGTCGGCGTCGTCCAGACCGGCATCGAAGGCGGATGGGGGAGTGGAATACACGTCGGGCATAGGCGCAGAAATCAAACCGGCATGGTACGCCGGGGGTCGAACGCTGTCATGGGATAAGCCTGTGGACAAACGGTGCATGCACAGTGGGCTTCAGGTGGACAGGCCCGGCACCGACCAGCGGCGAAAAAAAAGCCGCCGACCCGAAGGCGGCGGCTCGGAGATCCGGCAATAGCCGGACCTTTGAGGATCAGGCGGTTTCGCCCAACACGGTGACGGCAACGTCCACGTTGACATCGGTGTGCAGGTTCACGCTGACGGTGTAGTCGCCCACGTTCTTGAGCGGGCCGTTGGGCATGCGCACCTGGGCCTTGGCGACTTTGAAGCCTTGCTTGTTCAGCTCGTCGGCCACATCGTGGTTGGTGACGGAACCGAACAGGCGGCCGTCCACGCCAGCCTTCTGGGACAGCTTGAGCGCCACGGCGGCCAGCTTCTCGCCCAGAGCCTGGGCTTCAGCCAGCTTGGCGGCAGCAGCCTTTTCCAGCTCAGCGCGGCGCGCTTCGAACTCGGCGATGGCGTTCTTGGTGGCGCGGCGGGCACGGCCCGAGGGGATCAGGAAGTTGCGGGCGTAGCCGTCCTTGACCTTGACCACATCGCCCAGGGCGCCGAGGTTGACAACTTTGTCGAGCAGAATGATTTGCATGTGAGTCTCTCCCGATCAGACGCGGTGCTGGTCGCTGTAGGGCAGCATGGCCAGGAAACGCGCGCGCTTGATGGCGGTGGTGACCTGGCGCTGGTAGATGGCGCGGGTGCCGGTCAGGCGCGCGGGGATGATCTTGCCGTTTTCGGAGATGAAGTCGCGCAGGACGTCCACGTCCTTGTAGTCGACTTCTTCCACACCGGCCACGGTGAAGCGGCAGAAACGCTTGCGCTTGAACAGCAGCGATTGGGTGTTGCGCTTGGGGCGCTTGTCTTTGTTGAAACGCTTGGGTGCAGCCATGATGGGCCTTTCCTATGTCTTGCTGAAATCTTGGATATGGAACACAACGCCTTTGCCGTTGCGTGCATTGGCCAGAAAACCGTGACACTGCAGAACCGACTCGAGCCCCTGCCTGGACAGGGTTTCGGCTTTTGCGCCGAAGGCCACGGCCTTCAGCTGCAGTTTCACCAGTCGGGGGGTATCCAGTTCGGTGACGGTGGACTCGTGTTCGAGCACGAGGTTGATCACCGGGATGCCGGCCGGTGTGTAACGCAGGCTCTGCACCTGCACCACCCTGGCCAACAATTCGAGCTGGTTACCCGCTGGCGCTGACACGCTCCGGATCAGGCCTCGGCGCGCTGCTCGGGCTGGGCCTTGCGGGCCTCTTCGCGCTCAACCGCCTTCATCATGCTCGAAGGACCGGTTTCGGCCTTCTTCTTCTGCACGGTCAGGTGGCGCAGCACGGCGTCGTTGAACTTGAACGCGTGTTCCAGTTCACCCATCACGGCCTGGTCGGCTTCGATGTTGACACACAGGTAGTGGGCCTTGGACAGCTTGTTGATCTGGTAGGCCAGCTGACGGCGGCCCCAGTCTTCCACGCGGTGGATCTTGCCACCGCCGGTGGTGATCATGCCCTTGTAGCGTTCCAGCATGGCCGGAACCTGTTCGCTTTGGTCCGGATGGATCAGCAGAACGATTTCGTAATGACGCATAGACTCTCCTTTTGGATGGAAAAAGCTGCCCCCAGCGTCGTTTGGGGTGCAGCAAGGCAAGCCCGCGATTCTAGCAAATCCGAAGCAGCCTGCCAAATGGAGCGTCAGTCAGGCCAGCGATGCGGGTAGCGGATGTGCTCCACCAGGGCTTGCGCCTGGGGATCGGGGCGGCGTGTGAACAGACTGACCACGATGATCACGGCAAATCCGGTCGGCACGCCGAACACGCCGGCCGAAATCGGCATGATGTCCCACCACAGCCGGATGGGCGACGCCACGCCGAATGCATCGCGCAACCAAGGCTGGTTGCTGATCATGTAGTAAAGGGTGATGCCCAGACCCGCGACCATCCCCAACACCGCCGCCGGCCCGGTGGTGCGCTTCCAGAAGATGCCCAGTACCAGGGCCGGAAAGAAGGCGGATGCAGCAAACGAGAACGCGGCCGACACCAGAAAGAGGATGTCCGCCGGTTTCTGAGCCGCCACATAGGCCGCCGCCAGCGCCACCATGAGCAGCAACACTTTGGAAATGGTGACCCGGCGCGCAGTCGACGCATTGGGATCGATCATCTTGTAGTAGAGATCGTGGGACAGCGCATTGGCAATGGTCAGCAACAGACCGTCGGCTGTGGACAGCGCGGCCGCCAGACCGCCGGCGGCAACGAGCGCCGTCACCACGTAGGGCAACCCGCCGATCTCGGGTGCCGCCAGGACCACGATGTCACCGCCGATGGTCAGCTCATTGAGCTGCAGGATGCCGTCCAGGTTGATGTCGGTGATCGACATCAGGCTGGCATCGACCTTGTGCCAGGACGCCACCCACTGCGGCAACTGGTCCAGCGGCGTTCCGACGACCGAGTGGAACACCTCGTACTTGACCAACACAGCCAGGGCTGGTGCGGTGACGTAGAGCAGGAAGATGAAGAACAGCGACCAGGTCACCGACTGCCGCGCCTGCCGCACCGAGGGAGTGGTGTAGTAGCGCATCAGGATATGGGGCAGCGCGGCGGTGCCTACCATGAGACAGAACACCAGGGCCAGGAAGTTGCGACGCGAGGCATCGAAGAGCTGGCGTTCGGCGGGTGTTCCGGCGGGATCACCGACAAACTGCTGCGCGTGCGGCGTCATCCCGTTGAGCGGGCGCGACTTGAGTTCCGCCGTCTCGCGCTCGCGGGACCAGGTGCTGCGCGCAGACGCGCTGTCCCGTGGCAGGGCGGACAGGGCCCGTTCCGCGGCCGACACGGCCGCAGAAGGCGCGTTGGCCTCGCGCAGCGCGGACAGCCGGGCCTCGGCCTGGGCCTTGTCCGCCATCAGCGCTGCAGCGGGGTCCCGCAGCTTGTCCTCCAGCTTCTGGGCGCGCTGACGGTACAGCTCGCGCACCTCCAGCTCCTTGGGGTCGTTCATCAGCAGCTTTTCCTTGGCCGACACCTTTTCGAGCTGAAAACCGTAGATGAGCTGAGGCACGGGAGCGCCGGTCTGTTTGACCGAGAGCCACACCACGGGCGCCAGGTAGGCCACGATCAGGATCACGTACTGCGCCACCTGAGTCCAGGTCACCGCCCGCATGCCGCCCAGGAACGAGCAGACCAGAATGCCTCCGAGGCCGAGGAACACACCCAGTTCGAAGGCGACGCCGGTCAGGTGCGAGGTGATCAGGCCCACCCCGTAGATCTGCGCCACCAGGTAGGTGAACGAGCACACGATGGCAGAGACGATGCCCAGCAGGCGCGGCCAGTGTCCGCCGTAGCGCTCACCGAGGAAGTCGGGAATGGTGAACTGGCCGTATTTGCGCAGGTAAGGTGCCAGCAACAGGGCCACCAGGCAGTAACCGCCGGTCCAGCCCATGATGAAAGCCAGACCGTTGTAGCCACTCAGGTAAAGCGTGCCGGCCAGCCCGATGAAGGAGGCTGCCGACATCCAGTCGGCCCCGGTGGCCATGCCGTTGTAGATCGCGGGCACCCGCCGCCCGGCCACGTAGTACTCCGCCGCGTCGGTGGTGCGGCTCATGATGCCGATCACCGCGTACAGCAGGATCGTGGCCAGCAAGAACGAGAAGCCGATCCAGCCGCGCGGTACGCCCAACTGCTCCAGCGCAGCCAGTACCAGAAGGAACATGAAGAAGCCTGCCGCGTACCAGGCGTAGATGCGGTCGAGCTGGCGCTTGAAGGTCTTACCGGCGCTGTTCATGCGGTCACTCGTCCGGTTCCTGCACGCCGTGCGCCCGGTCAAGCCGGTTCATGGCCCAGGCATAGCAGCCGATGATCAGGCCATAGACCAGCAGAGCACCCTGTGCCGCCATCCAGAAACTGAACGGCCAGCCCAGGAACACGAAGTCCAGGTCCCGAGCCCAATAGGTGACGACAAAGCTCACCAGAAACCACAGCAACAGAAGCACCGCAGTGAGCAAGCGTGTCTTGCGCCAATAGGCTTGCAAAGCCTCGCGCCGGTTTCCGTCGCTCATCACACAGCCCCATCCCCGACCAGCCGCGGAGTGCTCTTGTCCAGGCCTGTCTCCATGGCCAGGCGCGCGGCTGCGCGCGGTTCGAAGCCACGCAGGTGTTCGATCACGTCCCGCGCCCGCTCCGGCTCCCGCCGCTGCATGTGCACCCGAGCCAGCTGCACCCAGCCAAAGGGGCTGAGCGGTTGCAGCTCGTTGGTGCGTTGCAGCGCGGCTTCGGCCTCGTCCCAGCGTTGCTGCGCAATCAGGCTCAGCGCGAGGCCGTACCAGGCGCGGTCCAGCCCGGCGTCGACTTCGGTTGCGCGGCGAAACGCCGCTTCAGCCGCGGCCGCCCGTCCCTGCTGTTCCAGGACGTAGCCCAGATTGAACCAGGCGGCGGCCTGCCCTGGCCGGATCGCCAGCAGGCGCTGCAGGCAGGTGGCGGCGGTGCCGAGATCCCCGGATTCAGCCCGAAGTTGTGCCAGGGTGGCCAGCGCATGCACATCGGCCGGAGCAACCTTCAGCCGCCGTTCGGTGCGTGACTGTGCATGGGAACGCAGGCCCAGACCGAGCAGGGTCAGCAGGCTCAAACGATAGCCCGCAGCAGCACCCAGCTCGCTCAGGCGCATCCCACACCTCCACTGGACAGGCAGAGTGACAGCTTGGCAACGGTGAGCGCGACCCAGGCCCAGACCAGCAGGATGCCCGCGACCAGGGGCACATGCCGGTCCAGCACCACCCGGGGGCTGATCCAGCGCGCTACCCGGCGGGGCGGTCGGCTCAGCAGTTCGAGCAACCGGTACACCGGGTTGCGGTCGCGGCCGGCGCCCGCCAGCAATCCCAGCAAGGCTTGGCCGGCCAGCGCCAGCAGGGCCAGTTCGGTGACGGCCTTCAGGGCCACGATCAGGGTCAGCATGCCACGCCTCGATACATGGTCCGAGCTTACCGAATTCCGCCATGGCCCTGACACGGTCTGCGCCTCCGGTCCTTCCCGCAGCGGGTTTACCCTTGTCCAGCACCCGAGACAGACATGAAAAAGGCCGGGCGGTGCCGGCCTTGACAGGGTTGGATGAGCCCTTTGAGCGTCAGGACGCGGCGAGCAGTTGCCAGGTGTCGACCACCGAGTCCGGGTTCAGCGAGATCGAGCTGATGCCTTCGTCGCGCAGCCACTGAGCGAAGTCCGGGTGGTCGCTGGGGCCCTGGCCGCAGATGCCGACGTACTTGCCCTGGGCCTTGCAGGCACCGATGGCCAGCTTGAGCAGGGCCTTGACAGCCGGGTCGCGCTCGTCGAAGTCGTGCGCCAGCAGCTCCAGACCGGAGTCGCGGTCCAGACCCAGGGTGAGCTGGGTCAGGTCGTTGGAACCGATGGAGAAGCCGTCGAAGTACTGCAGGTAGTCGTTGGCCAGCACGGCGTTGCTCGGGATCTCGCACATCATGATGTATTTGAGATCGTTCTCGCCGCGCTTGAGGCCCTTGGCGGCCAGCAGTTCGGTGACCTTGCGCGCCTGCTCCAGCGTGCGCACGAAGGGCACCATCACCTGCACGTTGGTCAGGCCCATGTCTTCGCGCACGCGCTTGAGGGCTTCGCACTCCATGGCAAAGGCTTCGGCGAAGTCCTCGCTGATGTAGCGCGCGGCACCGCGGAAGCCCAGCATCGGATTCTCTTCGTCCGGCTCGTAGCGGCTGCCGCCGACCAGCTTGCGGTATTCGTTGGACTTGAAGTCCGACAGGCGCACGATCACCGGCTTGGGCCAGAAGGCCGCGGCGATGGTGGCCACACCTTCGGCCACCTTGTCGACGTAGAAGGCGCGCGGCGACGCGTGGCCACGGGCCACGGATTCCACCGCCTTCTTCAGATCGGCGTCGATGGCCGGGTAGTCCAGGATGGCCTTGGGGTGCACGCCGATGTTGTTGTTGATGATGAATTCCAGACGGGCCAGGCCGACGCCGCTGTTCGGAATCTGGGCAAAGTCGAAGGCCAGCTGCGGGTTCCCGACGTTCATCATGATCTTGACGTCGATGGCGGGCATCTCGCCGCGCTTGACCTCGGTGATCTCGGTTTCCAGCAGGCCGTCATAGATGTGACCGGTGTCGCCCTCGGCGCAGCTCACGGTCACCAGGGTACCGTCCTTCAGATGATCGGTGGCGTTGCCGCAACCCACAACGGCCGGGATGCCGAGCTCGCGCGCGATGATGGCGGCGTGGCAGGTGCGGCCGCCGCGGTTGGTCACGATAGCGCTGGCGCGCTTCATCACCGGCTCCCAGTTCGGGTCGGTCATGTCGGTCACCAGCACGTCGCCGGGCTGCACCTTGTCCATCTCGCTGATGTTGTGCACCAGGCGCACCGGGCCGGTGCCCACCTTCTGGCCGATCGCGCGGCCGGACGCCAGCACGGCGCCCTTGCCCTTGAGCTTGTAGCGGGTCTCGACCTTGCCGGCCGCCTGGCTCTTCACCGTCTCGGGACGGGCCTGGAGGATGTAGAGCTGGCCATCGGTACCGTCCTTGCCCCACTCGATGTCCATCGGGCGGCCGTAGTGCTGCTCGATCACCAGTGCGTAGCGGGCCAGTTGCTCCACGTCTTCGTTGGTCAGGCTGTAGCGGTTGCGCAGCTCGACCGGCACGTCCACCGTCTTGACCAGCTTGCCGGTGGCGGCCTTTTCTTCCGGCGTGGCGAACACCATCTCGATCAGCTTGCTGCCCAGGTTGCGGCGGATCACGGCCTTCTTGCCGGCCTTGAGCATGGGCTTGTGCACATAGAACTCGTCGGGGTTCACAGCGCCCTGCACCACCGTCTCGCCCAGGCCGTAGCTGGAGGTGATGAAGACCACGTCTTCAAATCCCGATTCGGTGTCGATGGTGAACATCACGCCGGCGGCGCCGGTATCCGAGCGCACCATGCGCTGCACGCCGGCCGACAGGGCCACGTCGGCGTGGGCAAAGCCCTTGTGCACGCGGTAGCTGATGGCGCGGTCGTTGTACAGGGAGGCGAACACCTCCTTCATCTTGTGCAGCACCTCGTCGATGCCGTGCACGTTCAGGAAGGTTTCCTGCTGGCCGGCGAACGAGGCGTCGGGCAGGTCTTCGGCTGTGGCCGACGAGCGCACGGCAAAGGTGGCCTTGTCGTTGTCGCCCACCAGCTTGGCAAATGCGTCGCGGATGGCCTTCTCCAGATCGGCCGGTAAGGGCTGGTTCTCGACCATGGCGCGGATCTCGGCACCGGCCTCCGCCAGGGCGCGCACGTCCTCGGTGTCCAGCGCATCCAGGCGCGCGTTGATGCGGTCGGTCAGACCGTCGGCCTTGAGGAACTCGCGGAAGGCGTGGGCGGTCGTGGCAAAGCCGGTGGGCACCTTCACACCCTGGGGCAGCTGCGAAATCATCTCGCCGAGGCTGGCGTTTTTGCCGCCGACGGCCTCGACATCGCTCATGCGCAGTTTTTCGAACGGAACAACCAGGTCGGTCGCGCCAAACAGTTGGGACATGGGAAGACTCCTAAGGTTAAAAAACCGGGGGCTCCGCGCACCGTGTCCGGACCTGTTGTTCTGTTATGGGTCCCGCACCGGGTCAAGGGGCTGCAAATGGGGGTGGCAGCCGGGATAATGTCCGCACGGCCGCCAGCCCCGGATTGTAGGGTCGCCCTCCCGATGCAGCCCCCTGGCTGAGCAACACCGGCGTGAAATCTGCTGGTCCGGCCTTTGAAATTCACGCATCCCTGTCCTTTGCCCCGCCCACCATGCCCAACAGAACGGTCTTTTTCATCTCGGATGGCACCGGCATCACCGCCGAAACCTTCGGCAACGCCATCCTCAACCAGTTTGAGATCGACGTGCGCCGCGTGCGCCTGCCCTTCCTGGACAGCGAGGACAAGGCCCACCAGGCGGTGCGCCAGATCAATCACGCAGCCGAAGTGGAGGGCCGGCGGCCGCTGGTGTTCGCCACCGTGGTCAACCTGGACGTGCTGAAGGTCTTCAAGGAGCACTGCAACGGCCTGCTGATGGACATGTTCGGCACCTTTGTCGAGCCGCTGGAAGATGAACTGGGGGTCAAGTCCAACCACCGGGTGGGCCGTTTTTCCGACGCGTCCAAGAGCAAGGAGTACAACGACCGGATCGAGGCGATCAACTTCTCGCTGATGCACGACGACGGACAGAGCCACAAGGACCTGCAAGGCTCGGACGTGATCCTGGTGGGGGTCAGCCGCAGCGGCAAGACGCCGACCTCGCTCTACCTGGCGATGCAACACGGGCTGAAGGCGTCCAACTACCCGCTGATCCCGGAAGACTTCGAACGCCGAAAGCTGCCGCCGGCGCTGGTGCCGCACCGCAAGAAAATCTTCGGCCTGACCATCGCGCCGGAGCGGCTGGCCGAAATCCGCAACGAACGGCGCCCCAACTCCCGTTACGCCAGCATCGAGAACTGCCGCGCCGAGGTGAACGAAGCCGAGGCCATGATGCGCCGCGAAGGCATCCGCTGGCTGTCCACCACGACCAAGTCGATCGAGGAAATCGCGACCACGATCCTGCAGGAGATCCGGCCCGAGCGGCTGGCGTACTGATCCGTCGCAGGCGCCGCTGCCATTTGCTTCGGGACTGACGCATGTCATGCCGGCAGCGCGTCCGGCAGCCCCTGGCGACCGGGGGCGGGTGTAGCATCAATCGACTTATCCGATGACGCACGCCATGAGCTCTGAAGCCCCTTCCGACACCGGCCTGCTGGCCGATCACCTGCGACGGCACCCCGTCTTCAGCCTGCTGTCCGATGCCGACCGGCTGGACCTTCAGGAACAACTGAGCCTGCACAGCGCCGACGCTGGCGCGACCGTGGGAGACGCGGGGATGTTGGCCAAGGCGCTGTATTGGGTGGTGAGCGGCTCGGTGGGTCTGCGGGACGCCCAGGGGGCCGAGCTGCTGATCCTGCAACCCGGCGAGTTCTTCGGGCTTGGCCTGGGCGCCGATCTGGGCGTGACGCAGGCGGTGGCCCAGACGCCGGCACAGGTCGCCCGGCTGGACGCCCCGACACTGCAAGCCCTGCGCCACGACCTGCCCGCCCTCGCCTACCGCCTGCCCGGCACGCAGCCCGCACGTCCCGCCGTCGGCGGCTGTGACCCGGCCCTCAACCTCATGACCACACCGGTGTGCTCGCTCATCAAGCGCGAGCCCATCACCCTGCCGCCGCAGACCTCCATCCGTGAAGCCGCCCAGCTCATGAGCACGCAGCGCGTGTCTTCGGTGCTGATCGTCGAACAGGGGCACCTGTTCGGCGTCGTGACCGACCGCGACCTGCGCAACCGCGTCATTGCCGCCGGCCTGGACACCACGCGCCCGGTGGCCGACATCGCCACCCTCGCCCCCATGAGCATCGATGTCGGCAACCCGGCCTTCGACGCCCTGCTGCTCATGGCCCGACACAACATCCACCATGTACCGGTGCTCGACGGCCAGCGCATCGCCGGCATGATCACCGCCACCGATCTGACCGAGCAGCACAGCACCTCGGCGGTCTACCTGGCCGGTGACATCTACAAGCAATCCACCATCGAGGGCCTGCAGGCCGCCAGCCGCAAGGTGCAGCGTCTGCAGCAGAGCCTGGCCGGCGCCGAGGCCAGCGCCTACAGCACCGGGCACATCGTCACCGCCATCACCGATGCCATCACCAGCCGCCTGCTGCAGCTGGGCGAAGCGAAGTTCGGCCCGCCCCCGGTGGATTACGTCTGGGTCGCGGCCGGTTCGCAGGCGCGCAACGAGCAGACCGCCAAGTCCGACCAGGACAACTGCATGATGCTCGACGACCGTTACGAGCCGGACTTGCACGGCACCTACTTCAAGCAGTTGGCCGGTTTCGTCTGCGACGGACTGGACGCCTGCGGCTACGTGTACTGCCCGGGCGAGATGATGGCCATGACCGACCAGTGGCGCCAGCCGCGCCGGCAGTGGCTGGAGTACTTCGACCGCTGGACCAGCACCCCCGACCCCAAGTCGCTGATGCTGACCTGCGTGTTCTTCGATCTGCGGGCCATCCACGGCCAGACCGCACTGCTCGACGGCCTGATGGCCGATGTGCTGCGGCGCACCCAGGGCAATACGCTGTTCCTGGGACACATGGTGGGGAACGCGTTGCAGCACCAGCCGCCGCTGGGCCTGTTCAAGGGCATCGCCACCATCCGCAGCGGCGAGCACAAGGGCACGGTGGACCTCAAGCACACGGGGGTGGTGCCCATCGTGGACCTGGCACGCGTCTATGCCCTGTCCGGCGGCGACACCGCCATCAACTCACACGACCGCCTGCTGGGTGCCGCAGCCGGAGGCGCGATCAGTGAACAGAGCGCGCGCGACCTGCGCGATGCGCTGGAGTTCCTGGCCTTCACCCGCATCCAGCACCAGGCGCGGCAGATCGCGGCGGGCGAGAAGCCGGACAACTACCTGCACCTGGACGAACTGTCCAACTTCGAACGCACCCAGCTCAAGGATGCCTTCACCGTGGTGCAGTCGCTGCAGAGCGTGCTCGGCCAGCGTTATCGGATGTGACCCCGGCGCGCGCTGGCGCCGGGGGTCAATATTTCAACCTGGCATAGAAAGTCTTCTGGGCCGCCTCCCGGGCCTGGCCCAGGGTGTGGATGCCCTTTTCGGCCAGCAGCGGGATCAGGCGCAGAAAGGCTTCGGCCGTGACCATGGCGTCACCCATGGCGGTGTGGCGGCCAACGATGGTGATGTTGAAACGCTCGGCCAGGGCTTCGAGCCGGTGCGAATCCTGGTTGGGGTGCACGACGGCCGACAGCAGCAGGGTGTCGAGCACCGGATGGTCGAAGCGCACCCCGGTCTGCTCTTCCTTGAGCTGCAGGAAACGCATGTCGAAGGCGGCGTTGTGCGCCACCAGCACCGTGTCCTGGGCGAAGGCGTGGAAGGCCGGCAGGACCTGATCAATCGTTGGCTGGCCGCGCACCATCTCGGGCTGGATGCCGTGGATCGGAATGGTCTCGGGCGGGATCTCGCGCTTCGGATCGACCAGCTGTTCGAAACACTCCTGCTTGAGCAGCTTGTTGTTGACGATGCGCGCCGCGCCGATCTGGATGATCTCGTCGCCCTGCGACGGATTCAGGCCGGTGGTTTCGGTGTCGAACACGGTGTAGGCCAGTTCGGACAACAGGCGCTCGTCCATCGAATGCGTCAGCTCGGTGGTCTTGAACAGGTCGAAGTCGTAGTACTCGGGGCGGCTGTCGGCCGGTGACAGTCCGGCTGTTTCGGCCGCCTCCTGCGGGTTGGCCAGCGGCAGCAGGAAGCGGAAGAAGGCCTGGTGCCGCACCCGCTCGCGCTCGAACCAGAAGGCGCCGCCGTGGCGCTCGACCACGTCGCGCACCGTCAGGCGCAGGGTCTCGCTGCCGATCTTCATGGCGTCCATTTCCCAGCTCATCACGGTCTCGGTGCTCATGGCCTGGCCCGACCAGATCAGGTCCAGCTGGGCCTTGCCCTGCCCGCCCGCTGCCGGCCCCAGGCGCAGTTGAACCGAGCGGACCTCGAACTCGTCCGCCAGCCGGCCGGCCAGGTAGGCCAGCGCCTGCAGCAGCGAAAAACTCTCCACCTTCAGCCAGACGGTCTCGTCCACCTCCAGTGGTGCGGCCCGCAGGCCACTGGCGTCCTGGATGCGGCGCACAGCCGCGTTGACCAGGTCGGCACCGAGCATTTCCTCCAGCGGCCAGCGGGTCTTGAGTCCGTCGGCGGCGCCCGCCTCCACGCTGGCGATGCGCTGGCCCAGCGAACGGGCCTCGTCGCGCACCACGCACATGAAGCGCTCGCGCATCGTGGGCTCCAGGTCGGGGTAGTCCAGCATGTCGATGGCCGCCTGCATGTTGGCCAGGGCCGCGCGGCTGCCTTCGGTCAGCGTGTGCAGCACCTGGTCGCGTGCGGACTCGGCCTCGAAATCGCGCGTGATGTTGTCGAGCATGAGCACAAAGCCGCTCAGCGCGGACGGGGCGTCGCCCACCGCCCGCACCGGCGCCATCTGCACCCGCAGCAGCTGGCCCGACGGCGTGGTCGTCACAAACTGGGCCGAGGGCTGGCTGGCACCGCGCTGCAGGCGCTGCTCGATGTTCTCCAGTGCGTGCTGCACCAGCTTGCGCTCGAACACGCCGTAAATGGAGCGCCCGAGGCCGATCAGCTCGGCCCCGCCGGCCACGCCCGGCGCCTGCGACAGGGCGCGGAATTGCATGCGCGCGCGGTTGTTGTAGAGCAGCACGCGCCCGTCAAGGTTGCAGACCACCACGCTCTGGGTGAGTTCGGACATCAGCGCCGCCAGACGCGACTTCTCCTGCTCGATGCCACGCGCCGCCTCGGCCACCTTGTCGTCCATCTGCTGGCGCAGCTCTTCGCGCTGTGCCACCAGTTGGTTGAACAGACCCACCAGCACCTTGGTCTCGGCGTTGCCCTTGGCGGGCAGCTCGCGCACCACATCGGTTTTCAGCAACACCTGCGCTTCTTCGGCCAGTTGCACCGAGGGGGTGACCCACAGGTCGAACCAGCGCTTGAGACCCCAGCCGATCACCGCCATGCCGGCGCTCCAGGTCAGCACGATCAGGGTCAGCCGGTCACCGACGGTTTGCAGCACCGCCTGGCGTTCCTGCGCATCCATGGCCGATCCGATCAGCCCGAACGTCACGCCCAGCCAGCCCAGCGAGGCCACGGCAGCGGCCCCCAGCACCCACCACAGGCGCGGGTCGGTCTTCTGCTGGGCGCTCATGCAGTGCTCCCCGTTCCGCCCGCCAGCAGCTCCTGCACCTTCTGCACCAGCTCCTTGGTCGAAAACGGCTTGGTCATGTAGGCGTTGGCGCCCAGCGCCAGGCCCTTGGCCACATCGGTGTCGCGGCCCTTGGCGGTGAGCATGACGATGCAGGTGTCCTTGAGCGCCTCGTTCGCGCGCACCTCGTGGCACACGTCGAAGCCGGTCTTGATGGGCATCATCACGTCCAGCAGCACCAGTTGAGGACGTTCACGGACGATGACGTCCAGCGCTTCCTGGCCGTCGCGCGCCAACAGCACGGTGTAGCCCTCGCGCTTCATCAGGAACTCCAGCGAAATCAGGATGTTCGGTTCGTCGTCGGCGATCAGGATGGTTTTGGTGTTCATGTGTTGTCTCCTCTCGATGTTCGGATGCCGTATCAGGTGCCGGGTGGTCGGCGTGGCAGCGAAAAGCCGAAGCAGGCGCCCTGCCCCGGCTCGGACTGCAGCCACATGCGACCACCGAAGTGCTCCACGATCTGGCGGCTGATGGGCAACCCCAGGCCGGTGCCGCCGGGGCGGTAGTGCTCGTCGCCGCTGACCTGGCGGAAGCGCTCGAACACCATGGCCTGCTGCTCGGCCGGAATGCCGGGGCCGTTGTCCTGCACCAGCACCTGCACCGCCTCGGGCGACTCGCTCAGGCTCAGGTGCACCCGGCCACGGCCGGCCGGCGCGTACTTGGCGGCGTTGGACAGCAGGTTGAGCACCACCTGGGTGATGCGGTCGGCATCGGCCTGTAACGGGGCCACACGATCGGGGAGGTCCAGCGTGAGGGTGATGCCCCGCTCACGCAACACCTCGCCCATGCCGCCAGCGGCCTGCTCCAGCAACTCGCGCATGTCCACCGCCGTGTTGTGCCACTCGGCGTGCCCGGCCTCGATCTTGGCCATGTCGAGCACCTGATTGACCAGCCGGCTCAGGCGCTCGGTCTCGGTCACGATGATGCCCAGAAACTGTTGTCGCTGTGCGGTCTCCATGGACTCATCGTCGCGCATCATTTCCGACAGGGCCCTGATGGACGTCAAGGGGGTGCGCAGCTCGTGGGTGACCGAGGACATGAAGTCGTCCTTGAGCCGGTCCAGGCTCTTGAGCTGTTCGTTGGCCTGGCGCAGCTCGGTGGTGGCCCGCTCCAGCGACTGCGACTTTTCTTCCAGCGCCTGCGAATAGGCCCGCAGCTGGGAGGCCTCGTCGAGGATGCGCATCACATCGTCGAGGTCCAGCGACTCCTCTTCCACCGCCGAAGCCACCATCACGCGAGCCGACGCGCTGCCGATGGCACCCGCGAGCTGGGTTTCGACGTACTGCACCAGTTGCGCATCGGCCGGGATGTCCTCCACCGAGCGCACGCCGCGTTCCGTGGCGTAGGCGTCAAACAGGCGCCAGGCGCGCTCGACGCCCAGAAAACGGCCCACCAGCGCCTGCAGTTCATGCACCTGCGCGCGACCCTGCCAGAACACGGGGTGCGCGTCCTCGGTGCGCCGGAACACGTCGACGAACAGCAGGGCCTGGCTGGTCTCGGCGGCCGAGGGCACGCGCCAGAGCGACACGCCCACGTAGGCCCCGATGTTGGCCAGCAGGCTCCAGAACAGCGAGTGCGTCAGGTTGTCCAGCCCCTGCAGGCCCAGAAAAGCCTCGGGGCGCAGCCAGACCACACCGAACAGGCCCTCGCTGAGGAAGGTGGTGTCCAGCCAGCCGGACTTGGCCAGCGAGGGCAACATCAATGTGTAGGCCCAGAACAGGAAACCCAGCACCAGACCGGCCAGCGCGCCTCGGCGGGTGCCGCCCTTCCAGTACATGCCACCCAGCAAAGCCGGCGCGAACTGGGCCACCGCGGCAAAACTGATCAGCCCGATGCTCACCAGCGCGTAGGCCTCGCCCGCGAGTTGGTAGTACAGGTAACCGAGCAGCAGGATGGCCAGGATGGCCAGACGGCGCACCAGCAGCAGCAGGCCGGTCAGTTCGCCAGCGGCGCGGGCACCGAAGCGCCGCGTGCGCAGCAGCAACGGCATGACCAGGTCGTTGCAGACCATGGTGGAGACCGCAATGGCTTCCACGATGACCATGCCGGTGGCCGCCGACAGGCCGCCGACAAAGGCAAACAGCGCCAGGGTGTGCAAACCCTGCTGCAGGGGCAACGACAGCACGAACATCTCCGGGTTCATCTGCCCCGGTCCGAAATGCAGCAGGCCGCCGATGGCAATCGGCAGCACGAACAGGTTGATCAGCAGCAGGTAGAGCGGAAACACCCAGACCGCGCGCTTGAGGTGCGACTCGTGCACGTTCTCCACCACCATGACCTGGAACTGCCGCGGCAGGAAGATCACCGACAGCATGGCCAGCAGCGTCAGGCCCAGCCACTGGGCGTAGGCAAAGTCCTGCCCTTGGCCAAACTGCAGCAGCCGGCGGATGGTCGCGTCGGCATCGGCACGACCGAACAGATCACCCAGGCCATCGAACAGCCCGTAGGCGACAAACACCCCCACCGCCAGGAACGCCAGCAGCTTGACGATGGACTCGAAGGCAATCGCGGCCACCATGCCCTCATGACGTTCGGTGCTGTCCAGGTGCCGCGCGCCAAAGACAATGGTGAACCCGGCCAGCGCCAGCGCAATGTAGAGCGTGCTGTCGGCCCACCACGCGGTGGACCGCACGGTTGCACCACCCAGGGGCGAGGTCATCACGGCGTAGGCACTGGCAACGCCCTTCAGCTGCAGCGCGATGTAGGGCACGATGCCCACGATGGTGATCAGCGTCACCAGCCCCGCCAGGGTCGGACTCTTGCCGTAGCGACTGGCGATGAAGTCGGCGATGGAGGTGATGCGGTAGGTGCGCGCGATACGGATCATCTTGCGTACCACCAGCCAGGCCAGGATCATGGCCAGCATGGGCCCCAGGTAGATGGGCAGGAACCAGACCCCCGATGTGGCCGCCCGGCCCACACTGCCGAAGTAGGTCCAGGCGGTGCAGTACACCGCCATCGACAGCGCGTAAACCCAGGCGTTGTCGATCACCGAGCGCCCCGCGCGTGCACGCCGGTCGCCCCACCAGGCGATGGCGAACAAGGCCAGCAGATAGGCGAAAGAGACCGCAATGACGACGGGAGCGGACAGCATGGCGGCGTGTTCTCAGTCCTCGGGCGTAGCGGGTGTGGAGGGGTCCTGCGACCGCTCCACGACCCAGGCCAGCACGCCGATCAGCAGCGCCCACAGGACAAACAGCGCGAATGGGAACAGGGGCAGACCGAACCAGCGGGCGTCGTGGTCCCAGAGCGCCAGCAGCGGGAAGTTCAGCAGCGCCAGCGCCGCCCAGAACAGGGCCACCAGGCGCTGCGCCATCAGGGCCTCATGCATGACGATGTCTCCTCCGGTGCCACGGGGTGGTTGGGCACCTGAGGGTGATTGTGCGCCGGGCACTGACCATGGGCTTACTGGCCGGTGGTCGGCCCAAAAAGCAACGGCCAGCAGACGCTGGCCGTGAATGCAAAAAGCAGGCAGAGAAGCGGTCAGTCCTTGCCCGCCTTGCGGGCCTTGCTCGCCAGTCCTGCGATGCCGCCGTGCGCGTGGCGGCTGAGCGCGAACGACAGGAACAGCTTCATCCACAGCGTGGTGCCTGCGATGGCCACCCAGTCCTCACTGGCCAGCGCCTGGAAGCCCAGCACCGCCACCAGCACCGCCACCATGACCACCCCACCGATCAGGTTGAGCACCATCTCGTAAGGGGCGAACTTTTCGGCATCCGGGGGTGGCACGCCTTTCTTGAGGGCGACCTCGGAAAAATCGCGCCTGAAAAAGATGCGCCAGGCCCTGCGCAGCCAGAAGAAGGCCACCGGGAAGAGGGCCAGCAGGAAGATCCAGTTGAAGATGTAGATGCTCATGAGGGATGCGGGTGCTTCAAGGGGCCCGATGGGACGCTTGGCATTGTCTCAATAAAAAACCCCGTTGGCGGACCAACGGGGTTTGCCTAACGGGGCACAAGGCCCCTGTCAGCGAACCTCAGCGGGTTCAGTGGGCCACGGCACCACCGGCACCCTTGGGCACGCGCACCGACTCCACGAGTTCGGCGATGTGGCCCGGCACCGGAGCGGTCATCTTGCTGACGGCGTAGGCCACAGCAAAGTTGACGATGGCGCCCACCGTGCCGAAAGCTTCCGGCGTGATGGTGAAGAAGCTGTTCGCGCCACCGATCATGTCGGTGAACTCGGTGCCCTTGATGAAGAAGATGCCCTTGTGTGCGAACACATAGAACAGGGTCACGAACAGACCCGCCAGCATGCCCGCGGTCGCGCCCTTGTCGTTGATGGTCTTGCTGAAGATGCCCATCATGATGGCCGGGAAGATCGTCGAGGCGGCGATACCGAAGGCCAGGGCCACGGTACCGGCTGCGAAGCTCGGCGGGTTCAGACCCAGCCAGCCCGAGATCACGATGGCCACGGCCATGGCGATCTTGCCGGCCAGCAGTTCACCCTTCTCGGAGATGTTCGGGTTGAACACCCCCTTGATCAGGTCGTGCGACACGGCGGACGAGATGGCCATCAGCAGACCGGCGGCGGTCGACAGGGCAGCGGCCAGACCACCGGCAGCGACCAGCGCGATCACCCAGTTGGGCAGCTGCGCGATTTCCGGGTTGGCCAGCACGATGATGTCGGCGTTCACGGTCAGTTCGTTGCCCTTCCAGCCCGCGGCGTCGGCCTTGGTCTTGACGGCTTCGTTCTTGGTCTTGTCGTTGTAGAACTGGATGCGGCCGTCGCCGTTCTTGTCCTCGAACTTCAGCAGACCGGTCTTTTCCCAGCGCTTCATCCACTCCGGACGCTCGTCGTATTTCAGGCTGGCTTCAGCAGCGAACAGGTCGCCGTTGGCCTTGACCACGTCGGACTTCACGGCCATCTGGCCTTCGGCGTTGGTGCCGATGCCCACGGCGGTGTTGGTGGTGCCGAACAGGTTCAGGCGGGCCATGGCGCCCACAGCGGGAGCGGTGGTGTACAGCAGGGCAATGAAGACCAGGGCCCAGCCGGCGGACGAACGCGCGTCAGCCACCTTCGGCACGGTGAAGAAGCGCACGATCACGTGGGGCAGACCAGCGGTACCGATCATCAGCGACACGGTGTAGAAGAACATGTTCAGCGTGGAACCGGCCGAGCTGGTGGTGTACTGGCCAAAGCCCAGGTCGGTCACCACCTGGTCGAGCTTGGCCAGCAGGGCCACATCGGTACCGGCGAGGTCAGAACCCAGACCCAGCTGCGGCAGGAAGTTGCCGGTCAGGTTCAGGGAGATGAAGATCGCCGGAATCACGTAGGCCAGGATCAGCACGATGTACTGGGCCACCTGGGTGTAGGTGATGCCCTTCATGCCGCCGAACACCGCGTAGAAGAACACGATGGCCTGACCGATGTAGATACCGGTTTCGCTGGACACGCCCAGGAAGCGCGAGAAGGTCACGCCCACACCGGTCATCTGGCCGATGATGTAGGTGGTGGAAGCGACCAGCAGGCACACCACGGCGGTGGTGCGGGCCGTCTGCGAGTAGTAGCGGTCACCGATGAACTGGGGCACGGTGAACTTGCCGAACTTGCGCAGGTACGGGGCCAGCAGGCAGGCCAGCAGCACGTAGCCGCCGGTCCAGCCCATCAGGAACACGGCGCCGCCGTAACCCATGTTGGAGATCAGGCCAGCCATCGAGATGAAGGATGCGGCCGACATCCAGTCGGCGGCGGTGGCCATGCCGTTGGTCACCGGGTGCACGCCGCCACCGGCGACGTAGAACTCGGAAACGCTGCCAGCGCGCGCCCAGAAGGCGATGCCCAGGTAGAGCGCGAAGCTCAGGCCGACGAACAGGTAGGTGGTGGTTTGGAGATCCATGGTGGTCTTCCTTTTAGTCTTCTTGCATGCCGAACTTGCGGTCGATGTCGCCCATCTTCTTGGCGTACCAGAAGATCAGCGCAATGAACACATAGATCGAGCCTTGTTGGGCAAACCAGAAGCCCACGGGATAACCGCCGAGCTTGATGCCGTTGAGCGCGTCAGCAAACAGGATGCCGGCGCCATAAGAGACCAGGAACCAGATCACCAGCACCTTGGTCAGCAGACCCAGGGTGGCACTCCAGTAGGCCTTTGCGTTGTTGTCACTTGCCATGAATGTCATCTCCTCGACTAGTGCTTTTGCCATTTCGGCGGCTTGCGCCACCACGCTTTGCGTGCCGATATCCCGAGGGATCACCGCACTACGGGGCGCACTCTGTTGACGCTTGCTTACAGCAAAATTGCTGCGGCCGTGGATTGCTTCACAGGCTAGGGAAAGCCCCTAGCAAATACTTTTTGCCGGTTGCCGAACAGGCCGTCGCCCTCAGTGCAAACCCTGAGATGTCGCGCCATCCCACGCCTGAAGGACGGCGGCTGGCCGCTGCCATTCAGACCGCTTTACGGCCCCACGCGGACGGCACAGAATGCGTGACAAACCGCACATGCCGTGCGACACGCAGGAGGAGTCCCGCCATGGCCACCCGAACCACCGACAAGAAGAAGCCCGCAGTGCGAGCCATCTCCCTGCACATTGGCATCAATGAGGTCAGTGCAGCGCACTACGCGGGCTGGACCGGCCCGCTGGCGGCCTGCGAATTTGACGCCCACGACATGGCCACGCTGGCCACGGCCCAGGGCTTCAAAGCCAAGGTGCTGCTGACACAGAAGGGCACGCGCAAGGCGGTCTTGTCCGCCATCCGTCAGGCCGCGAAGGACCTGCAAGCCGGCGAGCTGTTCTGGCTCACCTATTCGGGTCATGGCGGGCAAGTGCCCGACACCAGCGGCGAAGAGGCTGACAAACTGGACGAAACCTGGTGCCTCTACGACGGCCAGCTGATCGACGATGAGCTGTACTTCGAGCTCAGCCGCTTTCGCAAGGGTGTTCGCGTCCTGGTGCTGTCCGACAGCTGTCACAGCGGTACTGTGGTCCGCGCCGGCCGGCCGACACCCGGTACGGCCGAGCAACGGCCGCGCATCATGCCGCCTGCGGTGGGTATGCGCGTTTACAGCGCGCACAAGGCTTGGTACGACCAGTTGCAGGCCGACGTCGCCAAAGCCGCTGGCGGCCGCGTCAGCGATCCGGACACGGCGCTGGCCCAGGTGGCTGTGAGCAACCGACTGACAGCCATCGTCCGGAAGTTCGAACCTTCCGTGATCCTCATCTCGGGCTGTCAGGACAACCAGTTCTCCATGGACGGCAACCAGAACGGCGCCTTCACCGAACAGGTTCTGCGGGTCTGGAACAACGGCGCCTTCCAGGGCAGTCATGCGGTGTTTCATGCCAGGGTCCGCTCGGGCCTGCCCCCGACGCAGTCGCCGAACCTGTTCACGCTCGGTCCGTCTGCGGCCTTCCTGAAGCAGCGCCCTTTCACACCCTGACCCGGGCCGACACGCAACGCTATCGAACGAGGAGGTCTCACATGCTTCGCATACAAAACCACCGGCTGGTCGGCGATGACGTCAGTTTCCGGCAGACGCCCAATGTCGGGGGCGCTCTGACACCCCGTTTCGTGGTGCTGCACTACACCGCCGGGCGTAGCCTGGACAGTTCGGTGCAGTCGCTGTGCACACAGAAGCCCCAGGGCAACGCCTCGGCGCACATCGTGCTCGGGCGCGACGGGCGCATCGTGCAACTGGCGCCGTTCAACGTGGTCACCTGGCATGCCGGCGTGAGCCAGTGGAATGGACTGAACGGCCTGAACCACCATGCCATCGGGATCGAGATGGACAACGCCGGCCTGCTGCACCGGGAGGGCGAGCGCTTCGTGTCGTGGTTCGGCAAAGACTATCCGGCCAACGAGGTGCTGGTGGCCGCGCACCGACACGGCGGCGGACCGCAACCCTGGCATGCCTACACCGAAGTACAAATCGCCCGCGCGCTCGAAATCTGTGAGTTGCTGGTGGCGCAGTACGGCCTGCAGGATGTGCTGGGCCATGAGGACATCGCGCGGGGGCGCAAGACCGATCCCGGGCCAGCGTTTCCGCTGGCCGCTGTGCGTGCCCGTGCGCTGGGTCGCGGTGCCGACGTGCAGATGCGGCTGATGGTCACGGCCAGCAAGCTCAACATCCGCAGCGGGCCGGGCGCGGACTTCCCGCCGGTGGCACCCGCGCTCAAGCGCGGCGCCGAGCTGCTGCTCATCGAAGCACAGGACCGCTGGAGCCAGGTGGCGGTCGTGGGCGAGACCGACCTCGAAGGCTGGGTCAGCAACGACTTCATCGGTCCGGTGCCCGCCAGCCGCAGCGCCGCGCCGGGCCGCGTGCTTTCGCGCCGTGACCTCAGCATGGCACCGGCCCGGACAAGGGCGCCGCGCACGCAGGCTGCCACAACCCAGGCGGCGCCAGCCAAAAAAGCAACCAAGGCCTCCCAGGCAGCACAGCGCAAGATGCCGACCCCCAGGCCCACAGCCAAGACCACCACCCGCCGCTGATCCCGCATTTACCCGTGCCGAAAGCCCCGACATGAAGAACGCATCCCCCGTCATCACCTTCACTGTCCAGGGCCAGAACCTGCCGGTGGCGCCGGCCACGCGCGGCGGACCGGCTGCCACCGCAGCGGGCGGCGGTTTTGCCGGTCGCGGGCAGGTGGTGCAGAAGGTGCAGCTGGGTGCACGCCGCAGCAGCGGCAACCAGACGGTTCGTCTGAGCGCGCGTCCGGGGCAGGACGCGGTGCTGCTGCACATCAGCAACGGGCCTTCGCTGCTGTTGCACCCGGAAACCGCGCGGGACCTCATGCTGGCCCAGGCCGGGCAGGCGGCGCAACGGGGCCGTCCTGCCCACACGGCGACCGAAGATGTGGCCATTCCGGCCCAGTTGCTCTGGCAGGCGACAAAGGGAGCTGGCGCCACCCGGGGGGCCGCCACCCGCGGCCGTCTGGGCCAGGCTCTGCTCACCGGCATCGAGATCGTCACCGGGCTGCTGACCGAGCCGGCCGCCAAACTCACGGCCGCCAAGCTGGCCGAACGCTTTGACCGCCAGGTGGACGCGGGTGTCTACGCCTTGCGGGCCGATGGCCTGAACACCTCGCTCAAGGGGAGTGGACAGAAGCTGGCCCAGATCCCACCCGCCGGCCCCGGTCAGCCCCTGCTGGTGCTGCTGCACGGCACCTTCTCGGAAACGCACGGCACCTTCGGCAAGCTCTGGCAGCAGCACCCGCAGCGGGTGCGTGAACTGTTCGCCCACTACGGCGGCCGGGTCTACGGCTTCGACCACCCCACCCTGGGGGCCAGCCCCATCGACAACGCATTGCAGCTGGCGCGCGCCCTGCCCGCAGGCGCCCGCGTGCACCTGCTCACGCACTCGCGCGGTGGCCTTGTGGCCGAAGTGCTGGCCCGCGTGAGCGCCCGCCCGGACCTCGACCCGGCGCAACTCGGCGCCTTCAAGGACCCGGCCTACCAGCACCAGTTCAAGGCCCTGCAGGAACTGGCCGCCACACTGAAAAACCGCAACATCCGCGTGGACCGCATGGTGCGCGTGGCCTGCCCTGCACGGGGCACGCTGCTGGCGTCCAAGCGGCTGGACGCCTACGTCTCGGTGCTCAAGTGGTCGCTGGAGCTGGCGGCCATCCCGGTGGCGCCCGCGCTGCTCGATTTCCTGGGTGCCGTCGCCAGCCAGCGCACCGATCCGAAACTGCTGCCCGGGCTCGAGGCCATGACGCCCGACAGCCCGCTGGTGCAGTGGCTGCACCGCATCGACGAACCCCTGCCCGGCCAGCTGCGCGTGGTGGCGGGAGACATCGAAGGCGACTCGGTCATGTCCTGGGTCAAGACCCTGCTGGCCGACGCCTTCTACTGGACCGACAACGACCTGGTGGTGCAGACCCGGTCGATGTACGGCGGCGCTCCGCGCGCGGCCGCGGGTGGCCAGGCGGCCGCGAGCTTCGTGCTCGACCAGGGCGGCAAGGTGACGCACTTTGCCTACTTCAGCAACCCGCGCACCGCCGAAGCGGTGTGCAGTGGCCTGATGCAGGACCAGCCCGCCGGCTTCCGCCCCATCGGTCCGCTGTCGTGGGCGGGGGAATCGTCCACCGGTGTGCGCGGTGGGCCGGACGCACGGGCCGCCACGCGCGATGCCCGCCCGGCGGCCGAGCGGCCGGCGGTCATCCTGATTCCCGGCATCCTGGGCAGCCACCTGGCCGTGGACGGCAAACGGATCTGGCTGAGCCTGCGCATCGTCGGCGGGCTGGACCGCCTGGCCTGGCGTGAGGACGCCACCAACGTCACGCCCGATGGCGCCATGGGTCGCAGCTACGAAGACCTGGCCGATTTCCTGTCCGCCACGCACGAGGTGATCGAATTCAGCTTCGACTGGCGCCGTCCGATCGAACAGGAGGCGCGGCGACTGGCCGGCGTGATGGACCAGGCGCTGGCCGCACGCAATGCCAGCGGCCGGCCGGTGCACCTGCTGGCCCACTCCATGGGCGGGCTGGTGGCGCGCACCGTGCAACTGGAAAAGCCCGATGTGTGGCAACGCTGGCTGCAGCGGCGCGGCTCGCGCCTGCTGATGCTGGGCACGCCCAACGGCGGCTCGTTCGCGCCCATGCAGGTGCTGTCGGGTGACGACAGCTTCGGCAACGCGCTGGCCGCGTTCGGTCTGCCCTTCCGCGACCACCAGGCCCGCCAGCTGATGGCCGACATGCCCGGTTTCCTGCAACTGCAGGCGGGGCTGCTCGACGAATCGCTGGGCCTGCAGAGCAGCGCACGCTGGCGTGCGCTGGCCGAGGAAGATGCCCGGCTGCTGGACGAGGCCAACAGCTGGCACTGGGACGAGACGCAACGCAGCGTGTACCGGTGGGGCGTGCCACCACAACCGGTGCTGGACCAGGCCATTGCGCTGCGTCGCCGGCTCGACGCCCAGCGCGATGACGCGCTCCAGGGCTTTGCCGACCGCCTGCTGCTGGTGGTGGGCAAGGCCCGCTTCACCCCGGCCGGTTTTGAACTCAACGCCCGCGAAGGCCTGTACTACCTGGACGCGCCCGAGGACGGCGACGGGCGCGTGACGCGCGAGAGCGCCCTGCTGCCCGGCGTGAAGACCTGGACGCTGGACTGCGAGCACGGCGACCTGGCCGACGCCGAGAACGCATTCGAGGCCTACCGCGAGCTGCTGGAACTGGGCGACACCGAGCGACTCAAGCCGCTGGTCACCACCCGGGGGGCGGCTGCCGCCACGCTGGTGCGCAGCCGGCCTGCCCGTGAACGTCAGGCCGGGCTGCGGCCGCCCAGCGAGCTCGCCGACGTGCTGCGCCTGGGCATGGACGACGAAGCGCCCGCCGCTGCGCGCCAGATGGGCGCAGCGCTGCGGATGAGCGTGCACAACGGCAACCTCAAGTTCATCAGCAACACCCTGTTGGTGGGCCACTACGGGGCCTCCAAGCTCACGGGGACCGAGGCGGTGGTGGACCGCTTCATCGGTGGCGCCATGTCGGCTTCGCTGTCACTCGGCCTCTACCCCGAGGCACCGGGCACGCACCAGTTCTTCATCAACCACCGGCAGGACCCGGACAGCCCGCTGGCCCTGCCCCGCCCGCCCCATGTGGTGGTGGTCGGTCTGGGCGATGAGGGCAAGCTGGGCAACGCGGAACTGGTCCACACGGTGCGCCAGGCCTGTCTGGCCTGGGCCCAGCGCGTGGCCGAGGCACCGGACCAGAGCAAGGCCACCTTCGAACTCACGGCCACCCTCGTCGGCAGCGGCGGCATCGGGGTGAGCGTCGGCGCTTCGGCCCATGCGCTGGCGCAAGGCGTGCGCGAGGCCAATGAAAAGCTCGAAGCGGGCGGCTGGCCGACGGTCGCGCACCTGCACCTGATCGAGCTCTACCTGGACCGCGCCACTGAGGCCTGGGGGGCATTGCAACTGCTGGCCCAGTCCGCGCCCGAACAGTTCAGCCTGTCGCCGACGGTGTTGCCGGGCGTGGGCGCCCTGCGCCGCCCCCTGGAGGCCGGTTACCGCGGCACCGGGCACGACTTCATCAGTGCCATCTCGGAAAACAACGAGGCCGGCGAGCCCACCATCACCTACACGCTGGACACGCAGCGCGCCCGCTCGGAAGCGCGGGTGCAGCCTACACAGGCGCGACTGGTCAGTGAACTGGTGCGTCGCGCGTCGAACGACGCCAACCGCGACCCGCAGATCGGCCGCACCCTGTTCCAGCTGCTGGTGCCGGTGGAGATGGAAGCCAGCCTGCGCGGCAGCAGCGAGCTGCTGCTCGAACTCAACGACGGCACGGCCGGCATCCCCTGGGAGCTGCTGGACGCACCGCAGGACGGCCGCAGCGGCGAGCCGCGCCTGCCCTGGACGCTGCGCAACCGGCTGCTGCGCAAACTGCGCACGGTGCGGTTCCGGCCCCAGGTGCGCGACGCACGTGCCGAGGACGCGGTACTGGTGATCGGCGAGCCGGCCTGCGACGAACAGCTCTACCCGCCCCTGCCCGCCGCACGCAGCGAAGCCCTGGCGGTGGCCGAGGCGCTGACCGGTCCGAGCGGCCTGAGCGCCGAGCGGGTGCACACCCTGATCAGTGATGACGGTCTGCCCGGCGCCGACGCGGCCACCGTGATCAACAAGCTGCTCGAGCGCCCCTACCGCATCGTGCACATCGCCGGACACGGTGAACCTGCGGTTGAAGCGGAGGGACAGCCGGTGCAACTGCGTGGCGTGGTGCTCAGCGACAACACCTTCCTGGGCCCACACGAAGTGGAGGCCATGCGGGTGGTGCCCGAACTCGTGTTCCTCAACTGCTGCCACCTGGCGGCCGATCCGCGCAACCTGCTCAAGGGCTATGACCGCGCGGCCTTCGCGGCCGGTGTGGCCAAGCAGCTCATCCGCATCGGGGTGCGTTGTGTGGTGGCGGCCGGCTGGGCGGTGGAAGACGACGCGGCCAACCGCTTCGCCACCACCTTCTACCAGGCCCTGCTGCGCGGCGAGCGCTTCATGGACGCGGTGCACAGCGCCCGCGTCGCCGCCTGGGAAGCCAGTCCGCAAGGCAACACCTGGGCCGCCTACCAGTGCTACGGCGACCCGGACTGGGTCTGGCAGCCCGACCAGCGAGACCAGAACCGAACGCCAGCGCCTGTGGGTGCCGAATACGTCGGCATCGCATCCCCGGTGGCGCTGACCCTGGCGCTGGAGACCCTGGCGGTGGAAAGCGCCACGCAGGGCCGCACCGACGCCGCCCAGCAAGAGAAGATCCGCCACCTCGAAGCCCGCTTTGAAGCGGTCTGGGGCGGCATGGGGGCGGTGGCCGAGGCCTTTGGCGTGGCCTGTGCCGCGGCCCACGACATCTCCGGTGCGATCCGCTGGTACCAGCGCGCCGTCGCGGCCAACGACGGCAGCGCTTCGGTCAAGAGCAGCGAACAACTGGCCAACCTGCGCGTGCGCCAGGCCTGGCGCGACGTGGCCCGCGCCTTGGGCCAGAAACGCCCGCCGGCCGACATCGCCGCACGGCTGAACGCCGCCCGCGACGTGATCCTGTCCGCCGTGACCAGCCTGCAGGCCCTGGTGACCGTGTGTCCCACCGCCGAACGAGAAAGTCTGCTCGGTTCGGCCCACAAACGCCTGCACCAGCTGGAGGTGGCGGCCGGTCGGTCCGCCGCTGCGCGTGCCGCCGCGCAGCAGATGGCCGCGCACTACCAGCGCGCCGAGGCCCTGGCCCGGGCAGCCGGCAGCGCCGGCTGGTTCTACCCGGCGCTCAATGGCCTGGCGGCCGAACTGCTGGCCCATGTGGACACACCGAAGTGGCCGGGCTTTGATCCGGCACGGGTGGCCGATCTGCGCCAGACGCTGGAAACCCAGCGCCGCGATGCGCCCGACTTCTGGAGCGTGGTCGGCCTGCCCGAACTGGCCATGCTCGACGCCCTGGCACGCGGTGACCTGCACCGCCAGCTGCCAGCCATTACCGCGGTCTACGAGGACCTGCACCAGCGCGCCGGCACCGCCTGGATGTGGGCCAGCGTGGCCGATCAGGCCGGCTTCGTGCTGCCGCGCTTTGCGAGCGCTGACGGCCCGCAGGCGACAGCGGCGCGCGAGTTGCTGCAGACGCTGCGGCGTTTTGCCGACGGCTGACCTGAAGGCGCCCGTCTGGCCCGTATCACCACCGTTCGAGGGCTGCCATGAACCGCATCTTCATCAGCTACCGCTCGTCCGATGGCAAAAAAGACGCTGCCCGCCTCGCGGCCGACCTCAATGAACGCTTTGGCAAACACCAGGTCTTTTTCGACAAGGAAGACCTGGTCGGCGGCACGTCCTGGCGGGACGCCATCAACGACACGCTGGGCACCAAGCCCGCTGTTCTGGTGCTGGTCACCCCCGACCTGCTGGGCGCTCGGCATCCCGACGGCGGGCGGCGCATCGACCACGAGGACGATCCGATCCGCGGCGAACTGCTGACCGCCCGGAACAACGGCGCCATCATCGTGCCGCTGCTCACCGATGGTGTGGTGATGCCGGCGCAGGACGCACTGCCGGCACCGCTGCAGTTCTTTTCCGAAGCCCATGCACAGCCGCTGCGCACCGACGACTGGAACGCGGACGTGCAGCGCATCATCGATGACCTGAAGGCGCATCGCATCACGCCCGACACCACCGCGCAGCCCACAATTCCACCGGTGGTGGCGTCCACCGCCCGGGCGATGGTCCAGCGCGTGCAGCGCGGTCTGATGATCCTGGGCGGCGTGGTGGTCGCGCTGGTGGGTATCGGACTGCTGCTGCCCGAACAGAAAGACGCCGACGCCCAGGGTGAAGCGGACCGGCCACCGCAGTACGCGGCAGCCCCCGTCAGGAACGACGACACGGGCGCCGCTGTCACCCAACCGCCCGACACCGCCGGCATATGGTGGTCGATCGACGAAGAGAACCGCGCCCTGCGCGTGCTGCTGACGGTACAGGCCGACACCGTCGAACTGCAAACCGACGCCTTCCCCGTGAGCTGGTACCCGAACTGGCAGACCTATGCCGACGGCGTGCGCGACATGGGTCTGGTGGTCAACGAGGTGCGCTACGTCGGCAAAGGCAAGCTCACCCACGTCATGGGCGTTCCCCGCGTGGAAGTGGCTGTGCAAGCCGTCACCGGTGATGGCCGGGGCCCCCTGGACACCGGCGCCGTGGTGCTGGACGCCAGTGCGGACGGCCAACAACTGACCGGCCAGCTCTGGAGCAACGGCGGGCAGAACAACACACCGCTGCGCCTGGTGCGCCGCCGCTGAACGCTTCCATCAACCCCGGGAGAACCCCATGCCCAAAATGCTGCACATCTGCACCGAACGCATCCTGCCCGCCGAACTGATGCGCCCCCAGCACACCTTTCGCAGCGCCGGCCGCACCCGTGCCATCAGCCCCATCGGCAAGTTCTGGATGAACGGCAGCACGCTGCGTGTGCGCTTCCTGGGTGGCACCGCTGCGCAACAGGCCAAGGTGAAGGAACAGGCCGGCTGGTGGACGGCACACGCCAACCTGCGCTTCGACTTCAACAACGCCCCCGACGCCGAGATCCGCATCGCGTTCAACCCCAACGACGGAGCCTGGTCTTACGTGGGCACCGACAACCGCAGCATCCCGCGGGACCAGCCCACCATGAACCTGGGCTTCATGGACGGCGGCACCACGGCCCACGAGTTCGGCCATGCCATCGGCCTGGCGCACGAACACCAGAACCCCGCCGGTGGCATGCAGTGGAACGAGGCCGCCGTGATCCGCGACCTCAGCGGCCCGCCCAACCACTGGAACGAGGCCCAGATCCGCCACAACGTGCTGTTCAAGTACCGGGCCGACCAGGTCAACGGCACCAGCTTTGACCCCGACTCGATCATGCTGTACGCCTTCCCGGGCAGCTGGGTGCAAAGCGGCGTGGGCACCCAGGCCAACGAGGTGCTCTCGGCGATGGACAAGGCCTTCATCGCCAGCGCGCGCGCCTACCCCAAAACGGCGCCGACCATCGTGGACGCGAAGGAGATCCTGGTCAACGCCACACGCCGCACGGCAGCGGCCATCGGCAAAGCCGGGGAGGAAGACATCTTCCGCTTCCAGGTGAAGACCGCTGGCACGTACATCGTGGACACGCGTGGGCCGACCGATGTGGTGATGAAGCTCTTCGGTCCCGACAGCCCCACCGCGCTGATCGCCGAAGACGACGACAGCGGCGTGGACACCAACGCTTCCATCCGCGCCGATCTGGTGCCGGGGACCTACTACGCGCAGGTGCGGCACTACAACAAGGCCAGCGGGATGGGGAACTACACCGTCAAAGTCCGCAAGCTGTGAAGTGCACATGAAAAAAGGGCTTCGGAAAACCGAAGCCCTTGGGTCTGCGGCGACCCGCGATCAGGCCGTCGCCAGCTCGGCCGGCGCCGGCGTGCGGATCAGGTGATCGAACGCGCTGAGCGCGGCCTTGGCGCCCTCGCCGGCGGCGATCACGATCTGCTTGTACGGAACGGTCGTGCAGTCGCCGGCAGCGAACACGCCCTCCACATTGGTGTGGCCCTTGGCGTCGATCACGATCTCGCCGAAGCGGCTGAGTTCGACGCTGCCCTTGAGCCACTCGGTGTTGGGCACCAGACCGATCTGCACGAACACGCCCTCCAGCGGCACCAGCTGCTCTTGGCCGCTCACGCGGTCCTTGAACTTCAGGCCGTTGACCTTGCTGCCGTCGCCGGTGATCTCGGTGGTCTGCGCGTTCACGTGGACGGTGACATTGGGCAGGCTCTTGAGCTTGCTCACCAGCACCGCATCGGCCTTGAGCTGGTCGGCGAACTCGACCAGGGTCACGTGTTCGACGATGCCGGCCAGGTCGATGGCCGCTTCCACACCCGAGTTGCCGCCGCCGATGACGGCCGTGCGCTTGCCCTTGAACAGCGGACCGTCGCAGTGCGGGCAGTAGGCCACGCCCTTGTTCCGGTATTCCTGCTCGCCGGGCACGTTGACGTTGCGCCAGCGCGCGCCGGTGGACAGGATCACGCTGCGCGCCTTGAGCACGCCGCCGTTGGCCATCTGCACCTGCACCAGGCCACCCGGCTCGCTGGCGGGGAGCAGCTTCTCGGCGCGCTGCAGGTTCATCACGTCCACTTCGTAGTGGCGCACCTGCGCTTCCAGCGCGGCGGCGAACTTCGGCCCGTCGGTCTCCAGCACCGAGATGTAGTTCTCGATCGCCATGGTGTCGTTGACCTGGCCGCCCATGCGCTCGGCTGCAATGCCCACGCGGATGCCCTTTCGGGCCGCGTACACGGCCGCCGCGGCACCGGCCGGGCCACCGCCGACGATCAGCACGTCATAGGCATCCTTGGCGTTGAGCTTGGTGGCCTCGCGCTCACCCGACTTGGTGTCGAGCTTGGCCACGATCTCTTCGACACTCATGCGGCCCGAGGCAAACACCTGGCCGTTCATGAACACCATGGGCACGGCCATGATCTCGCGCTCGGTCACTTCCTGCTGGAAGGCACCGCCTTCGATCACCACCGTCTGGATCTTCGGGTTGACGATCGCCATCAGCGACAGGGCCTGCACCACGTCCGGGCAGTTGTGGCAGGTCAGGGACATGTAGACCTCGAAGCGGAAGTCACCGTCCAGCGCCTTGATCGAATCGATCACGTCCTGCTCGACCTTGGGCGGGTGACCACCGGTCCACAGCAGCGCCAGCACCAGCGAGGTGAACTCGTGGCCCAGCGGCAGGCCGGCAAAACGCACGCCGCGGGTTTCGCCGGCGCGGGCGACCACGAACGAAGGCTTGCGGGCATCGTCGCCCGAGGTGTCCAGTGTGACCTTGTCCGACAGGCTGGCGATGGTTTCCAGCAGCGCACGCATTTCCACGCCGGTCTCGCTCTGGTCGAGCGATGCGATCAGCGTGATCGGCTGGCGCAGCATGCCCAGGTACTGCTGCAACTGGGCCTTGAGGGTGTCGTCCAACATGGGGAACTCCTGAAAAGGAAAGAAAAGGGGCGGAAGGCCGCTGGTGCATGGGCCTGCAGGCAAGCCCATGAGGCAGCGGAACTGCCAGGAAAGGAGGAACAGAAACAGCGCCGAAGCGAGGTGACTTCATCCAGAACGCGGCGGAACCGGCCCTGCCGGGCCGCTCGCGTTGTCCCTCTGGGGGGCTGAGCGCTGCGGCTCCCAAGCTGCCTGCGCAGCTTGGGAGAGCGCGAAGTGCCGCAGCTTCTGGCCGCGGCCCCGCGCGCCCGCGCAGCGCAGAGAGGGATCAGATCTTGCCCACGAGGTCCAGCGAAGGCGCCAGGGTCTTGGCGCCTTCCTTCCACTTGGCCGGGCAGACTTGGCCAGGGTTGGCGGCCGTGTACTGGGCAGCCTTGAGCTTGCGCAGGGTCTCCGACACGTCACGGGCAATCTCGTTGGAGTGGATCTCCAGCGTCTTGATGATGCCGTCGGGGTTGATCACGAAGGTGCCGCGCAGGGCCAGACCCTCTTCAGGGATGTGCACGCCGAACGCATTGGTCAGGGCGTGCGTCGGGTCACCGACCAGGGGGAACTTGGCCTTGCCCACGGCGGGGCTGGTCTCGTGCCACACCTTGTGCGAGAAGTGGGTGTCGGTGGTGACGATGTACACCTCGGCACCGGCCTTCTGGAACTCGGCGTAGTTGTCGGCGGCGTCTTCGATTTCGGTCGGGCAGTTGAAGGTGAAAGCCGCCGGCATGAAGATCAGCACGGACCACTTGCCCTTGAGGGACTGCTCGGTCACTTCGATGAACTCACCCTTGCCGCCACGGTTGACGAAAGCGGTGGTCTTGAACGGTTGCACTGGGGTGTTGATCAGGGACATGGTTATTTCCTGGCTGGTTGATGAAGGAGTCGAAAGGTTACCGGTGATGCGACACGATCGCCGCAACGGAGGGAATCATAGCTGACATCTATTGATTTTCAGTATTAATAGTTGCTATGCAGCCCATAGATTTTGTGCGGCAACGCAGCATTCCGCAAGCCCGCCCTGACGGGAAGCGTTTCAGGCTCTTTCATATGTTTACGAATCATTCGCATTTGCGATATGATCGGCAACACCAGCCAGCCACAGCGTCGATCCGTTGCAGCCAGCCGACAACCTGCCAGCACCTGCAACCACCATGTCCCGACGCACCCTGTCCCGTCGCGCGCTCACGCGCGCCAACACCCCCGCCCGATCTTCCTCCACGCCCGCCAACGTGCTCCCGCTGGGGGCCATGCTGTTGGCCGGCTCGCTCAACGCCTTTGCGCAGGGCCCGGCAACGGAAACCAACGGGCCCACACTCGATACCGTCGTGGTCCGGGATCGGGCGGATCCGGAAGAGATCAAGGCCAAGAACACCCTGCGCGCCACCCAGACCACCATTGGCAAGGGCCAGCAGCCGCTGCGCGACATTCCGCAGAACGTCACGGTGATGACCGAGCGCCTGCTCGACGACCGCAATCTGGACGACTTCCGCGAGGTGCTCAAGACCACGGCCGGGGTGACCTTCCTGGCGGGCGAAACCGGCGAGGAAGACGTGCGCCTGCGTGGCTTCTCGCTCGGCCAGGGTGGCGACATCTACCGCGACGGCATGCGCGAAGGTCAGCTGATCACGCGCGACACTTTCGCCACCGACCGGGTGGAAGTGCTCAAAGGTTCGGCCTCCATGCTGTTTGGCAAAGGCTCGACGGGTGGCGTGGTCAACCAGGTCACCAAGCAGCCTTTCCTCATGGACCGCTACGAAGCCGAGCTGACCGTGGGCAGCGGCAACCACAAGCGGGTGCAAGCCGATCTGAACAGGCAACTCACCGACAGCAGCGCGGTCCGCGTGAACGCCATGATCCAGGACGCCGACAACTGGGGCGCAAAAAGCGATCGCAAGGGGCTGGCCGCCGGCTGGCGCACGGGCATCGGCGAGCGCGACGAATTCTCGGTCGACCTGTACCACCTGAGCACCGAAGAGCGCCCCAACTACAACCACCCCTGGCTGCAGTCCGGCACGGCCACCGACAGTTCGCGCACCATCCTGCCGCAGCTGGCGGCCAAGAACTTCTACGGCCTGGCCAGCGACTACCAGAACACCGAACAGACCACGCTGTCGCTGGGGCACAAGCACCGTTTCAGCGCACAGGAGGAACTGCAGACCACCGTGCGGCATGGCCGCTATGAACGCGATCTGTGGGTCAGCGCGATCGTCTGGGCGCCGGCAGCGCAGCAACCGGGTGGCACCGCAGTCAGTCTGACCAACCCGCCCACCGCCGACACCCGCCTGAACCGCAACAGCAAAGGCCGTTACGGGCAGAGCGACATCACCCAGGTCCAGAGCGACTACAGCAACAGGTTCAAGACCGCCGGTGTGGACCACCACCTGACCGCCGGTGTGGACCTGACGCTGGAAGACGCCGGTCGCAACAACAGCTTCGCTGGCCCCGCATCCGGCCTGTCGACCACGGTCGGCACCCCCAACGACGGTGCCTGGCGTGCCGACACCCGTGGTGCGCCACCGCTGAACACGTTCGACTCCAGGAGCCTGGGTGTGTACCTGCAGGACGTGGCGGCGATCACCTCGACCATCAAACTGGTGGGCGGTCTGCGCTTCGACCACTTCAAGGCCAGCTACGCCGACACCGCGGGCAACCAGGACTCGATGAGCGAGAACCTCTGGAGCCCTCGCGTTGGCGCCATCTTCCAGCCGGACGCCACATCGTCCTACTATGTGTCGTTCGGCCAGTCTTACAACACCTCGGCCGACACCTACCAGTTCGCGCTGGGCAACTTCGCAGCCGGCGGCACCAACGCCAAGATCGGCAACACGCCGCCGGAGAAGAGCCGCAACATCGAGATCGGCGCCAAGTGGGACCTGTTCAATGACCGGGCCACCTTCAACGCCGCATTGTTCCGTTCGGAAAAGTACAACGAACGCAACACGGACCCGGACAGCGCCGCCACGCAGCAACTGCTGTCTGGCAAACGCCACGCCACCGGCATGGAGCTGAGCGCGGCCGGCCGCATCACATCCGACTGGGAGGTGTTCTACAACCACACCTGGATTCCGAGCGCCAGGATTGATGAAAGCAACGTCACGGGAACCGGCGTGGGCGGAGCCCAACGCGAAGGCGACCGCCCCGCGCTCACACCCAAGCACAGCCTGAGCGCCTGGACCACCTACCGGGTGGCCCCCCGGTGGCGTGTCGGCCTGGGCATGACCTACCGCGGCGAACAGAACCCGGAAGGTGCACGCAACGTGGTGGCCTCGTCCTTCGCCGTGTGGGACGGCATGGTCGAGTACATCGTCGATGAAAAGACCACCGTCAAGCTCAACGCGAGCAACCTCACCGACAAACTCTATGCCGACGGCCTGTACCGCGGGTTCTACACCCCCGGCGCACCACGCAAGCTGATGCTATCGGTCAAGACGGTGTTCTGAAGCCCATGTTGCTGCAACTGCCCCAGATCCTGAGCCAGGAGGAAGTGCGCACTGTGCGCGCGCGGCTGGCCGATGAGTCCCTCTGGATCGACGGCCGGACCAGCGCTGGTCCGCAAGCCGTCGGCGTCAAGCGCAACGAACAGTTGTCGCAGGACTCCACCGTCTCACGGGAACTCCAAGCCCAGGTGCTGGCGGCGGTGCAGCGCAGCCCCCTGTTCTTTTCGGCGGCGCTGCCACGCCGCTTTTTCAACCCGCTGTTCAACCGCTACCGGCCGGACTTCCCGGCCTACGGCGCGCACATCGACGGCGCCGTGCTGCATTCCAGACGCACCCAGGAGTGGGTGCGCTCGGACGTCTCCTGCACGCTGTTCCTGAGCGAACCCGACGAATACGACGGCGGCGAACTCACTATCCACGACACCTACGGCCAGCAGCGGGTGAAGCTGCCGGCCGGCCACGCGGTGATCTACCCCAGCAGCAGCTTGCACGAGGTGACACCCGTGACCCGTGGTACCCGCATCGCCTCCTTCTTCTGGATCGAGAGCATGGTGCGCAGCGACGAGCAGCGCCGTCTGCTCTACGACCTGGACATGAATCTGCTGGGTCTGCGCCAGCGCCATGGCGAAACCGCCGAAACCACCGCGCTGACCGGGACCTATCACAACCTGTTGCGCATGTGGGCCAGCACATGAAAGCCACAGTGCCCATCCCGGCCTGCCTGGGTGATCACGAGGCGTTGGCCGCACAGCAGCTGGACGCGGCCGCGTGGGCCTACTTTCAGGGCGGTGCGGCCGACGAAATCACCCTGCGCGAGAACCGGCAGGCCTGGCAGCGCCTGACCCTGAACGCCCGGGTGCTGCGCCCGCTCGCCGGTGGACATACCCGCGTGTCGTTGCTGGGCCGGACACTGGCGCACCCCATCCTCGTGGCCCCCATGGCACACCAGCGGCTGGCCCATCCGGACGGCGAACAGGCCACCGCCCTCGCAGCGGCGGCACAGGGTGCCGGACTGGTGCTCAGCACCCAGGCCAGCACCCTGCTGGAAGATGTGGCGCCGCTGTTCCTGGGCGAGGCCGAGCGCGGTCCGCTGTGGTTCCAGCTCTACATCCAGCCCGACCGCGCCTTCACCCGGGACCTCGTACAGCGCGCCGAAGCCGCCGGCTACGAAGCCCTGGTGCTGACGGTGGACGCCCCGGTCAGCGGTGTGCGAGACCGGGAGCGGCGCACCGCGTTCGCCTTGCCGCCCGGCATCGGTTCCGTGAACCTGCATGGACTCTCCAGCCCCAGGCCCGCCGCCCTGCAACCCGGCCAGAGCGCGCTGTTCGACGACCTGCTCACCCGGGCGCCCACCTGGGACGACATCACCTGGCTGCGCTCCATCACCCGTCTGCCGGTGCTCCTCAAGGGCATCACCCACCCGGCCGATGCCGTGCTGGCCGCCGAACACGGCGCTGCCGGCGTCATCGTCTCCAACCACGGCGGCCGCACGCTGGACACCCTGCCCGCCACCGCCGAACGGCTGCCGGCCGTGGTGCAGGCCGTGGACGGCGCGCTGCCGGTGCTGGTGGACGGTGGCATCCGCCGCGGCACCGACGTGCTCAAGGCCATGGCGCTGGGCGCCTCGGCGGTGCTGGTCGGCCGCCCGGTGATCCACGGCCTCGCCAACGCGGGCGCCCAGGGTGTGGCCCATGTGCTGCGCCTGCTGCGCGACGAACTGGAAATCGCCATGGCCCTGTGTGGCTGCCGCGAGCTATCGCAGGCCGCCGGCGTGCTTGAGCACCCTCCCCGCGCAGAAACCCACAGAAAAATGCATGCTTCATCTAAATGAGACTGTTTCTCATTTACAATTACATCATGCCCATCCATTCAACTGTGCGACGGAGAAACCCATGCTGATCACCTCCCTTTTCACCCTCGGCGGCGCGCTGGCGCTGCTGGTCGGTGCCGCCTGGTGGGTTCTGCGAGGCTGAGAGCCGCTTTCGACCCGACCATCGTTGTTCCTACACTATGACTTTCGCCAGCGCGCCCCTCGCGCTCCCCTTCTCCGAGCTGCCCAGGGCTCCTGCCACGAGACCCCGCATGGACCGTCGCCTCCCCATCGTGATCGCCGTCATCGGCTTTCATGTGCTGGGCCTGTGGGCACTGCAGGCGGGCTTGCTTCGCCGCGCCGTGGAACTGGTGGTGCCGGTGTCGGTGCTGTCCGAAGTCATTGAACCGCCGCAGCCCCAGGTGACGCCCGAACCGCCGGAACCCAGACCGCAACAAGCGCCCATGCAGAAGGCTGCGCCGCAGCCTGCACCAGTGGTCCGGCCGGCACCACAGCCGGTGGCCACCCCAGTCCCGACCCCGGAACCACTGGCCCCCACGGGTGCGGTCGATCCCCTGCCCCCCGCACCAGTGGTGGCCCCGGACAATCCCGCGCCGGCAGCGGCGGCGGCCCCGATCGCGCCCGCACCGGTCGAACTGCCCTCCACCACAGCGGACTACCTCAGGAATCCCAAACCCGCCTATCCCCCCCTGTCCAGGCGTCTGCGCGAGCAGGGCAAGGTCGTGATCCACGCGTACATCGACGAGCGCGGCGTGGCCACCAAGGCGGAAATCAAGACCTCCAGCGGTTACGAACGGCTGGACCAGGCCGCCCTGGAGACCGTGCTCAAGTGGCGCTACGTGCCCGGCAAGCGTTCCGGCGTCCCGGAAGGCATGTGGTTCAACGTTCCCATCAGCTTCGTCCTCGACTGAAGGTCTTCACTTCTTTTCATCAGAGCAACCCATGGAACCCCAACTCGCCTCTTCCGGTATCGCCCACGTCTGGGCACAAGGTGACGCCGTCACCCGCACCGTGGCCCTGGTCCTGCTGGCCATGTCCCTGACCACCTGGATCATCATCCTGTGGAAGGCACTGGAACAACGCGCCCAGCGCCGCCAGGCCAAAGCCTGTGAGAGCTTCTGGCACAGCGCCGACTTCGCCGAAGGCGTGGACAAGCTGGGCAACGAGCCGGGCAACCCCTTCCGCGCCCTGGCGGTGGAAGGCCGTGAAGCCACGCGCCACATCCTGCACAAGGACGGCCAGACCCGCCCGCAGCTGCACGACGGCCTGGACCTGAGCGACTGGGTCGAACGCGCGCTGCGCAACAGCCTGGACGATTTCACCGCCCGTGCCCAGAGCGGTCTGACAGTGCTGGCCTCCATCGCCTCCACCGCCCCGTTCGTGGGCCTGTTCGGCACCGTCTGGGGCATCTACCACGCCCTGCTGGGCATCGGGGCGGCCGGTCAGGTCAGCATCGACCAGGTGGCCGGCCCGATCGGCGAGGCGCTGATCATGACCGCCCTGGGCCTGCTGGTGGCGATTCCCGCCGTGCTGGGCTACAACGCCCTGGTGCGCGGCAACAAGGGCCTGATGCACCGCCTCAACCGCTTCGGCAACGACCTGCACGCCTACTTTGTCACCGGCGCTCGCGTCTCGGTGGGCGGCGATGCCAAAGTCCTGCCCATGAAGAAGGCCTGATCGTCACTTCCAGGAAATCGCCATGGCCATCGGAACCCAGGACGACAGCGACCAGATGCTCAGCGAGATCAACATGATCCCGTTCATCGACGTCATGCTGGTACTGCTCATCATCTTCATCATCACCGTGCCGGTCATCAAGCACGCGGTCCACATCGACCTGCCGCAGGCCAGCAACCAGAAGCTGCAGGACAAGCCGCAGAACGTGCGCCTGTCGGTGGACGCCGACGGTGCCTACTTCTGGAACGACGTCCGGGTCGAGGATGCCGAGGTTGAGCAGCGGCTGCGGACCACCGCCGCGCAGGAACCACAACCGGAACTGCACATCCGGGGCGACAAGGCCGTGCGCTACGAGCGCGTGGCCCTGGCCATGGCCGCCGCCCAGCGCGCGGGCGTGCGCAAGATCGGCTTTGTCACCGAACCCGTCGCTCCGTGACCATGACCCGGGAGAAAACACCCATGACCCCAGCGACCGTTTCGCCGCGCGGCACGACCGCGGGCCCGCCCAGCACCCAGACGCCTGCAGCACCGTTGCCGCTGGACAGCCAGGAACTGCTGCGCGGCCAGAACGCCGTGGCCATCACGCACAACGGCGCGCTCTACCGCCTGCAGACCACCCGTCAGGGCAAGCTGATCCTGACCAAATAGATCTTCTCATCGTGGGGCGACCCGGAGACAGCCGTCTCCGAGCGTCGTTTTTGGGCCAGCCAGGGGGTCACGACCCCGGTAGCCAGTCTTTTTTTCCCGCCTTTTCAGAATCCCAGTGCCGCAATACCGGCCCGCGCAATCTGCGCATCCTCGTTCGACTTGACGCCACTGACCCCCACGGCGCCCAGGCATTGCCCGTCCTGCAGGATGGGCACGCCGCCCTCCAGCATGCCCTGCACCGCAGGCGCACTGAGGAAGGAGGTGCGCCCCTGGTTGATCACGTCTTCGTACACCTTGCTTTCGCGGCGCCCGAGGGCCGCCGTGTGCGCCTTGGCGGGCGCAATGTGCGCCGAAATGGGCGGCGCGCCATCCAGGCGCTGCAGCCACAACAGGTGTCCGCCATCGTCGACGATGGCGATCGTCACGGCCCATTGGTTCTTCAAGGCCTCGGCCTCGGCAGCAGCGGCCACCCGCTTGATGTCAGCGGCTTCGAGCACGGTTTTGGTCTTCATCGGCTTCTTTCAGTATCAAGGACGCGGGAAACCGGGCGCTCACCATCGGCATGCCCCGGACAGGTGGGGAACCATACCGCAGGAATTGCCTCTCAGAAGGTCACTATTGTCTTCACCCCGGACAGTCTCATCTGTTCTACCGTGTGGACAAAGTGTGGCCCCTACAATGCGCGCCATCCGGGCCACCTCAGCGACCCGGCAACTTTTCAGGAGAAACGCATGAACCAACCGTTCGACACCCGCAGCCCCTTTGGCTCCGTGGCCACCGGCCATGCCGTTCAGCGCAACAAGGTCCTGCGCAACACCTACTGGCTGCTGGCCCTGTCCCTGCTGCCCACCGTGCTGGGCGCCTGGGTTGGCGTGCAGACCGGCATCACCCGCAGCTTGGGAGGCATCGCCAGCATGGTGCTGTTCATCGGTGGCATGCTCGCCTTCCAGTTCGCCATCCACCGCTTCCGCAACTCGGGCATCGGTGTGGCCATCCTGATGGGTTTCACCTTCTTCATGGGCCTGATGCTCTCCCGCCTGCTCGGCGTGGTGCTGGGCATGGGCAATGGCACCAGCCTGGTCATGGCCGCCTTTGCCAGTACCGCCGGTGTGTTCGCCACCATGGCGACCCTGGCCACCGTGATCAAGCGTGATCTCAGCGGCATGGGCCGCTGGCTGTTCGCTGGGATGGTGGCCGTGCTGATCGCTGCCGTGGTCAACCTGTTCATCGGCAGCTCGGCCATGATGCTGGCCCTGACCGCCCTGAGCACGCTGATCTTCAGCCTGTACATGCTCTACGACGTGAAGAACATCATCGACGGCGGTGAGACCAACTACATCATGGCCACCACCCACCTGTTCATCGACATCTTTGCCGTGTTCCAGAACCTGCTGGCGCTGTTCGGCATCATGGGCGGTGACGACTGAAGCCGTCGTGAACCGTTCAAAAGGGGACCCGCGGGTCCCCTTTTTCATGCCAGCGGACATTCAAGTTCACCGCGGCGGGGCCGAAAAACAAGGCAAACCCCGTTCAAGCACCATGCGACACCTTGCCCTGCCCCTCTGCCTGTGCACCGCCCTGCTGTCGGGCTGTGACCTGCTGGGCATCGAGACCGCTTCCCAGGTGGCGATGAAAAAGGAAGCCGAGGGCAAGGCCATCGGCAGCGCCTGCCGCCACGCTGTGCGCAGCGTCGAAGACTGCTTCCGCTCCAACCCCAAGGCCGGCAAGGCGGCGGTTTTTGCCGGCTGGAAGGAGATGGACGTCTACATGCGCGAGAACGAAATCGTCGGCATGCCCAACACCCCGCAACCGGAAGCAGCACCGGGCGAGGTGCTGCCCGAAGAAACGGCCCCCACAGGCGCCTCACCCGAAAGCCGAACGACCCGTTCCCAGCGCTCCTGACCCTGGGGCGCCCGGCCCTCAGGCCTGTTCGAACACTGCCATGCTTTCCACGTGCGCGGTGTGCGGAAACATGTTGACCACACCCGCCGCCGTGCAGCGGTAACCGGCTTGGTGCACCAGCAGACCCGCATCACGCGCCAGCGTGGCAGGGTTGCAGCTCACATAGACGATGCGTTTCGGCGGCGTCCAGTCGCCCCGCAGTTCCGGCTGCTGGTGCAGGTCGGCCAGGGTCTTGGACAATGCAAAAGCGCCTTCGCGCGGCGGGTCCACCAGCCACTTGTCGGCCACGCCGTCGGCCACCAACTGCTCGGGCGTCATCTCGAACAGGTTGCGCGCCACAAACCGGGTGGGCGCCATCGGGTCGGCCCGCCCGTGCTGGTTGGCGGCCCAGTTCTCGCGCGATCGGGCCACCAGGGTTTCGCTGCCCTCGATGCCCAGCACCTCGCTGGCCTGCGTCGCGATCGGCAAGGTGAAGTTGCCCAAGCCACAGAACCAGTCGATCACCCGCTCGTGCTTCTGCGCACCCAGCAGGCGCAGGGCGCGTGAGACCAGCACGCGGTTGATGTGCGGGTTGACCTGGGTGAAGTCGGTCGGCTTGAACGGCATGGTGATGCCGAAATCCGGCAGCCCGTAGGCCAGCAACGGACCGCCTTCGTCCAGCAGCTTCACGGTGTCCGGCCCTTTGGCCTGCAGCCACCATTGCACGCCGTGCTGCGCGCCAAAGGCGCGCAGGCGGGCCAGATCGTCCTCGCTCAACGGCTCCAGGTGGCGCAGCACCAGCGCGGTCACCTCGTCGCCACAGGCCAGCTCGATCTGCGGGCAGGTCTCACGTGCATCCATGCCGTAGATCAGCTCGCGCAGCGGCATCAGCATCGCGCTCACGTGCGGCGGCAGCACCGGACAGACCTGCATGTCGGCCACGTAGCGGCTCTTGCGTTCGTGGAAACCGATCAGCACCACGCCCTTCTTGTGCACGAAGCGCACCGACAGGCGGGCGCGGTAGCGGTAACCCCAGCTGGGCCCCTGGATCGGTCGCAACAGCGTCTCCGCCTTGACCTTGCCCAGGTGCCAGAGGTTGTCCTCCAGCACGCGCTGCTTGATGGCGACCTGCGAACCGGCCTCCAGGTGCTGCATCTTGCAGCCGCCGCAGGCGCCTTCGTGCAGGCCGAAGTGCGGGCAGCCAGGCCGCACGCGCTGCGGCGATTCGCGGTGGATCTCGGTCAGCGTGGCCGCTTCCCAGTTGTTCTTCTTGCGGTGGACCTTGGCACTGACGACTTCGAACGGCAAGGCCCCGTCGATGAACACGACCTTGCCGTCGGGCCGGTGGGCAATGCCCTGGGCCTCGATGTCCAGCGACTCGATGAACAGCTGGCCATCGGGCAGGCCAGCGGAGGGTGACACAGGGGTCTGGGGATCTTGTTGTGTGGGGCTGTCTTGGCTCATGCCCCGATTGTCTCAGGCCGGCGGCCCGAACCGGCTCAGACCCAGGCGCGCAGGTATTCGTCCCAGTGCGATTCGGCCGGCGCCAGCTGGGCCAGCGTGTCCTTGACGAATCCGATCTCCTGCTCGTACTCCGCCGCGGTGAAGCCGCCGCGCATCTTCTGGAAGCGGCAATACACCAGATAGGTGTTCATCACGTCGGTCTCGCAGTAGCGGCGGATGTCATCGAGCCGGCCATCCAGATACTGCGCATACACCTGCGAACCATCCATGCCCAGCTTGCCCGGAAAGCCGCAGAGCTTGGCCAGCGCGTCCAACGGCGCGTTGTTCTTGGGCGTGTACATCGCCAGCAGGTCCATCAGGTCCAGATGGCGCATGTGGTATCGGCTGATGTAGTTGTTCCACTTGTGCTCGCGGTCGTCCTCGCCCATGTCCCAGTACTTGCTGGCCTCCACGCCGTGGCGCAGACCGCGGTAGTGCAGCACGGGCAGGTCGAAGCCACCGCCGTTCCAGCTCACCAGCTGCGGCTGGTGTTTCTCGATGCTGTTGAAGAAGGTCTGCACGACCTTGCCTTCGCTCTGGCCGTCGCGGTCCACGAAAGAATGCACGCGCAGGCCTTCGGCATTGCGGAACACCACGCTGATGACCAGCACCCGCTGCAGGTGCAACGGTGCGAAATCGTTCTGGCCTTTGGCCTGCCGCTCGGCCTTCCAGGCCTCGTAGACCTGGGCGTCGGTCCAATCGGACGGATCGCCGCGCAACAGACGCAGGCCCTCGACATCGGGAATCGATTCGATGTCGAAGACCAGGACCGGCCAGGCCATGCGGCGATCAGCGCTTGGGCAGGAATGCGACCGGATCGACCGGTTTGCCGTTGCGCCGAACCTCGAAGTGCAGCTTCACGCGATCGGCGTCGCTGCTGCCCATTTCGGCGATCTTCTGGCCCTGCTTGACCGTCTGGTCTTCCCGCACCAGCAAGGCCTGGTTGTGGGCATACGCCGTGAGATAGGTGTTGTTGTGCTTGAGGATGATCAGGTTGCCGTAGCCGCGCAAGCCTGCACCCGCATACACCACCCGGCCGTCGGCCGCGGCCAACACCGGGTCCCCCACCTTGCCGCCGATGCCCACGCCTTTGTTCTTGGCCTCATCGAAGGGGCTGACCACCGTGCCCTGGGCAGGCCAGATCATGGTGATCGCATCCCCGGAAGGAACCGAGGCCGGAACGGGCGCAGGGGCCGGTGCCGGTGCGGGCACCGTGGCCGTGACCGACCCGGCCGCAGCCACGGTGCCGGTGGCGCTGAGGGGGCGGGACACCACGCTGGAGGCCGTCACCGGCGAGGCCGTGACGCCAGTGGCCGTGGGGGCCGGCATGACAGCACCCGCAGACACCGGCGCCGGCGCGTTGACCGGCGGCGAGATGCGCAACACCTGCCCGACCTCGATGACGTTCGGGTTCGCCAGGTTGTTCCACGCCTGCACGTCGCGCCAGGTCTGTCCGCTGTCCAGGGCGATGCGGTACAGGGTATCGCCAGCCTGCACGGTGTAATAGCCCGGCTTGCCTGCGTTCTCAGCGCCAGGCAGAGCCTTGCCAGAGGTGGCCGCCGCCGCACCACTGGACGTGTGGACCACACCGGAGCGGTCCTCCACCGGCGCGGGTTCGGCCACACGGCGAACCGCACACCCCGTGAACAGGGATGCAACAGCCAGAGTGGCCAGAACCACCGCCCCGGACGTGGTCCGACGGTGGCAGGTTTCAGCCCGATACACAAACACGCTCATCAAATCTCCCGGTTGGAAGGCACAGCAACAAAGGCCTTCTGAGGGCCGACATGGCCTCGTAAGTAAAAAGAATCCAATTCGTCAGCCGACGCCCGATTTTAAGGGGACGAACTGCACGGATTCGAGCTCGGTGCGAATCGTTCCGGTGCTGTTTCGGTCGATCACCACCAGTTTCTGCCCGCCGGCGGCGCTTGTCGAGGGCGCCACCAGACGTCCGCCCACGGCCAGCTGGTCGATCCAGGCCTGCGGAATCGCCTCGCCGCCGGCGGCCGCGATGATCGCGGCATAGGGCGCACCCTGGGCATACCCGGCCATACCGTCGCCGAACAGCAGGTGCACATTGGGCAAACGGAACGGCCGCAGGTTGTCGCGCGCCTTGTCGTGCAGGCCCCGCAGGCGCTCGATGCTGTAGACCTCGCGGGCCACATGGCTCAGCACGGCCGCCTGGTAGCCGCAACCGGTACCGATCTCCAGCACCCGCCCGAGCTTTTCGGTCCGCCCCTGGCACAGCAGCTCGATCATCCGCGCCACGACATTGGGCTTGGATATCGTCTGACCCAAGCCGATCGGCAGGCTGGTGTCTTCATAAGCCTGGTTGACCAGCGCCGAATCGACGAAACGGTGCCGCTCCACGGCGTTCAGTGCCGCCAGCACGCCGGGGTGGGCGATGCCCTGCGCCTGCAGTTTGCGTACCATGGCGGCGCGGACGGCCTGCGAGTCCATGCCCAGGCCGCTGGCCTGCACGGGCGCTGCGGGCCTGGCGACCACCCGGCCGACACCTGCCGACGGTGCAGGCGCAGCAGGCGGACCCAGCCGCGCCGGGAAACCCGGTCGCGGGCGCTCGGCTGGCGCCGGGTTGCCGCTGGGCAGCCCGTGGGGCAGGCGCTTCACGACGCGGTCCCCCGCGCAGCCAGCTGGGCGGCCAGCGGCGCCCAATACGGCAGGCGCTGGTGATCCGTAAGGTCCACCTGCAGCGGTGTGATGCTGGCAAAGCCCTGCGCCGTTGCATGGAAGTCGGTGCCGTCGGCATCGTCCTTGGCGGGGCCGGCACCACCGATCCAGTACATGGTCTCGCCGCGCGGGTTCACCTGGCTGATGACCTGTTCCGCCGCGTGGCGGCGCCCGAGCCGGGCCACCTTGAAACCACGGATGTCGGCCGCCGGACGGTTGGGGATGTTCACGTTGAGCAGCCAGGGGGTGCCACGCTGCGCCGCATCGGGCAACGCGGGCAGCAACTGCGTGACCAGCTCGGCCGCCTTGCCCGCGGCGGCGTCCAGATGCGCCCAGCCCTTTTCGGTCTGTGAGAACGCGATGGCCGGGATGCCGAACAGGTACCCCTCCATGGCGGCCCCCACGGTGCCGGAGTAGATGGTGTCGTCACCCATGTTGGCACCGTTGTTGATGCCCGAGACGACCAGATCGGGCCGGTAGCCCAGCAGCCCGGTCAGCGCGATGTGCACGCAGTCCGCCGGTGTGCCATTGACGTACCGGAAGCCGTTGGAAGCTGTGTGCACGTACAGCGGGGAATGCAGCGTCAGCGCATTGGACTTGGCACTGTTGTTGTGCTCCGGCGCCACCACCTCCACGTCGGCCAGATCCTTGAGGGCTTCGTACAGCGCCACGATGCCCGGCGCCTGGTAGCCGTCGTCGTTGGAGATGAGGATTTTCATGCCGCGATTTTAGGTGGAAGGCCCGCGGTCACCGTGACACGGAGGCCGGTCCCGACCGCGACAGAAACGGGCCGCTGCCGCTGGGGCAAAACGGCCTGCGCTGCCTATCATCGCGCCAGCCAAACCAACAGGAGACAGAACATGCAAGCCTGGCTGTGTGAGAACCCCGTGGGCGTGGACGCCCTGCAATGGAAGGACCTGCCGACGCCCGAGCCCAAGACGGGCGAGGTGCTGATCGAAATCCAGGCGGCGAGCCTGAACTTTCCCGATCTGCTGATCGTGCAGAACAAATACCAGATGAAGCCCGCCCTGCCCTTCGTGCCCGGTTCCGAGTACGCCGGCGTGGTGCGCGCGGTGGGCGACGGCGTGAAGCACCTGCAGCCGGGCCAGAGCGTGGCCTGCCTGAGTGGCACCGGCGGCTTCGGCACCCACACCCTGGCGCCGGCGGCGCTGTGCATGCCGCTGCCACCGGGCTTTCCGCCCGTGGACGCTGCTGCATTCATCATGATCTACGCCACCTCCCATCACGCCCTGATGGACCGCGCCCAGCTCAAGGCGGGGGAGACGGTGCTGGTGCTGGGTGCCGCCGGTGGTGTGGGCACGGCGGCCATCCAGCTGGCCAAGGCCGCGGGGGCCCGCGTGATCGCGGCGGCATCCAGCGACGAGAAGTGCGCGCTGTGCAAGACGCTGGGCGCCGACGAGACCCTCAACTACAGCTTGCACACGCCGCAGACCACACTGCGCGACGAGATCAAGCGCCTGACCGGCGGCAAGGGGCCGGACGTGATCTACGACCCGGTGGGCGGCGACTTCGCCGAGCCGGCCTTCCGCTCCATCGCCTGGCGCGGTCGCTATCTGGTGGTGGGTTTTGCCAGCGGCCCGATCCCGAGCCTGCCGCTGAACCTGGCCTTGCTCAAGGGGGCCAGCATCGTGGGCGTGTTCTGGGGCGATTTCGCCAAGCGCGAGCCACAGGCCAACGCACAGATGATGCAGGCCCTGGCCGGGATGTACCTCAAGGGCCAGATCAAGCCGGTGATCGACCAGACCCTGCCCATGCGCGAACTGCCCAAGGCCTACGCGATCATGGGATCGCGTTCGGTCAAGGGCAAGCTGGTGCTGGTGAACTGACCCGCCCTGCGGCGGGCCGTGTGGTGATCAGTCAGACGCCTGAAGCGCTCCACTGCATCACGCTGAACGACTGGCCGTCGTCTCGACGCAGCACGACCAGTCGCCCGACCACGTTGTTGTTCGCATCCACGCCGGGGGCACCGACGCCCGTGAACCCGAACACAGAGCCGCCACAGGTCTCGGTCAAAGTCACGTTCACCAAGGCCTTGCCCTCCGATCGCGGCAACACGGTACCGGTGTAGGTGCATCCCCCGGTACCGCTGCCGGTGACCGCACCATTGGATGCGACCGTCCACTGCGTCACCACGCTGCCCAGACCCTGCACGCTCTGCGCACTGGCCCAGGTGCCCGCCCACAAGGTGCTGCCGGGTGAGGCGGTCAGCGAAGCCGGCGTGTCGTAGTGACTGCCGTAGGTCAGGGCGCCCACTTCGCCGTTTAGTGCAAACAGGATCGTCTGCCCGGCCGGCGAACCGGCTGCTACGGTCACGGTGAGACCCGGCGTCGAGGTCGGAACCGCTGTGCCGACCACCGCCAAGGCTGTCCCGGTGCCGGCAAAGGATTGACCGCTGGCACTCAGGCTGGCCTGGTACAGGCTGGTGATGGTGGCGGTGGTGGTCGGGTTGGTGGAGGTCGTGGCGACACCGCGACCCACCGCCCACACCGTGCCACCGGTGCTTTCCGGCACAACCATCACCGCCAGGGTTCCATCGTCATTGGACCCCCGCCAGATGCCTTGCGGCAGCACCGGGGGAGGCGTGTCGACGCCGCCACCACCACCGCCACCACTGCTGCCCCCACCGCCACCGCCGCAGCCCACCAGGGCCAGCAACAGAGCGAGGCCGGCGAGCCAGCGCGTGTTTTTGCTCATACCGTTTCTCCAGTTCATGTTTGTTCCGTTTTCATTCGTGACAGGGATGACCGACCATCAGAACCAGAAGGCCGTGTTCGTCGGTTCCGGGACCACGCCCGAGATGCCCGCGTCGACATGCCCCAGTGCGCCGGTCACCGTGAGCACGCCGTCCTGCACCAGGTCAGCATAGAGATCGGAGCCTTCGGCGATCGTGAAATCAACACGCAGTTTTCCGCCCTCTTCCACGATTTGGCCGCCGTTGGCTGCCGTCGCCAGGTTGTAGAGCACGCCATCGGCGTCGGTGACCCAGAAGCCGTTGATGCCCAGGTCCTTGTCGACGTACAGGCTGAAGGTTTCCGGCACCGCCAGCGTCCCGCCCGATCCGCTGCCCTCGGCCGCCTGCGCGGTGAAGCTGATAGCTCCCAACGGCATGGACACATTGGCGGGCAGGTTGTCCGGCGCATCCGACTGCTGGAACGAGGTGATCACCGCTGCGCTGTTGGCCGTGGTACCCCCGCCTTGCGCGTCGGGGTCCGTGGCGACCAGCGACAGGTAGGTGGACGCATGGCCCGTACCCGGCGAGGACAGGTCCGCAGCGATCGAAGCCACCGCATCCTGCTGGGCGTCTGCGATACCGTCGCCGTTGCCGTCGCCAGCCACCACGTTGCCGTCGGCGTCTGGCAGACCGGGGACTTCGGCCTCCTGCGTCGGATCGACCGCGTTGACCTTGTCGGTGGAACCGACCGAGGCCACGCTCACCGACGCACCGCTTCCGTCGACATAACCCACCTGCACCGAGATGGCCTTGCCCACCAGCGACGTGCCCAGCAGCAGCTCTGCCGAAGTGGCGCCGTCGATGGGCATCCCGTCTGCCAGCCACTGGTACGTCAGTGGTGACATGCCGTCCGGATCGTTCAGGGTGCTCTGCACCGAGAGGGTCTGGTTCAAGGCTGCCACGCCGACCACCGACAACGAGCCCGTCACAGGTTCGTCCACGTTGGCCACCGAGACCACCACCGCCTGCGTGGTGCTGTTGGCACCGTCGCTGGCCACGACGTTGAAGCTGTAGCTGGGCTTGGCTTCGAAGTCGGCGCTGGCCTTGAGCGTGACGGCGCCGGTGCTGGCGTTGATGTTCAGCAGCGCTGCGTCGGCGCCGCTCAGGCTGTAGGTGCGTGCGGCCAGGTTGTCCGCATCGGTCGTCGCGGCGGTGTAGATCACCGTGCTGGTCGCTGCGTTCTCGTTGACCGAGCCCGTGGCGCCGGAGGTGAACACCGGGGCGTTGTCGTTGAGGTTGGCCACCGAGACCACCACCGCCTGCGTGGTGCTGTTGGCACCGTCGCTGGCCACGACGTTGAAGCTGTAGCTGGGCTTGGCTTCGAAGTCGGCGCTGGCCTTGAGCGTGACGGCGCCGGTGCTGGCGTTGATGTTCAGCAGCGCTGCGTCGGCACCGCTCAGGCTGTAGGTGCGTGCGGCCAGGTTGTCCGCATCGGTCGTCGCGGCGGTGTAGATCACCGTGCTGGTCGCTGCGTTCTCGTTGACCGAGCCCGTGGCGCCGGAGGTGAACACCGGGGCGTTGTCGTTGAGGTTGGCCACCGAGACCACCACCGCCTGCGTGGTGCTGTTGGCACCGTCGCTGGCC
>CAZJZD010000004.1:102618-104278 GCA_964550405.1 uncultured Hydrogenophaga sp. | reverse complement strand
GAGCGTGACGGCGCCGGTGCTGGCGTTGATGTTCAGCAGCGCTGCGTCGGCACCGGTCAGGCTGTAGCTCAGCACCGCCGTTGCGTCGGCATCCGTGGCTGTCGCCTGGTAGATCACCGTGCTGGTGGCTGCGTTCTCGTTGACCGAGCCCGTGGCACCGGAGGTGAACACCGGCGCAAACTCGTTGACGTCGCTCACGTTCACGACGAAGCTGGTCGTGGAGGTGGAACCGTCGACCGAGGTCGCCTTGATGTGGAGCGTGCGCGTGGCGCCGCCGGTTTCGCGGTCGATCGGGCCGCCCACGGTCACCACCCCGTTGGTGGAGCCGATCACGAACTCGCCACCTTCGTAGTCGCTGCCATCGGCGTTGACCAGGCTGTAAGTCACCGTGTTGGTGGTCGCGTCGGCGTCGGTCGCGCTGCCCGTGATGCCCACGTTCAGGCCCACCGGCGCGTTCTCGGCCACGGTGTTGGCCGTAGCGTTGATGTCCACCGGAGCGGACACCGCAGACTCGTTCACGTCGGCGATGAACAGGTTGAGCGAACGGATCGCGGACGAACCGTCGGACGACGTCGCCTGCACGAACAATGTGCGCGCGCCACCACCGGCCCCCTCGCGGTCGATCGGACCGTTGACATACACGCGGCCGTCGGCGGCGTCGATGCGGAACTCACCCGCGGTGTACGGAGCACCCAGGGCGTTGCCCACCAGGGTGTAGGTCACGGTGTTGTTGGTGGCATCCGCGTCCGTGGCCGTGGCCGTCACGCCGATGTAGGTGTTCACCGCCGTGTTCTCGGGCACCGTGTTCGGATCCAGGCCGTCGGCCATGGGCTGCACGTTGAAGGTGGGCGCGGTGACGCCAAACTCGTTCACGTCGCCGATCTGCAGCACGAAGGTCTCGAAGGTCGAGAGGCCCAGGGCGTCGGTGCTGCGCACCACCACGCTGTACTGCGACAGGAATTCGGCATTGAGCGGCACGCCTTCACGCAGTTGCAGCGTGGCCTCGCCACCGACCATGCCGATCTGGAAGTAGAACTGCTGTGCGCCACCGATGATGTCGTAGACGAACGCTTCACCGTCGTCGGGGTCGTCCGTGGACAGCGTGCCGATGTTCACCACCCCGCCGGTGTTGGGGTTTGCACCGGTCAGCTCGTTGATGCCCAGGTTGGAGACGCGCACCAGCGTCGGTGCGTCGTTGGCGCCTTCCACCGTGATGGTGAGCGTGGAGGATGCGCTGGCACCCTGCCCGTCCTGCATGGCGTATGCGAAGACATCCTGCAGTGTGTCGTCGGTCGTCCGCAGTGCCTGCACTGCGGGGTCGGACTCGTTCACCAGGTAGCGGTAGCTGCCGTCGGCGCCGATGCGCAGGGTACCGTACAGGCCCGCCACCGCCACATAACCGGCTTCTCCGGTGCTGTCGGCGGGGACGACCGTGGTCGATCCGGAACCGGTGACCGCCTGAACGTTGACCACCACCTGGGTGTCGACCGCATCCACATCGGTGTCGTTGGACAGCACGTTGCCCGTGGCGTCGAAGCCGGCAATCGCATTCTCCAGTCCGCTGCGCTCCATGGCGGTACCGACATCGACCTCTGCCACCGGGGTGTCGTTGGTACCGGTCACGGTGATGGTCAGCGTGTTGCTGCTGGTCGCGCCCTGG
>CAZJZD010000004.1:0-102518 GCA_964550405.1 uncultured Hydrogenophaga sp. | reverse complement strand
GGCGTTGAGCGTCAGGCCGGCCACGGCGGCGTCCAGCGCGTAGCTGGCGGTCGTGCCCAGCACGTCCACGTCGCTGGAGCTCACCGAGCCGGTGATCACGGCGCCGTCTTCCGTTGCCGTGTCCACGGCCACCGCCGCCACCGGGGCGTCGTTGGTACCGGTCACGGTGATGGTCAGCGTGTTGCTGCTGGTCGCGCCCTGGTCATCGGTGACCGTGAAGGCAGCCACCACGTCCAGCGTCTCGCCGGCGGCCAGGTACTGGTACGCGGCATCGCTCGGGTCGAAGCTGTAGCTGCCGTCGGCGTTGAGCGTCAGGCCGGCCACGGCGGCGTCCAGCGCGTAGCTGGCGGTCGTGTTCAGCACGTCCACGTCGCTGGAAGTGACGCTGCCGGTGATCACGGAACCGTCTTCGGTTGCCGTGTCCACGGCCACCGCCGCCACCGGGGCGTCGTTGGCACCCGACACCGTGACGGTCAGCGTGTTGGTCACCAGGGCACCTGTGCCATCGCTGACGGTGATGGTGAAGACATCCGAATCGGTTTCGTTGACGGCGAGCGCCTCAACCGCGGACGCGTCCTGGGTGTAGGCGTACTCGCCGGTGCTGGTGTTCACCACCAGCGTGCCGTAGGCCAGCGCCAGGCTCACCGTGCCGGTGGGCTGGCCGTTGCCGTCCAGGTCCACCACACCGCCGGTGATGCCGTAGGTCAGCACGGCACCCTCGTCCACATCGGCGCCCGCCAGGGAACCGGTGATGGCCTCGTCGGTGGTGTTGGCGGACAAGCTGTCTTCCGCGACGCTGGCGGACACCGACGCCAGGGTGGGCGCATCGTCCGCACCGTTGAGCTCGATGGTGTAGGTCTTGACGACCAGGGCCGATTCGCCGTCGGTGGCGAACACGTTGAAGGTTTCGGTCTTCGTGTCGCCGGCGTCGATGGTGTCCACCAGGTCCGCGTCGGGCACGTAGACGTATTGACCCGTGGTCGAATTGACGTACAGCGTGCCGTAGGCACCGTCCAGGCTGACCTGGTAGGTCACCGAATCGATGGTGACAGCGGTTTCCAGCGCGGGCACAGCGACATAGGTCCCACTACCGGTCGCGATGCCGTAGGTCAGGTCCTGCAGATCTTCGTCCGTGGCCACCAGCGTGCCGGTCAGGTTGGCACCGGTGAAGGCAGACGACTGGTCGGTCTCGGTCACGGCCCCGTCGTTTGCCACATCGGCGAGCACCGGCGGAATGTTGACGCCCGTGACGTTGATGGTGGTGATGGCGCTGACACCAGCCGTGCCATCGACGTCCAGCGCCGAGATCAGCACGGTGCGGGCCGTGTTTTCGTCCGGTGCGGCGCTGAGGTTGCTGTAGGCCACGCCGCGCAGACCGATCTGGAACGCGGAGGTGGAGCGACCGTCGGCGAACGCCACATCGTTGGTGAAGTCCCAGGCCGACAGCACCACCTGGTGGCTGGCACCGCCGGTGACGATCACCTCGGCCTTGATGCCGTTGGACTGCAGGACGGCCAGGGTGGCGGCCGAGATCGACAGCACCTCGGACGTGCCGTCGGGCGCGTTCTGCAGGGTGATGGTCAGGCTCTGGATCAGACCGTTCTGGTCGAACACCGTGGCCGTGGGCGACGCCACATAGGTGGTGGTCGGCTGCTTTTCCACATAGGTGGTGCTGTAGTTGCGGCCGGTCAGTGCGCCATTGAGGTCGATCACCGGCGTCCAGTTCACGCTGACGACGAGTTCGGCCGCATCCGAGACCAACTTGTCGGCATTGGCCGGGGCCACGCCGTCGTCGCGCACGGTCACGCTGATGGTGCGGTCGCCGGCAAACGCGTTCGGGTTGGTGTTGGCGTAGTGCAGGGTCTGCAGGGCCGCCTTGTAGTCGGCCGCGGTGGCGGCGCCGGTGATCACCAGGGGCGAAGCCGCCGTGCCGTTGCCGGACACGGTGAGCACCGCGGCGCCGACGGTGATGGTGCCGCCTGAGACGGTGGCATCGGCCGTGGAGACCGCGTACAGGGTTTCGTAGGTGGTGCCGAAAGCGTTGTCCAGCGCGGTGGCGCTGTCCAGCACCAGGGTTGCACCGGTCAGCAGTTCGGCGTCGTCCACGTCACCGACGGCCAGGTCGGTGCCGAACAGGGCGACACCGTCGCCACGCGGCTTGAAGACCACTTCCCCGTCGATGCCGGCAACGTCCGCGCCGCTGATGTCGATGACCGGCTTGTCGTCCGTGCCGGTGATGGTGATGGTGACGTCCTGGCTGGTGGTCAGGGCCGGGTCGGCGCTGTCGGCCACCTGCACGGTGTAGGTCAGTTCCAGCGTCTCGCCAGCGGGCAGGAAGTCGAACGCTGCGGCGCTGCCGCTGTTGAAGGCCCAGCCCAGGTTCTGGGTGGCGCCCGCGTCGGCATCGATGGCGCCGGTGGTCAGGGACAGCATCGCCAGCAGATCGGCGCTGTCCAGCGGATTCAGGCCGTCGAAGCTGCCGGCCACGGACACGGCCTGCACGGAGGCCTGCACCGTATCGCTCGCGTCCACATCGGTCACGGTGAGCGTGCCCGATGCGCTGATCACGGCGTTGGTCTCGGTGATGCCGGCCGACACGCTGTCGCCACCGCCGACGGTGATGACCGGGGTGTCGTTGGTACCTTCAATCGTCACCGTCACAAGCTGCGATGCGCTGCCGTCGGAGGACACCGCCGTGAAGCTGTCGGTCAGGGACTCGCCTGCCGCCAGTTGCTGGATCGCGGTCTGGGTGTTGTCGGCGCTGTAGGTCCAGGAGCCGTCGGCGGCCAGGGTGAAGGTGCCGTAGGTGCCGACGTGGCTCGCCTGGGCGGCGAAGTTGGCCTGACCCTGGTCGGTGTCGTCGATGGTGAGCTGGCCTTGCGTGCTGAGCAGGCCCTCGGTGACGTCAGCGTCTTCCGTCACGGCAGACGTGTGCACACCACCGATGGTCGGCACGTCATTGCTGCCGTTGATGGTCACGGTCACCAGCTGCGAAGCGGTACCGTCGGACGACGTTGCCGTGAAGCTGTCGGTCAGGAACTCGCCGGCGCCGAGTTGCTGGATCGCCGCCTGGGTGTTGTCGGCGCTGTAGGTCCACGAGCCGTCGGCGGCCAGGGTGAAGCTGCCGTAGGTGCCTGCGTAGCTGGCCTGGGCAGCGAAGTTCGACTGGCCGTGGTCCGCGTCGGCAATGGTGAGCTGGCCTTGCGTGCTGATCTGGTCGCTCGCAACGGCGGTGTCTTCCGTCACGTCGGACGCGTTCACGCCGCCGATCGCGGGCACGTCGTTGGTGCCGGTCACGGTGACCACCACATCATGGGTGTTGGTGGTCGTGCCGTCGTCGACGGTGAGGGTGTAGGTCAGCGTCAGCGTCTCGCCATCGGCCAGGTGGTCAAACGCCTCCGCGTCCGAACCGAAGGCCCAGTGGATGGTGCCGGTGGTCTGGGTGGCGTCGATCACGGCCCCCGCGTCGACCGACATCATCGCCAGCAGGGCCGCGTTGTCGCTCTGCAGGCCGGTGGTCACGCCGCTGGCGACCACGGCGCTCACGCTCACGGTCACGCTGTCGGCGGTGTCCACGTCTTGCACCGACAGGATGCCGCTGGTGCTCAGGCTGCTGTCGGTTTCGGTCACGCCTTCGGCAGCGCTGTCGCCCACCTCCGCATCCGCGGTGATCACGGGCGCGTCGTTGGCGCCCGCGATGCTCACGGTCAGCGTGGTGGTGCTGGTGGCGTTGCCGCTGTCCACCAGGGTGTAGCTGAACACATCGGTCAGCGCGGTGCTGCCGTCGTCCAGGGCCTGCACCGTGGCGTTGCTGTTGTCCACCTCGTACACGTAGCTGCCATCGGCACCGATGGTCAGCGTGCCGTACTGGCCCACCAGAACGGTGCCACCGGCGGCGCTGCTGCTGCCATTGGCCACGGCGGTGAAGTCACCGGTGTTGCCCACACGGGCGCTCTGCACGGCCTGGGTATCGGCGTTGGCACCGGCGGTGTCCGGATCGGTGTCGTTGGTCAGCACGTTGCCGGCAGGGTCCACACCCGCCGTGCCGTTGAGCACGCCGCCCGCCTCGGTGGCGCTGGCGGTGTCCACCACGGCCACCGGCGCATCGTTGACCGCCACCACGGAGATGGTGGTGGTGGCTGGCACGCCGGTGTGGCTGTTCACGTCCAGGGTGCTCACGTCCACATAGCGCGTCAGCGGCACGGTGGGCGATTCGGAGGTGTTCTGGTACTGCACCGCCCGCAGGGCCACCTGGAACACCGAGCTGGTGTTGTTGCCGGTGAAGGTGATGGTGTGCTTGTCGCCACTGATCACCGTGGTGATGTTGTAAGGCGCGGCCGCCAGCAGGGTCACCAGCGCGGGGCTGATGACCAGTTCGTCTTCGGCGCCCACGGGGGCCCCGGCGTCGCCGGTGCGCAGGGACACCACCACCTGCTGGATGTTGCTGTCCAGGTCGGTCAGGCTGGCATCCGATGCGGCGATGGCCACCGATGCACCGTCTTCGGTGAAGGTCACGGCGTGGTCGCGGTCGAACACGTCGTCGCTGTCGCCGTTGAGGTCCACCACCGGCGTCCAGGGCTGCAGCAGCGTGGTGTTGGCCGACACCGACAGGGGCTCGCCACCCGTGTCCGCACCGTCGATCACCGTGACGGTGATGGTTCGTGTGCCGGCGGAGGCAAAGCCGCTGGTGTTTTCGTACACCACGGACTTGATCGCCGCTTCGTACTGCGCATGCGTGCCGGTGCCCAGGAAGGTCACCTTGCCGGTGCCATTGCCGGCCACCACCAGGTAGGTGCTGGCGTCGACCGGGTCGTAGTTGTCGAAAGTGAAGCGCACCTCGTCGCCCACCGTGACCACGTCCGGGCCCACGGCGGTGAGCTTTTCCTGCGTCTGGGCGACGTTGTCCAGCGCGCCGGCCGACAGCGCGACCGTGGCCAGGGTCAGGGTGTCGCTCAGACCACCGGCCACGTCCACGTCGCCGATGACCAGATCGCTGTCCACCACCGCCACCGGCACTTCGCTGCGCGGCTGGAAGCTGGTGGTGTAGCCGGTGCCCGAGGCGCCGCTGGAGTTGTCGGCGTCCAGGTCGATGGTGGGTGTGTCGTTGACGGGTGTGATGTCCAGCGCCACCGAACCCACGGCAATGGCATTGCCCAGGCCGCTGCCGTAGCGCAGCTGCACCGCCAGCGTGTCGCTGGTGTCGTCGTTGGCCAGGCTCGTGTAGGTGATGGCGGCTGTGTTGTTGATGAAGCTGTTGAGGTCGGCCAGCGTGCCGGTCAGGGTCAGGCTGCCGGTGCCGCTGCCGGTCACCGTCACACCACCGGCGGTGGTCGCGGCCAGCAATGCGCCCGCGGTACCGGCCGTGATCACCACGGCATAGACCTCGCCCACGGCGCCATCGAAGTCGTTCAGGGCCAGGGCGCTCAGGTCCACGGCGGTGGTGACGTCTTCCGTCACGCTGGCGCTGGCGGGCAGGCCGGTGGCGGCCGGTGCGTCGTCGGCACCCGTCACCGTGAAGGTGAGCAAGGCGCTGCCGGTGAGGTCGGTGGCGTCCTTGAGGCTGTAGTTGAAGCTGTCGGTCACCTGCTGGCCGGCGTACAGGGCCTGCACGCTGGCGCTGCTGTTGTCCACGGTGTAGCTGTATTCGCCCGTGGCGGTGTTCACGCGCAGCTGGCCGTAGGTGCCTTGCAGCACCACGTCACCGGCCGATTCAGGGTCCGGCAAGGCGGGCGTACCCAGGCCGAGGGCCGAGCCGGTGCGCACGCTGTCGAAGCTGATCACGTCGCCCGCGTTGGCGTCGGTAGCACCCGTCAGCAGGTTGCCCGTGGGGTCGTTGCCGGCCGTGGCGTCGGCCACGCCGCCGGCTTCCACGGCGTTGGCGGACTGGTCGGCCGGCACCGGCGACACCGCGCCCAGCTGCACCGTCACCGGCGAGCCGCCGGAGCTCAGGGACCCAGTCACGGTGCGCAACGGCGTGTCGGCATCGTCCACATAGGTCACCACGACGCGGACGTACTGCCCCCCGTCGTTGTTGGTCAGGGTGTAGGCGTTGCTGGCGCCGGTGGCGACCTGCGTCCAGCCGGAGCTGCCGTTGGCGCTGGTCTGCCAGGTGTAGACCGGCGTGGCGCCCAGCAGACCGTCGGGGTCGGTCAGGGTGGCCTGCAGGGTCTGGCCGGCGGCGGGCGAACCGCTCACCGTCACGGCACCGGCCTGGTCGGTCAGGGCCACGCCGACGGCGGTGGACACCGGCATTTCCAGCACGCTGCCGTTGTCGTTGTAGAAGGCCTGCACCCGGACCTGCTGGTCGGACTGGGCCTGTGCCAGGGTGAAACTGGCAGCGGTGGCACCGGCGATGTCGCTCCAGGTGCTGCCATCGGCCGACACCTGCCACTGGTAGACCACGTTGGCGCTGTTGAAGCCATCGGTGTCGCTGACCGTGGCGGTCAGCACCGTGCCCAGCGGGTACGGGTCGCTGCCGCCGCTGGCGGCCACGCTGACGGTACCGGCGTTGTTCGCGACCAGGGTGCCGATCATGGTGTTCGGCGTCTGGCCGGCATCGGTCAGGTTGATGCGGAAGGTGGTCTCGGCCGTGCCGCTGGACGGGTCTTCGGCCAACAGCTTGATGTCCACGTACGCCTGTCCGCCCGGCGGGTTGCCGCTGAGGGTCTGCGTACCGGGGTTCCAGACCAGCCAGCTGGGCAGCGGATCGCCATTGGCCAGCGTGGGCGTGAGCGTCAGGGTGCCACCGTCGGCGTCGCTGAAGACCTGGCTCAGGTCGATGCCGTTCTGCACCTGCGTCAGCGTCTGGTCTTCCAGCGCCGAGGCCACCGTGGGGGCCTGGTTGGTTTCGGCCACCGTCAGCACGAAGGTGTCCTGTGCCGAGAGGCTGCCATCGCTGGCGCTCACGCGGATGCTGTAGCTGCCGGCAGCGTCGTACGGCGGGGTGCCGCTGAATTCGCGCGTCTGGGCGTCAAAGACCAGCCAGGCCGGCAGTGCACCGCCGTTCACGGGGTTGCCGTCGCCATCCACCAGTTCAGCGCTGTAGGTGAGCGCGGTGCTTTCGGGGTCGGTGAAGGCGCTGGTCGAGAACGCAAAGCTGAACGGCTGGTTCTCGCTCGCGGCCTGGTCGGCCAGGGGGGCGCTGACCACCGGGGCGTCATTGACCGGGCTGATTTCCAGCACGCGGGTGATGGTCCGTTCGACCGTTCCGTCGGTGACGGTGTAGCTGAGCGTGATCGGGCCGCTGTAGCCCGGTGCGGGTGTCACCGTGTAGGTGCCGGTGTCGCTGTCGAAGCTGACGGTGGCGCCATGGTCGGCGGTGACGCTGTTGTCCTTGATGAAGGGCGCCGTGCCATCCGGGTCGGTGTAACCGCCCAGCAGTGCCGTGTCGGCAATGGTCTTGGGCGTGTCCTGGGTGGCGGGGCCCAGGTCGGTGGGGGCACTGGTCAGGACCGGCGCATCGTTGACCGGGTTCACGACGAAACTGTTGCTGGCGGCCACGCTGCCGCCCTGCCCGTCGACCACCGTGTAGGTGAGGTTGATGGTGCCGTTGTAGTTCGCGTAGGGCAGGATGGTCCAGGTGCCATTGCCGTTGTTCACCACCGAGGCGTGATCGGCCGACAGGCCGGCCACGGCCAGGGTGCCGCCGTCGGCGTCGCTGAAGCCGGCCAACAGCTCGGCGGCGCTGACGGTCAGGGCGGTGTCCTCGTCCACGGCCGGCAAGACCGTGGTGGCGCTGCCGGTGGGTGCGTCGTTCACCGAACTCACGTTGACGGTCAGGGTGTAGGGCGTTGCGCTGAAGTCGGTGCCATCACCGACCTCGAAGCCCACCGTGGCGTAGGCACTGCCGTTCTCGCCGGCACCGGGGACAAAGCGCAGCAGGCCCGCGGCGATGTCGGTGACGGCGATGACCTGGTTCTCGGTCACGGCGGACCAGGACGACCCGTCGCTCCATTCCAGCGTGCCCTGCAACGGCAGGGTCGTGATCCGGATGCTGTCGAACAGGGTCGATTCGGCGTCGGCGTAGTGGCCGAAGTCGGCGATCGTCAGGACCAGCGGCGTGTCTTCGCGGGTGGTGACGCTGTCGTTGCTCGAAGTCGGCAGGTCGTTGACCGGCGTGATGTCGATGGAGATGGTGCCGGACGCCGGACCGGAGTTGAACTGGTCGCGGATCAGGGTGGTGATGGTGACGTCCTGCACGCTGTTGGCGTTGGGCTCGTAGGTCACGGCCGCCAGCACAGTGTTCACATCGGCCACAGGACCCGTGGCGATGCCGACCCCGGTGTTGGGGTTGTAGGTGAGCGTGGCGGATCCAACGGTGCCGGTCCAGACGCCAGCCACCGCGTCGTAGGTCATCGTGATGCTGCCGTCGGTCGCCAGCGATCCTTCCAGCGGATGGCTGAGCGTCAGCGTCGCGGTGATCACCGCGGTTCCATCCGGATCGGTGACCACGATGTCGCCCAGCGCCACCGGGCCGCCGTCCTCCGTGGCGGTCAGCGACTGGGTGAGCTCGGTCGCCGTCGGGGCCGTGTTGCTGGCCTCCACGACGATGTTGAACGAGCTGACGACGTTGTTGGTCGGGTTGTCACCGGCCATGCCACCGTATTCGATGACGTAGTAGTAGACCCCGTTGTACTCGGAGCCCGGCAGATCGTTCCATTGGCCCGCATTGCCGTCGACGTAGAACTGGGCGTAGTCTTCGCCGCCCGAGTCGTTGGGCTCACCCGAGTTCCAGTTGGCGTACTGACCATTCTGGGTGATGGGAAAGTCGTTGCCGATCGAGAAGGTCGTGCCGGCTTCCGGACCGGTCACCCATTGCCAGGTGCCTTCGGTTGCGCTGTCGCTGGCGCCGATCCAGCCGGTGGCCGGCAGCTTGGAAAGGATGTAGGCGTTCTCTTCGGCCGAGGTGATGGTGGCCAGGTAGCCCTGCATCCCGTTGTAGGTCGAGTTTTCGGCGGCGATCCTGGCCGCCTCCCAGCTGATGCCCACCCCGTCCGTGCCACCGATCTGGTAGAAGCGGCCGTTGTCCGGGTTGTAGATCATGCTGTCCTGCGTCAGCGCCACCGTCACGGTGGCAGCGGACGGCGTGGAAATCTCCAGCAGCGCCAGAGCGGCGTTGATCTGCTCCTGCGTGCCTTCAAAGGCGATCGCCGAAGACGAGCCGTCGGTGGCTGAACCATAGCCCTGGGTGACGATGGTCACACCGGTGGTGGCCTCCACGTCGGCGGGCAGGCGCAGCGTACCCACATCGGTTTGCACCGAGACCCGGTTGATGCCCGTGGTACCCGAGACCGGATCTGCGCCGGTGAACACCAGGGACCACTGGTTGGCGAGCACCGCGTCCACAGCGTCGCCGCCCAGACCCGGGGGCTGGGCCACCTGGTCGCTCACGTCGGTGACCTGGAAGCTGTTGCTGGCGGCCGTGGTGGCCACGCCATCGCTCACGCTGTAGGCCAGGTTCACGGTGCCGTTGAAGTTGGCCACCGGGTTGAAGGTCCAGGTGCCGTCACCGTTGTCGGTGACGGTGCCGGCGCTGGAACCGTCGGTCTGGGTCGCCACCAGGCTGTTGCCCACCACGGACAGGGCGTCGTTCTCCACGTCGGAGAAACCTTGCAGCAGGTCGTGGACGCTGATCAGGTAAGGCTGGTCTTCGGTGGCGGCCTGCAGCGTGGCCGAGGCGGTTCCGGTGGGGGCGTCATTGGCCGCGGCCAGCGTGAAAACCGTGGTGGTGGACACGGCGCTCTGGCCATCGTCCACGTTGTAGCTCAGGGTGACGGGCCCGTTGTAGTCGGCGGCGGGGGTGATGGTGTAGGTCAGGCCACCATCGCTGGTGCTGACACTGCCGTGGTCGGCCGTGAGACCCCAGATGCCCATGGAGCCGTCCACATCGTTGAAGCCCTGGAGCAGCTGGGTGCGCGTGACGGTGTAGGCCTGGTCTTCGGTGCCCGCGGCCAGAACGGCAGCGTCCCCCACGCGCTGCGGCGGGGTGTCATTGGCGCCGTTGACGGACACGCCCACGCTGCGCGAGGCGGTCAGGCCGTCGGCGTCCACCACGGTGTAGTTCAGGGTCAGGGCGCCACCGGACAGGTTGGCGTAGGGGGTGACGGTCCAGGTGCCGTCGCCGTTGTCGACCACCTGGGCGTTGCTGACCGACAGCGCGTCGATGGCCAGCGTGGCCGTCTGGCCCGGGTCGACGTCGGTGAAGCCTTGCAGCAGCTGCGCCGTGGTCACCGTGAACGGTGTGTCTTCGGTGGCAGCGGCAAAGGTGTGAGGGGTGCCCGTGAGCGCGGGCGCGTCGGCCACCGGGCTCACGTTCAGCGTGAGCGTGTGGGTGGCGCTCAGGTCGGTGCCGTCGGACACCTGGAACTGCAGCGTGGCGTAGGCGTCACCGCTCTCGTCGGCACCCGGCACAAAGCGCAGGTGGCCGGCGGCGATGTCGGCGGCGCTGATGGACTGGTCTTGCGTGACGGCCACCCAGCCGTTGCCGTCGTTGAACTCCAGTGCCCCCTGGGCGGGGATCGCGCTGATCGTGACGCTGGACAGGGCGTCCCCGTCGGCGTCGGCATACGGGCCGAAGTCGGCGAGCGTGAGCACGCGCACCTGGTCTTCGGCGAAGCTCAGGCTGTCGTCCGCCGAGGTGGGCGCCTGGTTGGCCACGGTGAGGCGGAAGATGTCGCTGACCGCGGCACTGCCATCGGACGCGGTCACCTTCAGGTAGAACTGCTGGCCGTTGTGGGCCAGTGGGCTGGCACCGGTGAAGGTGCGGATGGTGCCGTCGAAGCTCAGGCCGGCCGGCAGGCTGCCGTCGCCCACCGGGTCACCGTTCACATCGACCAGTTCGGCGGTGTAGACGAGGGCTTCGCCCTCGGCGTCGGTGAAGCTGCCCACGGGCAGCTGGTAGCTCCACTGGCTGCCGGTGACGGTGGCATCCGCCAAAGCGCTGGCCAGCACGGGCTCATCGTCGGTTCCGGTGATGCTCACGCTCAGCGTCTGGGTGTCGCTGGCACCGGCGCCATCGGTGACCTTGAAGGTGAAGGTCTCGACGCCCACTTCACCCGATTCCAGCGCATTGATCGCGGCGGTGTTGGTGGGGGAATAGGTCCAGTCGCCGGACACCGGGTCCAGTGTGAGGCGTCCGTAGGTGCCCTGCACCACGATCAGGCCGCTCTCGGCGTCGACGCCGGACTGGCCGCCCTGGATGCCATAGGTGAGCGTGTTGGTGGCGTTGTCGACGTCGGTCGCGGCGATGGTGCCGGTCAGCGCCACCACCGGGTCGGCTGCGGCCGCATCGGCCTGCAGGGAAGCGGTGGTATCGGCGCCGGCACCTTCGGTCAGGCCGATGCTGGCGTCGGAACCCGAGAACACGGGCGCGTCGTTGGCGGGCGTGATGGTGATGCTGACCGCGCGGCCGGCCGCGGAAACGCCGCCGACGGTCACGTCGGCAAACACTTCGGTGCCGGTGCTGAAGCCGCCGGCGTACACGTTGTCGGCCGCGTAGACCGACAGCGAACCGGGCGTGCCGTTGTAGTTGGGCGCGGGCACGAAACGGACCAGGGTGCTGGCCGACAGGGCCAGCGCGTGGGAGGTGGTGAGGCCGGTGGCCGGGATGTCCACCCAGGTGCCGGAGCCGTCAAGCTGGTACTGCCAGACGCCTTGCAAAGCGGTGGCGCTGTTGCCTGCGACGAGCACGCCGGCAAAGCTGGCGCCGTTGTCCACGTCGGCGAAACGGCCACCCAGCAAGGTGGCGATGGACGTGGCGGTGTTGTCGGTGCTGTCTTCCACCTGCGCCAGCAGCGCGGCGTTGGACGACAGGGTGGGTCGGTCGTTCTGGCCGGTGATGGCGATGGTGACGGCTTGCGAACTGCCGCCCGCGGTGGTGACGTAGAAGGTGTCGTTGACGGTCTGGCCTTCCGTCAGACCCTGCACGGCAGCGGTGCTGTTGTTGAGCGTGTAGCTCCACTGGCCGGCGGCGTTGACGATGAAGGTGCCGTAGATGCTGGTGGTGGCGGACGCGACGATGGCGGCATCGCCGGTGTCGCGGTCGCTGGCGCTGACGGTGCCGCTGGCCGAGGCCGTGCCGTCTTCGGCGACGGCTGCGCTGGTGGTGCCGCTGAAGACGGTCGTGTCGTTGGCGCCGGCAATGGTGAAGGTGACCGTGGTGCTGGCGGTGCCGCCCTTGCCGTCGGAAACGGTGACGGTGAAGCTCTCGGTGGTGCTGGTCTTGCGGCCTTCGATGGCCGTGTCGTTGGGCGTGTAGGTGAAGGTACCGGTGGCCGTGTTGGTGATGGTGAAGGTGCCGTAGGTACCCGTCTTCACCGTGGTGCCGCTGGTGGGGGCCGAGACCGCGAAGGTCAGCGTGTCGTTGTTGGAGTCGGTGGCATTGACCTTGCCGGTGAGGGTGGCAAAGCTGTCATCGGCGGCGGTGTCGGTGAAGGTGCTGCCGTTGGTGTGCGTGGTGGCCGAGAACGTGGGCGCCGCGTTGGTGACCGGCGGCGGCGGCTGGACAGCGGGCGCGGGAACCGGGTTGAAGGGTGTGCCGTCCTTGAGCGTGGTGCCCTGGGCCTGGTCCACGAACAGGTACGGCGACAGGATGGTGTCGCCGAGGTTGAACACGGCAAAGCCGAGCTTGTAGGTGCCGGCCTCGCCCGCCTTGAGCGTGACCACCTGCCAGCCCGTGCTGCCGTAGTTGCCGGTGACGTAGTTGCCGGTACCGGTCACCGTGGCACCCAGGATGCCCACCTGCCCGCCCGAGAAGGACGAGTCGGCACCCGGCTTGATCTGCATGGACAGATCGGCGGTGTTCGTCGTGTTGACGAAGGTCACGACGGATGCATCGTTGTAGGGCGAATAGTCCGTGGCCACGTAGTTCCAGGCCATCGAGAACTCTTCACCGGCGGTCAGCGTCACCGTGGTGTAGATGTAGCCGTAGTTCGTCGGGTTGGGAAAGCGGCCATCGAGGTAGGTGCGTGCCGCCGTGCCCAGACTCAGGGTGTCGTAGGTCCCGGTTTTCTCGCCGCTGGCGCCGGCGGGCTGCACCACCGCCATCTTGGTGCCATAGGGGTTGACGGTCCAGTCGGGGCCGTCGGTGGCGTACAGGCCGCCGGTACCGATCACGGCGTCGCTGGTGGTCCAGCCGGTGAAGTTGTTCTCGAAACCGTCATTGGAAGGAGCACCCAGCAGCGTTTCAATGCCGATCAGGTCCAGCACTTCTGCTTCGATGGTGCCGGTGCTTGCTTCCAGGGTTCCGTCGCCCCCCAGCAGGGCGGGGCCGGTCAGGTCCAGCGAGGCGGCCACATCGGCCCCCGTGGCTGCCGCCAGCGCGCTGATGAAATTCGCACCGGCGTCGCCAGCGGCCACGTCACAGCCGTACAGCAGCAGGTCGGCCTCTTCGCTCAGCGCGGCGCTGATGGTGGCCAACGCGTCGGACTGGCCGTCCAGACCGGACAGGTCGATCGAGCCGTCGCCCAGTTGCAGGTAACCCGGGCCACCGTGCGAAATGACATGCACCGCATCAATGCCGGTGCGACCCGCCAGAGCGTCCGCGATCTGCTCCAGGCCGTTGCGGTCGCTGTTCAGCAAAACCACTTCAAACGAGGGGTCCACCGACGCCAGGATGGTGCTGATGTCGCCGACAGCCGAGTCGATGAACAAGATCTTCTGAGTGTTGTTGGTGCTCATGAGTACTTTCGAAGTGGTTCGTGAAAAGCCGATGTGTCCGCCTTCGCGTAGATCGGCCGATCGGGAGAAAAACTGAGGGATTTGTGACAAAAGATTTCTGACCTGCCAGGCGGTGTGACGGCGCTCAGCGCGCCGGTCCCGCCGATGGCGGAGGCCCGGTCTGCAGTTGCTGGTTGACAGCCCGGACCAGGGTTTCGTCCGCGGCACCGGCGAGCACCGCCAATCGCACGCTGGCCACCAGCAGCTGATAGCGGGCACGGGCGCGCTCGGTCAGCGCGGTGCCCAGCTGTTCCTGTGCATCGAGCACGTCCAGGTGGCTGCGCACCCCGGCCCGCTGCGACTGCTGCGTTGCGTGCACCAGTTGCCGGGCCGAGTGCACCGCCTGTTCGAACGCGGCGATGCGGGCCCGCCCCTCGGTCACGTTGCGCCACTCGCGCGTCACGCGTGAGCCGAGTTCACGGCGTGCGGCTTCCAGCGCCCGGTCGGCGCGCTCGCGCTGGGCCAGGGCCTGGCGCACCGCAGCGTCCACGCCGCCGCCCGCGTACAAGGGCATGTTGAACTGGAGCATGGCCACGCCCTGGCGGTAGCGCGCGCTGGCGCTGGTCACGGAATCCCGGTCGTTGCGCTGCCACTGCAGCACCATGTCCAGCGTGGGGCGGCGCCCTGCGCGGGCCCGGCCGATGTCCACCTCGGCGGCATCCAGCTGGGCCTGCAGGGCCTGCAGTTCAGGGCTTTGTTGCCGGGCGGCGTCCTGCCATTGCGCCAGGCTGAGCTCCGATGCACCCGCCAGGGGGATCGTGAGGTCGGCGTCGTCGCGCACCCGAACCACATCGGTCACCGGTTGCTGCACCAGGTCCTGCAGCACCTGCAGGCTCCATTGCCGGGCCTGCCGTGCTTCAAGCACCTGGGCCTGCAGCAGGTCGCGCCGCGACCGGGCTTCGTCCACGTCGGTGCGGGTACCCGAACCGGCCGCCAGCCCCTTGTCGGCGGCGTCCATCTGCACCTGGGCGTAGGCCAGCTGGTCCTGCAGCATCTGCAATTGGTCCTGCGCCAGCAAGGACTCGAAATAGGCGTCGGTCACCCGGGTCAGCAGGTCGCTGCGTTCCTGCTCCAGGCGGGCCTCCACATCGCGCACCTCGGCCTGTGCCTTGGTCACACCCTTCTGCAGCAGCGCGTTGTACAGCGGCTGGCGCAGGCTCAGGCTCTGGTTGCCGCTCTGGTAGCGCTGCACCGCTCCGGGTTGGTCGGCGTAGCGCACTTCGTTGTGGCTGCGCGTGGCGGCCAGCGCGATCTGGGGCCTGAGTTCGGCACGGGCAATGGCCACCGCCTCGCGCCCGGCGCTGGCGGTGGCCTGCGCCGCCTGCCAGGTGGCGTCGTGCTGGCCGGCGCGCTGCCAGGCGGTCAGCAGATCGAGCGGCTGGGCCTGCGCGATCCCCGCGCCCATGCCGCACAGCAGCCCCCAGAGGATGCGCCGGCCAGCACCCGGCGGCGTGTGACGGCGAGCCAGAGCTGACATCACTCCTCCTTCATGGACCAGGCCATGCGCTTGATCAGCGGGTGCAGCCAGTAGGTGAGCAGCGAGCGCTCGCCGGTCCGGAACACGACCTCGGCCGGCAGACCGGGCACGAGGCTGCGCTGGCCCAGCACCGTGGCGGCATCCGGGCCCAAGGCCACACGGGCCAGGAAGTAGCTGGTCTGGGTGGCGGGGTCGAGCAGCGCATCGGCCGACAGACTGACCACTTCACCGTGCAGCAGCAGCTGGGGTGTGTGCGAGAAGGCCGAGAAGCGCACGTCCACCGGCTGGGCCACACGGATGCGGTCCGCCAGGTGCGGCTGGACCCGCGCTTCGATCAACAAGCCTTCGCCATCGGGCACGATGTCCATCAGCTTCTGCGCCGGCTGGACCACGCTGCCGGCGGCCTGCACCGCCAGACCCAGCACATGACCGGCCACCGGGGCCACGATCTCGGTGCGCTGGGCTTCCTGCTCGGCGGCCTGCAGGCGCTGGGCATCGGCGTCCACGTCGCGCAGCACCTCGCTGAGCTGCTGCTGCACGTCGCGGCGGAATTCGTTCTGGCGCTGCAGGCGGCGCTGGCCGATTTCGGCCAGTGCGCGCTGGGCGCGCTCGCGCTGACCACGCAGTTCGGCGATCAGGGTCTCGGCCTCGGCCTGCTGGCGCTGCAGTTCGAGCAGGCGGTTGCGTGGCGCGTAACCGGCCTGCACCAGGGGACGCGTGTTGTCGAGTTCTTCCTGGATCAGGCCCTGTTGCGCTTGCCGTCCCTGCAGCATGGTTTCGGTGCTGCGCAGCACCGCTTGCTGGGCCTGGGCGCTTTCGCTCAGTGCGCCCAGTTCGGCGGCCAGCGCCGCGCTGCGGGACGCCATCAGGGTCTGCTGCGTCTGCATGTGGGCCTGGGCGGCACTGGCACCCGCCGTCTTGAGATCGCGGTGCCAGGTGATGACGCCCCGGCCATCACGTTCGGCTTCGAGCCGACCCTGCGCCGCGCGCAGGGCGTAATAGCGCTGGCGCACGGCTTCGTGCACGGCGGCGGTGGCCGCCGTGTCCAGCCGCACCAGGGGCTGGCCCGCCTTGACGGCATCGCCCTCCTTCACCAGCACCTGCAGCACGATCCCGCCGGTGAGGTGCTGCACGGGCTTGGGCCGGGTGTCGACCACCACCTGGCCACCCGCCGGAACACCCTCGTCCAGGGGGGCGAAGGCGATCCAGGCCAGCAGGGCCAGCACGGCGAGGCCGACCAGCAGGGCCACCAGGCGCGGACGCCGGCTGGCGGCCGGGGCTGCGGCGGGTGCGCCGACGGAAGGGGCCGCCGGCGCAGTGTCGGCAGCGGCATCGGCGGCAGGGTTTTCGGTGTTCAGCATGGCTGGGGAATGCGTCGGAGAAGGGGTTCGGAGGCGGTCGCGCTGACCAGGGCGCCGTGTTCAAGCACCAGCACGCGATCGGCCAGGTCCAGCAGGTTCTGCCGGTGCGTGACCAGCAGGACGGTTGCGCCGCTGGCGCGGAGGTCCTGCAGGACTGACCTCAGGGCGCGTTCGCCGGCATCGTCCAGGTGGGCATTGGGTTCATCCAGCACCAGCAGGCGCGGACCGCCATACAGGGCGCGGGCCAAGGCCACGCGCTGACTCAGACCGGGCGTGAGCGGGTGACCGCCCTCGCCCAATGGGGTGTCGTAGCCCTTGGGCAGGCGCAGCACCAACTCGTGCAGACCGGCCCGCTGGGCCGCGGCGACCACGGCGCCCGGGTTGGGCATGCCCAGGCGGGCGATGTTCTCGGCCACGGAGCCGTCGTGCAGTTCGACATCCTGCGGCAGGTAACCCACGGACAGGTCCGCTGGCCGGCTGACCTGGCCGCTGGCACAGGACCAGGCGCCGGCCACCAGCTTGACCAGGGTGGACTTGCCGGCGCCGGAAGGCCCGACCAGCACCACGATCTCACCCGGCGACAGCTGCAGCCGAATGTCGTGCAACACCTGGCGGCCACCGCCCGGCACCCAGGCGTTGACGCCGCTCAGGCGCAGGCCTTCGTGCGCGGGGGCATCGGTGTGGTGCAGCGGCTGGCCCCCAGGGCCGGCCACGGCAGGCAACACCTCGGCGGTCAGCGCATCGTCCAGTCGCACCAGGGCCTGGCGGGCGGCGATCAGGTCGCGCCAGACGGTGACCACGGCATCCACCGGCGCGAGGGCCCGGGTGGTGAGCATGGTGCCGGCGATCATGGCGCCGGCCGACAGTTCGCCGCGCACCACCAGCCAGCCTCCCAAGCCGAGCGCAAGGGATTGCTGGGCGTAGCGCAGCGCCTTGCTCCAGGCGCCCAGGCGACCGCTCAGGGCCTGTGCGTCCATCGCGCTGTCGAGGGCGCGTCGGTGGTGTCCGGCCCAGCGGCCCTGCAAGGCCGGTCCCATGCCCATGGCGGCCACCACCTCGGCACAGCGCAGCTTCCAGCGGACAAACGCCGCTTCCGTCTGGGCCAGGGACTGCGCGGCCTGGCTGGGCAGCAAGCTCATGCGCCGGCTCTGCCAGGCCAGCAGCATCTGCATGACCACGAACACCGCACAGGCCAGCCCGAGCCAGGGGTGCAGCAACCAGACGGCGCCGATGTACAGCGGGCTACAGGGCAGGTCCAGCCAGCCGGTGAAGCCGGATCCCCGGATGAACTGGGTGACCACGCCCAGATCGCGCAAGCGCGCCGCACCGGCGGCGCCCTGCCCGGCGAACCCGGCCTGCAGACCGCTGCGGAACAGGGCGGCGGCCAGACGCTCTTCCACCCCAAGACCCAGGCGCGCAATCCAAGCTGCGCGCAACCGGTCCGCCAGGGCCATGCCGGCGAGCAACAGGATGGCCATCAGCGACACCGCCAGCAAGGTCAGCGCATTGAAGCTGTAGAGCACACGCTCATACAGCTGCAGCATGTAAATGGTCGGCGTGAGCACCAGCAGGTTCACACCCAGCATGCCCAGCAGGGCCCAGCGCAGCTCGTACCGGCCGGCGCGCAGGGCTTCGGCCACCTCGCCGTGGCGGCGGATGCCCAGCAGAGTGGTCCAGGAACGGGATGTGCTCATGCTGCCTGCGCCGAAAGGGAGGCCGCCGCAGCGGGAGCCGGTGAGGCCTCTGGGCTGGTGGGGTTGGCGGGTGCCGACGCAGCCGTGGCCGCATTGGCCTTGCGCAGGGCGGCCAGCACCTCCTCGCGCGGACCGAAGGCCACCTGCTGGCCGTCCCGCAGCACCAGCAGGTGATCGGCCAGGCGGATCACTTCACTGCGATGGCTCATCACCACCACCGTGCGTCCGCCGGCCTTGTGCGCCTCGATCGCGCTGTGCAACGCCGCATCGCCCGTGCGGTCCAGACTGGCATTCGGTTCATCCAGCACGAGCAGGGCCGGCTGGCCGTACAGCGCGCGGGCCAGACCCACACGCTGGCGAATGCCGCCCGACAACCACTGCCCGCCCTCGCCCAGCTCGGTGTCCAGGCCTTCCGGCCATTCGGCCACCAGCTCCTTCAAGCCGGCGGCAGCGACTGCGGCTTGCAGCAGGTCTTCATCCGGAACACCAAAGCGGGCGATGTTGTCGGCCAAGGTTCCGTCCAGCAGCTCCACCTGCTGCGGCAGGTATCCGAGCTGGGGGCCCAGCTCGCGCCGGTCCCAGGTGGACACATCCACGCCGTCCAGACGCACAGCCCCTGCGGCCGGCGGCAACAGACCGAGCAGCGCACGGGCCAGGGTCGACTTGCCGGCCCCCGAGCTGCCCAGCACGGCCAGCATCTCGCCGGGCTGCACCCGAAAACCCAGGCCCTTGAGCAGCGGCGCACCACCCCGCACGGGCGATGCCACCACCAGTTGCTCCACCACCAGGGCACCTTTGGCCGGTGGCAGGGGCAACGCCTCGTCACGCGAGGCATTCCCATCGAGCAGGCGGGACAGCCCGAGCACGGCGGAACGGGCCTGCATCACCTGCTGCCAGTGCGCAACGACCTGGAACAGAGGGGCTACCACCCGCCCGCCGAGGATGCTGGCGACGATGAGCATGCTCGGTCCACCGGCCAGGCGCTGATCAAGCAACAGCCAGCAGGCCACCCCCAGCAAGGCAGAGCCCACCGCCTGTTGCAGCCAGCGTGCGAACACCTGGTGACCCACCACGTGCTGGAGCAACTGCACCTGGTGCTGCAGGGTCTTGCCCTGCATGTCCTGCCAGCGCCGGAACACGGCCGGCCACATGCCCAGGGCCCGCAGCGCCGGACTCTGGCGCAGCATGCGCTCGGCATAGGCCTGGGTGGACTGGCTCCACTGGTTCGCACGCTGGGTGAGTTCACCGCTGCGCAGATGCAGCCGCCAGGCACTGAAGGCCTGCACACCCGCCGCCAGCAGTGCCACCATCGCCAGCATGGGGTGGATCGCCCACAGCAGCACCACGAACAGCACCGCCAGCGGCGCATCGATGAGACCCGCGAAAGCGGGCGACACGATGAAGCCACGCAGCGACTGCAGGTGGGTCAGGGCCTGCAGGCCCGACTGCGGATTGCCCTGTCCGGGTTGAAACGCCCGCAGGAACACGGGCTCGGCCATCGCGTCGTCCCAGGCACGGGCAGCGCGGGCCAGCAGGTCACCGCGCCACCACTCCACCATCTCCAGCATGGCAATGAGCAACAGCACCGCCAACGTCAGCAGGCCCAGCGTGACCAGATTGCGGCTGTTGATGACCCGGTCGTACACCTCCATCATGTACCAGGAAGGCGCCAGCACCAGAACGGCGGCGGCCAGCGCCAGGGCGATCACCGGACGGGCATGACGCCGCACCAGGTCTCGAAACACATCGGCAACGACAGAGGGGTTCATCAGAGCTTGCCGGCGAGCCATCCCTTGGGGAGCTGCACCGAGAGGGTTCGGAAAGTCGGGAACGCCGCAGCGTTCCGACACCCGGTGCAAGCGCAGCCGGCCAGGCCGGGTTGAAAACCATTATTGGTTTTGCACCCGTGCCCCAAATGCCTGATGAAGACCTGAAAACACCCTCAATTGCCTGACCATGCGCAGCACGTCGGACCGACCGCGCGAGGCACGCCAGAAACAAAAAAAGCCCGGCATAGCCGGGCTTTTTTGAGAATGGGTGGGGTGGCTGATGGGACTCGAACCCACGACAACAGGAATCACAATCCTGGACTCTACCAACTGAGCTACAGCCACCGCAGCCGCGCATTATAGCGCGCCGAATGCTGCCGAATTCAGGGCTGCGGCTTCGATACCTTGATTTTGACCTTGAAGCGCTCTGCCAGGGTGTCGTAGTAGGCCTGACCTTCGGCCGACGACCACCACTGGCCGTACTGCTGGACTTCCTGCGCGGCTGCCTGCGGATCACGCGTGCCACGGGGCAACACCTTGTCCACCCGGATCACGGCATAACCCTCATCACCCAGATCAACACCCGTCCAGGCCGGCAGCGTCTGCGCCGGGGCGCTCAGCGCGGCGGTCAGCACCGGCAAGGCAAGACCCTGCGCCGCATCGCGCGACACCGTGACAGGTGCCGGCATGGAGGTCGAGGGCGCACCCTCTTTCCAGGCCTTGAGCTGCTGCGCACCCGCCTCACGGGCGAGTTCGGCGGAGCGCCGCGCCACCAGCAGCTTGCGAACATCGTCGCGCACCTCGGTCAGCGCCCGCGTGTGCGCGGCCCGGTACTGAAGCACACGCGCCGCCACCAGTTGGCTGGGGCCGGTCTCGATGGCTTCCGTGTTGCGCTTCTTCTCAACCGACTCGGGTGCGAAGATGGCCGCCAGCAAGCGCTCGTTGCCCAGCACACCGGCATTGGGCGCCGACTGTCGCGTCAGGCCCTTGACGGTCTGCACGCTCAGCTTGAGCCGATCGGCCGCCGCCTGCAGGCTGTCGGCCTGCTCGTAGACCAGGTTGCTGAAGGTTTCGGCGTTTTCGGCAAACAGCTTCTGAGCCTGCTGCTTCTTCAGATCGGCCTCGATCTCCGCACGCATGGCCTCGAACGGCCGCACCGGCGGGCTCTTGATGTCGGTCAACTGAATGATGTGGAAGCCGAACTCGCTCTCGACGAGATCGGAGATGGCGCCTTTTTGCAGGCCGAACACGGCGTCCTCAAAGGGCTTGACCATGGCACCGCGCGAGAAGAAGTCGAGGTCTCCGCCCTTCTCTGCCGATCCGGGGTCCTGCGAGTTGGCCTTGGCCAGCTCGGCAAACTTCGCCGGGTTCTGGCGCAGCTGGTCCAGCAGCGCCTGTGCCCGATCGCGCACCTTCTGCTTGTCGGCAGCCGATGCGCCGGCCGGCACGGTCAGCAGGATGTGGCTGGCACGGCGCTCTTCGTTGCCCGACAGGCGAGCGGCGTTCTGCTCGTAGTAGGCCCGCACATCGGCTTCATTCAGGCTCACGCCCCTTGCCACGGCAGCGGCATCCAGCATCAGGTATTCGACGTCCGCCTGCTCCGGGGCCTGGAACAGGGCCGGGTTGGCGTTGTAGAAGCTCTCGATATCGGCATCGGTGGGTTGCACCTTGGCGGCAAAGTCTGCAGCACTGAAGCGCTGCACGCTCACCTCGCGGCGCTCGAAGAAGGCATCGAGCGAGACCGCCGCCAGAGCGGCGGGCACCAGCCCGGAGGCGGTGATGCCCTGTGTCACCTGGCGCATCGACAGATCGGCACGGACCTGCGCCTCGAACATTTCGGGCGTCATCCCCTGACGACCCAGCATCTGCCGGTAAGCCTCGACGTCCAGCGACCCGTCCGGACGGCGCAGGGAGGCGATGACCTCGTTGCGCTGGAGTTCCTGAGCCAGGCGCTGGTCGCTGGTGTAGAGGTGGAACTTTTGCGCGGCGGTGGCCAGCACACGTTCACGCACCAGGCGTTCAAGCGTGGCGTAGCGCGCCTGCTCGCTGTCGAGCACTTTGGGGTCGAGGTTGGGCATGCTCTCCCGCAGTCGCTTGGCCTCCTGCTGGTGGGCCTGATCCCAGTCCATCTGCGTGATGTCAACCCCGTCCACGGTGGCCACGGCCTCCGAGCGGTTTCTGAAGTCGGTAAAGCCCTGCACGCCGAAGAGCACGAAGCCCGGAATGATCAGGATCAGCAAGAAGCCCATCAGGTACTTCTTGTGATTGCGGATGGAATCGAACATGCCTGGATATCCTGAAACAACACACAGACGCCCCGTCTGTGCCGACAACAAAAAAGGCGAACCCTGGTTCGCCTTTGTGGTGGTGGTGGGTGCTGACGGGGTCGAACCGCCGACCTACGCCTTGTAAGGGCGCCGCTCTACCGACTGAGCTAAGCACCCCACCGGAGACATCCCGAAGGACGCTCTCAGTTCAGCGCATCCTTCAGGGCCTTGCCCGGACGGAACTTAGGCACCTTGGCGGCCTTGATTTTAATCTCAGCGCCCGTGCGGGGGTTGCGACCCTTGCGGGCGGGACGCTTGGTCACGGCGAAGGAGCCAAATCCCACCAGGGAAACGGTACCGCCTTTTTTCAGCGTGGTCCGGATCGCTGTGATGGTGGAGTCCAGTGCCCGGGTGGCCGCCGCCTTGGAAATGTCGGCGTGCTTGGCAATGTGTTCGACGAGATCGGTCTTGTTCACGAATAGCCCCTCTTGAAATGGTCTGTTGAATCCCTTGGGTCCCCCCCGCTGTCAGCAACGCCAACGCAGTTGGGGCGACATGGATGGGCTCGGTTGTTTCGCATCGGCCCGATCATCCGATCAAAAAACTAATGCCTTGTGATTAGACCTACGGGTCAAACACCCTGTCAATACATGCAGGTCAAAGGGCGATCGTGAACGACGCGAAAGGCGCGATTCTAGACGCCAGAACGACACCCGCACGCTGCCGGCGTGACATTCATCGCATCACAGCTTGCGCTATCGCCAGCCCGACATCCCTGGTCCCGGCGTCACCGCCGAGATCCCGCGTCCGTGGCGCGCCACTGCCAGGCTGCAGCGTGGATTCGATGGCGCGCATGATCGCGTCGTGCGCATCCCGGTGCCCCAGGTGGTCGAGCATCATGGCGCCACACCAGATCTGACCGATGGGATTGGCAATGCCTTTGCCCGCGATGTCGGGCGCGGAACCGTGCACCGGCTCGAACAGCGACGGATGCTGGCGCGTCGGGTTGAGGTTGGCGCTGGGCGCGATGCCGATGGTGCCGGTGCAGGCGGGACCGAGGTCGGACAGGATGTCGCCGAACAGGTTGCTGCCGACCACCACGTCGAAAAAGTCGGGCCGCTGCACGAAGTGTGCGGTCAGGATGTCGATGTGGAACTTGTCCACTTTCACATCCGGATACTCACGCGCCATGGCTTCGACGCGCTCGTCCCAATAGGGCATGGTGATGGCGATGCCGTTGCTCTTGGTGGCGCTGGTCAGGTGCTTCTTCGGCCGCGAGCGGGCCAGCTCGAAGGCGTGGCGCAGCACCCGGTCCACGCCGTGGCGCGACATCACCGTTTCCTGCACCACGATCTCGCGCTCGGTGCCGGCGTACATGCGGCCGCCGATGCTGCTGTACTCGCCCTCGGTGTTCTCGCGCACGATGACCATGTCGATCTCGCCCGGCTGGCGCGGGCTGCCGTCGCGGCGCACCACCGGGGCCGTCACGCCCGGCATCAGTCTGGCAGGACGCACGTTGACGTACTGGTCGAACTCGCGTCGGAACATCAGCAACGAGCCCCAGAGGGAAATGTGGTCGGGCACCCGGTCGGGCCAGCCGACGGCGCCGAAGTAGATCGCGTCGTGACCACCGATCTGCGCTTTCCAGTCGTCCGGCAGCATCTTGCCGTGCTGATCGAAGTAGTCGCAGCTGGAGAAGTCGAAGTGGTCGAACTGCAGCGGGATGTTGAACTTCGAAGCAGCCGCTTCGAGCACGCGGATGCCCTCGGGCATGACTTCGGTGCCGATGCCATCTCCGGCGATGACGGCGATCCGGTGGGGTGTCTGGCTCATGGGTGCTCCTGGTGCGATGCGGTGGTGAAGGTGGCGTCAGCTTAAACGGCTGAGGACTCATAATCCGGCAACCCATTACTTCCAAAAAGGAAACAATTGGACCGTCCCGACCTGGAACTGGTGCAGGCCATCCGGCAGCACGGCACGCTGGCCGCAGCGGCCCGTGCCATCGGCATCGCGGCCCCTGCGGCCACCAAACGACTGGCGGCCATCGAAGCCCGGCTGGGCGTGCGCCTGTTCCAGCGCACCACGCGCCGTGTCAGCCCCACCGCCGAAGGCGAAACGGTGTGCGAGCGCGCCGCCGATCTGCTGCGTGGCTTTGACATGCTGGAGAGCGAACTGCGCGAGCGCCGCGCAGAACCGTCCGGCCCCATCCGCCTGGCCGCCACTTTCGGTTTTGGCCGGCGCTGGGTCGGCCCGGCGCTGGCTGCGTTCCAGCAACGCCATCCGGGCATCAGCGTGCAGTTGCAGCTCACCGAACAGTTGCCCGATCTGGCCGTGGACGGTTTTGACGGAGCCATCTGGTTGTGGAACCCGCCCGCGCAACGGGCCAGCGAATGGGTGTCGCGCCGGCTGGCGCCGAACCAGCGTGTGCTCGTGGCGGCACCAGCCTACCTGAAGGCACAGGGGGTGCCACAGACGCCGCGGGACCTGTGCCGCCACCACTGTCTGGTGGTGCGCGAAAACGGTAGCACGCAGGACAGGGGCTTCGGCCACTGGCGCCTGCACCCGGCCGCTGACGCCGATCCCCTGCACGTGCCGGTGAGCGGACCGCTGTCCAGCAACTCGGGCGAGCTGGTGCGCGACTGGTGTCTGGCCGGCCACGGCATCATGCTGCGCAGCCTGTGGGACATCGCGCCACAACTGTCGTCGGGTGAACTGGTGCACGTGCTGCCGGACTGGTCCATGCCCGACGCCGACATCCACTGGCTGGCCCCTTACCGGGCGCAGGTCCCCCGACGCATCCGACTGCTGGTGGACCACCTGGCCGCCGCGTTCAAAGCCGAGCCCTGGAAGCTCAGGCCGGCTTCGGCGGTCGCACGACGAGGCTCACGCCAAACGCGGTGAGCGCCGTGCCCGCCAGCGTGGTCGCGGTGATGGGCTCGGCAAACAGCCCCCAGGCGATCAGCGCCGTGCAGGGCGGCACGAGGTACATGAGACTGGTGACCGACGCCGCTGCGCCGCGCTGGATCAGCATGTAGAGCAGGGAGCTGCCACCCAGCGTCAGGCCCAGCACCGACCAGGCCATGGCACCGGCCAGCTCAGCATTCCAGCGCATGGCCTCCGACTCCAGCAAGGCCAGCGGCAGCGTGACCAGCAGCGCCGCCGCCAGTTGCACGGTGTTGGCGGTGCGCACGTCGCAAGGTTCAACAAAGCGCTTCTGGTACAGGGTGCCGGCGGTGATGCAGAACAGGGCCAGCACCGCAAACGACAGGTTCAGCCAGTTGGCCGAATCGCCCGGTCCGCCCGCGCCGAACTTGCGCGAGACCACCAGCACCAGACCGGCGAAGCCCAGCAGCAGGCCCAGCCACTGCCGGCGCGATACGTGGTGCCCGGTAACACTGGAGAGCCAGATGGCGGTGAGCACCGGCTGGATGCCGACGATCAGCGACGACAGGCCGGACCCCATGCCCGCCTTGACCGCCGCCCAGACGCCACCTAGGTAGCCCGCGTGCATCAGGATGCCGGTGACCGCCAGGTGCAGGGCCTGACGCCGGTCGGCCGGCCACTTCACGCCAGCCAGTGCAATCCAGGGGAGGAAGCAGAGGATGGACAGGGCATAGCGCACCGCGAGGAACTTCATGGGCGGCGCGTGCGGCATGCCGTAGCGCGCCACGATGAAGCCGGTGCTCCAGATCAGCACGAAGATCCAGGGCATGGCCCGGACCCAGCGGTTGTCCCCCGCGACCGCAGCACTCATCGCGCGCGTGCGCGGATTTCGGGCAGCGCCTTCTGCAGGTAATAGACCATCGACCAGATGGTCAGCACCGCGGCGATCCAGATCAGCCAGGTGCCCCAGAGGTGCGAGTCGATGATGCCCAGCACCTTTCCGTCGTAGAGCAGGAAGGGAATGGCCACCATCTGCACCGTGGTCTTGAGCTTGCCGATCATGTGCACCGCCACGCTCTTGGTGGCACCGATGATGGCCATCCACTCGCGCAGCGACGAAATCGCGATCTCGCGGCCGATGATGATGAGCGCCACGAACACGTCGGCCCGTTCCAGGTGCACCAGCACCAGCAGGCTGGCGCAGACGAGGAACTTGTCCGCCACGGGGTCGAGGAAAGCGCCGAAGGCCGAGGTCTGGTTGAGCTTGCGGGCCAGGTAACCGTCGGCCCAGTCGGTCAGCGCAAACACCACGAACATGGTGGTGGCAATCAGGTTCTTCTGCGCCAGGCCCAGCCCTTCCCAGTAGTAGACGCCGATGATGAGCGGGATGGCGACGATGCGCGCCCAGGTCAGCAAGGTGGGAAGGTTGAAGAACATAGGACGCGATTATGGGGGCGTCATGCACTAGTGCAGTGCACGGTAGATGGTGTCGGCCAGTTCGGCCGAGATGCCTTCGACGGTCGCCAGGTCGTCCACGCTGGCCGATGCCACCCCGCGGACCCCGCCGAAGCGCTGCAGCAACCGCGCGCGCTTCTTGGGGCCGACACCGGGAATGTCCTCCAGGCGGCTGCCGCCGGTGCGCACCTTGGCGCGCGCCGCCCGCATGCCGGTGATGGCAAAGCGGTGCGCCTCGTCGCGGATCTGGGCCACCAGCATCAACGCGGCCGAGTCGTGGCCCAGGTAGACCTTCTCGCGGCCGTCGGCGAACACCAGCTCTTCCAGGCCGACCTTGCGGCCCTCACCCTTTTCCACGCCGACGATGAGCGACAGGTCCAGCCCGAGTTGCAGGAACACCTCGCGCGCCATGCTGACCTGGCCCTTGCCACCGTCGACCAGCACCAGGTCGGGCATACGCGGGCCTTTCGGCGCCTCGGTGCCACTGTCTTTGGCAGGCTCGGCCGCGGCCTCCTCCGCAGAGGGCACATCGGCCTGCACCGCCGAACCTTCGCGCTCGGCCCGCAGCGCTTCGGCGATCCTGCCGTAGCGGCGTTGCAGCACCTGGCGCATGGCGGCGTAGTCGTCGCCGCCGGTGATGCCCTCGATGTTGTAGCGACGGTACTGGCTGTTCTGCATCTTGTGGCCTTCGAACACCACACAGGACGCCTGCGTCGATTCGCCGGCGGTGTGCGAGATGTCGAAGCACTCGATGCGCAGCTCGTCCAGGTCGTCGTCGGGCAGGCCCAAGGCTTCGGCCAGCGCACGGGTGCGGGCCTGCTGCGAGCCCTCTTCGGCCAGCAGGCGGGCGAGCGCGATCTCGGCGTTCTTCTGCGCCATGTCCAGCCAGGCGCGACGGTGTTCGCGCGGCTGGTGCACCGCGTGCACCCTGGCGCCGTTCTGCTCGGTCAGTGCGTCCAGCAGGTCTTTGCTCACGGCGTGGCTGGTGACCAGCGTGTGCGGCAGGGCCGCGCCCAGGTAGTGCTGGGCGATGAAGGCCTCGAGCACGCGCACGTGCACCCGCTCCAGCGGGTCGCCCTCGCGGGCTCCGCCTTCGGCCTCCAGCCCCTCGTCGATCTGTGTGGCGTCGTCCACGTGGGCCGGGAAGTACGGCCGGTCGCCCAGATGCCGGCCACCGCGCACCATGGCCAGGTTCACACAGGCCTTGCCGCCCTGGACCCGCACGGCCAGGATGTCCACGTCACGATCGCTCACGTTCTCCATGGACTGCTGGTGCAGCACGCGCGAGAGCGCACTCATCTGGTTGCGGATCTCGGCCGCCTGCTCGAATTCGAGCTTCTCGGCGTGGGCCAGCATGCGCTGCTCCAGTTCGTCCAGCACAGCCTGGGTCTCGCCGCGCAGGAAGCGTTCGGCCGCAGCCACGTCGCGTCCGTAAGCGGCCATGTCGATCAGGTCCACACAGGGGCCGCTGCAGCGCTTGATCTGGTAGAGCAGGCAGGGCCGGGTGCGGTTGGCAAACACCGTGTCTTCGCAGGTGCGCAGGCGGAACACCTTCTGCAGCAGGGTGATGGACTCCTTGACCGCCCAGGCACTGGGGTACGGGCCGTAGTAGCTGTGGCGCTTGTCGATCACTCCGCGGTAATAGGCCATGCGCGGGAAGGCCAGCATGGGCACCGGCATCGCGCCGGCGGTGCGGAAGGTCTCGCGGGTGCCGGTGATCTTGAGGTAGGGGTAACTCTTGTCGTCGCGGAACAGGATGTTGAACTTGGGGTTCAACGTCTTGATCAGGTTGTTCTCCAGCAGCAGCGCCTCGGCCTCGGAGCGCACCACTGTGGTCTCCATGCGCGCGATCTTGCTGACCATGTGGCCGATGCGGGTGCCCCCATGGTCCTTCTGGAAATAGCTGCTGACGCGCTTCTTCAGGTTGCGCGCCTTGCCCACGTAAAGCACCTGACCCTGGGCATCGAAATAGCGGTAGACGCCGGGCAGCGCGGGCAGTGCGGCCACCTCGGCCAGCAACTGTTCGGAATGGGTGTCGGACATGGGGCCGTATTGTGTCGCCCGCCGGCATGGACAATTGCCCCATGCGTTGGGACATTTTTTGCCGCGTCATCGACAACCTGGGTGACATCGGCGTCTGCTGGCGGCTGTGCGCCGACCTGGCCTGCCGGGGCGAGCAGGTGCGCCTGTGGATCGACCAGCCCGACGCGCTGGCCTGGATGGCACCCGGCGCGCTGGAGGGCGGCTGGCCCGGCGTGCAGGTGATTCGCTGGACCGACCCGCTGCCCGCGGGTCTGGTCGCGTCGTTGCCGCCGGCCGATGTGTGGGTCGAGGCCTTTGGCTGCGACCCCGCCTTGGGGTGTGTGCTGGCACTGGCCGATCGGTTGGCACAAGGCGCCAGCCCGCCGGTCTGGATCAACCTCGAATACATGAGCGCCGAGCCCTGGGTGGAGCGCTCGCACGGCCTGCCTTCACCGGTGATGAGCGGACCGCTCAGGGGGCTGACCAAATGGTTCTTCTTTCCCGGCTTCACGCCCGCCACCGGTGGACTGCTGCGTGAACCGGATCTGGCCGACCGACAGGCCACGTTTGATGCGCAGGCCTGGCTGGGCACGATGGGGCTGCCCACCGGACCGGCCCGCCGCGTGACCCTGTTCTGCTACGAGCCCCCGGCCCTGGCCCATGTGCTCGCCCAGGCCGGCAACAGCGACTGGCTGGTCACGCCGGGGCGCGCACGGCAGGCGGTGGCGGCTTGCCCAACCACCCTGTCCGCGCCCCGCCTGCATGCCCTGCCCCCCGTCACGCAACGCGCATTCGACCACCTGCTCTGGTCCTGCGACCTCAACTTCGTGCGCGGCGAGGACTCGCTCGTGCGGGCTCTCTGGGCGGGCCAGCCCTTCGTCTGGCACATCTACCCGCAGCACGACGACGCCCACCACGCCAAGCTGAACGCCTTTCTGGACTGGCTGGACGCACCGGCTTCGCTGCGGCGCTTCCACCACGCCTGGAACGGCCTCTCGACCCCTGACACGGCCATCTGGCCGGACACCCCCACGCTGGCCGACTGGGTGGCCTGCGCACAGGCAGCGCGACAGCGCCTGCTGGCCCAGAGCGACCTCGTCACACAGCTGATCGGACTCGTCACCAAAAAGCGATAAAATTCAAGGCTTTGCGGAAATCCGGGCGGCCCGCTGCTCCAGAATCCGCCCCGCCAGCCGTCTGTCTCGCCGCACAGATCGCGGCCCTTCCCAGCACCGTTCCCCAGGCTTGTGGCCTGTCGCGGAACCTGCGGCCCAACCGTTGGAACCCTTATGAAAATCGCTCAAGAAATCCGCGCCGGCAACGTCATCATGCACGGCAAGGACCCCATGATCGTCCTGCGCACCGAATACGCCCGCGGCGGCCGTGGTGCGGCCACCGTGCGCATGAAGCTCAAGGGCCTGCTGGGCAACATCGGCACCGAAGTCGTCTTCAAGGCCGACGACAAGATGGACCAGATCATCCTGGACAAGAAGGAGTGCACCTACTCCTACTTCGCCGACCCGATGTATGTCTGCATGGACACCGAGTACAACCAGTACGAAGTCGAAGCCGAGAACATGGGCGACGCCCTGAACTACCTGGAAGACGGCATGGCCGTTGAAGTGGTGTTCTACGAAGGCAAGGCCATCTCCGTCGAACTGCCCACCAGCATCGTGCGTGAAATCACCTGGACCGAACCCGCCGTCAAGGGCGACACGTCCGGCAAGGTGCTCAAGCCCGCCAAGATCGCCACCGGCTTCGAAGTGGCCGTGCCGCTGTTCGTGGAACAGGGCGACAAGATCGAAATCGACACCCGCACCGGCGAATACCGCAAGCGCGTCTGATGGCAGGGGGTGCGCCACGCGGTGCACCCTCCCCGCATAAGATCAACGGGCCTGACCGCCAACCGGTCAGGCCCGTTTGTTTTTTCAGGGGGAAACCATGCCGTCTTCAGACCGTCGCCTGTCCGGCGAACAACAGGAACAGATCAAGCTCAGGAGCTGGCGTCGGCTCAACGAGTCGCCGCTCATGAACCGCTTCAAGCTGGCCGACGACGCCGCCTTGCGGGCCCTTTTCATCGGCTACTGGCCTTTCGTGGACGGCTTTCCGCAGGTGATCCGCAGCAGCTACGAGTCCACCGAGCGGTTCGTCCGACATGGCAAGGTGCTCTCGGGCGCCCTGCGTGAGATGGAGACCGACGAGCGCAACCACCGGGCGCTGTGGCTCAAGAGTGCCCATGCCGCGGGCATTTCCGAACAGACCCTGCAGGATGCCGAGGTGCTGCCCGAGGTGGAGCGCATCACCGGCGCCATGGTGGAGCGGCCCGGTCTGTGGCAACGCATGCTGGACTTTGTGGCGGTCGAAATCGTGGCCGAGGGCATCAGCGCGTCCCTGCTCGGTTCGCAGGCCTTCTGCGACCGGCTCGGCCCCAAGGGCCTGGCCTGGTTCAAGGTCCATGTGGTGCATCCGGTGGACCAGACCACCCACGAGGAACTGGCTTACCGGGCCGCCCTGTCCCTGATGCCCGAAGGCATGCCGGGCAACCGTTTCGACGTCGTCGAGCAAACGGTGCAGGAAACGGTCGGTCGTTTCATCGCAGCCGCAGGTGCCAGTCTTCAAGCGCATGACGCCCTGCCCGTTTGAGCGAGACAATCAGCGCTTTCAACCCGGACCGAAACCCCGCATGGAAAACCACCAGAAACTGAGCGAGCAGCGCATCGCCGATGCCTGGGCCGACCTTCAGGCCCATTCCAACAGTGGCAACACCCTGCAGGCCGATGCCTATCGGCTGGCCTTCGCCGACCCGGAGTTCCTGCTGCGTCGCGAAACCCGCGGCATCCGCTTCCAGCTGGAGATGCTCAAGCCCGACCTGGCCCAGCGCGAGCTGGGCATCGAGAACACCGTGGTGGTCTTCGGCAGCGCGCGCGTGCGCGAACCGGCCGAAGCGCAGGAACAGCTGGAACTGGCCGAGGCCGGTGGTGACGCGAAGACCATCGCCAAGGCACGGGCCCTGCTGCGCAACGCCCATTTCTACGACCGCGCACGCGAGTTCGCCCGCATCGTGGCCCGCTACAGCGCCCGCTGCCCCACGGAAGACCAGCTGTTCATCTGCACCGGCGGCGGCCCCGGCATCATGGAAGCGGCCAACCGCGGCGCACACGACGAAGCTGCGCTCAATGTGGGGCTGAACATCTCGCTGCCCCACGAGCAGTCGGGCAACCGCTTCATCTCACCCGAACTGAGCTTCAAGTTCCACTACTTCGCGCTGCGCAAGATGCACTTCATGATGCGGGCGAAGGCACTGGTGGCCTTCCCGGGCGGCTTCGGCACGCTGGACGAGCTGTTCGAAGTGATCACCCTGGTGCAGTGCAAGAAAGCCAAGCCCGTGCCCATCGTGCTGTTCGGCAGCGACTACTGGAAGCGCCTGATCCACTTCGACGTGCTGGTCGAGGAAGGCATGATCTCGCCCGAGGACGTCAACCTGTTCAAACTGGTCGACGACCCGCAGGACGCCTGGGATCACATCGTGCAGTTCTACGACCTGCCGAAGGTCTGAGCGCCCGGGGCCCGGTCTCTCATTCGTTCCAGCCGCCCCCCAGGGCCTTGTAGAGCGCCACCTGGCTCTGTTGCTGGGCCAGTTTGACCTGGGTCAGCGACTGCTGGGTTGCGAACAGCGAGCGCTGCGCGTCCAGCAGGTCCAGCGAGCTGGCCACGCCGCCGCGGTAGCGCAGCTCGGTCAGGCGCAGGCGCTCGGCGTCGGCATCGGCCTGGTTTTGCACAGCGGCCAGCTGCTCGCCCAGCGTGGCGCGGCCGGCCAGGGCATCGGCCACTTCGCGGAAAGCGGTCTGGATGGCTTTTTCGTACTGGGCCACGGCGATGTCGCGCCCCACCTTGGCCGCATCCAGGTTGGCCTGGTTGCGGCCGGCGTCGAAGATCGGCAGAACCGCCTGCGGCGCCAGCGTGAAGCCCCAGGAACCGTCCTTGAACAGACCCGACAGCTCGCTGCTGGCCGAGCCCACGCTGGCGGTGAGTGCGATGCGCGGGAAGAAGGCGGCACGGGCCGCGCCGATGTTGGCGTTGGCTGCGATCAGCGCCTGCTCGGCCTGGCGGATGTCGGCGCGGCGGGTCAGCAGATCCGACGGCAGCCCCTCGGGAACGGCCTGCAGCGCGGCCGATGACGCGCCCGCTGTGGGCAGCAGGGTCGCCGGCGGGGTCTGGCCGACCAGCAGCGTCAGGGCGTTGAGGTCTTGCGCACGGCTGCGCTGCAGCTGGGCCAGGGTGCCGCGCGCAGCGGCGGCCTGTGACTCGGCCTGGCGCAGGTCCAGCGCCGAGGCGGCGCCGTTGTCGAAGCGCAGCTGGGTCAGACGCAGCGACTCTTCGCGGGTCGCCAGTGTCTGCCGCGTCAGTGCCAGCAGCTCTTCGTCGGCCTGCAACGCCAGCCAGCCGTTGGCCACGGCCGCCACCAGGCTGGTCTGCGTCGCGCGGCGTGCCTCTTCGCTGGCCAGGAAGCGGGCCAGCGCCGCGTCCTTGAGGGCGGCCACACGACCGAAGAAGTCCAGCTCCCAGCTGGCCATGGCCACACCTGCCGTGTAGGCGCTGGCGATGCCACCGCTGCCATTGGGCTGGCGGTTGCCGGAGGCGGCCAGGTTCAGCGTGGGCAACTGGTCCGCACGCTGGATCTGGTATGCCGCGCGCACCTGCTCCATGTTGAGCACAGCCACCCGCAGGTCGCGGTTGTTCTGCAGCGCCAGCGCGATGAGGTCGCGCAGGCGGGCATCGGCCACCACCGTGTCCCAGGCCGGCAGTGCGGCGCCGGCGGTGGCGTCGGACGCCTGCCCCGGGAAGCTGGACGGCACCGGTGCAGCCGGTCGTTCGTAGGTGGGGATGAAGGAGCAGCCGGTCAGGGCCGCCACGGCCAGGGTCAAGGCACTGAGTTTCATGTTCATGGGAATCAACCGGTCAATGGACACCATGGTGAGCGGCTTGCTCTGCGTCGTGTGCGTGCTGACGTGCGCTGCCCTTGAACAGCTTGCGCACCACCACGAAGAAGACGGGCACGAACACCACCGCCAGCACGGTGCCGGTGAGCATGCCGCCGATCACGCCGGTGCCGATGGCACGCTGGCTGGCCGAACCCGCGCCCGATGCCAGGAACAGCGGCAGCACCCCCAGGGTGAAGGCCAGCGAGGTCATGACGATGGGGCGAAAGCGCAGGTGCGCCGCAGCCAGCGCCGCCTCCACCAGCCCCTTGCCCTGGGCCTGCAGGTCCTTGGCGAACTCGATGATCAGGATGGCGTTCTTGGCCGACAGGCCGATGATGGTGATCAGGCCGACCTGGAAGTACACGTCGTTCGCGTAGCCGCGCAGCAGCGTGGCCAGCAGCACCCCCAGCACACCCAGCGGCACCACCAGCACCACCGCCAGCGGAATGCTCCAGCTCTCGTAGAGCGCGGCCAGCGCCAGGAACACCGCCAGGATGGCGAAGGCGTAGAGGATGGTGGCCTGCGAGCCGGCCAGCTTTTCTTCGCGCGACTGCCCGGTCCATTCAAAGCCGAAACCTTGCGGCAGCTTGGCCGCCAGTGCCTCCATCTCGGCCATGGCCTGGCCGGTGCTCACGCCCGGCGCGGCGCTGCCGCTGATGCGCATGGCCGGGTAGCCGTTGTAGCGCACGGTCTGCATCGGACCGGTGACCCACTGAGTGCTGGCAAAGGCCGACAGCGGCACCGCCTGACCCTGGGCGTTGAGCACGTTGATGCGCAGCACGTCGTCGGGCTGCATGCGGGCCGTCGCGTCGGCCTGCACCACCACGCGTTGCAGGCGCCCGGCATTGGGGAAGTCGTTGATGTAGCTCGAACCCAGCGCGGTGCCGATGGCGGCGCTGATGCTGTCAAAGCCCACGCCCAGCGCGTTGGCGCGGTCGCGGTCGATGTCGATCTGCAGTTGCGGCGCGTCTTCCAGACCGTCCGGTCTCACCTGGGTCAGCAGCTTGCTCTGCGATGCCATGCCCAGCATCTGGTTGCGCGCGTTCAGCAGCGCTTCGCGGCCGAGGCCGGCGCGGTCCTGCAGGCGGAAACTGAAGCCCGACGAGGCGCCCAGTTCGGGAATGGGCGGCGGGCTGAGCGCGAAGATGAAGGCGTCGCGGATGCCCGAGAGCGCACCGAAGGCCCGGCCGGCGATGGACTGCGCGTCGCTGCCCGGCGCGGTGCGCTCGGCCCAGTCCTTGAGGGTGATGAACGCCAGTGCGGCGTTCTGCCCCTGCCCCGAAAAGCTGAAGCCCAGCACGCTGACCATGCCCTGCACTTCGGGCTGCTGCAGCACATAGCCTTCGACCTGCTTCATCACGTCCAGCGTGCGTTCCTGGGTGGCGCCCGGGGGCAGCTGCACGTTCACCAGCATGGTGCCCTGGTCTTCGTTGGGCAGGAAAGACGTGGGCAGGCGCGTGTAGATCACGGCAACCGCGCCCACGATGGCGGCGTAGATGACCAGCGCACGGCCGGCGCGCGGCAACAGCGCAGCCACACCCCCTTCGTAGCGCTTGGCGGTGCGCGAGAACGTGCGGTTGAACCAGCCGAAGAAGCCGGTCTTCTCGTGGTGATGGCCGGCCTCCACGGGCTTGAGCAGCGTGGCGCACAGCGCTGGTGTGAGCGACAGCGCCATGAAGGCCGAGAAAGCGATGGACACGCCCATCACCGCGGCGAACTGGCGGTAGATGTTGCCCACCGAACCGCTGAAAAAGGCCAGCGGCACGAACACGGAGATCAGCACCACGGTCACGCCGATGATGGCGCCGGAGATCTGCCCCATGGCCTTGCGCGTGGCCTGCAGCGGCGGCAGGCCCTCTTCGCTCATGATGCGCTCGACGTTCTCCACCACCACGATGGCGTCGTCCACCACGATGCCGATCACCAGCACCATGCCGAACATGGTCAGCACGTTGATGGAGAAGCCCATGGCCAGCAGCGCGGCAAAAGTGCCCAGCAGGGCCACCGGCACCACCACCGTGGGGATGAGGGTGTAGCGCCAGTTCTGCAGGAACAGGAACATCACCAGGAACACCAGGGCCACGGCCTCGGCCAGGGTCTTGGCCACTTCCTGGATGGAGATCTTCACGAACTTGGAGCTGTCGTAAGGGATGGACCAGGTCATGCCCTTGGGGAAGAACTTCTCCAGCTCGGTCATCTTGGCGCGCACGGCGTCGGCCGTGGCCAGCGCGTTGCCGCTGGGCGAAAGCTGCACGCCAATGCCGGTGGACGGCTTGCCGTTCAGGCGCGCCGAGGTGGCATAGGCCTGGGCACCCAATTCGATGCGCGCCACGTCCTTCAGGCGCACCGTGGCGCCGTTGCTGCTGGCACGCAGCACGATGTTGCCGAACTGCTCGACGCTGGCCAGCTGGCCGTTGACCACCACGGTGGCCGCGATGCTCTGGCCCGCCACGTTGGGCAGGGCACCGATTTCACCGGCCGAGACCTGGGCGTTCTGCGCGCGGATGGCGTTGTTCACATCGGCCGCGCTCAGGTTGTAGCCCAGCAGCTTGGCCGGGTCGATCCAGATGCGCATGGCGCGTTCGGTGCCGAACAGCTGGGCCTGGCCCACACCGGGCAGGCGCTGGATTTCGGGCACCACGCTGCGCGACGCGTAGTCGCCCAGGGCCACCGGGTCGAGCGCCGGGTCGTCGCTGGAGAGGATGGCGAACAGCAGGAAGTTGTTGCGCGACTTGTCCACCCGAACGCCCTGCTGCGTCACGGCCGAGGGCAGGCGTGGCGTGGCACGCGAGAGGCGGTTCTGAACGTCCACCTGCGCCAGGTCGGCGTCGGTGCCGGGCTGGAAGCTCAGCGTAATGGCGCCTGTGCCATTGGCCTGCGCCACGGCTTCCATGTAGATCAGGCCTGGCGAGCCGTTCATCTCCTGTTCGATGACCGACAGCACGCTGTCTTCCAGCGTCTTGGCCGAGGCCCCGGGGTAGGTGGCGTTGATGACGATGGACGGCGGCGCCACCGGCGGGTACTGTGCGATCGGCAGCTGGGTGATGGACACCGCGCCCGCTACCATGATGAAGAGTGCGATCACCCACGCGAAGATGGGGCGGTCGATGAAAAACTTGGCCATGCCGGGGGCTCCTTACTTCGCGGCCGGGGCGGATGCGGCAGCGGCGGGCGCGGCGCCCGGCGGCGTCCAGGGCACGGCCTTCACCGGCGTGCCGGGCGGCATCATCTGCAGCTTCTGGAAACCGTCCACCATCACCTGCTCGCCGGCCTTCAGGCCGTCCAGCACGACCCAGCGGCCACCCTGCTGGCCGCCGATCTTGACCGGGCGCTTCTCGATCTTGCCGTCAGCGCCCACCACGCTGACGGTGTCGCCCTGCGCGGTGCGCGTGACCGCCTGCTGCGGCAGCGTGATCGCGTCGCTGGCCACAGCCTGCTCCAGCCGCACCCGCACGTACAGCCCCGGCAGCAGCGCGCCACCGGGATTGGGCACCTCGGCGCGCAGCGTCACCTGGCCGGTGGCGGCGTCCACCGTCAGGTCCGAGAACAGCAGCTTGCCGGGCCTGGCGTATTCGCTGCCGTCGTCCAGCACCACGCGCACCGCGGCGGCACCGTTGCCGGCGCCTTTGAGCTGGCCGGCCTCCATCGCACGCTTGAGCTTCATGGCCTCGGTGGCCGACTGGGTGAAATTCACGTACAGCGGGTCCACCTGCTGGATCACCGCCAGCGCGGTGGCCTCGCCCTGCCCCACCAACGCGCCCTCGGTCACCAGCGCGCGGCCAATGCGACCCGAGATCGGCGCCGTCACGCTGGCGTAGTTGAGGTTGATGCCGGCCGTCTGCACAGCGGCCTTGGCCGCGGCCACATCGGCCTCGGCTGTCTTTTGCGCGGCCAGCGCCGCGGTGTAGTCCTGCTGGCTGATCGCCTTCTCGGCCACCAGCGGCTTGTAGCGTTCGGCCACGGCGGTGGCGTTGGTCAGGCTGGCCTGCGCGCGCGCCAGGCTGGCCTGGGCGCTGCTCAGGCTGGCCTGGTAGGGCGCAGCGTCGATGCGAAACAGGGCCTGACCGGCCTTCACGTCGCTGCCTTCCCTGAACAACCGCTGCTGCAGGATGCCGGCCGCGCGGGCGCGCACCTGCGCGACGCGCGAGGCTTCCAGCCGGCCCGGCAGCTCGGTCTGCAGCCCCACGTCCCCCGGCTGCACCGTGACCACGCCCACTTCCGGCGCGGGCATGCCGCCAGCCGGCGCACCGCCGGCGGTGGCCGCCGGATCGGCCTTGCCGCAGGCGGCAAGCGCTGCCACCAGGGGCAGCAAAACCAAGGAACGCCGACAGGCGAGCGCGGGAAAAACGGTGGAGACAGATGGCATGTGAACCTCTTGCGGCATAAGACCCTTTGGAAGGGTCGGCAGTATACATACACACATGAATGTATGTATATTCATAGGGTCTCTTTTTCTGTGAACACACACCCGCCATGGTCCGCCGCACCAAAGCCGACGCCGAAGCCACCCGATCCGCCCTGCTCGACGCAGCCGAACAGCTGTTCCAGGCCAACGGGGTGTCGCGCACCTCGCTGCAGGACATCGCCAGCGCGGCCGGCACCACGCGCGGCGCCATCTACTGGCACTTTGAAGACAAAGCCGATCTGTTCAACGCCATGATGGAGCGCGCCACCTTGCCCATGGAGCGCGGCTTTCCGGACCCGGACGCTCCGGTCGAAGACCTGCCCGACCCGCTGCAGGCGCTGCGCGACGGCATGCGCCATGTGCTGCAGCTCATCGCATCCGACGAGCGCCTGCGCCGTGTGTTCGAGGTGGTGTCGCTACAGGTCGAGTACCACGCAGAAATGGCTGCGGTGCGAGAGCGCCACCTGCGGGTGCGCGAACACTACCTGGGTCTGACACAGCGAATGATGAAAGTGGCGGCCCAGCGGGCCGGCCTCACCCTGCCGGTGCCACTGAAATCGGCCGCGCTGGGCCTGCACTTCCAGATGGACGGGCTCAAGCGCAACTGGCTACTCGATCCCGCCGCGTTCGACCTGGTGAACGTTGGCCAGCAGACGCTGGACACCTACCTCAGGGGCCTGGGTTTTGACCCGTTGAGGGCGTCCGCTCCGGCACCAGCGCCTCGGGCTGCCGCGCGCGCGACGGCAGGTTCAGGTGCAAGGCGGCCTGCGCCAGCAGGTTCGCCGACACCGGCGCGGTCACGAACACGAACAGCGTGATCAGCAGTTCGGCGATGCCGGGTCGCCCCTGAGACCAGCCCAGCAGCAGCGAGGCGAGCAACACACCACCGACGCCGAGCGTGGACGACTTGGTCGGCGCGTGCAGGCGCATGTAGAAGTCGGGCAGACGCACCATGCCGATGGCGCCCACCAGCAGGAAAAAGGCGCCCACCACGATCAGGATCGCGGCCGCCCATTCGATGACCGGGTTCAGTTCCATCGTTTCACTCCACCACATCGCCACGGCTGAGGTAACGCGCCAGCGCCACCGTGCCGACAAAACCCAGCAGCGCCACGATCAGCGCAGCCTCGAACAGCAACGGCGTCTGCCAGCGCAGGCCCAGCAGCACCACCAGTGCCACCAGGCTCAGGTACAGGGTGTCCAGCGCCAGCACCCGGTCGGCGATGGTCGGGCCGCGCAGCAGGCGCCAGCCGCACAGCAACAGTGTCAGGGTCACGGCGCCGATGCCGATGCCCAGCGCGATCTGCAGGATGTTCATGCCGAGGCCCCCCCGTCCTGGCCAAAAACCGCCATCAGTGGCGTCTCGTAGCGCGCCTTCATGTCGGCCACCATGCCGGCCGCGTCGTCGCAGTTCAAGGCGTGCACCCAGATGCAGCCTGCGGATTCGTCGACCACGGCCGAGACGGTGCCAGGCGTCATGGTGATGATGCTGGCGAACAGCGCATTGACGCGGTGATGTTCGCTGGCCAGTGGCACCCGCAGCCAGGCCGGTTGCGGACGGTTCATGGGCCCCAGCACCAGCTTCGCGACGGTGATGTTGGACAGCACGATGTCCCACAACACCACGCAGGTCAGGCGGATCGCGGCGCCCCAGCGGATCGGGTTGCCCACGTGCAGCAGGCCGCGCAGCAGCCGCGGCACGATCAGACCGATCAGCGCGGCCGACAGCAGGTGCACCGGCTCCAGGCTGCGCGAGAGCGCCAGCCAGCTGGCGGCCAGCAGCAGGGAGAGCACCGGGTGGTCAAACCAGCCGCCACGGCGGTCGAGGGTGTCGGACTTCATGGCTGTTTCTCCTGCACAGGGGCGGCGCGCTGGCCGTCGTAGGGTCGGGTGCTGGGCGGTGCATCCGCCCCGAGCACGGCGCGCACGTAGTCGGCGTTGACCGAAAGCTGCGCCGCGGCGGCGTCGGTGTAGCGTTTGACCGGCGCGGCCAGCACCGCCAGCGCCACCGTCAGTGCCATGAAGGCCCAGACCGGCGCCCGCAGGTTGGCACTGCCGCCCGGGGCACCGTCGTCCACCGCCGGCTGCACGTGCCAGAACACGATGACACCCGCGCGCGCCAGGCCGACGATGGTGAGGAAGCCCACCGCCAGCACCACGCTCCAGACCCAGGCCTGGGCCGCCAGACCACCACTGGCCTGCAGCACCATGAGCTTGCCCAGGAAGCCCGGCAGTGGCGGCAGGCCGGCGGCCGAGGCGGCGCCGAACAGCAGCATCACGCCCAGCAGCACCGGCTCGCGCACCGCGTTCGCCGGTTGCAGCTTGTCCACACACTCGCCGCGCTGCGCCGCGATGAGCTCGACCAGCAGGAACAGGCCCGCGATGACGATGGTGCTGTGCAGCGTGTAGTACAGCGCGGCCGAGAGCGTCTCGGGCGTGAACAGGCCGACAGCCGCCAGGATGGTGCCCACCGAGGACACGGTGAGGTAGGCCACCAGCCGGCTCAGGCTGTGCGCCGCCAGCGCGCCCAGCACCCCCAGCGCGCTGGTGGCCAGCGCCAGCGGCAGCAGCCAGTCGGCCACCGCCTCGCCACCCAGCACCTGCCAGTGCACGCGCACGATGCTGTACACACCCACCTTGGTCATGATGGCGAACAGCGCCGCCACCGGCGCGCTGGCCGCTGCGTAGGTGCCGGGCAGCCAGAAATACAGCGGCAGCATGGCGGCCTTGAGGCCGAAAACCACCAGCAGCACCAGCGCCGCCGCCCGCGCAAACACCAGCTGGTCGCCCTGCAGCAGGGCGACGCGCTGCGCCACGTCGGCCATGTTCAGCGTGCCGGTGGCCGCATACACCAGAGAGAGACCGATCAGGAACAGGCCCGAGGCCACCAGGTTGAGCACCACGTAGTGCACGCCCATGCGGAAGCGCTCGCGCCCCTGGCCGTGCACCAGCAGCACATAGGACGCGATCAGCAGCACCTCGAAAAACACGAAGAGGTTGAACAGGTCGCCGGTGAGGAAGGCGCCGCTCAGGCCCATCAACTGGAACTGGAAGATGGCGTGGAAGTAGCGGCCCCGGCTGTCCCAGCCACTGGCGGCATACCAGAGCACCGGCAGTGCCACCAGATAGGTCAGCAGCACCATCAGGGCCGAGAGCCGGTCCACCACCATGACGATGCCGAACGGCGCCGGCCACTCACCGAGGCGGTAGACCAGCAGGTCACCGTCCGCCGCGTGCCGCACCAGACCGGCGGCCATGAGCAGGCCCAGCGCCGTGGACAGCAGCGCGACGCGGCGGCGCCAGCGCAGCGGCGCGTCGTCGTGCGCCCCGCCCTGCCCGGCCATGCCACCCGCATCGCCGATGAGCAGCAGCACCACAGCCGTCAGCATCGGCAGCACCACGGACAGCACCGGCGCGTGCTGCAGCCAGAGATCGAACAGCGAACCGGTCATGCGCGCGGCCCTCCCGGCTCGTGGCCGTCCACGTGGTCGCTGCCGCTTTCATGGCGGCTGCGCAGCGCCAGTTCGACCACGAAGCCGGTGGTCGCAAAACCGATCACGATGGCGGTGAGCACCAGCGCCTGCGGCAGCGGGTCGGCCACCGGTCCCTCGCCCACCAGCACCGGCGCGGCATCGCTCCACAGCCGGCCCATCAGGAAGATGAACACGTTGACCGCGTAGCCGAACAGCGAAAGGCCGAGGACCACCGGGAAGCTGCGCCCGCGCAGCATGAGGTAGATGCCGGTGGCGGTGACCATGCCCACGCCGGTGGCGAGAAGAAATTCCATGCTCATGCTGCACTCCGTTGGGTGGCGGTGGCGGGCACCTCGCGCGAGGCCTGCCCCAGCACCGACAGCGTCAGCAGCGTGCTGCCGACCACGGTGAGGTAGACGCCCAGGTCAAAGATGGCGGCGGTGGCCAGCGGCAGTTCACCCAGCAGCGGCACATGCGGGTGGCCGAAGGCGCTGGTGAGGAACGGGCGGCCCAGCGCGAAGGCACCCACGCCGGTCAGACCGGCGATGCCCAGACCAGCGCCGATCCAGCGCACGAAGCGGCGCCCGCCGCCGGCGCGCAGGAACTGCTCGGCCCGCGCCTGCCCCAGCGACATGAACTGCAGCACCAGCGCCACCGCGGTGATCAGGCCGGCAATGAAGCCACCACCGGGCAGGTTGTGGCCGCGCATGAAGATGTAGAGGCTGAACACCAGGGCCAGCGGCAGCACCACCGACGCGGCCACGCGCAGCAGCAGCGGCTGTTGCGCAAAGGTCCAGGTACGGCCGTCCGGATCCATGCCCGGGCGGCGCGTGCGCAGCCCGTCCATCAGCGCCAGCACACCGATGGCGGCGATGCCCAGCACCGTGATCTCGCCCATGGTGTCGTAGCCGCGGAAGTCCACCAGAATCACGTTGACCACGTTGGTGCCGCCGCCCTTGGGCAGCGACTGCTCCAGGAAGTACCACGAGATCGAGTCCTGGTCGCGCGTGAGCACCAGCCAGGTGATCACCGACATGGCCGCGCCGCCCGCCAGCGCCAGCAGCGCGTGCAGGCCCTTGCGCAGCGCAGGCGTTTCCCTGGGGCTGGTCTGCGGCAGCAGGGCCAGGCCCATGAGCAGCAGCACGGTGGAAACGATGTCGACCGACAGCTGGGTCAGCGCCAGGTCGGGGGCGGAGAAGCCCAGGAAGGTGAGCGAGGCCGCCACGCCGACCACACCCACCAGCACCACGGTCTGGAAGCGCTGGTGGTGCGTGCGCACGATGGCCAGACAGGTGACCAGCAGCAGGGCCCACATCGCCCAGGCCAAGGGCGTGGCGGGCATCTGTGGCCGGGAGCCAGTGCCGATGCCGCTGCCGACCAGGGGCCAGGCGCCCAGCACCAGCGCCGTCAGCAGCAGCCAGCCCACGTAACGCTGCAGCGAACCGGTCTCCAGCAGCCGTGTGATGCGCCCCGACAGACCAAACAGGTGGTCGACCAGCCATTCGAAGATGGCGCGGCCGGTGGCGGCACCGAACCAGTCTTCCGAGGCCATGCGGTGCAGGCGCTTGCCCTTGGCGAGCCAGAGGTACAGGCCAATGCCAGCCACCAGCGCGATGGCGCTCATCAGCAGCGGCAGGTTGAAGCCATGCCAGATCGCCAGGTAGTAGTCGGGCAAGGCCTTGCCCACCAGCGCGGTGGCGGCCACGTGCACCAGCGGCCCGAAGGTGACGGCCGGCAGCAGGCCGACGACGATGCACATCGCCACCAGCAGCAGGGCCGGCAGCTTCATGCCCAGCGGGGGCTCGTGCGGATGATGGTTCGGCACATCGCCGAGCTCGCCGTTGAAGTAGGTGTCGTGCACGAAGCGCAGCGAATAGGCCACGCTGAACACGCCGGCCAGCGTCACCAGCGCGGGCACCAGCCAGGCGTACATGCCGCTGGTGCCGACCACGGCTTCGGTGAAGAACATCTCCTTGGACAGGAAGCCGTTGGTCAGCGGCACGCCCGCCATGGACGCGGCCGCCACCATGGACAGCGTGGCGGTCCAGGGCATGAACTTCCACAGGCCCCCGAGCTGGCGCATGTCGCGCGAATGGGTCTCGTGGTCGACGATGCCGGCGATCATGAACAGCGAGGCCTTGAACGCCGCGTGGTTGAGCACGTGGAACACCGCCGCGACGGCGGCCAGCGGCGAGCCCAGGCCGATGAGGAACACCACCAGCCCCAGGTGGCTGACGGTGGAGTACGCCAGCAGGCCCTTGAGGTCGTGCTTGAAGATCGCGATGAAGGCCGCGAACAGCACCGTGGCCAGGCCCGCCGCGCTGACGATGGCCTCGAAATGCCCGGTGCCGGCCAGCACCGGGTACAGGCGCATGAGCAGGAAGACGCCGGCCTTGACCATGGTGGCCGAGTGCAGGTAGGCCGAGACCGGCGTGGGCGCGGCCATGGCGTCGGGCAGCCAGAAATGGAACGGGAACTGCGCGCTCTTGGTGAAGGCGCCCAGCAGGATCAGCAGCAGCGCCGGCACGAAGCGCGGGTCGGCCTGGATGGCCGCCACGTTGGCTGCCATGGCGCTGATCTCGTAGGTGCCGGCGATCTGCCCGAGCAAGACGAAGCCGCCCAGCATGGCCAGACCACCGCCACCGGTCACGGCCAGCGCCTGCCGCGCCCCGGCGCGCGCGTCGGCCCGATGGCTCCAGAAGCCGATCAGCAGGAAAGACGAGATGCTGGTCAGCTCCCAGAACACCACCAGCAGCAACAGGTTGTCCGACAGCACCACGCCCAGCATGGCGGCCATGAACAGCATCATGAAGCTGAAGAACTTGCCGGCCGAGTCCTCTGGCGCCAGGTAGTAGGCGGCGTACAACACGATCAGCAGGCCGATGAACAGGATCAGGCCGGCGAACATCAGCGAGAGACCGTCGAGCCGGAAGCTCAGCTGCAGGCCGATCTCGGGCACCCACGGCCAGACATTCATCACCGTCTGGCCGGCGAACACCTGGGGCGCCAGCGACAGCAGCAGCGCCAGCGCGGCGGCGGTGACACCACCCGCGGCCATCGCGGTGAGGGGACGGGATCTTGAACCGAGCCACGCGGTGGTCACGGTCCCGAGCAGCAGAGGCAGTAGAACGATCAACAAGAGCACGGTGCTTCCTTCGGGTGAGCGGGCATTCTAAGGAGCTATCCGGTCCCGCAAGGTTCCCGGGTGTTCCCGCGCTCAGGGTAAGCGCTGTGGCCCCGCTGGCGTGGCACCCGCGCGGCGCAAACCCCAGGCCAGATGCGCCCCTGCGCCCACCACGGCACCAACGACCCAGAACACCCCGGCGATGCCGACCAGCGCGCCGGCCGATCCGAACAGCAGCGGCATCACCACGCTGGAACCGTTGATGGCCATGGAACGCAGACCCAGCGCTTCGCCGTGTCGGTGCTTCGGTGTGATCTGGTGCAGGGTGCTCATCACCATGGGCTGCACCGAGCCCAAGGCCAGCCCCAGCAACGCCGACAGCAGCCCCATGGCCCACGCCACGTGCACCAGCGGATACAGCGCGAACAGCAACGCGGTCCCGACCATCGCGGTGGCGATCACCGTGCCCTCGCGCAGGTGCGAGGCCAGCCAGGGCATCAGCAGGCGGATGGCGGTGGCGGCGATGGCAAATCCGCCCAGGATGCTGCCGATCACCGTGGCCGACAGGCCGCGTTCATGGCCCAGCACCGGCACCAGGAAGGTGTGCACATCCCAGCAGGACGAGAGCATCCAGTTGACCAGCATGAGGTGGCGGAACGACCGGTCGCGCAGCAGGTCCCACGCCGATCCGCGGGGGCGTTCGACGTCTGGCGACGCCCCTCCGTGCTCCGGCACGCCGCGAATCCACCACCAGGCCAGCGGCGGCAGCAGGGCCAGCAACAGGTAGGCAGCGCGAAAGCCGCTGGCATCGATCAGCAGACCGGCCACGAACGGGCCCAGAAAATTGGAAAGGGACGGCCCGATCGCCACCCAGCTGAACACCTGGCGCAGCTCGGTGGCATCGCTGGCCATGTGGCCCACATGGCGCTGCAGCGCGATCATGGCCAGGCAAACCGCCGCACCACAGGCCAGCGCGGTGAGACAGAGCACACCGAACCGGGGCCAGGCCACGGCCAACAGGCCGCCCGCGCAGGCCAGCGCACCGGCAACCACAAAGGGGCGGTGCAGGCCATGACGCTCGGCATAGCGCCCGGCGGCCAACGCCAGGAACACCTGCGCCAAAGAAAACAGGGCCAGCAGCAAACCGACGGCGGCGGCGCTGTACCCCTCGCGCAGCGCCATCAGCGGGGCCGCCATGCGAAAACCCGTCATGCACGCGTGCACGCTGATCTGCGCCGCGATCAGGCGCGCCAGGGCCGAGCGGGTGCCGGCTTTCAATCGGGATCGCGCGTTGGCAGATCGAGCGGATCGCTCGGCAGCAGGCTTTGCGCGCGGTCCTGCGGCAGCGCCTCGACGGTCTTGAGCGCGCGGCCCATCGCACGGCTGCGGGTTTCCGCGGCGTCCAGCGTGTTGAGCACGGTCTGGGTCTGGTTCTTGACCTTGGCCAGCACATCACCGAACTTGCCGAACTCGGTCTTGACCGCCCCCAGCACCTGCCAGACCTCGGAGCTGCGTTTCTCCAGCGCCAGGGTGCGGAAGCCCATCTGCAGCGCGTTGAGCATGGCCATCAGCGTGGTCGGCCCGGTCAGCGTGACGCGGTGATCGCGCTGCAGCGCCTCCATCAGCCCCGGACGGCGCAGCACCTCGGCGTACAGGCCTTCGGTGGGCAGGAACAGGATGGCGAAGTCGGTCGTGTGCGGTGGCTCCAGGTACTTCTCGGCCATCGACTTCGCTTCGAGGCGGATGCGCTGCTCCAGCCCGCGCGCGGCGATTTCGGCCCCTTCGGCGTCGGCGCGCTGCTGGGCGTCCAGCAGGCGCTCGTAGTCCTCGTTCGGAAACTTCGCATCGATCGGCAGCCAGCACGGCGCGCCGTCATCGCCCCGGCCCGGCAGGCGGATCGCGAAGTCCACCATGTTGCGGCTGCCCGGCCGCGTCGCCACCTGGGTGGCGTACTGGTCGGGCGCGAACACCTGTTCCAGCAGCGCACCCAGCTGCGCCTCGCCGAACATGCCGCGCGTTTTCACGTTGGACAGCAGGTGCTTGAGGTCACCCACGCCCTGCGCCAGGTTCTGCATCTCGCCCAGACCCTTGTGCACCTGCTCCAGCCGCTCGGCCACCTGTTTGAAGCTCTCACCCAGGCGCTGTTCCAGCGTGGCGTGCAGCTTCTCGTCCACCGTGGCGCGCATCTCATCGAGCTTGGCCGCGTTGGTCTGCTGCAGCTGGGCCAGCTGTGTCTCCAGCGTGGCACGCACCTCGGCCAGGCGGCGCGCGTTGGCCTCGCTCAGGTCCTGCAGCTGGCGCGTCAGCGTGTCGCCCAGCGTGCCACGCAGCTGCACCAGTTGCTGGGCAAAGGCGTCGATCTGGGCGTTCTGGGTGCGCGTGGTCTCGGCGCCCTGGCGCAGCAGGGTGTCCTGGAAGGTCGCCAGCGATTGCTGGATCTCCAGCCGGCCGGTGCGGGCGTTGTCCCCGACCTCGCGGCGCAGTTCGCTCTCCACCCGTTCGATGCGCTGTTCGGTCATCAGGCCTTGCTGCTGCAGCGTGCTCAGCAGCTGCTGGCGTTGGGCGGCTTCTTCGGCGTTCGCGGGCGGGCGGCGCAGCGCTATCCAAAGCAACAGCAGCACATTGACCACGCCCAGCACAAGCACGGCGATGGTGAGCAGGCCGTCGCCGCTCATGCCATCACCTCCGGGTTCAACGGCGTGAGCGCGCGCCCCTCGTTCAGGTAAGCGATCAGGTTGTCCGCCGCCAGCATGGCCATGGCCATGCGCGTGGCCCGGGTGGCGCTGGCGATGTGCGGCGTGAGCACCACGTTCGGCACGGTCAGCAGGCCGGGGTTGACCTTGGGCTCACCTTCGAACACGTCCAGACCGGCGGCGGCGATGCGCCGCTCGCGCAGCGCCGTGACCAGCGCAGCTTCATCGACGATGCCGCCGCGCGCGATGTTGACCAGCGTGGCCGTGGGCTTCATGCGCGCGATCTCGGCCGCACCCACGGTGTGGTAGGCCTCGGGCGTGTACGGCAACACCAACACCACATGGTCGGCCTGCTCGAACAGCGCATCTTTGCTGACGTAACGGGCCTGACAGGCGGCCTCCTTTTCCGGGTCCAGGCGCGAACGGTTGTGGTAGATCACCTGCATGCCGAAACCGTGGGCGCCGCGCCGTGCGATGGCCTGGCCGATGCGCCCCATGCCCAGGATGCCCAGCGTGCTGCCGTGCACCTCGGCCCCGGCGAAGAGGTCCAGCGACCATTCCTTCCATTGCCCGGCACGCAGGAAATGTTCGCTTTCGGTCACGCGGCGTGCGGTGGCCATGAGCAGGGCAAAACCGAAGTCGGCCGTGGTCTCGGTCAGCACGTCGGGCGTGTTGGTGCCCAGCACACCCGCGGCTGTCATGGCCGGCAGGTCGAAATTGTTGTAGCCCACCGCGATGTTGGCCGCGATCTTCAGCTGAGGGCAGGCCGCCAGCAGGGTCTGGTCGATGCGCTCGCCGCCGGTGGTCATCACACCGGCCTTGCCCTGCAAGCGCTCGATCAGCTGGGCTGCGCTCCAGAACACGTCGGGCGGCGTGGTTTCCACCTCGAAGTGCTGGCGGAGCCTGTGCTCCACCTCCGGGAAAACGGCTCGGGCGATCAGGATGGTGCGGCGCGATGAGAACATGCGCCGATGGTAATCGGCCCCCTGCGCCCAGCGGTCACATCAGACGAAGAACAACCAGGTCATGAGGGCAAACAGCGGCACCAGAATGCCGAAGGACCAGGCCATGTAGCCGAAGAAGCTGGGCATCTTCACGCCGCGGTCCTCGGCAATGGCCTTGACCATCAGGTTGGGCGCGTTGCCGATGTAGCTGTTGGCGCCCATGAACACCGCGCCGGCCGAAATGGCCACCAGCGTGGGCGCGAGCGTGGTCATCAGCACCTGCGCGTCGCCCCCGGCGGTGTTGAAGAACACCAGGTAGGTCGGCGCATTGTCCAGAAAGGAACTCAGGATGCCGGTGGCCCAGAAGTACATGGCCGGGTTGGGCGTGCCGTCGGGGTTGGTGACCGCGCGCACGATGGCACCGAACGGACCGTCCACGCCCGCCTTGAGCATGGCGATCACCGGGATGATGGTCAGGAAGATGCCGGCGAAGAGCTTGGCCACCTCCTGCATCGGCCCCCAGCTGAACTGGTTGTCGGCGTGCACGCCGCTGGGCGTCAGCTGCAGCGAGGCCACGGTGATGGCGATCAGCCCGATGTCGCGCACGATGCCCGGCAGGCCGACCTCGGTGCCGGCGATGTTGAACACCACGTCGGACTTCCACAGGCCGCTCATCAGCACCAGACCCACCACACCGACGAGCAGCAGGAAGTTGATGCCGCCATCGAAGCCGAACTGGCGGTCGTCGGGCGTCGGGTCCATGGGGCGGACCTCCTCCCGCTTGTGGTAGTACCACCAGTCCAGCGCATAGAACAGGGCCAGCAGCACACCGATCAGGAAGGCCGTCTCGGGCAGGATGTGGATCAGCGTCCAGCTGAACTCCACGCCCTTGAGGAAGCCCAGGAACAGCGGCGGATCACCCAGCGGCGTGAGCGAACCCCCGGCGTTGGAGACGATGAAGATGAAGAACACCACCACATGCACCACGTGCTTGCGGTTGTCGTTGGCGCGGATCAGCGGGCGGATCAGCAGCATCGAAGCCCCGGTGGTGCCCATCAGGCTGGCCAGCACCGCACCGACAGCCAGGATGCCCGTGTTCAGCGCCGGGCTGCCGTGCAGGTTGCCCTTGATGTAAATGCCTCCGGCCACGGTGAACAGGGCCGTCAGCAGGATGATGAACGGGATGTATTCGGCCAGCAGCGCATGCACCACGCCCGCGCCGGCAGCCCCGGGGCCGAACACGACGGCGAACGGCAGCAGGAAGGCCAACGCCCAGGCCGCCGCCACCTTGCCAAAGTGGTGGTGCCAGAAGAGGGGCGCCACCAACGGCATGATGGCGATCGACAGCAGGATGCCGGCGAAGGGCACACCCCAGAGCACCGACAGTTCGGCACCGTTGAGGTCTGCCGCGTGCGAAAGGACGGGCAGCAAGCCGGCGGCCAGCGCCAGCAGGCGCGGAAAACGGGATGTGTTCAATTCTTGTCTCCAGTGTGCGACTCAAGGCGGTCGCTTGAACCGGTCGCCCGCCCGGTCTGCGCCGGGAAGGGCAACAGCGCGGGGGTCTTCAGACCGCCAGCAGATCCACTTCGAACAGCAGGGTCGCGTTGGGCGGGATCACGCCACCGGCACCGCGCGCGCCATAGCCCAGCTGCGGCGGGATCACCAGGCGGCGCGTGCCACCGACCTTCATGCCCTGCACGCCCTCGTCCCAGCCCTTGATGACGTGGCCCGCGCCGAGCGGGAATTCGAACGGCTGGCCGCGGTCCTTGCTGGAGTCGAACTTGCTGCCCTGCACGCCGTCGTTGAACAGCCAGCCGGTGTAGTGCACCTGCACCGGCCGTCCGGCCTTGGCCTCATCGCCTTGGCCAACCACGGTGTCTTCGAACTGCAGGCCGCTGGGGGTGGTGATCATGTGTGCTCCTCGGGTCGTGGACAAAAGTCCGCGATTATTCCACCCCGGTCCTGAGAGACCGCTTACGCCAGCCAGCGCGTGAAGCTGGACACCGGCTCGCGCGGCGTGATGAAACCGTTGACCTTGTCGCCCGGATCGGCGTAGCCCAGGGACATGCCGCAGACCAGCATCTCGTTCTCGCCCGCGCCAATGTGCGGCAGGATGATCTTCGAGAAACCGTTCCAGGCGGCCTGCGGGCAGGTGTCCAGCCCGTGGGCCTTGGCCGCCACCATGATGTTCTGCAGGAACATGCCGTAGTCCACCAGCGAGCCGCGGCCCATGACCTTGTCCAGGGTGAACATCAGGCCGACCGGCGCGTCGAAGAAACGGAAGTTGCGCTGGTGCTGGGCGTGCATCTTGTCCTTGTCGCCCTTGCCGATGCCCAGCAGGCCGTAAAGACCCCAGCCGTTTTCGCGGCGGCGGTCGATGTAGGGGCTGACCCATTGCGTGGGGTAGTAGTCGTACTCCTCGCGGTACTGCTCGGCCAGAGTTGGGTCGGCGCGCATCGCATCGTGCGCGGCGCAGCACTTGGCCACCAGGTCGTCGCGGCTGGCGCCCTGCAGCACATACACCTTCCAGGGCTGGGTGTTGGTGCCCGACGGCGCACGGCTGGCCACCTGCAGGATGTGCTCGATCGTCTCGCGCGGCACCGGCGTGGGCAGGAAGGCGCGCGCCGACAGGCGGGTGGTGATGGCGGCATCGACGCTCTGGGCGTCGATCACGGCGGGCGGGTTCTGCGTCATCGGATGGTCTCCAGGGTGGCTTTGAGTTTCTCAGGCAAGGGCACGGGCCGGCGGGTCTGCCGGTCCACATAGACATGAACGAAGTGCCCGCAGGCAGCGGCCAGCGGCTCGCCCTGCGCGAACAGGCCGACCTCGTAGCGCACGCTGGAGCTGCCCAGGTGCGCCACACGCAGGCCCGCTTCGATGGTCTGCGGGAACGCCAGCGGCGCGAAGTAGTTGCACTGTGTCTCGATCACCAGGCCGATCACCTCGCCCGCATGGATGTCCAGCGCGCCCTGCTCGATCAGCCAGGCGTTCACGGCGGTGTCGAACCAGCTGTAATAGACGACATTGTTGACATGGCCGTAGACGTCGTTGTCCATCCAGCGCGTGCCGATGGAGCGGAACACACGGTAGTGGTCGCGCGGCTTGGCCTGAGGGCGGGTAGTGGAAATGGTGGCGGCGTTCATGGCGGCGCATTCTGCCTGCGCAGGGCTCAGTCCGTTGTCACCGTCGCGCGAGCCCGCTGCTGCGCCCGCGCAGCCCAGCGGGCCTGGTAGTCCAGCGCCACGCGGTAGGTGTTCATCTGCACCTGCACCGTGGCCTCCATGTCGGTGCCATAGCCCCCCGCCATGGCAAAGGCCAGCGGCAGCCGGCGCTGCCAGGCCCAGTCCATCACCCGGCGGTCACGCGCCTCCAAGCCGTCGAAGGTGAGCTTCAGACGACCCAGCCGGTCGCCCTCGTGCGGGTCGGCCCCGGCCAGGTAGATCACCAGCCCGGGCTCGAAGCGGCGCTCCAGTTCTTCCAGCGCCCGTTCCAGTGCTTCCAGGTAGGCGGCGTCACCGGTGCCGTCGGGCAGCTCCACATCCAGATCGCTGGGCTCCTTGCGAAAGGGAAAGTTCTTTTCCCCATGCAGCGAGAGCGTGAACACCGACGCGTCGTTCGCAAAGATACGCGCCGTGCCGTTGCCCTGGTGCACGTCGAGGTCGATGATCGCCACCCGCAATGGGCCACTGGCGCGATGCCGCCGGGCGTGCTCGGCCTGCATCAGCCGCGCGGCCACGGCGGCGTCGTTGAACACGCAGAAGCCGCTGCCCTTGTCGGCATAGGAATGGTGGGTGCCGCCTGCGATGTTGGCGGCGATGCCTTCCCCCGCCATGGCGGCTCGGCAGGCCTGCACCGTGGCGCCCACCGAACGCCGCGCCCGGTCTGCCATGGCCGGGCTCCACGGAAAGCCGATCTCGCGCTGCGCGGCAGCGCTCAGCGTGCCGTTCTCCACCGCCTGGATGTAGGCAGGCGTGTGCACCAGCGCCAGCTCGCCATCGCTGGCGGGATCGGCCTGACCCAGGCGAATGGCGGGGTACTCGGCAGCGAGCCGGTCGCGCAGGCGTCCGTACTTGGCCATGGGAAAACGGTGGCCCGCGGGCAGCGGCAGCACGAACTGGGTGGCGTAGAAAACTTGCACCGCCGCATTGTGGCGCGCGCTGTCCAGCGGGGTGCCACCCTGGGTTTTAGAAAGTTACATCTAGATTGTTGCGGCGCAACAAAAAGGGCTTGCACTGTCACGGTGCGTCCCTATAATTCAATTCATGTTGCAGCGCAGCAAAGCGAACGAAAACAACAGCGTCCAGACAGCGCGGTGTTCTCGAAGCAGCCCTCAACTACCCTTTTAAACCCTCTACAGGAGCTAGAACATGTTGACCGCTGAACAAATCGTTGCCGCCCAGAAAGCCAACATCGAAACCCTCTTCGGCCTGACCCAGAAAGCCTTCGAAGGCGTGGAAAAGCTGGTCGAGCTGAACGTCCAGGCCACCAAGGCCGCCATGGCTGAAGCCGCCAACAACGCCCAGGCCGTGCTGTCCGTCAAGGACGCCCAGGAACTGCTGACCCTGCAAGCCAGCCTGATGCAGCCCCTGGCCGAGAAGACCGTGGCCTACAGCCGCCACCTGTACGACATCGCTTCGGGCACCGGTGCCGAGTTCGGCAAGGCCGCTGAAGCCCAAGCCGCCGACGCCCAGAAGAAGTTCATGGCTGTCGTGGACAACGCCGCGAAGAACGCCCCCGCCGGTTCCGAAACCGCTGTGGCTGTGATGAAGAGCGCTGTCTCCGCCGCCAACAACGCCATGGAATCGGTGCAGAAAGCCGTCAAGCAAGCCACCGAAATGGCCGAAGCCAACTTCAACACCGTGACCTCGCAGGCTGTGGCCGCCACCAAGGCCCCCGCCAAGAAGCGCTGATCTGAATGTTCTGAGGGCTTCTTTTCGTCGTTTTGACCTCGATCAAAGCGATCACACTGGAAGCCATGGACACTGGCGCCTGACTTGAGAAGGCGGCGCTGGGTTCCCAACCCGTTTTTTCTGGTTGTCTCCTCGGGTCCTTTTCGAAATTCGATTTCATCGGACCCCTTCAAGCCCCAGCCGCAAGGCCGGGGCTTTTTTTATGTCCGAGCCAAGGGCGGGCGCCGCTCAGCCCCCCACCAGGCGCAGCTTGGCCAACTCGGCCTTCAGCCGGGGCAAGGCCGCCTGCATGGCCGCACGCCCTGCCACGATCGAGCGCTGACGGGACGAAAAGTCCGCGCTGCCCACGCCGCTGAGCGCGGGTCGCACCACCACCTCGGCGCTGCGCAGTTCGTGGCGGTTGATGCTGTGCCCCATGATGGCCGTGGTCTGCAGCAACACCTGCAGCAGGCCACTGGCGTTGTTGCCTTCCGGGTCGCTGGAGATGTCCACCGCCAGCACCACCTCGGCACCCATCGCCCGCGCCTGGCTGACCGGCACCGGCGCCACCAGACCACCGTCCACGTACTCGCGCCCACCGATCGACACCGGAGTGAAGACGCCGGGTACGGCACTGGACGCGCGCACCGCCAGCGCGGCGTCCCCGCGGCGGAACAGGGTGCCCTGCCCGTTGCCCAGGTCGGTCGCCAGGATGCCCAGCGGCAGCGGCATCTGCTCGATCACACGGCCCCCCACGGCCTGGCGCACGTAACGCGCCAGCGCATCCCCTTTGAGCACACCCCGACCATTGAAAGGAAGGGTCCAGTCGGTCAGCGTGGCCTCCTCCATGCTCATCGCAGCGCGTTCCAGGTCGGCCCCATTCATGCCGCTGGCGTACAGCGCCGCCACCAGGCTGCCGGCCGACGTACCCACCACCAGATCCGGGTGGATGCCGTTCTGTTCCAGCACCTGGATGACCCCCACATGGGCAAAACCGCGGGCGGCTCCACCGCCCAGGGCCAGCCCCAGACGGGGTGGTCGGCGCACGGGTTCGGCCACGACCGGCGGAGGTTCCACCACCGGAGGCAGGCTTGGTGTGGCTGTTGGCACAGTGGAACAACCCGCCAGCAGCAAGGCGCCGGCCATCACGGCCCACTTCATCTTATTGATAACCATTCTCGTTTGTGTTAGCATGACCATACTGTTCGCCTATTCCGAAACACGCGATTTCCTGTTCAACATCACCCGCACACCCTTCACCATGCGCAAGACCCCAAAACTCCCGATTGTCCTGGCAATGGCCCTGACCGCCCTCGCCGCGCAAGGCACTGCACTTGCGCAGGACAAGGTGCTCAACATCTATTCCGCCCGCCATTACCAGACGGACGAGGTGCTGTATGACACCTTCACCCGGACATCGGGCATCAAGATCAACCGCGTGGACGCGGACGACGCCGGCATCCTCGCCCGCCTCAAGGCAGAAGGCGCCGCTTCGCCCGCCGACGTGATCCTGTTGGTGGACGCTGCCCGCATGGCCAGCGCCGACAGCCAGGGCCTGTTCCAGCCCATCAAATCGGCCAAGCTGGACGCCGCCATCCCTGCCCACCTGCGCGCCAACGCCACCGCCGACGGCGTGACCTGGACCGGCTTTTCCACCCGTGCCCGCGTGATCGTGTACGACCCGCTGCGCGTACAGGCCGCCGACGTGGCCACCTATGCCCAACTGGCCGATCCCAAACTCAAGGGCTTGGTCTGCACCCGCTCGGGATCACATCCCTACAACCTCTCGCTGTTCGCAACCGAGATCGAACGCATGGGTGACGCCAAGGGCGAGGCCTGGCTCAAGGGCATCGTGGACAACATGGCCCGCGCCCCCAAGGGCGGCGACACCGACCAGATCAAGGCCGTGGCTTCGGGCGAGTGTGGTGTGGCCATCACCAACTCCTACTACCTGGCCCGCCTGATCAAATCCACCAAGCCGGAAGACCGTTCGGTGGTGGAGAAAATCAAGATCGTGTTCCCCAACCAGGGCACCTCCGGCACCCATGTGAACATTGCCGGCGGGGCTGTTGCCAAACACGCCAAGAACCGCGAGAACGCCATCGCCTTCATGGAATACCTGGCCACGCCGTTCGCTCAGGACCACTTCGCCAACGGCAACAACGAGTTCGCGGCCGCCAAGGGCGTGAGCATCAGCAACCCCGCCATCAAGGCCATGGGTGGCGACAAATTCAAGGCCGAACAGATCCCGCTGGGCGTGGTGGCCAAGAACCTCACCAAAGTGCAGCAGATGCTGGACCGCGTCGGGTACAAGTGATCGCCACCGGTTGACGCCATGACAAAGGCCCGCTTCTGCGGGCCTTTGTACTTCAATACACCTGCGGCACGTAAATCTCGCCGGGCACCTGGTGGCGGCGGTAGTCCTCGTGGCGGATGCGCTCGGGCAGTTGGATGACCGGGCGTTCGATCTCGTGGTACGGCATCTGTGACAGCAGGTGGTGGATGCAGTTCAGCCGCGCCTTCTTCTTGTCATCGGCCGGCACCACCCACCACGGCGACTCGGGGATGTGCGTGCGCTCCAGCATCACTTCCTTGGCCTTGGTGTAGAGCTCCCAGCGCCGGCGGCTTTCCAGGTCCATGGGGCTGAGCTTCCACTGCTTGAGCGGGTCGTGGATGCGGCCCAGGAAGCGGATCTCCTGCTCCTGATCCGACAGCGAGAACCAGTACTTGATGAGCTGCACGCCCGAACGGATGATCATCTTCTCGAACTCGGGCACGTCGCGGAAGAAGGCCTCGTACTCCTCGTCGGTGCAGAAGCCCATCACCTTTTCAACGCCGGCGCGGTTGTACCAGCTGCGGTCGAACAGCACGATCTCCCCCGCCGCCGGCAGGTGCTGGATGTAGCGCTGAAAGTACCACTGCGTGCGCTCGCGGTCGCTCGGTGCCGGCAGCGCCACCACCCGGCACACACGCGGATTCAGCCGCTGCGTGATGCGCTTGATCGCCCCGCCCTTGCCCGCCGCGTCGCGCCCCTCGAACAGGATCACCACCTTGTGGCCGGTGGCCTGCACCCAGTCCTGCAGCTTCACCAGCTCGGCTTGCAGGCGGAACAGTTCGCGGAAATAGACGCGACGGCTTTCCTTCTGCTGCAGCAGCTCCTCCGGGCTGATGTCGCCCTCCAACTCATCCACGTGGCGATCCTCGATCTCCATCTCCAACTCTTCGTCGTAACCATCCATCAGGTCGGTCAGGATGCGGCTGTGCAGGTCGGTGTGGTCGAACATGGGCGTGACAGAAAGTCAAAACCGCCAGCCTAGGCAGGCTGTGTGACAGCCCCGTGAAAACACCGTGACAACAGGACTGTTCAAGGTCACCGGCACCGGGCCATAATTGACGTTTACGTCAACGTCAATTCACCATCCCAAGAGGAGCAACACATGGATATCGCAGGCAAAGTCTTCATCGTCACCGGCGGCGCATCGGGCCTGGGCGAAGGCACGGCGCGCATGCTGGCCGCCAACGGCGGCAAAGTCGTCATCGCCGACATGCAGGCCGACAAGGGCGAAGCGGTCGCCCGGGAGATTGGCGGCGCCTTCGTCAAGTGCGACGTCAGCAGCGAGGCCGACGGCCAGGCCGTGGTCGCCAAGGCCGTGTCCATGGGCAAGCTCATGGGCCTGGTCAACTGCGCCGGCATCGCCCCCGCCGAAAAGACCGTGGGCAAAAACGGCGCCCACAGCCTGGCGCTCTACACCAAGACCATCATGGTCAACCTGGTGGGCAGCTTCAACATGATCCGCCTGGCCTCCGAAGCCATGTGCAAGAACGAACCCGAAGCCACCGGCGAGCGCGGCGTGCTCATCAGCACCGCCAGCGTTGCCGCCTACGACGGCCAGATCGGCCAGGCTGCCTACAGCGCCAGCAAGGGAGGCGTGGTCGGCATGACCCTGCCCATCGCGCGCGACCTGGCCCGCAACGGCATCCGCAACATGACCATCGCCCCCGGCATCTTCGGCACGCCCATGCTGTTCGGCATGCCCCAGGAAGTGCAGGACGCCCTGGCCGCTGGCGTACCCTTCCCCAGCCGCCTGGGCACCCCGGCCGACTACGCCAAGCTGGCCAAACACATCTTCGAGAACGACATGCTCAATGGCGAAGTGATCCGCCTGGATGGCGCGATCCGGCTGGCGCCGCGCTGATCGCGAGGACGTCAAAGCAAAAGCCCCGGCCGGATGCGATGTCTGGTCGGGGCTTTCTCTTTTCACCCACCGGACATTTGTGAATGTCCGGTGGGTACGTCTGGGGTGGGCGGGTCAAGAGGTCAATCACTATGCCCGATGCCGCCTATCGCGCACCCAGGGGTCGTTTGGGTCTATGCGGGGCGGCATTCATCCTCCACCCACTGCGGCCATTGCGGGATCTTGCTGGTGCGCATGACGATCCAGCGGAATAAGCTCGCCGGCAAGGCAATCCATTGATAAAAGATTACCCTATTCATTTACCCGTTCTCGTGCATGCTGATCCGCTATAGCTGAGGCGCCAGCTTTCTCCTCCTATATTGATTCCAGGCAACATGATCAAGTGAGGCGGTTTGAGATCACAAGAACACAATTTGCCCGCTACTCAGGACGGAACTCGCGATTCTTTGATAAACCTGATGCATCGACTACCATCAAATCGAGATAGCTTATTGGATATCAATGCCACGATTAGAAGAATGGCCATGAACATAATACAACTAAAGCTAAGCCACGCATAAACTTGTCCAGGCCCTATCCCATCCAAAAGTACGTAGCTTAAAATCATGTACACCACAACTCCAACCCACATAGTCACATTGCGAATCCAAAGAGGCTTGGGCATGAAGCTCCAGTCATCCGGATTGATTTGAAGTTGCTCGAAAACAATCGGATCTATTAATAATTTTTCAGATCCATGAAAGCCAATCTGAATAAGCAAAAGTCTATTGAACTCCCAATGGTTTGAGTAGGAAAAATTCTTAAACGCATCGGTACAGTGTGCAAACTTTATGCGTTTGAGCGGCAGCCTGTTCGGCGCACACAATGAAAGATGCCTCCCCGTTTGGCTAGAGGAACCAAAATTAATAAATTCGTAATTACTTACATCCCGCCATCGAAGTATGGTTTCACCGTCATCATCGCCTTCCTGGACATAAATCAACCCTTTTTTTGATAATATCGGGATTTTTACCTTTGTTCGTGTATTGATATACCACAAAATCGGCATCATCACCAAAAGAAGCAACCCCAAAGGAACATAAAGGCTGGCATCCCTTGGCTCAACAATGGCCATGCACAGAGCACCAATACCCGCGAATCCAACAACAGCAAACAGACTCACAAGAAGTAGTTTGGCCGGGGCTTTTCTTGGAATGCCTTGCAGCACCATATCCCCGACGATGCGCTCAGCCATGGGCAAATAGACATCGCGATAGCTACTTATAGACATGTTTTGTTAATCAGCAGTATCCACATGGACATGGCTATCTGTCATTAAGTTTTTGGAACATCTCCACATACCTCGGCTGCTACTCGTGCCTTATCAACTCTTCGTACCAACCACCCCCGCGCCTTGCGCGCATCACGCTAAAGCTCAACAAACAACAGACAACGCGCAGGCCTCCAAGCGCCAACCAAATTGCCTTGTCGAACAGCCGATTTGTGTCAAGCCCGATGCCGCCCATCACGCACCCAGATGTCGTTGGGCTCGATGCGGCATTCGTCCTCCACCCACTGCGGCCATTGCGGGATTTTGCTGGTGCGCATGACGACCCAGCGGAAGAGGCTCATAGGCAAATAGAAGACCTGCAAGAGCAACTGAATCAGCGGGAAACCTTTCGCGCTTCCTGTCAAGTGCTCCCAGCCGAAGAACCAGCTTTCTCTTTCTTTGTCGATGCCGGGCAGCATGATCAGTGGCACAGGCTTGAGGGCTTCCAAGACCGGACCAGGACCTTCTTCCATATAGCGGCGAAAGAACTCGAAGAATGTGCGCATGCGCTCCAGCCCCTCTTCGTTGGGCGCAACTCCCACCATGCTCAAGCCAATGGACTCCTTGACCGTCACACCATCCTTGTCCAGCAGGTGGCCCATCACATTCACATCGCCACCTCCTGCGTGGGTGGCTTTGTAGATGGTCCAGTAAAAGTCTTCCCACCCCGCCTTGAGCACCGTGCCATCGCGCCGGAAGGCATAGACCTGCCGGTTCTGGCGGTTGAAGCGGATCGGGTAGTGGGTGTAAGTGAAGGCGTCGGAGAGGAAGAATTTGCTGGTCGCCCAAAGAAGCAACAGGAGGACAAGTAACAGCACTAACAAAAGAAAATCGATGCCTTTTCGATCCAAGAAACTGCTTCCGATTGCGTACAGCGCAAAAATCGTCACTCCGAAGAAGCCCCCCCCCACCATCGCCACAAACCCCCGCATCGCATACCACTTGTCCACGCACTCGACGAAAGTGCTGTTGAGCTTGACGAGCGAGAGGTCGTAGTGAACCTGCCGACTGGCGAGCTGCTTGATGTTGAAGTGGTTGTCCCGCTCGAAATCGTTGAGGGGACGGTTGACCATGAAGCCACCGGGGCCCATGCCGTAAGCACTGAATGTGGACATGACAGCCTCTTACCCTGCCAGCGCGCGCTTGTACTGCTCGACATGGCTCTTGGCATCGGGGTACTTCTCTGCCTTCGGCGCAGCCCCAAAGTGGCACCGATTGAGCCACTCCTGTCTGGGGTTGTCTTGAAGCGACTCGACAAAGAACGTCGCACCGATCCACACCACCATACCCACCGCCAACACCAGCCAGGCCAGCCACGCTGCCGGCCCCAGCAAAGCCGTCCAGCCCATGCCGATTGCAAGCGAAGTAAATGCCACGACGATGCCTGCTGTACCCGATACGTAATACGCATCCGACAACCCAACGTCACCCCCCTTGGCCGCCTCAGCACCCTTCGAAATATCCCAGATCCCCAAAAACACCCCCGTCCCGAAGCCAGCGAAGCGGCCAGCAAACTTGAGCACGTTTGGCAGGTACCCGCCAAAGCGGCCCGCCATGTTCCGCAACCGCGTCTCCCCCAGTTTCTCCAGCCCTTCGCCCACGACTTCCGCCACAAATCCTCCCAGGGCAATCTTGCCCACCGCCAGTTTGGTCGCGGCCTCGGTCTGCTGGTGGCTCATGCTTTTCTCCACGTCCTCCAGAAGCTTGGTGTAGTTCAGAACCATGAACAGCCCGCTCAGCGCCTTGAATCCGCCGGAAGCCACGTCCTTGAACCGCGCCGCATTGGCCATGTCCAGCTTCTGAATGTCTGCCGGCGCGCGGATGGCTTTGACCAGCTCATCGGCCAGCGCCTGCCCGCTCAGGTTCTGGCTGGTCACACCGGCCAGGGACTGTTTGTCCAGCAGCACATACCAGCCCAGCTTGCCTTGCCCGTTCATCTTGACGCCCTCAATCTCCAGCAGTTTGACCTGCTTGGCAATGGCGGCCTGCAGCTGGTTTGGTTTGGTTCTCAGTTCCGGGTCCAGCCGGTACAGCTCGCGCATGTAGGCCTGGATGAATTGCCCTTTGTTGCCGTTGATTGGCAGGCGCACAAACTGTTTACCCGACACCGCCGCCATGGCCGCCGCCGCCTTGCCGCCGATCTTGCCCGCATGGAAGTCGTTCCAGTACTTCAGTGACGGGCCGTTCAGGCCCGCCAGCAGGGCCGTCAGCTGCGCGTTGGCGGTGGCAGGCATCTTCTCCATGAAGTCAGACACCGCTTTGGCGGCAGCATCCGTGGGGAACGCACGTCCGTCCAGGGGCGTCGCTTCGGCCGCCTTGAGTTTGTCGATCAGCTCGGTCTGGTTGAAGCCGATGGCCCGCATGGCCAGGTTGTTCTCCGAGAAATCCCCGTCGTTGAGCCATTTCAAATACAGCTCGTAGCTGGGCTGCTTGTCCAGCGTGTTGCGCAGCAGTTCGACAAAGGTGGCTGTGTAGGCCACGCCGCTGTCCCGGTCGGCGCTGTCGTAGTTGCAGCTCAGGTGGCTCACCATGCAGCGGTGCTGCATCCAGGCCACATGCGCTTTGGCCAGCGGCGCAATGCTTTCCTTGTCGAACGTCTGAAACCCCTCGTTGTAGCTCTTGAGCCAGGCTTGGCTGCCTGCGTGATCGAAGCGGGGCTTGCCCGTGCGGTCGTGGGTGTACTTCTTCCAGGTGCTGTCGGCTGCTTGTCGCAGCTCGGCGGCCGAAACCTTGGCCGCATCTTCGACGGAGCGTTGGAACGAGGGCAGCAAATTGGCGACACCACCTTGCGCCATCATGTGCGCTGCGTTTTGCTCTTTGTCCGACATGAGTTGCAGCTTGGCCTGCTCCTTGATGGTCGATTCCAGACTGGCGATGCTGCTGGCCGCAAAGCGCGGCGTGACCACGCTCTCGTGGTTTATGAAGGTGGTCTTGCGCACTTCCATCAGGGCCGCAATCTCCATGGCCAGACCCACCGGGTCGTGCAGCGCCACGATGGCAGCGCCACCACCGGGGCGCACTTTCTCCGCCGCCTGCAGCAGTGCCGGTGCCGTGCCGCTGCGGCTGTTGTAGGGGTGCGGGCACCACTTGCCGAACGAACTTTGTGCGGGCACCTTGGGCATCGTGAACTCCGGCACCACCTGCTCCAGTTGCTCCAGCGGCGCCGTGTCCGGTTGAGCCGCCACCTTCCCACCCGAGACGGTGATGCACTTCATGTGCTTTTGGCGATGCGCAGCACTCTGGTGCGCCATGAACACGGCATCGGTCCACTCCACATCGCTGAACCCGATCCACACATTGCCCGCATGTTTGGCGTTGCGGATGGTGATGACCCCGGCAAGCGGCGCAGCGCCGTTGCGTGCGCAACGAAACTCAGTGGCCGGTTTGGCTTGCTGCTTCAGGGCGCGGATGCGCGGGGGCATCTTGCTGAGGAAGCCATCGGTGGTCACAAAGTACTCGTCCCAATGCGCACGCTTTTCGTCGAACACGTACACATAGCCACTGCGCAGCAGACGCACGCCGTAGTGGGCGGTGTTGCCCAGCGGCACCTTTTTGAGGTCGGGCGAATCCAGCTGGCCCGTCAGCTTGGGGGCGCGGGCTTCGCTGGGCATGAGCGCGTAGCGCGTGAGCAGAAGCGGCAACCCCTCCTTGGCACAGGTTTCGCAAGGGTTCTCGCACATGCTGGGTGCCTGGCTCATCGTCTGTTTCCTTCCTTGGGGTGCCCTTGGGGGCGTCTTGTCATGTCTGTCTGCAGCAGATCGGCGACGATTGTCTGCCATTGCCCAGGGGTGATACGGCTGCGCAGTTCGCGGTAGTCGAGTTCGTCCTCGGGCTTTGCGGTGCGCAGCACCTGCAACCAACCGGCCACCTGGGGATGGCTGTCAAACGCCGGGTGATGGGTCAAAGCGTCCTGCGCAAAGGCCACCAGATCGGCCTGCAGCCGCAGGCCGTGTACGTCCATGGCGCGCTGAACATGCGCATCCAGCGTGGCACACCGCGCAGTCCATTCGGCCGCGTCCGCCGGCGGTTCCATTTGCAGCGCCACGCGGTTGACCACACCCATGCGCATCAACGCCGACAGATGGACAGCGGTGAGGGAGAAGCTGCGCGCTTCCGGATCAGGTCGCGGGTACCGGGTCCACCCTCCCGCCCAAGGGACGAGTACCGCCTGCGTCGGCCCTAGCAACCAGGCCATGCCCGCAGGCCCCAGCAAACGGGGTAGTTGGAGAAACGTGCCGGGGTCGAAGAATCGGAACTGCTGTGGCTGCGACGCACCGGAAACTGTGAGCGCCATGCGCTGACCCAAGTGGTCTGCCATAGCTTGGGGTTCACCGTCTGCTTCCAGCAGCAAGCTGCACAAGGCGTCCTCACGGTCGCCGACTTGTTGCTGCAAGCGCTCCATCAACTCACCCCGCTCATCCCGGGGTAGCGCCAGCTGGTCCAACAGCACCGGACAGCGGTCCGTGTCGGCACCGAGGAAGTCCGGCGCTATAACCGTCAGCGGCCAATCGCTGGGCAAATCTTCCCGCCAGACCGCATCAACCACGGCATAGCGATGGCTGTCGAACCTGCGGTGGTCCAGGTTGTCGCTGAAGTCGCCCACCGATCAGAACTCCGTGATGGCGTCCAGCCCTTTGACCTGCCGCTGGGCACAGCCCTTGAGTACGCCAGCCTTCTTCAAACCAACACTCGCACTCACACTGCTCCCGCCGGCCAAGTTCTTCATCCCCGCCTTGAGCGTGATGTTGCCCGGTGCGGCCAGGGTGATGTTGCCGCCGCTGATGGTGATGCCGGCGCCTCCTGCGGTCAGCACGATCTTGGTCGGGCTGCTGGCGTTGATGCCCGCGTTGGTGCTGCTCACGCTCACGGCCTTGTCGGCCGCCACGTGCGTCGATCCGCTCTGGCTCTGGCTGTTGACGTTGCCGCTGGCCGCGTGCAGCGCGATACCGGTTTCCTGGTTGGGCTTCGCTGCGTTGCTGGCTTTGCCGTAGGTGTAGAGCACGATGCCGTCTTTGGCGGCCAGTGCCCAGTTCTGCCCCGCCAGCTGGTTGATGTCTTGCCCCGCCACCAGGCTGGTGGTCTTGCCTGCGCTGGTGATGCCGCTCTTGGGGCTGGACTGGATGATGCCGGCCGGGCTGGCGAGCACCAGGTCCGGACGGCCCCAGGCGGCGACCGTGCCCTGGCCACCACCGATGCTGGCCTCGTCGCTGTTGGTGCTTTCTGTGTCTCCGCCGCCGCCGCTGGATTGGCGTTCTTTCAGGCTCTGCTGCGTGGCCCACAGGCCTTGTTCCACCGCCAGCTGTTTAGCCTTGTCTTGTTCTGTGGCGCCCTTGACCTGCGCTTCGCCCTTGATCTGCGCCTGGTGGTCCTGCGCGCTTTGCGCCAGGGTGTGTAGCAGTTCCTGCCCGCTCTGCACGCGGCTCAAGGGTTCGCGGCTGTCCATCTGGTTTCCGCCGCCGGCCGTCGATGCCGGTTTGCCGTGCCCGCTGATGAGCAGGCCGCTGCCGGCGCGCACCGCACCCCAGGCCCGGGTGGCCAGTTCCAGGCCGTGGCCCCGTGCCCCAAGACGCTGGTTGTCGTTCTGGTTGAGCAGGTGGCCCAGCTGCAGCCGCGTGGCCGCCTGTGTGGTGCCCAGTTCGATGCGGTTGGCTTGGGGGCTGTCGTCGAACACCAGCTGGTTGTGCCCGCCCATGCCGTTCTGGCTGCTTTGCAGTTCCTGGCTCTTGAGGCCGCTGAGCACAGCGTTGTGGGCGTGGGCCTGGTTCTGGTCTTTGCGCTGGCTGCCGGCGAACCAGGCCGGCGCGTTGCCGGTCGCGCCCGATCCGCCGCTGGCGATCTGGTTGCCCTGCGCGTCCTGCTGTCCCTGGCCGTTGTAGAGGCTGCCGATGACCACCGGGCGGTCGATGTCGCCGCCCACGAAGGACACCAGCACTTCCTGCCCCAGGCGCGGGGTGAAGGCGCTGCCCCAGTTCTGCCCGGCGATGGGCGTGCCCACACGCACCCAGGTGCCGCTGGCGTCGTTGGTGGGGGCGTTGTCGTCACCGGTCGGGTGTTCCAGTCGGTGACTGCCGGCGCCGCCTCGCTGCCAGTGGAACTGCACCTTGATGCGCTGGTCGCGGTCGGTGTGGACGGGCTCGCCCAGCCCCACGACGAGGGCGGTCTGCACGCCGGTGATGGTGGGGCGCGGGTTCAGGCGCACATCGGGCAGGGCGGCGCTCAGGCCGATGTCTTGCACATTGACCATGCGCACCGCCAGCGCCAGCGGCTGGGTCTGCAGTTCGCACTGGTAGAGCGGGCGGGTGTCGTTGTTCTCCGGGTCGGGAGCGCGCTGCACACCCTGTTTGTCTTGCGCCAGTTGGCCCAGCAACGAGATGACTTGCGCCTTGTGATCGGCCCGCAGGTTGTTGCGGGCGCTGTGCTGGGCACGCAGGATGACAAGTTGGTCGCGCGCGGCGTCGCTGCCGTCGTGCACCGGGTGGTCCACCAGGGTGAAGTGGGTGGCCGGGGCGGCGGTGCGCACCGTTCCCGTGGCCTGGCCCAGGCTGCGGCGGGCGTCCAGCGCTTCCATCTGGCGCTGGATCAGGCGTTCGCCCTGCGCGCTGTCCTCGTAGGCGTAGGCACCGGGCAGGTCGGCGGCACTGAGGTGGTTCAGGCCCTGGGGCAGGTTCTGGCCGGTCTGCTGTTGCGGGCGCAGGCTCAGGGTCCGGTAGTCGCCGCTGGCCAGTTCCAGGCTGGCGGTCTGCACGCTGGCCTGACGGGCCACGCGGCTGAGGCTGTCCTCCTTGAGCACCGCGCCGGCCTGGGTGAAGCGCACCCGGCTTTGCGGGTTGGGCTGGAAGGCGCCGTTGTGGTCGGCGATCACCAGGGTGTGGCTGCCCTCCTCGCCCTTGCCCTCGTGCTCCCACCAGTAAAACAGGCCTTCTTCGCGCAGCAGGCGGTGCACGTAGGCCAGGTCGCTTTCCTGGTACTGCACGCTCAAGCTGCGGCGAGGGTAGACCGCTGGGTCAGCCAGGTCCCAGCGCCACTGCGGCTTGAGCATGCCCTGCCCCGCGTGGTCGTTGAATATCTCATCGACGATCTCCATCACCGTCCGGTCCTGGAACACCCAGCTGTCCTGGTTGTGGCCCAGGAACGCCAGCCACGGCTGGATGACCAGGCGATAGCGGGCGAGACCTCCATCGGAACCCAGCAGCGCGAAGCTGGTGACGTGGCCGTGCCAGGGACGCAGTTCGGTGGTGCTGTGCGCGGTCAGCAATTCCAGCAGCACGGGCTGTCCCATGAGCTGCTTGAGCTCCAGGTGGGCGTCACCGGCCAGGACGTGCACCACCAGCTGGGTGGCGGCGGCGGGCCCATCGGGCGCGTCGGTTGTATCAGGTAATGGGCCGATGGCTTCGTCGATCTCGACGTTTTCGACGACGAGTACGTCCGTGCCCAGCGGCGTGTGCAAGCGCAGCAGGCGCGCGTTCTGCGTGGGCAAGGCGCTGAAGTAGGCCAAGATGTCTTGGTAAAGGCTCATGTTCTGATTCTCCCTGTCGAGTTCGGCAAAGGCGCACTCAGCGGCTGACCGCCATCACGCGCATTTGCGGCGGGCGCTGGAGCCACAACGTCCAGTGCAGACCGCCACAAAGGATGTCCAGCGCCACCAGGCCCTGCGGCCCACTGGCGGCCGCAGCCGGCGCCTGCACGCGCCACATCCGGCTCTCCATGTGTCGCAGCAGCTCCAGCACGGGCGCCTGCGCCCGGTCATTGGCCCGCTCCAGCCAGTCCACCAGCACCGCCGGGGTGGCGTGGGCGGTGCCCAGATGGCGCAGCAGCCAAGGCGTGAGCTGCTGCCAGCTGGTCTGCAGCGCGTTGGCTTCGATCAGGCGACGTTGCGATTCACTGATTTCCATGGCGTGCTCCGGTGAAGTGCGGTGGTACGGGGTTGGATCCTCTGATGTGCCCGTTGCTCAGGCCACGGTGTACTTGAAGTCGCCGTTCTTGGCGGCGCTGACCTTGATGCGCTCGATGGCCTTGCCCTGCGCCATTTGCGCCAGCACGTTCTCGGCGATCTCGGGCAGCAGGGTGCCGCTCAAGATGTGGTCCACGTTACGGGCGCCGCTGTCCACCTCGGTGCAGCGGGCCAGCACGGCCTCGACCAGTTTGCTGTCGTAGTCGAACACGGCCTTGTGGTTGGTGGCCACGCGGGCGGCGATGCGGTCGAGCTTGAGACGGATGATCAGCTCCAGCACATCGTCGTTGATGGGGTAGAACGGCACGACCTTCAGGCGGCCCAGGAAGGCGGGCTTGAAGCTCTTGAACAGCACCGGGCGCAGTGCTTCGGCCAGCGCATCGGCCGCGGGCAGCTCGTCGGCGGTCTTGTTGATGCAGGCCTGCATGATTTCGCGCGAACCGACGTTGCTGGTGAGGATGATGACGGTGTTGCGAAAGTCGATCTCGCGGCCTTCGGCGTCGTCCATCACGCCCTTGTCGAACACCTGGAAGAAGAGTTCGAGCACGTCCGGGTGGGCCTTCTCCACTTCGTCCAGCAGCACCACGCTGTAGGGGTTGCGGCGCACGGCTTCGGTGAGCACACCCCCTTCGCCATAACCCACATAACCCGGGGGCGATCCCTTGAGACCGGAGACGCTGTGCGCTTCCTGGTACTCGCTCATGTTGATGGTGACCAGCTTCTTCTCACCGCCGTACAGCGCCTCGGCCAGCGCCAGCGCGGTCTCGGTCTTGCCCACGCCGCTGGGGCCGGCGAACAGGAACACGCCCTTGGGCTTGTTCGGGTCTTCCAGGTTGGCGCGCGCGGTGCGCACGCGCTGGGCCACGGCTTCGAGTGCATGGTCCTGGCCGATCACCCGTGCCTGCAGCATCGGCTTGAGCTTGAGCACGTTCTGGATCTCGTCCTTGACCATCTTGCCCAGCGGGATGCCGGTCCAGGCCGCGACGATTTCGGCCACCACATGGCCGTCCACCTGCATGGGGATCATGGGCGTTTCACCCTGCAGCGCAGCCAGTTCGGCCAGCTTCGCTTGCAACTCTGCCTGGGCGGGCGACAGCGCCGGCGCCGCGGCCTTGGCGGCCTTCTTGCCGGCAGGCTTCTTTTTGCCCTCTTCCGCAGCCGGTGCCTCTTCGGCAGCAACCGCGGCCGCCTGGCTGGCCTGTTTTTCGGCCTCGAGCTTTTCGCGCAACGCCTGGATCTCGGTGACCAGCGCCTTCTCTTTCGAATAGCGCTCGGTCAATGCATCGAGCTCGGCCTGCACCGCGTCGCGCTGGGCCTTGAGCTCGGCCAGCTTGTCCTGGTGCGGGGTGCCGGCCGCGGCCTCGCGCTCCAACGCGCCGATTTCCACCGCCAGTCGCTCCAGCAGCTTGGTGTTGTCTTCCATGGCGGCGGGCACCGCACTCTGGCCCAGGGCCACCTTGGCGCAGGCGGTGTCGAGCACGCTGATGGCCTTGTCGGGCAGCTGGCGGCCGCTGATGTAACGTGCCGACAGGCGCACGGCTTCGGTGATGGCTTCGTCGAACACGCGCACGTTGAAGTGCTTTTCCATCAGCGCGGCCATGCCGCGCAGCATGGCGGCGGCGATGGGCTCGGACGGCTCTTCGACCTTCACCACCTGGAAGCGGCGGGCCAGGGCAGCGTCCTTCTCGAAGTACTTCTTGTATTCCGCCCAGGTGGTGGCGGCCACGGTGCGCAGCTCACCGCGCGCCAGCGCAGGCTTCAAGAGGTTGGCGGCGTCGTTCTGCCCAGCCTGACCGCCCGCGCCGATCATGGTGTGCGCTTCGTCGATGAACAGGATGATGGGGTGCGGGCTCTTCTTGACCTCGTCGATCACGTTCTTCAGACGGTTCTCGAACTCGCCCTTGACGCTGGCACCGGCCTGCAACAGGCCCATGTCCAGCGTGTGCAGCTCCACGCCCTGCAGCGGCGGTGGCACGTCACCGGCAGCGATGCGCAAGGCCAGACCCTCGACCACGGCCGTCTTACCCACGCCGGCCTCACCGGTGAGGATGGGGTTGTTCTGGCGGCGGCGCATCAGGATGTCGATGGCCTGGCGGATCTCGGGGTCACGGCCGATCACCGGGTCCAGCTTGCCGTCGCGCGCGCGCTGGGTGAGGTTGGTGGTGAACTGGTCCAGCGCGGGCGTTTTGCCGGGCACCGGGGCGTCGCCCGCTGCCGCGTCGGCGCCCTCTTCAGCGGCCGGTGCATCGGGCGCACGCAGGCTCTGCGCGGCTTCTTCCGATCCTTTGGTGATCTCGTCCAGCTTGTGTTTGAGGTCGTCGAGGCGGAACTTCGAAAACAGCTTGCTGCCACGGAAGGCCAGCTGGCTCAGGCTGGGCTCGGTCAGCAGGGCCAGCAGCAGGTGGCTGCTGCGGATGCGGCTGTTGTGCGCGTCGAGCGAGGCGATCAGCCAGGCGTGTTCCAGCAGCGTGGGCAGGTGGGCGCTGAAGACGGGAGTGCGGGTGTTGCCGTTCTTGAAACGGGCCAGCTCGGTTTCCAGATCACGCGACAGCGCGGTGGGCGACACGTCCGAGCGCTGGCAGATCAGGGTGAAGTCCGACTGGGGCTGTTCCAGCAAGGCCAGGAACAGGTGCTCGATGTCCACCTCGAAATGCGACTTGGCCATGCAGATGCTGGCGGCCCGTTCGGCGGCGCGGCGGCAGTTGTCGTTGAGCTTGGAAATCAGGGTCTTGAGGTTGTTGCTCATGAAGTGATGTGACAGACAGAAGGATGGGTTCTTGTTGGAATCAGTGGGCCGCCAGCAGGTCGTAGCCCGCATCGCTGCGGTCCTGCTCGACCGGGCGCGACACGAGGAAGGTCTCCCAGCCCAGGCGCGGCCCCTCAGCCCCCCCCAGGCGCACGGCCTGCACGTCCGGCGCACGCAGCTGCAGGCGCACCTCGTACTCCAGGCTCATGCCGGTCATCTGCACCAGCAGCTGCCGCAGGGCCAGTGCCGCGCTTCCCCCCGGCAGGAAGCGGCGGTAGCGCTCCAGGCTGAGGGGACCGAAGGTCAGGCGCACCCGCAGGTCGCGCTGCCAGACACGCTCACCCGACAGCGCCCTCGAGCCCAGCTGCGCGTTGCCCAGCCCCAGCCGGGTCTGGTGCTCGCTCGGCAGCTTGAACCAGCGGCCAACAAATTGCGCCACCTGCACCGGCGTGCGGAAGTACAGAGAGAGCACCTGCTGCAAGGCACTGGCAGACAGCGAGCGCTGCTGGAACAGGCCGCTGAAGTACGCGATCATCTCGTCGGATACGCCGCCCTTGTCGGGCTGCAACCGGTCGCGCAGGGAGCGTTGCCCCACGCCCGCGAGCGCCAGCACCTGGGGCAGGAAGTGATGCCGGCGGTCGCTCTCGTAACGAATGGCCAGGCGGTGCTTTCGCCAGGCCTGGTAGAACAACACCACCGAACGGTGCAGGAAGATGTCGAGGAAGGCGCGCGCCGAACTGTCGCGCAGCGTCTGTTCGCGGCGCGCGAGCAGTTCGGTGTAGAAGATCGGCAACGTGCCACTGGCCCCCAGCAGGCTCATGAACGCGGGCGTAATCTCCAACCGGCGCACAGCGCCGGGCTGCAGACGGCGGGGTGCTGCCTCCGTGGCGCTGGCCACCTCCTCCAGCGTGGCCCTCTGCCGGTCGGGCAGATCGACCTGATCCAGCCACAGGGCTTCCAGTCGTTCGATCTCACTGGCCGGGAACGACATGCTCAGCGAGTTGCGGAACGACAGGCGCTGCGACATCACCTCGGTGGACGACAGGCCTTCGTGGCGCTGGAACCAGTTCTCCAGCAGGCGCACGGCCTGGAAGAACTCGAAGCTGTGCGGCTGCTCGAACAGCCGGTCGATCACAGCAGCGGGTGGCAGCCGGTACGTCGCTCGCATGTGATGAGCTCCTCCTGCGTCCGGGCGGACAGCAGCTTGAGCTGGGTGAAACTGTTGATGTGGGTGTAGAGCCCGAAGAAGCGGTCCATTACCTGGGCAAACAGGCGCAGACCCGATCCCACGAAAGCGGACTCTTCCACCGTCAAACGGATCTCGGTGCCCCGGACGAAGGTGGAAAACGGCTGGCCCGGCAGGTAGGCCGTGGCGGGCCGGTACTCGATGGCAACCAGGCCGTCGAGCATGGCGCGGTTGGTCTGGCTGCGCGGCAGGTCGTACAGACGCAGCATTTCCTTGATGGCGTCGAGCCCGCCCGCACTGAGCGAAAGATGGTTGAGCGACAGGTGAGAAATCAGCCGCCAGAGCGCGCCGCGGCCCCGCTCGAAGCGCACCGACGGCGTGGGCTTGCGCAGCAGGCGGATCTCGCTGGCCAGGCTGCCTCCAGCCAGGAACAGATCGCCACCGGCATTGCCCACCGCCAGCGAATTGGGCAGGTTGCGGTTGGTGGCCTTGACTTCGAGCGACAGCGTGTCGGTCTGCGGCGCAGCGGGATCAAAGTCCACGTCGACGATGGACAGCTCGGCCTCGTAACCCGGGCTGTGTTCGGCGATGTCCTCGTCGCGATGCAACACCCAGTACCGACGGCGCCCTTCCCCGTCGGCCAGCAACTCATCGTGCTGCAGCGAATAGAAGGGCTGGAATTCATCCACCTGTTCGCCTTGCGGCGTCTGCTGCACCCGGTAGACCTTCTCGACCGAGTACACCTCGTAGCCAAAGGCCTTGCGCCCATCAGGCAGCACCGGGGACGATTGCCCCTGTCGGGTCCAGCGGATCGGATCAGCACGCTGCTCGAACAGGTTGACCACCGGTGTGCAGAACAGGCGCAGGTTCTTTTCGGTCAGTGTCTCCAGCAAGCCCGCTTCGTCCGAGTCGGAACGGATACCCGCCATCACGTAATGCAGTGTGATGCTGCGCGCGGCAACCGCCTGCACCGCTGCTGGCAACGGCAGGTCGATGAAATTGAACTTGTCAGGGAATGCGAAATACTCGGTCAGGTGCCGGTAGGCCGGCTGCGAACGGGCATCCACGTCGATGAGGGCCTGGTCATCCTCAAAGCCCACCACCGCCGGCATGGCATCGTCCAAGCGGGTCCAGGCAGCGTGTTCGTGGGATTGCAGCAAGACACCCAGCACCCTGCCATGCAACGCTTCACGCACCGCACTGACCTGGGACGCTTCGGCATCCACATACAGACGGACCCGATCCAGACCCAGCGTTGCCCAACTCGACTGCGCGCCGGTCAGCTGCAACTGGATGGACATCAGGCTGGTTCCCCCCTTAGGCAAAGGTGTACCCGATGGTGCGGACACCACGCCGCTGAAACGGGCGGCTGCCACGGTGATGGGCGCCAGCGTCACGTCATAGGCCGTTCGGAACGTGCAAGGCACGCCGCGCACGGGTCGACTCTTGAGCACCGTGCCGCGCGGCAGCACCGAAGCCTTGCTCATCTGGCCGGATGCATCGGCCACATGGAAATGGGCAATGGCGCAGGAGGGAAATGGTCGCAGGTAGTGCGGGTACAGCACCTCCAGGAACGACTCGGTGAAGAGCGGGAAGTCGTCGTCCAGCCGCTTGTGGATGCGAGATGCCAGCAACGCGAACGACTCGATCAGCCGCTCGACGTGGGGGTCTTCGCCGACATCGCCGGACAGCTGCAGGCGCCCCGCGATCTTGGGATAGCGGCGCGCAAACTCACCCGACTGTCCACGCAGGAAAGCCAGTTCACGCTCGTAATGGGGAAGCAGTTCGTCCATGGTGACTGGGTGTGGGTGCGTCCGCTGAGGTGATCGAAATCAGGCCGCCACAGCCGGTGGCGAAAAGCGGGCCGGAGCAACCGAAAAACGGGACAGCGTGGGTTGCAACACCGCGTCAAAAGCCACCGGCTCAGCCGATGGATGGGCCAGCAACATGGCGCGTATGGTGAACGATAAGGAGTTCATGGTGCCGACACGCTGATAGAACTCGATGCGGACATCACGCAATCGAGGCTCGAAGGACGCGAGGGCGTGCGACAGGCTGGCCGAAATGTGTCGTTGCTCTTCAGAATTGGTGAGCACCCGACCGACGAAATCACGAATCCCATAGCAGACCACTGATTTTCGGGTTTGCGGCAGATCGTGCAACTCGTCGAAGTCAATAGCGGAACGGGAATTCAGCAGAGCCTCTACATCACGGGCCACCGACTCGCGTAGCTGATCCAATGAATAAGTGAGAGTTAGACCTTCAGCAACATCACTCGAATCAAACAGCAACCGATCCAAGACGCTACGTCGAAATCGAATCGAAGCCATAAGCACCCAAACATATAAAAATGGGGCGCCAAGACGCCCCATTAAAAAATTCAAAACCGATTATCGCATTATCACGCGGTATAGGTGGCATTATTTTTGGAAAGACTCCAAGAAGCAGGCTTACCAGCTTTATTTTTACCATCAATACCCTGCTGCGTGTAGAGCCAAGTCACAGCAGCGTACTTCAAACCAAATGTTTCGGTGGGCAAACCCTCAGACAGCACAGATGGAGTGACACTGGAAACGATGACGTGTTTCAGTTTAATTTCCAGGTATTTCACGCGCTTGCCAGTAGTACCATCAGCCCGCATGAAGTCAATTTTCACCTCATCGTACAGCGAACCTGCCGAACAAGCTTCCCAGAGCTGAGGACTAATCAAATCAAGATCTTTGGAGAAGATCATTTCACCATGCTCGCAGCGCTCTGATGTGTGCCCGCCAGCAGTGGAAGCGGTGGCTGACTTTGGCTGACGAATCAAATGTTGCCAACTATCAACTTCAAACCAGCCATCCTTGTGAACTTCATCGCGAGTTTCACCGACTATCGCAGCACCATTCGCTGATTTTTCAAATTTAACGTAGATATCTTTCATTTCAGTCCTCTCTGTTTAAAAACACACCGCTACAAAAAGTCAGCCCTTGCCACCCGGCATCTCTGCCACAAGCCGCAAAGAAACTGACAACTCATCCAATTGAAAGTGCGGCCGAACAAAAGCCACCGCACGATAGACTCCCGGCCGCCCAGGTACTTCAGAGACCTCGACCTGAGCCTGTCGCAACGGCCGCTGTGACCGTAACTCCTGCGACGCATCATCCGAGTCAAGCACGTATTGCATCAGCCAGTTGTGCAGATAACGCTCTACATCCTGCGTGGTCGTGAAGCTGCCCACCTTGTCGCGCATCATCGACTTCATGTAATGGGCGATACGGCAGACCGCGAACATATATTGCAGCTGAGCCGACAGCACCGCATTGGCATTAGCGGATTCAGAATCATACTTAGCGGCCTTTTGCGTGGACTGCGCACCAAAGAAGGCGGCGTAGTCGGTGTTCTTGCAATGCACCAGCGGAATAAAGCCCAGATCACTGAGCTCTTTCTCGCGGCGGTCGGTGATGGCGACCTCGGTCGGGCACTTGAGCGCCACTTCGCCTTCGTCGGTCTTGAAGGTGTGGGTGGGCAGGTCTTCCACCAGACCGCCGCCCTCCACACCGCGAATGGCGGCACACCAGCCATGACTCTCAAAAGCTGCCGTGAGACGGGCCCCCATCGCGAACGCAGTGTTGACCCACAGGTATTTGCTGTGGTCGGCGCCGTCCACCTCCTCCACGAAGTTGAAGCCTTCGGTGGTGATGCCGTCCTTGGGGTTGTAGGGCAGGCGGCCCAGGAAGCGTGGCAACGTCAGACCCACATAACGCGAGTCTTCCGATTCGCGGTACGACTTCCACTTGGCGTAGTCCACCGTGTCGAACACCTTGGAAAGATCACGTGGCTTGCCCAATTCATCAAACGAATCGATGCCCAACAACTCGGGCGCCGCGGCCGAAATGAACGGCGCATGCGCAGCTGCGGCCACATGGGACATCTGCTCCACAAAGAACATATCTTCAGGCTGTCGGCTGATGTCGAAGTCACCCAACAGGGTGCCAAATGGCGCGCCGCCGAAGGTGCCGAACTCTTCTTCGTAGACCTTTTTGAAGAGCACGCTCTGGTCGAAGTCGATGGCCGTCTTGAAGTCCTTGATGAGCTCCTGCTTGGTGGCGTTGAAGAGCTGAATCTTCAGATTGGCACCGGTGGAGGTCTGTTTGCACAGGTACTGGAGGCCCGTCCAGGTCGATTCCAACTTTTGGAACTCGGGGTTGTGCATCACTTCGCTGAGCTGCACCGAGATCAGGCGGTCCAGCTCGGCGACGCGGGCATCCAAGGTCGCGCCCAGATTGGCGGACACCACCACGGTACCGTCCATCACCTCACGCACCAACTCGGAAATGATGTCTTTGGCCCGAGCGTGCTCGGTTTCCGAACGGGCTACGCGGCTCTGCGCCACGATGCTGTCGAGCAGACTGGTCTCGTTGACAGCCGCAACGGCGGCCTGTTTTTCTGCTGCTTGCATCAGGCTTCTCCCTCTTTCTGACTGGCTTCCTTGCCCAGTTTGGCCAATTGTTCGGTGTTGCTCAACACATCGCCTAGGATGTCTTCAAGCTTGTCGTTGCCGGCCAGCTTGTTGCGCAGGTCGGACAGCTTGGTGCGCGCTTCGAGCAGCTTGCGCAGCGGCTCCACCTGCTGCACCACAGCCTCCGGACGGAAGTCGTCCATCTTGTCAAAGCTCAGGTTGACGGCGAACTCGCCACCACTTTCACTGAGCTTGTTCTGCACGCGGAACGAGGTTTTGGGGGCCATGCCCTTCATGACGTCGTCGAAATTGTCCATATCCACATTGACGAACTTGCGGTCTTTCAGACGTGCCAGCGGCTTGTCAGGATCGCGCTGACCGGTGAAGTCACCCAGCACACCCACAACAAACGGAATCTCTTTCTGTTCGGTCGCGTCACCCACTTCGACGTCGTAGGTCAGTTGAACGCGAGGTGGCCTGACCTTGTCAAGCTTCTTGTGAACGCTGTCTTTCTTGGCCATGGAGTTCTCCTGTGGGCGTGGCGTATGGGGAGCAAACGGGTTATTGAAGGGCACCAAACGGGTTGGCGCTGGGAGCCGGTGCGGCAGGGGCTTTGTGTGCCGCGGGATTGGTCGCGACGGAAGGGCGCGGCGCACTCCTCACAGGCTTGCGCGGCCGAGTGGTGGGCTGGGACTTGGCTTCAGCCTCTGGCACCGCTTCAGCAGGCTTGGGCACGAGCACGTTCTCCCCCAGGACGGAGCGGAGATTGCGCGCCATGTCTTCGGCTTCAGACCGGGTGGAGGTACTCAAACCGTTCTGACTGCGCAGCACGGAAAGAGCTGCAGTTGAAACACGCAAACCACTGACAGCCAATACGCCCTGGGCGACGCTGTCATTCGAATCTCTCAGCACCACTTCCTGAGCAGCCAGAATCGCGTTGCCGTAGTCACTGGCGTCAAAGTAGCTCTGCGCAAGCCGGGCCCAAGGCCGCTTGTCTGTCGGGTAGGCCTTGGCGGCATCTCGGTACAGCAGGCGGGCTCGTTCGCGCCCACCCTCAACCGCTTCAGCCGCCTGAGCACGCGACATGAGCTCGTTGAGAGGTTCGACCTTGGAGGTCAGGGGTTTGGCCTCTGCATCGCGCTTCGAACTGGAAGCGCAACCGGTGATGAACAGCGAGCTGGCAACCAGTACCAGCAAGCCGCAATGCTTCAGATCGAAGCGCACCCGACGAGGGTTGCCGGTCCGATCCACAAACGACACGAAACGTGAGACTGTCACGCCTTCCTCCCTGCTCGCAAACCTCAAACGAAGATCGCCGGGCGATCCCCAAACTGGGCGCATTGTGACACGAAAGTTAGCAGCCTTTGCTGCTTCGCGAAGCATAATAGCGTAGGCTTTTACCCCAATGGAGTGACATCGTGCTACGAGCACTTGGGCTCCATGCAATACACCCCTCCGCCTCATATATCGTGCCGCTGCGACCCTCCGTCTCCGCCCTGTGTTTGGTGTTTTTGCTCAGCGCCTGCAGCACCACCAAACCGGATGCCAGCCTCTTGGACAAGACGCTGGGGCTCATCGGTCTGCAGAAGGCAGAAGATGCGCCACCGGTGAGTGCTGAGGTGCTCAAGGTATTGGGGCCCAGCAAGACCCCGCTGCGCATCCACGCCAGCGATCAACTCAACAGCGATGGCGCCAGCCGGCCGTTGTCGTTGGTGGTCAAGGTGTACAAGCTCAAGGCGTTCGAGGACTTCGTGCGCGCACCCTATGCGGCATTTACACAGGACGGATTCAAGAGCGATGACGTGATCTCGTCTCGCGAGGTGGTCCTGCTGCCAGGGCAACGGTACGAGGTGGAGGAAAACCTTCCGAAAGAGGCCGCGTATCTGGCGGTGGTTGCGCTTTACAAGTCGCCCGACGCCAATCGCTGGCGTTTCGTTTTTGATCTGGCCTCCAGTGCCAAGGATGGCGTGACCCTGGGTGCGCACCAATGTGCACTCAGCGTCTCGCAGGGTGACACAGTGGGTGTGGCCCCGGAAAGCCGTCGACTGGCGGGTACAGTCTGCCGTTGAGTTGAGTCGGAGCATGCACCGATGCCGCAGGGCAGGTGTTGGCTGAACAATTGATAGACAGGGAGTTTCATGTTTCGTTCCAGCAAGGTCCTGTGGGGTGAGGGTCAGTTTCTGCGTCCGCAGCACTTCCAGTTGCAAGACGCTTATCACGAGTGGCGTACTGCCGAGATGGCCGGCAGTCTGCATCCGTATGCCTGGGGTCTGCGAAAACTGGTGGTGGATGTGGACGCCCTGTCCACTGGCGTCCTGCGCATCGAGCATCTGCAGCTGGTCCTTCCGGATGGCGAGCTGTTCAATGCGCCACAGGAAGATCCTCTGCCGGCACCGGTGTCCTTGCATCACACGGAAACCGGCGTTGCAGAGATCACCTTCCATGCGGTGATGGCCCCGGTTCGCAGCACCGGCGGCAATCTCGGTGCCGCGGACACCGCTGCGGAAGGCGCGGTCCGGTACCTCCAGAAAAACGTGCCTTCGGCCGACCTGTTCACCCAGGCAGCCGAATCGGAAACCGCAGTGCTGCAGAAGGTGCTGCGCCTGCAGACGGCGCAAGAGCCCCGCGATCACTTGGTCAGCCTGCCGCTCTGCCGGGTACGCCGCAACGCCACAGGCGGCTTCGAGTTGGACCAGCGTTTCGTTTCACCAGGCCTGTCGATCGATTCGAGCCCGGCGCTGCGCCACATGCTGCGCAGGCTTCTGGATGCGCTGCAGGCGAAAGTGAACGCCTTGTACGGATTCCACCGGGAGCCTTCACGTCACGTGATCGAATTCCGTTCTGGAGACATCGCATCTTTCTGGCTGCTGCACACGGCCAGCAGTGCGTTTGCGACCCTCTCCCACCTCCATCACCACCCGGGACTGCATCCGGAACGGCTGTTCCAACAACTGCTGCAACTCGCGGGCGCCTTGATGACCTTCTCGAAGTCGTTTGCGCTGGCCGACCTACCGGCCTATCAGCACAACCAGCCCGGTCCCGGCTTTGCGCGCCTGGAAGCCATCATTCACGAGTTGCTGGAGACGGTGATCTCGACCCGGTACTTCGCCATCGCGCTGCGCGAATCGAAGCCGTCTTTCCACAGTGGTGTGCTCGACACAGACAAGATCACCTCGCAGACCTCCCTGGTGCTGGGGGTCAAGGCGGCAATGCCGCCCACCGAGATCGTCGAGATCGTGCCGATGCGCTTCAAGACCGGCGCCCCCGACGATGTGGAGAAGCTGGTGCTTTCCGCCATGAGCGGCATCCGTCTGACCCATCTGCCGCAGGTGCCGACGGCCATTCCGGTCCGGCCGGGCTGCTACTACTTCGAACTCGACCGCAAGAGCCCTTTGTACGAACGCATGCTCAAGGCACAGAACATCAGCCTGTACACCCCGGCTGGGATTCCGGACCTTGAGCTTGAGCTGTTCGCCCTGAACAACTGATCACAAGACCTGACACCCATTCCCATGGTTGAGATGAAAGCCCCCTCGCTGTTGCAGACCCCGCTGCCTGCAGCCAACAAACGCGCCCCGCGCATGCCTCTGATTGCGGCGCGCGAGGCCCGGTCGCTGCTGGACCTCCTCTATGACGGTCTCTACGTGGTGTTCATGCTCAAAAGCGGGCAGCGTCCGTCGAATGCGGAATCGTTTCGCGAGCACATCCGGAGCCTTCTGATCGACTACGAACGTGGTGCTCTGGGACTGAAGGCGGCGGCAGAGGATGTGTTCCTCAGCAAATTTGCGTTCTGCGCCCTGGTCGACGAGACCATGCTGTCCATTCCCTCGGCTGCACGAGACGACTGGGAGCGTCGCCCCTTGCAGCTGGAGCTGTTTGGGGAACAGCTGGCTGGCGAACGCTTCTTCGAACACCTCGAACGTCTACGTGCCGAAAGTCCTCCCCGCGTACAAGTGCTGGAGGTCTTCCACATGTGCCTGCTACTGGGTTTCCAGGGCCAGTACGTGATCGAAGGATCTGAAAAGCTGCACTACCTAACCGGTCGGCTGGGGGATGAAATCGCACACATCAAAGGCAAGCGAGCCAGCTTCGCACCGCATTGGGCGCCACCGGACCGCATCGTTCACACCCTGCGCAACGAGATCCCGCTCTGGGTCATTGCCTCGGTGTTTGCCCTTCTGGGACTGCTCGCCTTCATGGGCTTGCGCTGGGGGCTGGCTCAGCAGACCCACGCCGATCTGGCGGCCTACCAGCAGGTGATCAACCTGCCCCCACAGGTGGCTCACGTCACCATCACTTTGCCCTGAGCACCACTCCAACAACACCCATGCTCAGGTTCGTACACATCAGGGATTCAAGGGATGAGCGCTCTCGCCAACGAAACGCCTAGTCTTTCCAGCACGCTGTCCGGCAGCATCATGGCCCCTCTCACCAGCCGGCTGGACTTTGCCCAGCTGCTGGACCAGCGCCACCGGCTGTTGCAGGTGCACACCGCCCTGCCCGCGCTGTCACTCATCCCCGAGCGCATGGTGCTGCGAGAAGCGGTTTCGCAGCCGTTTGAGCTGCAGCTTCAGTGCCTGTCCACCAGCGCACACTTTGAACTCAAGCAGCTCATCGGCGAACAGATCTCGCTGTCGCTGCTGCAGTCCGACGGCCAGTACGTGCCCTGGCACGGCTACGTGTTTGCGGCTGCGCAGCTGGGGGCCGACGGCGGTCTGGCGCGCTATGCGCTGACCATGCGCCCCTGGCTGTCCAACCTGGCCCAGCGCCGCAACAGCCGTGTCTTTCACGACCAGACCGCCCTGCAGGTGATCGAAGCGGTATTGACCGCGCACCAACCGCAGGCCCACTGGCGGATGGACGTCACCGAGGCCTTGCGCGTGCGCAGCCTGTGCACCCAGTACCGCGAGAGCGATCTGGATTTTGTGCAGCGACTGCTGGCAGAAGAAGGGCTTTCGTACCACTTCGAGCACCTGGACGGCCAGGCCGCCGCCGACGCCGATGCAGCGCAACACGCCAGACATGTGCTGGTGATCACCGACCGGCTGGCTCCGCGCACTGAGCTGGGCAGCGTGCGCTTCACCAGCCAGCACGCCACGGCCAACCTGGACGGGCAGAAGGACAGCATCACCGCCTTCATGGGCCAGCGCCAGCTGGCGGCCAATGCCGTGACACTCGGCGCCTGGGACTACAAGCGGCTCGCCGGCGTGACCGCAGAAGACGCCAGCACCCTGGCCCTGGGCGAGCTGCCGACACTGCAGGTGTACGACGGCAGCGGCGCCTACCGCTTCGAACACCCGGAACACGCCCAGCGCGCCGCCGCCCTGGCGCTGGCCGCACTGGAGCTGGACATCAAACGCTTTGAAGGTCAGGGAAGTGCCCGGCACTTCAAGGCCGGCAGCCGGTTTGAACTGGTCGACCACCCGCTGTATGGCGCCAACAGCAGCGCCTTCAATTACAGCGGGGCGCTGCTCGCGTCGCGCCAGCGGGCGACGCAATCCGAGCACAACGCCTTCACCCTGCTGGCGGTGGAGCACCACTGCGCCAACAACCTGGGGGCCGATCTGGCCGCGTTGCTGGGCAACACCGACATCGAGCACGGCACCTACAAGAACCACTTCCACTGCGTGCCGGCTGCCGCGGCGGTCGTGCCCCGGCACATCCGCAAGCCCACGGCCTTCGGCGCCCAAAGCGCCACCGTGGTGGGCCTGTCCGATGAGCCGGTGGAAACCGAACGCGATCACCGCATCAAGGTTCGCTTTGCCTGGCAGGATGCGAGCCTGGGCAAAACCCAAGGTGAAGGGGGCGAAGGCAGCGGTGACTTCCCGGCCAGCGCCCCGGGCACCTGGGTGCGCGTGGCCGCGCCCTGGGCCGGCGCGAATTGGGGCGCCGCCCTGGTGCCGCGCATCGGCGCAGAGGTGGCCATCGAATTCGTCGAAGGCGACATCGACCGCCCGGTGGTGGTCGGTGGCCTGTACAACGGACAGGATGCCCCACCCTTTGCGGCCGGGGTCGACTCCGGGGTCAACCACAGCGGGGTGATCTCGGGCTGGCATACCCACAGTCTGGACCACAGCGGCTTCAACCAGTGGGTGGTGGACGACGCCACCGGCCAGCTGCGCATGCGCCTGGCCTGCAGCTACACCGCCGCCGAGGTGGGACTGGGCCACCTGATCGCGCAGAACGCGGCCAGTGCCCAGCGCGGCAGCTGGCGCGGTTCGGGCTTTGAAGCCGGCACCCAGGGCTGGGCGGTGCTGCGCGCGGCGCAGGGTCTGCTGGTGTCCACCAGCGGCCGATCGGGCACCTATGGCAGCGCGCAGAGCACGCAGCTGGACGCCAGCGAAACGGTGGCGCAGCTCAAGGGCGCACGCGATCTGGGCCAGCGCCTGTCGGACGCGGCAACGCACAGCGGCGCGCAGGCCCTGCACAGCCACGATGGCGGCGCCAGCGTGCAGCAACTGACCGACCAGATCGACCCGGCAGCACAAGGCAAACTCACCGGCAGCCTGAACGCACACCACGCGGTGTTCGACCCCGCCGGCAACCGCGACGGCAGCACCCCGGTGCACCAGTTCGCCCAGCCCGTGGCGGTGCTGGACACCCCCAGCAGCCTGGTGCTGGCCAGTGACGGCCCCGTGGCCCAGTACGCCGGGGAACACAGCAGCCAGATCGCCCAGGGTGACCTGCACGTGAGCGCCGCACACACGGCTGCCCAGGTCAGCGGCCACACCACCAGCCTGTTCACGCACGCCGGCGGTCTGCAGATCAAGGCGGCCAATGGGCCGGTCAGCCTGCGCGCGCACACCGACACCCTTCATTTGCTCGCGAACAAGGACATCCAGATCCTGAGCGTCAACAGCGAGATCACCGTCAGCGCTGAGAGCAAGATCGAACTCATCGGGGCCGATTCGGGCATCACCCTGGAGGGCGGCAACATCACCTTCACCACGCCAGGTTCCTGGAATGCCAAGGGGAGTTTGAAGGAGTTGACAGGTGGTAGCAGTGGCAGTGCGCTGAGACCGGCGCTTCCGGATTCGCGAGTGAAATTGTTTGACGAACAGATTCGCGCAATCAATCAAATCACTGGCGAACCGATCGAAAACCTGCCATACAAAATTGAAACAGCCTCTGGAGAAGTGCTCTACGGATTCACGGACGCTGAGGGGAAAACAGAGAGAGTCGCGACAGCAGACGCAGAAAACATAAAGGTCTTTTGGGGTGAGCTCCCGCCCAACAAGAAGCAGGGAGAGCCCACATGACTGACAAGAAAAAGCCATTTGTTACACCAACAAACGAAAAGCCCAAGAGTGTTGTCGATTCCCCGCTAAAACCTGATGCAGAGATGCATATCTTGGTTGGGGGTCCCTATACCAAAGATGGAGAAGAACACCGATACGGACATACCGCATTGCGAATAAAAACAAAGCAGTACGACCTCATTTACGATTTCGGAAGATATGGACAGGAAACAGGCATATTTGGAGAAAGCGGCGAGGGCATTTTGAGGGTATGGACTTCATTCAATGCCTACATAAACGGAGAGAATTTCCTCAAAAGAAAGACAACCGGATTCGTCTACTACGTTTTTTCCAGCCAAACAAATTTGTCGAAAAATTTCTTCGACGAAGAGATCAAAAAATCCACTAAATTCAAGGGATCAAACAGCTCCAAAACGGCATACAAACTAACCACTGACTATCACGCCCTCGGTCCAAACTGCACGACACTGAGCCTCGATGGAGCGAGGCGAGCCGTTCCCAGGATCGACGAAGGCTCCGATAAATTCATTAAACCTGAGGCCGTATTGAACGGGAAAGAGCTCTTCGCCCTCAAAATGTCCGGTGGCGCCAAGAGATTGTTTCTTCCTGCAAATTTGCTGGAATTCCTCAACCAAGGATATCCGATAAAGGTCAACAAAGTAGAAGTTTACGGGGGCTGAGATGAGAAAAATGGCTATTTCGTTCTTCAGCGGCTTCTTGGCTGCATGCTTGATTGGACTGATTTTTTTCTATTTTTGGAGCACTCAAAAAATGGTCAAAGTACACACCCTCAACATGCCGCTATTGCTCTCTGCTAGCGGCGATGAGCAGAACACATTTAGTCTACTACCAGCCGGCACCACTATGTACTACGAAAAATCTACCCCAGAGGGATTTTCAAGATACAAGGTCTACATCAACACCGAGAAAACACTCCACAATCTCCCACTGACCACCCTATCAGACCCTACCTTGATCGATCCGATCTGGGCAGATGCCGTACAAAAAGAAGATTTGGAAAAACTCATGTCAAGTTATCCGGTCACGAAGGCCCAGTTGCGACAGATTCTGAAAAGCCCACAATTAACAAAAGAAGATGTGGAATCAGTTCTAAACGAATACCTCGACAAACACAAATAATGATTTCGCCAAGCAATGTTGGGAAATCAATCGGATTGCAGCTCGACAAATCTTGATGTGGCTCGCACATATGTTGCACTCTGACGCTCTTCCTATCTCTCAACCCGACACCTCCCCCACTGGCCCAGACCTGTCCTTCTCCCCCGAGTTCGACCAGATCGCCGAGCTGCGGCGCTTTGACGACCCGACGCTGGACCAAGGCGAATGGGTGCGCGACATCAAGAGCGCCGACTGGCCGGGTGTGGCCCGCCTGTGCGCTGAGTTGCTGTCCACCCGCACCAAAGACCTGCGCCTGGCCGGCTGGATGACCGAGGCGCTGTCTCACACCCGTGGTTTTGCCGGCATGGCCGAAGGGCTGACGGTTTGCGCCGATCTTTGCGAGACTTTCTGGGATGGCCTGCACCCGCAGGCGGACGAGGACGCTCCGGCCAATGAACCGGGCGAGCGCTTCGAGCAGCGCATCGGCAACCTGACCTGGTTGATGACGCAGGTAGCGGAACTGGCCCAAACACAGCCCTTGATCGTGGGCAAGGCCGATGGCGCCTCGTTCGGGCGGCGCCTCATCGAAGCCGTGCGCTCGCGCAAGCCTTCGGATGCCGATGCCGATCTGGAGCCGAACGAGGCACAGATCGCACAGGCGTTGGCGCAGACGCCGGCTGATGCGCTGTTGGCGTCGTTGCACGGAGCGCAGGCAACGTTGGACGCCCTAGCCCGACTGCAAACCGTGGTCGATGCCCAATTGGGTGTGGATGGCCCGAACTTCAGCAACGCCCGCACCGCGCTGACCGATACGCAGCACCTGCTCAAGCGCTTTGCCAAGGAACGGGGTCTGCTGCAGACCAGTGAAGCTGACTCGACCGAAGCCACCAATACGGCCGATGCTTCAGGAACCAGTGCCCCCGCCTTCACCGGCGGCGCCCCCGCCACCCGCGCCCACGCACTGGCCCAGTTGCGCCAGGTGGCCGAGTACTTCCGCCGCACCGAGCCTCACAGCCCGGTGGCCTATCTGGCCGACAAGGCGGCCAAGTGGGGCGAAGTGCCGCTGCACCAGTGGTTGCGCAGCGTGCTCAAGGACCAGGCATCGCTGGCGCAGATTGAAGAGCTGCTGGGCGTGGAGCCGCCGCCGTCTGATTCTTGACCAGGCTTTGCGCTCATGTCTGCGCTGAGCGCTTCTTCGCCGCTGGCGGTGGAACACAACTGCGCCAACAACCTGGGCTCCGTTCTGTATCCGTCCGGTCAACCCATCTTGAATGTGAGTTGAGAAGCGGGCATCGTCCCCACGATTGGAGGATCGTGGAGACGATGGAACAGATTTCAAACGAAGGGCGACCGCGCCGCCGTGAGTACAGCAAAGACTTCAAGGCCGAGGTGCTGGCCAAGTGCCGCCAACCCGGAGCGAGCGTGGGCGGTGTTGCTCTGGCCCATGGGCTGCACTCCAACATGGTCCACCGCTGGATCAGGGAGGCCGGCGCTGCATACCGAGCGCCTCTTGGGATGCCGGGTAGCCAGATCGCGCAAGCGATGCAGCCCAGGTTCACTCCCGTGCCCCTGGACCTGCTCAGTCCTGCCGTGCCCCAAGCGCCCGCAGGCAGCGCGGATCAGACTGCTCCCACCGCCCCGAGACCGGTTGAGCTGCAACTGCGCCGCGGTGACCTGATCGTGAGCGTACAGTGCCCACTCGAGCACTGCGGGACCCTGCTGCGCGAGGTGCTGCGGTGATCCGCATCGATGCGGTGTGGATGTCCTGTGAACCCCTGGATATGCGAGCGGGTACAGAGACCGCTCTGGCCCGTGTCGTACAAGTCTTCGGCGCAGCCCACCCCCATCACGCCTACCTGTTCGCCAACGCCAGAGCCAACCGCATGAAGGTGCTGGTCCACGACGGCTTTGGCGTCTGGCTGGTTGCACGCCGGCTCCATCAGGGCCGGTTTGTCTGGGGCAACTCCAGCACTCCCCGCCTGCCACTGAGCCAGGAGCAGCTACAAGCCCTGGTCACGGGCCTACCCTGGCAGCGCCTTGGGCAGGCAGGTGTCATCACGGTGCTGTGATCTTGAACGGGGCGTGTGCGCTCTTCAATTCGTGAATGTGCCAATGGGCACAGCCACTGGCACCGGTCATGATCACTGCCATGAACGAAGCGGTGGATCTGCAGAGCATGGACGAGGGCACGCGCCAACTGGTGCTGGGCCTGATGGGCCAGCTGCAGCAGCAGTCTGCAGAGCTGCGCCACAAGCAGGCGCTGCTCGACAAGCTCACCTTCGAGAACGCCATGCTCAAGCGCATGAAGTTCGCTGCCCGCAGCGAGGCGCTCAGCGCTGAGCAGCGCAGCCTCCTTGAGGACGCCCTCGATGAGGATCTGCAGGCGGTGGCGCTCGAGATCGAACAGATGGGCGACGCAGGCCAGCCCGCAGCCGAGCAGGTAACCCGCCAGCAGCCCAGGCGCCAACCCCTGCCCCCGGAGCTTCCCCGCCAGGAACTGCGCCATGAGCCTACCTCCACCGAGTGTTGCGGCCAGCCGATGAAGCGCATCGGTGAGGACGTGGCCGAGAAGCTCGACTACACCCCAGGCGTCTTCACGGTCCACCGCTTCGTGCGGGGCAAGTGGGCCTGCGCCTGCTGCCAGACGCTCAGACAGGCCCCGGTGGATGCGCACATCATCGACAAGGGGCTGGCCACCACGGGCTTACTCTCCCATGTGCTGGTGGCCAAGTACGCCGATCACTTACCCCTGCACCGCCAGGAGGCTATCTACGCCCGCGCTGGTGTGCCGATCCCACGCTCCACCCTGGCGCAGTGGGTGGGCAGCTGTGGCGTACAACTCCAACCGCTGGCCAGCGCCCTGCGCGCAGAGGTGCTTGCCCACGCCGTCCTGCACGCCGACGAGACGCCGGTGCAGATGCTCAAGCCGGCCGCTCAGAGAGATGGCAAGACCCAGCGGGCTTACCTGTGGGCCTACACACCAGGGCGGCACGAGCAGACCAGGGCGGTGGTCTATGACTTCAGCGAGACCCGGGCCGGGCGCCATCCCGCCTCCTTCCTGGAGGGCTGGGCGGGCACGCTGCTGGTCGATGACTTTGCCGGGTACAAGCAGCTCATGGGTGAACAGATCCAGGAGGCAGGCTGCTGGGCCCATGCAAGGCGCAAGTTCTTTGAGCTCCACACGGCCAACAAGAGTCAGCTCGCTGAGCAGGCGCTGGCCCTGATCGGACAGATCTATGAGGCCGAGCGACAGGCTCAGGGGGTAGAGGCAGATGAGCGGCTGCGCATACGGCAGCAGCAGAGCCGCTCGGCGGTGGATCGCCTACACCTCTGGCTCACAGAACACCGAGGGAAGGTGCCCAGTGGGTCGGCCACGGCCAAGGCCATGGATTACAGCCTGCGCCGCTGGCCTGCGCTCACCCGGTTCCTGGAGGATGGGCGGATACCGATCGACAACAACTGGGTCGAGAACCAGATGCGCCCGATTGCGCTGGGCCGCAAGAACTGGCTGTTTGCGGGCAGCCTGCGGGCTGGGCAACGAGCCGCTGCCATCATGAGCCTGATCCAGTCGGCCAAGCTCAACGGCCTTGATCCGTATGCCTATCTCAAGGATGTGATGGACAGGCTGCCGACCTGGCCCAACAGCCGTATCGGTGAGCTGCTGCCGCATCGCTGGAATCCCTCAACCGATTGATCGAATCTAGTGCCCCTCCATGGCTGCGATCAGCGGACAGCGCACATTCCCCTTGCCAGAGCCGCAAAGCAGAATCAGGCCAGAGAGTGCAGCCTCCATGCGTTGGAGGTCGGCCAGCTTGAGCCTGACTTCTGCCAGCTTAGACTCCGCTTGCCGCCGAGCTTGGGTACAACTCTCCCCGTCCTCCAGTTGAAGCAGTTGCGCGGTCTCGTCGAGGCTGAATCCCAGCCGCTTCGCTGACTTGATGAAGCTGAGCCGCGACTGGTCGGTTCGGCCATAGCGCCGGATGCTGCCCACAGGACGGTCCGGCTCTGGCATCAGCCCTTTGCGCTGATAGAACCTGATGGTCTCGACGTTCACACCGGCCGCTTTCGCGAGATCTCCGATCGTCATGCTGCCGTCGGACTGTGAAGGGGTATGGGTCATGGCGCTTGACTCTGTACTTTGGTACGGAAGTAAGCTTATCGCATGTCTACAACATCTACCGACCACCCGGGCCAGACCACTGGCGGCGGCAAGGCCCTGATTGCTGGTGGTATTTCGGCGCTGCTCGCCTCCGCCTGCTGCCTGGGCCCCCTGGTGCTGATCATGCTGGGCATCTCCGGGGCCTGGATCGGCTCTCTGACGCTGCTGGAGCCTTATCAACCGTGGTTCATGGGGGCGGCGGCGATTGCCTTGGTGGTTGCAGGACGCCGGATATGGCGCCCTGCGGTAGCGTGCGATGTGGGCCAGGTCTGTGAGCGCCCCATGGTCAACCGGTCCTACAAGGTGCTGTTCCTGCTGGTAGTCCTACTACTGGGAATTTCATTGGCGTTCCCCTGGATCGCCCACTGGTTCTACTGAATGAAGGGTTCTGCAATGAAACGATGGATCATCCCTGCGGCGGCAATGCTACTCATCGGGCCGAGCTGGGCGGCCCAGCAGAGTGCGGTCCTCTCGGTGCCAGGGATGAACTGCCCGACCTGCCCAATCACCGTCAAATTGGCGTTGACCCGGATCGATGGGGTCATCGACGTCAAGTCCAACCTGCCCAAGCGGGAAACCACAGTGGTGTTTGACAGTGCCAAGGTGAAGGTTGAGGCCCTGACCAGTGCGACCAAGAACGCCGGATTCCCGTCCACTGTTGTGTCTGTAAACCCATGAGCGATGTCATCCTGACCTCTGTCTTCACCTGCCCCGAGTGCGGTCATATGAAGACCGAAGAGATGCCCACCGATGCCTGCCAATGGTTCTATGAGTGCGAAGGGTGCCACGCCGTCTTGCGCCCGAAGGCCGGTGACTGCTGTGTGTTCTGCTCGTACGGATCCGTTCCCTGCCCACCAATCCAGATCGGTGGTGAAGCTGGTTGCTGTAAACCCGCGGCTTGATCTCTTGCTAAGCTATCTGTGAGCGGCCCATGTCAAGATGGGATAACCGGACGCATACTCCGTTCTGGCTGCTTTGCTGGGGAAGAGCGACATCGAACACACACCCACAACAACCCCTGTGCCGGCCGCCGCGAAGGCGGCTGCCAAACCTCCTGCGTGAGCCCGTCGCATGGGTGCCGGCCCTAGCCCCGATCACGCCCAGCGCAATGACGTCATGCAACACTGTGGATCGGATCGCAACAGAACGTCGTAGGCGGCCATCACTATGCCGAAGCTTCTGGGGTGGTTCACTTTTGGGAGTTGATCGATTGAAGCTCCGACACTGTCTGGTTCTATGTGCCTTGATTGCGCTGCAATCGCCTGCCATCGGTGCGAATCCCTCTGACGAACCCTACGCCCAGGTTCGGCACAAGGTGAAAACCGCGCTCGCGAAGGACAACGCCTCACTTGGTGTGTTCCGTTACTTGGGCAAGTTGCACTGCATAGCTCGGCTCACAAAAGGTTCGCCCGAATCCCTGACCACTGAGTACGGATCCCTGTACAACCATCTGTATCCCTTACCCCGTCTCATCACACAGGAGGCGCTGGAGCAGTCATTTCAAGCCATGGAGTCTCGCTTGGTGGCTTGGGATTTGAACAAAAGCAGGTCCAAGACTCATTTCACGGACCCTGTCTCGGTATGCCACAAGCTGTACGAGGACCGTAGGACGAGTCTTCAGCGGTTTGCCGAGTTGGCTCTCAGTGATGCCTCCTACCATCAGGAAACCGAAGTCGATGTCGAGCAATACAGCCGAGACTACCTGCTGCAGTACTTCATCACACCGCCTGCTACCCAGTAGTTCGACTCAGCACACGTCTTGCTCAATCATTGGAACCAATCGCGGACAGTGGATCACCACTTGTCGATGAACGGGGTATCTGGACGCAGAGAGAAGGAATGAGCTGACTGACCTGAACCAACATTGAAGCCAATACACATGCTCCTCCAACCCATTGCAGACACCGCCCCCACCGGCCCCGACCTTTCCTTCTCCCCCGAGTTCGACCAGATCGCCGAGCTGCGGCGCTTTGACGACCCGACGCTGGACCAAGGCGAATGGGTGCGCGACATCAAGAGCGCCGACTGGCCGGGTGTGGCCCGCCTGTGCGCTGAGTTGCTGTCCACCCGCACCAAAGACCTGCGCCTGGCCGGCTGGATGACCGAAGCGCTGTCTCACACCCGTGGTTTTGCCGGCATGGCGGAAGGGCTGACGGTCTGCGCCGATGTTTGCGAGACTTTCTGGGATGGCCTGCACCCGCAGGCGGACGAGGACGCTCCAGCCAATGAACCGGGCGAGCGCTTCGAGCAGCGCATTGGCAACCTGACCTGGTTGATGACGCAGGTAGCGGAACTGGCCCAGACGCAGCCCTTGATCGTGGGCAAGGCCGATGGCGCCTCGTTCGGGCGCCGCCTCATCGAAGCCGTGCGCTCGCGCAAGCACTCAGATGCCGACACCGATCAGGAGCCGAACGAGGCACAGATCGCGCAGGCGCTGGCGCAGACGCCGGGCGATGTGCTGCTGGCCTCGCTGGACGGCGCGGAGGCGGCGTTGGGTGCTTTGGCCCGCTTGCAAGCGGTGGTGGATGCACAGCTGGGTGTGAACGGTCCGAACTTCAGCAACGCCCGCACGGCGCTGCAGGACACGCAGCACCTGCTCAAACGCTTTGCCAAGGAACGGGGACTGTTGCAGGCCGCCGATGCGGAAAGCGCTGACGTGATCCCGACCGTGGAAGCCTCGGGTCACCCGGCACCCGGGTTCACCGTCGGTGCCCCCGCCACCCGTGCCCAGGCCCTGGCTCAGCTGCGCCAGGTGGCCGAGTACTTCCGCAGCACCGAGCCTCACAGCCCGGTGGCCTATCTGGCCGACAAGGCCGCCAAGTGGGGCGAAGTGCCACTGCATCAGTGGTTGCGCAGCGTGCTCAAAGACCAGGCGTCGCTGGCGCAGATCGAAGAGCTGCTGGGGGTTGAACCGCCGCCGCAGGCGTGATCGGACCCAAGCCCAGCGGAAGCTGTGGCACCCGTCTCAGTTCAGGATCTTGAACTCGATACGGCGGTTTTTGGCTCGCCCTTCTGCGGTGGCATTGCTCACCAGCGGCTGGTCCGGCCCCAAGCCCTCGGTCAGGATGTTGGCCCCGGGCAGCCCCTGGCTGACAAGGTAGTCCCTGACCGCGGTCGCACGGCTGCGGCTGAGCGCCACATTGGCCAGGCGCGCCCCCGATGCATCGGTGTGCCCGGTCACCTGCATCTTCTTGCCATCCAGGCCTTTGAGCACCGGCAGCAGTTCGTCCAGCACCTGACGGCCGACCGGACTCAGGATAGCGCTGCCCGACTCGAATTCGACGATCTTGCCTTCGAGCACATTGTCGATGCGCGCCTGAACCGGCTCCACCACCTGCAGACGGTTGTGGACGGTGTAGGTGGGGTTCAGACTGGCCGTGACCTGCGAGCCGATCTTCTCGCGCAAGGCCACGCTTTCCGCCTCGCCGACGAGTTCCACTTCGTTGCCGGTGACCTTGAGGTGGCCACGCTGGACGGCGCGCAGCTCGGGGGCGATGAGTTTCTTCACGTTATCGGCCCAATTGGGCGGCATGCTGGTTGGGGCCACGCCCAGCTGGTCCACCACCTGATCGCGGCCATACACCTCGCGCACCCGTGCCAGGATGGTCTGGCGTGTGGCCTCATCCGGCACCACACCCGACACCACGACCGGGCCACGGCGGACCACTGGTGCGTCAGCGGTCTGCGCCGGCGCGGCGGCAGAAAACAGGAGCCACGCCGCCAAGGCAACCGGCAACAGAAACGAACTAGAGCGCATGGTTCAACTCCCGAGAAAGGCTTCTTGAAATGAGGTCAGCAACTGGGCCAGCGACAGCTGCGGTGTCAACAGATAGGTCGAAAGCTTCTTCAGGGCATAGTCGTTGGACACATAGTCCTCCACCCAGGGCGACGCATCGAGCGAGATGAACACCTCGGGGGTGACACGGGGATCGAGCAGCCCCTGCAAGACGTTGGCAGCGCCCGCCGAGAAGGCGATCATGAGAGACGGTCGGTGGTTGACGCCGCGCGGCATGAAGAGGGTCAGGTCGTGCGTGCTGCGCAACAGAAAACGGGAGACCACATCCATCCAGAACGCAGCCACGACGAAGCGGGCGGACTCGTCGCGCGGCAACGGCAGACACAGGCCTTTTTCGATGGTCTGGCCACCGCTGTTCATCACCGGCTGCAGCAGCAGACCGAGCGCCAGCAAGATCTGGCGCAGATCGATGGTGCCACCGGCTGCGCCGATGTCCTGCTGCAAACCGCCCAGCGTGCTGGACTCCAGGAAATCACGATAGCGCTGACGCGCCTCGTCGGGTGTCTGCAATGCGGGCACCCGTGCCTGCGCAAACGCTGTCAGCACCGCCGGTACTTGCTCCTCACTGGCCCGCCGCGCCCTGGCCGCTGCCTCGGCCAGGGCCAGCCAGGCCGGCTGAAGCATCAGCGGGCCAATGGCCATCAGGTCGGGACCCCGCTGGTCTTCGATGGCCGTGGCGGTGAGCAGGGGAAAGCGCCGACCGGAGAGATCCACACTGGGCACGATATGACCGGCGACCGCAGTGTGCCGGTGCGCACTGATCATCACGAAGTGCGCCGCGTCCGCCTGATCGTAGATGCCCTTCCAGTGGGCGTCTTCGGCCATCAGCTCAATGCCTGAGCTCAACCAGCGGTCGAGCGACTGGATCAGGGCCGGATGGGCGGTGCTGCGCACGAAGTCACCGCGCCCCGGGACCTTGCCGAAATAGAGCAGAGAATTGAGATCGCTCATGTCATTGACCCGGGTTGACAGCGGTCGGCGCGGTTCCGACGGCCGTCGGGCGCAGGGTTGCAGCCCCTTCCACTGGACGATCCGCACCGCCGGCCACCTGTGCCGGCAGGCTCAGGCCCACCAGCCCACCGGAAGCCCGCGTCTGTCCGGCGCCCGAGGCCTGGGCGCTGGCACCGGGCTGGGAAATGATGCGCAGCTGCACCATCACCGAAACACCGTCACGGGTCCAGGTCAGCTCGTTGTGGCCATCCGCCGTCTTGCTCTTCCGGGCGGCCGCAAAGAGTCGTTCCAGACCGAAGCGGCCTGGCTCGTTGAAGACTTCCACCGAGCGACCGTCGTTCGTGACGGCGGTGATGCGTGCGCCAGGTGTACCGCCAGGGTTGGGCCAGGTGAAGTTGGTCCAGGCCGCCGCCATGTTGCGGTAGCGCAGGGTCTGCCCATCGATTTCAAGGGTGTACTCCAGCACGCCGGGCGCACCGCCGGGAAGGATCTGGAAGACGGTCTGTGAGGCGGCAGGCGCTGCGCCGGCAGCACCCGCCCCGCCGGAGACGCCCTCCAGCGGTGCCACCCAGCTGGGGTAGCCCTGAACAAAGGCGTCGTTCAGTCGAATGCCCACATCGGCCCAGGTGCGCGGCACGATGGTGTCGCCGCGCCGCACCACCAGCGTCGCCAGCCCTTCGTTCGCAAACTTCGCAATGGCGCCTTCAGCGCCGAAAACCTTGGCAATCTCGGTCGGCCCGGCCTCGATGCGGGACGTGGTGTCGAAGGGGTACTTGGCCGCCAGCGTGCGCAAGAACGGCTCGTGCACCTGCGCCACCCACAGGCGGTTGAGCTCGGTCTCCACCGGTGGGGTCATGACCGCAAAGGCCTGCACCAGCGGGCGCACCAGCAGGGGACGCAGCGACGCACGAGCGCTTTCCGTCATGCCCACCAGCATCTGCTCGTCCACGTACTTGAGAACGTCCGCCAGCTCGGAGTCGCCACCGTCCAGGGTGCTGGCCATCAAGGCCTTGACCGCAGGCCCCGGATCGCCCTGGTTCTTGATCTGATTGAACTTGGAGCGCAGCTTGCCCAGCGAATCGAGGTAGCCTTTGAGCAAGGTCGGACTGTTGTCGCGACTCATCATCACCCGCTGCAGCGCCGCGAACTCCTTGCCGATCGGGCCCATGGGAATCTCCGCCCGGTCGGCCGACAGCTTGATGTCCACGTCCACCTTCGACGGTGCCTGGCGCAGGATGGTCTGCTTGAACCAGGTCATGAAACCGGCCTGGGTACGGCCCAGCCGTTCGTTGAGGATGGAAGGGTTGTCCCACGAGGTCTGGTCGTAGAGCGCCTCCATCAGCTGCTTGACCGGCGACCGACCGGCGTCGCCCAGCTGGTCCATGTGGCGCACGGCGTCGTCGAAGTTCTGAAACTCCACCACGTTCACACCCTGCAGGAAGCGCCGCCATTCAGCCACGTACTCCTGCTTGTACATGTCGGTCAGGGTCTTGCGGATCTGGTCCGGGCTGCCTTCAAGCGACAGGTCATCACGCGAAGAGGTCTTGAGGACCCAGTCCACGCTCTGCAGTTCTTCGTTGGCGGCCTTCTTGAAGGCATCCTCGATGTACTCACTCCACGCCTCGCGGGTGAAGGTGCCAGGGATGGCATAACTGCCGGTGACCGACTGGAGTTCACGGTCGCCCACCAATCGCGCCACCGTGACCGGTGCGTAGCGGGTCGACGCCCGGGCCTTGATGCTGCTGTAGACGCGTTCGCGTGCCGGCATGCCGCGCACCACGCGCCGAAGGTTCTCACGCGTCTGGTCGAGCAGGCCGAAGTTGTTCTGGATCACCGGGAAGTCGGGCGACTGCAGGTTCTCCAGCGAGAAGGAAACGATCTGCTCGGCGCTCTGGATCAGGCGAGCCGTGGGCATGGAGCCACGGTTGTTCTCGAGCCAGCTGCGCCAGAAACGGGTCAGCTGGTCCGCCAGGTGGCCCGACTCCATGTACTGCTTGTCACCCAGCATCAGATAGGTCTTGAGCGCGTTGTAGGCGTCTTCGACATTCGTGGCGGATGCCTGCACGAACCCGTCGCCGGTGGCGGGGGTGACCGCCGCCACCGACACCGCAGCGGATTCCGGCGTCCGGGTCATGGGCTGGAGCTTGCTGGCGTTTCGATTGACGTCGGCGAGGTACTTCTCCAGGTTGGCGGTCACCGGCTCGAGCATCAGCTGACGTACGCCCTGGAAGTACTCCTGCCGCAGCTTCTGCTCGATGGCATCGCCCTGATACAGGCCGAGGCCAACCGTCCATGGGCGTTCCTCGCGCCAGCGCTCGAGCTGGCGGATGCGGTCCTGCAGCACTTCCATGGCCTCCAGCCGTGACGCCAGGTCCACCCGGTCGGACTGCAGTCGCACCGCCTTGTCCAGATCGGCCATCGCCCCCTCGACGAGTTGACGGTTGCCGATGTAGGCGGCTCCCCACCCGGCCAGCGCCAGCGCCAGGACCAGCACGGCCAGGCCGAACGTCAGCATGCGCAGACGCTGTTTGGTGCGACTGGTGTACTGACGCACCAGGTTCTTGTCGGCAAAGATGACCTTGGAAAACAGTTCTCGCAGGAAGAACGGTTCGCCCACGTGTGCGCTGCTGCGTTCACCGTCCACCGGCGGACTCAACTCGAACTGCTCGGTCATGGACTGGTTGACCCGGCTGAACGCCTCACCTTCCTGAACCGCGCTGGTGAAGTAGAACCCGCGGAACACCGGCTGGTACTGGTATGGGTTTTCTTCGAACAGGGTGGCCAGGAACGAGCGCAACGCCGGCTTGATGGTCGCGAACTCCAGCGGGAAAGACAGCAACCCCGGCGCCATGCCCTGGCCGCGGTTGAGCGACATGATCGAAAGCATCCGCTCGGTCAGGCCCTCGCGCAGTTCGTCAAAACGCAAGTCGAACTGCTCGACCACGTCGGCCTTGTGTTCCGTCTCATAGGGCAGCGTTGCCCCCCACACCTTGCCGCGCTCGCGCTCGTCACTGGCGTCGAAGAACGCCTGGAAGCCCGGGATCAGGTCGGCCTTGGTGAACAGCACATAAACCGGTGCAAAGATCTCCAGCGTCTCGGTCAACTCCTGCACCCGCTGGCGCAGGTTCTTGGCCAGCTGAATGGCGGCGTCGGGCCGTGAACCGGCCAGCTCGGCCACGCTGACCGCGATGATCACGCCGTTGATGGGTGCCTTGCTGCGGTGCTTTTTGAGCAGCGACAGAAAGGTCATCCACTCACTGCGGTCCTCTTCATGCACCGAATAGCGCCCGGCGGTGTCCAGCAGGATGCCTTCGGTGGTGAAGAACCAGTCGCAGTTGCGGGTACCGCCGATGCCCTGGATGATGTTGCCCGACTTGTCGGCAAACGGGAACTTCAGGCCCGACTTGACCACCGCGGTGCTCTTGCCCGCAGCGGGATTGCCGATCACCATGTACCAGGGCAGCTCGTACAGGGCGGAACGACCCGTGGTCTGGCCCAGTTTGGAGCCCTTGATGGTCTTGACCGCCTCGGCCATGCGGGTGCGAATCGCATCGAACTCCGCCTGGTTTTTGCCCGGCGTGAACTTGCGGGCGTCGTCGACGTCCTCCTCGATGGCCTTCTCCAGCGCCTTGCTCGCCCGGTGGGCACGCACCCGCTGGACCATCCAGACGATCAACCAGATCAGCAGGATCAGCCCCAGTGCCAGACCGGCGTAGATCAGCCCCAGTTCCAGCGCGCTCGCCCCCAGGAAGAGAAACGCCAGCAGCGCCAGTATCCCGATCACACCCAGGGTACGCATGTCAAACAGGAAGGACCAGAATCGGTTCATGAACGGCTTTCAGTGGAGAGTTCAGGCGGCGTCGGGCTCACCCTCGGCCGAGGGTTTGAGCACGAGGGCCATGCGGAGCAAGGCATCGCCCATCGACAGGGCCAGCGTCGGTTTCTTGGTGCTGCGTGCGGCATCGGCTGCCGCAGCGATCAGCAACAGGGGGGCTGCAGTACCTGTGCGCCCGGTGATACGCCCCAGCAGCCGCAGGTCCTCGACCGGGTCAAGCTGGTGCAGGGACTCGACCGCCAGTCCGTATAGCTCGGCGCTGCGGTTCGAGTGCAGGTCGGCATCGCACACCAGCATGCCCACCTGCTGCGGCTCGACAAGGGCTGCAGAAAGGGACTGCTGCAGGGCCGCGGACAGCTCAGCGTGGGCGACCCTGCCAGCGGCTTCGACCGGTTTCTCGCGGCGCAACAGCGCCGGCCGGTGCAGACGAACCGCCGCCAGATCAAAGTCTTCCGGCGGCGTCCAGTCAGCTGATGCCAGCAGCACGGCTGCAGCGGCCTCGCCGGGCATGCATCCACCGGGACGCCGGGATGCGTCGTACAGATGCCGGCCAGCGGCAAGCGCCTCGATCCGCGCGTCGGACAGTTCGCTGTCACAGGCGGCCACCAGCAGCCACGGCGAACGCGCCGCACCATGGCTGGTCTGGTCGGCCCGAAGCCAGAGCTCCTCGCCCGTGCCAGCCAGGACACTGAAGTCCAGCGTACAGACCCGGGACAGACGGACCTGATCGGTGTCCATGCAACGGACCGCCCATGCCTTGAGCAGCGCCTGCTCCAGGGGCCCCCAGTGGGCAGGGCAGCCCAACAACACCTTGACCAACGGCAGCGGCGGACGCTGGGACGGTGGCAGCCGCTCCAGCGAGGCCCCCACGTCTTCCTGTGCCGCCAGATGGGCCTGGTGCAAAGACCACAACCAGTCGCGATGCGCACCCAGCACCGGTGCCAGCGTCGCCAGGGCCCGCCACACATGATCATCGGGCTCGTGGTGGGCGCCGACCTCGGAGCGCACCCTTTCCAGCACGCTGGTCAGATCGGCGCGCACCGCCTCCAGATCCAGCACCTTGTCCGGGATGCGTGCGCACAGCACAGGCAGCCCCTCGTCGTTGCTCAGCTGGGGATCGGGCTGGGGCAGCGGCTTGCCGGCCGCTGCGGCCTCCAGCAGATCACCGACCTGGTCACCTGACACGCAGCACACGCTGGCCAGCACCAGCTGGGTCACCGCCTGACGCGCCTGCTCGTCGGCCGTGACCAGGGGCACAGGCGCCCCTGCACCAGCTGCAGCGCCCGAAACCGCAGCGGCGGCCGCGGCAGCCTGTGCGGCCACACGGCGTTGCCAGGCCCAGCGAAGACCCAGCAGCACGATGGCGACAAGCAGGGGCAACAGGATCAGGTAGAGGAACAGGTCCGCTACCTCGGCACTGTGCCCGGTGCGTTGCCACCACCAGAGAACGACCACCCAGGTGAGGCAACACACCGCCACCAGAAAGGCCATGGCCCGAAACATCTTGCTCAATTGAGGGATTCCTGTCGCAGCACCCGCAAAACGGACGCTATGCGCTTGTGAACAGGGGAGCGGAACGCACCCCTCTACGGGGGATCAGTCGACGGCGTTGGCCTGCGAAGAGAGCAGCGTTGCACCACAGGCGGTGGTATCGCCATGCCGGGCGGCCGGCTGGCCGTCGATGATGCAGGTGGGGTCGCCCGAAGCGATCACGGTGGTGCCACCATGTCCTCGCTTGGGGCAGGTGACCTTGTCGCCGACGCGGGCGATGGGAATACCGTCGACCGTGCTCTCCGGCGAACCCTGCACCACCACACCACCATGACTGGTCTTGTCACCGACAAGAATGAATGGTCTTCCCATGTTGGATCTCCCTGAATAACGCTACCCAAAAGCCGGCTCCACGCAGGGACCCGGCAAACAATCACTGTTCGTAACCCGTTGCCGGAGCCGATTCCCCCGCCGCGCGCTGCAACACCCCGGGCCGGCGCAACTCGACGTGACCGAGATCCTTCAGGCTCTTCCAGCCACCGCCCCAGGTCAGCCCCAACGACGCCGAAACCTCGCCATAGAGTTGGTAGCCACGCATGGCCCAGGGATCGCGCTCGGAAATGATCACCTGACCATCCCGCATGAAGGCACTGTCTGCGGCCAGCCCGAACTGGTGGTAACTGCGGAATGCACCCACACGGGTGACGTGCCCTCCCAGGGCGGCCAGCTGCTCCTGGCGCTGCGGGCTGCGATAACCCTCGATCAGCACCATCTCGTAGCCATGCTGTTCACGCATGATGCGATAGACCATCAGCAGTCGCTGCGCAAACTCGGCGTCCAGCAGCGACCAGTCGCGACTGGCATACCGCACCAGGGGTCGCGCCAACTCCACCTCGCGGGTGGTGAACACCTCGGGTGGCAAGGGGGCCGGTGGAACCAGCCGCTCGCCGGCGAGCAGTGCCGCGACGCGCTCGTCAGGAATCCGCATGTCGGTGTGATCGAATGTCTCGATCTGGTACCAGTGTCGCCACACCATTGCGGCCAGGGGCACGAGCATCAGCACCAGCAAGGCCACCAGGATCCAGCGCACATGGCGTGATGTCCAGCCCAGCACACGGGCCAGAAGGCGCATGCCGCCACCGCCGGTCTGCTCGATGCGCAACTGACCGGCCTGTTGCAGTTGCTGCACCCACCGGGTCAGGCGATCAGATCCCTTGCGCCAACCGCCAGCCGCCGTCGAACGTGCACCGGGCAAGAACAACAATGCCAGGCCCGAAGTGACCAGCACGAAGTACCCCCCCAGAAGCAGAATCATGTCCACAGGCAGTATTTTGAACTATTAAAAGCCCGGTTCCGCCCCCCGGATAGCGTTCTTGAGTATGCCAAAATCACTCGGCGAGCCGGTCCCGCGATGACCGAGCCGGAACTCACAAACAGGGGGACATCGCCAGTGGGCACGACCGGAATCCATGACCGTCCAGCAACCGGTGGCGCGGCCCGCCCCAGCCTGCTCAAGGCTGGCGCAGTCCCCCAGGGGCACAACATCCTGGACACGGTTTCCCCCAGAACGGGTGGGACGACGCCCAAGGCCAGCCCCTCCCGCCTGGTCTGGCTGCTGCTGCCGTTGGCAGCAGCGTTGACCTGGACCTGGTTCAACCGGCAGGCGCTGGCGCCCGAACCGCCAGCACAACAGGTCGCCGTCGCGAAGCCTGTCCCAGCACCGGCACCCCAGCCTGCACCGCCCCCGGTTACCCCCCCGCCGCCCGAGCAAGATCCGGCTGTCAGTCCTGTGGTGCCGCGGCCCGTGGGACAGGATCCCTTCAGCGCGCTGGCGAGCACAGACACGGCGCCCGCCGCCGTGCCGAGCGAGACGCCGGTCACTGCCGCAGTGGCCTCGGCTCCCGTCGCGCGGACCACCCGAACCACCAAGGTATCGGAGGCCAGCAAACCACAGGCCAAGAAGCCGACCGCGACACCACCGACCCCCGCCAAAGTGGTGGCGGTGCAAAAGCCGGTTAGCTCCGGAACGCCCCCCAGAACTGCGGCGGCGGCGCAACCCGCGACCGGCAAGCAGGACCCCGACGTGGAGCTGCTCAACGCGATCATGAAGCACCTCAACGACGGGGGTGGGAAGGCGGTCCCCACCCGATCGCCCCAGACCATCGCCGATCTGGTCCAGTCCTGCCAGTCCCGTGACGCCATCGAAACCCTGCTGTGCCAGCGCCGCATCTGTGAAGGCTCCTGGGGCAAGGCCCAGGCGTGCCCGGTCGATCGGGCACCCAAGTCCGCCGTTTCGGCCCGATAACCAGCCGGCGACCCTGACCCGAGATGCCAGCGGTGTCGGCGGCTGACGACCGTCGTCTACTGGTAGCCGTCGGCCCTGTTCACCACGACCGCTTGCACAAGGGCAGGTGACGAAGACATCGGCAACAGCAGCGGCTTCCTTGTCGCCGGGGTGGCTTGCCTGTATGGTCTCCCAGCCGAATCACCAGGGCAGTGGTGCGACCGCGCGCAAGCCCTGGCTTTGTTCATTCACTCAAGGGAGCACTCCATGACAGACTGCACAACAGCCCCGACCTCTCGTGTGCTGATCCTGTTGATCAGCGCGATCATGGCAGCCTGTGCCGGCCCGACGGGCACGCTCCGGTCTACCGGCGTGGCACCGTCACCGGCACAGCCCGAATCCGCCACCGGCCTGCAGGCCAAGCCCGGCTGGGTTTTCCGCCAGCAGGCGGTGGCCGCCGCCAATCCGCTGGCCGCCGAAGCGGGACAGCGCATCTTGCGTGCGGGTGGCAGCGCCGTGGATGCCGCCATCGCCGTGCAGATGGTGCTGACCCTGGTGGAGCCGCAGTCCAGCGGCATCGGCGGCGGTGCGTTCCTGCTCCACTTCGATGGCCGCCGGGTGCAGGCTTTCGATGGCCGCGAAACCGCCCCGGCCAGCGCCACGCCGCAGATGTTTCTGGATGCCGACGGCAAACCCCTGTCTTTCATGCAGGCCGTGACCTCTGGCCGTTCGGTCGGCGTGCCCGGTGCGGTGGCCATGCTCGCGCAGGCGCACCGGCAGCACGGCAAGCTGCCGTGGGGGCGCGTGTTCGACCCCGCCATCGAACTGGCCGAAAACGGTTTTGCCGTCAGCCCGCGCCTGAACGGCCTGCTGGCCACCGAGACCGCCCTCAAGGCCGATCCGGTGGCAGCGGCCTATTTCTACCGCGCCGACGGCACGCCCCACCCCGTGGGCCATGTGCTGAAAAACCCCGAACTGGCCGCGGTGCTGCGCGAGATCGCCGCGCAGGGTCCTCGCGCGCTGCACGAAGGGGCAGTGGCCAGCGCCGTCGTCGCCAAAGTGCAGCAGCACCCGGTCATGCCGGGCACGCTGTCGGCCGATGACCTGAAGCACTACCAGCCGAGGGAACGCGAGGCGCTGTGTTTCGATCACCGGGCCGTGCAGCGCATGCTGCGCATCTGCGGCTTCCCGCCCCCGAGTTCGGGCGCTGTCGCCGTGGGTCAGATCATGGGTTTGCTCGCCCGTACCCCGCGGGGCGGCACACCGCTGAACGGCACCCCGGGCGCCGACTGGCTGCACACCTACATGGAGGCCTCGCGTCTGGCTTTTGCCGACCGGGCTCAGTATCTGGCCGATCCAGACTTCGTGGCGGCGCCCGCAGGAAACTGGAACAGCCTGCTCGACACGCGCTACCTGGACGAACGCGCCCGGCTCATCACACCGGTCCGGGCACCACAGGTCGGCCCCGGCCGGCCAGGCGGCGCCTCACTGGCGTTCGCGTCCATGCCCGAGCAGACCGAGTACGGCACCAGTCACATCAGCATCGTGGACCGCTTCGGCAACGCACTGGCCATGACCACCACCATCGAAGCCGGATTCGGCTCCCGCTTGATGGTCAACACCGGCCAGGGCCGTGCGGGTGGCTTCCTGCTCAACAACCAGCTCACCGATTTCAGCTTCGCGCCGGCCGACGCGCAAGGCCAGCCCATCGCCAACCGGGTGGAGCCCGGCAAGCGTCCGCGCTCGTCCATGTCACCCACACTGGTGTTCGACCGGGACAGCGGCCAGCTGCTGATGAGCGCCGGCAGTCCAGGCGGAGCGCTGATCATCCACTTCACGGCCAAGACGCTGCTGGCCACGCTGCAGGGTGGCCTGAGCCCGCAGGCGGCCATCGACCTGCCCAACTTCGGCACCCTCGGTGGCCCGGTGATGCTGGAGGAAAAGCGCTTCGACCCGGCCACCGTGCAGGCGCTGCGCGACCGGGGCCACACCGTGAACGAGACCGCCATGACCAGCGGCTTGCAGGCGCTGCAGCGCTCATCGGACGGCGGCTGGCTGGGCGGCGCCGACCCGCGGCGCGAGGGTGTGGTGTCGGGGGACTGAGCGCACGTGCCCCGCACGAAGTGACCGCGCCAGAACGCGGCGGAACCGGCTTCGCCGGGCCGCTCGCGTTGCCCCCTTGAGGGGGTGCCGCACCGTAGGTGCGGCGCGGGGGTGGTCAGTTCCTAGACGTCGATGGCCGACGCCGACCCCGCGCGCTTGCGCAGCTCGAACTTCTGGATCTTGCCGGTGCTGGTCTTGGGAAGTTCGCCGAACACCACGTAGCGCGGCACCTTGAAGCCGGCCAGGTGCTGCTTGCAGTGCTTCACGATGTCCTCGGGCGTGGTGTAGGCGCCGAACTTGAGCTCGACGAAGGCGCAGGGGGTCTCGCCCCACTTCGGGTCCGGCCGCGCCACAACCGCAGCGGCCAGCACGTCGGGGTGGCGGTAGAGCACGTCTTCCACCTCGATGGACGAGATGTTCTCGCCGCCCGAGATGATGATGTCCTTGCTGCGGTCCTTGATCTTGAAATAGCCGTCGGCGTATTGCACCGCCAGGTCGCCGCTGTGGAACCAGCCGCCGGCAAAGGCCTCCTGCGTCG